>CANMCY010000009.1 GCA_947496375.1 Flavobacteriales bacterium
CTTTCACCGCAGTATTGCCAGTTTCCGGATTTCCCTTTAAGCGACGTGTAATCAAACACCTCATTTCGGACATCTATTTTAGGACGGAGCCAGTCGAGAGCGGAGTCCAGAAATGCCCGGGTATTCAGTCGTGCGCATTGTAAAATAGGTGTGTAGCCGAAGGACGATGTTATTCCGGTCAACGTTTCATGCCTTAAAGGGAGCAACCATTGCTGTATTTCGGGAGATACTGATCGCTGTTGCCAAAATAATCCGGTATCTTCATTGGGATGAATCTGATAACCGGAAAGTGGCTGATAAAAGGTAGATTCCAGTTGGTTTTCCCATCTCTCATACCAATTGCTTAGCAGCGCAAAAATGGTTTTTCCCATCCAGGTGGACCTAACCCCTTTAGGTACGATGGGGTGAATGATTCCCGCTGCTACCCGGCTGCTGTCTGAGGGTTTTTGGTTGTCAAACAGCACCACATGCTTTCCCCTGCTAACCAGTTCCAGTGCCAGCGAAACGCCGGCAAGTCCGGCACCCACGATGATATAATCTGTTTTTTTTCCGGTCAAGTTGTAATTTGCAGCAAATTTCCTCCAAATGCAGTTAATACGAATAAGTTTTTTCCTGGGGCTTGTGATGGTCGTCTTTCGGGTTAATGCTCAGGATGGGAAAGGTGCTTTTTCTTCTGCCTTGCACGGGGCACTTAACCTCTGCCAGATTGATGGTGATGGTGCTTCCGGTTACAACAAGTTTGGCTACACCGCGGGAATGGTCATTGCTCAAAATCTGGGAAAGGGATGGCAGTACGAAACGGGTATTGCATTAAGTGAGCGGGGTTCGCGCTATCCGTTCAACCCGGATTTACCCGGAAAATCTGCCTTTCACTACCGTTACCAAATGTTAGATATACCGCTTTTCATAAATAAAAGCATTGATTCCCGATGGATGGCAGGAGCCGGCGTTAGAACTACCTACCTCATCAAAGCACAGGAAACCGAAGGCATACATTTGCATGTGCAGCATGACAGCAGAAAATCCGGAATGTTGATTTGTGCAAAAGTGCAATACCGGAGTAGTAAATCGTTCAGTTACCGCCTCGAATATCAATATGGACTGGCGTCTGTTACCACGACCACTGCAGGAAGTTTGTTTTTTCCTACCGGGGCTTATCATAACTGCATTGCTGCAGGAATTCAATATACTGTATCTTCGGGGGCGAAATGAATCGGTGTATAGTTTTAGGTGTGATGCTCTCTATCTGGGCTTGTGGAGGCAGCAGCAGGCAGGAGATATCAACTGAGATAAGGCAACTGCTAATATCGCAACAAAAGGCCTGGAATGCAGGAAATATTGAAGAATTTATGGAGGGGTATCATCGCGATTCAGGCATGCAGTTTATCGGAGCGCGGGGGGTGAGGTATGGCTGGCTTGCCACCTTGAATGCCTACAAAAAGAATTATCCGGACAAGTCCATTATGGGACAATTATCTTTTGATATCGATACCATCGAAATGCTGGATAAATCAGGGGAAATCGCCCATATCAATGGCCGTTGGACACTGATTCGTATGAATGATACACCGGCCGGGCATTTTAGTCTTATCACCAGGAAAATTTCCGGTAAACACAAAATCATCATAGACCATACATGGTAAAGCGCCTGTCTGACTTTATGCGGAAGATGGCTGAATTACAGGGTCGTAAATCTATCCCATTCATCCTGTTTTTGATGGTAATTACCCATTTGCCTTACATGAAATTACCTGCGGTGGGAAATCACGTATGGCGTCAATGCAATACCCTGGCTGTGGCAAAGAATTATGCCGATGAAAGCATGAATTTACTGAAGCCCAGGGTTGATAAGCGTTTAGATAAATCCGGTATTACGGGACCACAGTTTCCTGCATACGAGTATATATTGGCATCTCTTTATCGCACGGTGGGTTTCTCTGAATACTACCACCGCTGGCTTTCCTTGTTATTTTCACTTTTATCGGTATGGGCCATGCATAAAATCATCCTGCACTATACGGGCAGAGCGTTGTATGCCAATATTGGCTCTTCATTTCTGGCATTTGTTCCGGAGATGTATTTTCATGGAATTAATGCGGTACCTGATGTGATGGCGCTTTGCTGTATGCTTTGGGGGTGGTGTTTTGCACTTCATTGGCTGGATAAACAGCGGTGGTCTCACATGGTTGGGGCCATGATTATGCTGGCGATGGCTGGAATGATTAAACTGCAGTTTTTAATGGCAGGTTTACCAATTGCCACCGGTTTTTTATTCCTCCGGCAGAAGTCAGGTAAAGTATGGCTACAGGCATTGCTGCTGGGTTGCGTGGCAGTAGGCCTGTCATTATTATGGTATATTTATGCTGCATACCTGGTTAAAACATACGGTCTTCATGAGTTTGTTCATGCCATGCGTCATGCGCGCAATCCGGGCGAGGTTTTGGATATTTTGGGTAAAAACCTTTTTTCTGATATTCCGGAAACCTGGGTAGGTTATGCTTTTCTTCCGCTTCTTATAGCAGGTATTTACAAGAGCAAGGCGGTTTGGTACCGATATGCGCCTATCATGGCTTACGGTGTGGGGTGTGTGTTATTTTATTTTCCGATTCAGTATCAGTTCATCCACCATGGATATTATGCGATAGTTTTTATGCCTTTGCTTGCATTTGTTGTTGCCAGAGGCGGAGGAGTAATCCAAAGGTCCGGTC
The DNA here is from genome assembly GCA_947496375.1 of Flavobacteriales bacterium. GTDB lineage: Bacteria > Bacteroidota > Bacteroidia > NS11-12g > UBA955 > RGEC01. Next base: position 2,709 of record CANMCY010000009.1, read on the forward strand.
TTTCGATTGTATGGGTGTTTCTCGTACTTTCTCCAATTTGGGCATGGATGCGTATAGCACAAAATAACTGGAAACCCGGCCAGTATAGAGTGCCCAATGAGTTTGTTGATTCCAGCATGTCCCAAAAGCTTAGGGCAGGAAATGATGCTTCTGAGCGATGGATCGTGGGACCGGATATATCAGGATGCGTATATTTTTATTACACAGGTAGCAAGGGATATCCCTGGTACACCGCTGATGAGTCTGTTGAAACACTAATGCCGTATTGCAAAGCGGGAGCGGTTGGATTTATAACAGATCAACCTTCGTTATTAGACAGTACACGGTTTCCCCATACAATGAGATTCCGCCTGGTGAAGAAGGTGGGAAATATGGGATGGTATAAAATTGAGAAATAAAAAAAGGCCTGTTGAAACAGGCCCTTTAGGTATAATGGTTGGCTATTAACCTCTTCTTTCTTTGATACGGGCAGCTTTACCTATTTGCTTGCGCAGATAGAATATGCGGGCACGACGTACTTTACCACGGCGATTTACCTCCACTTTGTCAATAAAAGGACTATTGGTGGGGAAAATACGCTCAACGCCTACACCATTGGAAATTTTGCGAACGGTGAAAGTTTCTTCCACTCCGCTGTTTCTACGCTGGATTACATCACCCTGAAACTGCTGTATGCGCTCCTTATTGCCTTCTTTGATTTTGTAGTGTACCGTTACTCGGTCACCGGCCTTAAAATCCGGAATATCGTTGCGTAAATATTCACTCGTGATGGCTTTAACAATCGGATTCATATTCTTAGGAATTGGGGTGCAAAGATAAGGAAATGTTTGTGTTTTTCAAATAGAAGTTTGTCTTTTTAAACAAAGTCCTGTTTTTTGGTCATTTCACATCATCTTTGCAAGCAGGAATTGCATGAGAAAGTTGCGTTTGCAGGAACTGAACCGCCTTAGCACTGAAGCGTTTCAAGCGGCATCGAAGTTACCCATCGTTGTGGTGCTGGACAATATTAGAAGTATGCACAATGTGGGCTCGTTTTTTCGCACTGCCGATGCGTTCAGGTGCGAGAAACTGCTGCTTTGTGGCATTACTGCCACACCGCCACACCGCGATATTACCAAAACCGCTTTGGGTGCCGATCGCTCTGTTTCATGGGAATATTATGCTGACACAACCGCTGCCATGAAGGCGCTGAAAGAGCAAGGATACACACTTATAGGGGTAGAGCAAACTACCGGATCGCTGTCTTTACAGGAATTTTCCCTTCCTGAAAATCCTACAGCCATTATTTTTGGCAATGAAATTGATGGTATTCAGTCAGAAGTTCTTGAACTTTGCAACGCATGCGTAGAAATTCCACAGGCCGGAACCAAACATTCTCTCAACGTATCCGTTGCGGCCGGCATCGTGCTATGGCATGTGTGCGCACCGCAATTATCATCTTTGCGTTAGGATTTTCGGGTTTGCTGACTGCCCAAAAGAAGGATGAATTCGCCAAACTCTGCAATGCTGAACAATATCGTATCGATTTACTGGACGGCAGAAACGATACTAGTGCAGGTTACGCATCCCGTGCGCAATTTGACCGGGCCAGGCAGGTGTATTTTAGTCGTGTGGACCAGATACAGTTGCTGCTGGAGAAAAGCAGTTTCCCAAAATCGGAATATGAGTCTTTTTACAGACAGCTGATTGGTTCGCTGCAAGGCATCAATGCAGGCACTGTTCGGTTTTTGGGGTATTATGACCAGTTTTACACGACGGTGCTGGAACTGGCAAAAAACCAGGGTGTGCAAAAAGATCAGGAGCTTCTTAAAAATAACCTGTATGTAGCGCTGGAGGTAATTCCCTTCTACATAAAAAGGCCCGCTGCATCTGATGTATTAATGTTTGCAGCCACCAAACGCCCGTATGATGTGCTTACCAAACATGCAGATTATCAGAGGGAGGCATGGGTTTTAAAGGTACTTGAAACGGTAGCCAAAAATGATCCTAATGCGATTAAACAGTTCATAGGCACCCTTCATCCGGTAAACAATGTGCTCATTAGCAGTAAAGATTCGGTGGTTTCCATGCTATATGATATTTATCGTGCCTATGGCAGAAGCAGCAGTAGCTATACCAATATTCACATGGTGTACCACAGCGAACTGACCGTAGCACAAAGTCAGGCCCTGGCCGCAGATGAGGATGCCTGGTTTACCCGACTTTGTTCTCTTCGCCGCAATCCCAATATCCTGGGAGGTTATTCGGTAGATGCTGAAATGGCTCATCACAGCATGAAAGTGATTCGAAAAATCAATCTTCTGCACGATGAGAAAAATGAAAAAATCAGGTTTAAGCTCGCTGAAAACCTGAGTGCTGAAGAATTATATAACCTGATAGTTTACAGCCGTGATGAAATTTTTACCAGTACTTTTCTGGGCTTGTTCAAACGGATGATGCATCGGCGAACAGATAGCAGCATGTTCGTGTTTTGCAGTAAAATGGGCTTTAATCGTTTCAGAACATTTGTGCAAACCTGCGCGGGGTATAACACACTGCAACCGGTGTTAAATACCATGACCGAGCAGGAACAGGAGCAATTTATCAATGAAATTGTGAAGAACCTGGATCGGACCGGCGGAAACCTTGGACCGGCAGTGGAAGTGGCAGATATTTTTGGTTCACTCACAGATTCATTGATTCGCGAAAAAATGGTTGTTCGTATTCACAAGGATTTGCGACGTTGCTACCTTGCGGATAACCGCTATGGAATGAAGATATACGGACTGCTATACAAACTGGCCGGAAAAAATCCGGTGCTGGTTACCGGAATATCTGTGAAGTATAAAGTGCCTGAACTTACCCGTGTGGAAGCAGATCTGATGTTTCCCGACGGGAAAAACATACAGCAGCATATTTTTTATGATGATGAAGATGGTTTGGCGGCTTTCAAATCCTTTAAAAGCAAGTTTTCATCGGATAAAAACTATAAAATAACCGAGGAGGATGGTTTTCTCAAAATTGAAAGTGTAGAAGGACGAAAAATCGTTTTGTATATGAACAAACCCGATGCTGAAAAAGGCCTGTTGCGGTTAATGTCACTTTTTGAAACCGAAAAGCGATATCCGGATGTGGTGGTACACCGAGGTCATAGCTATCACTTGCAAACCACCATTGATGTGCTTACCAGCAACACAAAGGTAGCCGTGCTTGGCAGCTGCGGCGGTTATCAAAACATAAGCAGGGTGCTGGAAAATGCGTCTGACGCCCAGATTGTTAGCAGTAAGCAAATCGGTACCTGGACAGTGAACAATGAGTTGCTAAAGGACATGTGCGAAATGATGCGAACCGGAAGTGGTGAAATTGTATGGAGTACCTTGTGGGCAGGGTTGGAAGAGCGCATGAAAAACAACGACAAGTGGAAAGATTATATCCCTCCCAACCGAAACCTGGGCGTCAAATTTGTAAAGGCATTTCAGGTGATGAAATAAATTGCGATGGGGAAATTTCAACTTACCCGGCTGCAGTGGTTTAATCTGATATTGTTGGTGATGCTGGTAAGTATTGCCGGGATAAGCGGATACCGAGGGTTGATTGCCCATTTTTTAAATGTGCGTGACAGCAGCAGCACTGCCAGGCCGGAATCCTCTATTCATCGGTTGCATAACGCCGCGCTTGATTTAGAAAAGCCGGCTTTATACAATGTGGTTTTTTTTCTGAGTAAGGATTGTCCTCTCTGCAATAACTATAAACCCTTGCTGGACACGCTTCATGCTATTTACGGACAGGATCCCCGTTTTTTACTGGTGGGGCTTCGCACCGATGTGAGCGTCGCTTCTGACAGCAGTTATTTTTTACCCGTAGAATACACCGCCGGTAAAGACGTTGCTTACATAGCCCGGATTTATGGTGCAAAAGTCACCCCCGAAGTGTTTGTGATTGATAGCAATAACCGCGTTTTATACAGCGGTGCCATTGACAACTGGGCCTACGACACAGGCAAAAAAAGAACCAACGCTACTGAAAATTACCTGAAAGATGTGCTGTTTGCCATAAAAAGAGGTCAAAAGCTGCCATATACCCAAACCCGCGCTGTGGGATGTTTTATAGAGTAGACAGCCGGAATCTCACAGACCTTTACATTCTATAATTATATTTGTGGTTGGATGCGACATAGTCTGATTCTATGGGTAGTTACGGTAATGATTTTTGGATGGCATTGCAGCGGTCCGGCAAAAACCGATGTGCCTGATAAACCCACCTATGCCGAACATATTGAGCCCATTATTCGCTCTCAGTGCGTGACATGCCACCATAACGGCGGAACAGCCCCTTTCTCTTTGCAAACCTATGAAGAGGTAAAAAGAAAATCCAAAACCATTGCCAGGGTCACCGCAAAAAGATATATGCCGCCTTGGCCCGCCGACCCGGAGTATGCACATTTTATTAATGAAAAAGTGCTGACCAAAGCCGAAATCGAAATCATCCAACGCTGGGCTGAAACAGGTGCAGCCCCCGGTGATTTGACTAAGGTTAAACCATACGAATTGCCTGCATGGAAAAGCTCAATTGGTAAACCCGATTTGGTTCTGCCGATTGAGGAGGTAGAGATTGAACCCAATATGCGTGATCGTTTTTTTCTGGTTAAAATTCCCGGTCTGCTAAGCCGCGATACCTGGGTGAGAGCCGTTGAATTCGTGGCCGGTTCACCGGATCTGGTTCATCATTTTAACGGACATATTCTAATGTATGACAAGGGTAAAAAGAAAAACCATCAAAAAAAGCCCTACGCTATAGAAATAACTGCCGGTGAATATGACAGTGATTTTGGTAAACTGGATTTACTCAATGACGATGGAAGCAAGCCATACAGATTGCACAGTGCTGTAAATTATTTACCCGGTGTGCAGGGTGTGGCCTATCCGGATGGGATTGGAACCTTCAGACTGTCCGGTAAGTTTACTGTGGTTGGCAATGATTTGCATTATGGGCCCAGCAATAGAAAAACCCGAGACAGAAGTTATATCAATTTGTTTTTTACAGATAAACCACCCAGCAGATTAACAAAAGAGCTCATGCTGGGAACCAATGGGGTTAGTGGAATAACACCTCCACTGTTGATTGCTCCCAATTCAGTAAGCAAGCACACCACTCGCTTTCAGATTGACCGGGATATTTCACTGCTAACCGTCAATCCTCACTTGCATTTGCTGGGAAAGCGTTTCACAGGATATGCATTAAAACCCAATGGCGATACGGTAAAACTGATTCAAATCCCGCATTGGGATTTCAGGTGGCAATATTTTTACACCTATCCCAATCCGGTATATCTGCCGGCCGGCACCATCGTTGTGGCTGAAGCAGTTTTTGACAATACTGCCGGGAATCCTAATAACCCCAATCAGCCGCCAAAGCAAGTAGGAGAACGCATGGAGTATGGCGGTGCAAGTATGAGGGCCGGAGATGAAATGTTTCAGTTCATCCTGACATACATGGATTATCAAACAGGGGATGAGAAAATTTCCCTTGATAATGGAAAAAAATAAACTGCAACCCATTTACTAAATTTGCACCGTGTTCACCCTACAACAAGTAACAAACCACGCTACAGTTGCAGATTTTCATTCTGTTGCAAAGCTTGTATACCAGGATGATTTAAATTATATAAAGCCCATTACTTCAGACATTGAAGAAATATTTGATATCCAAAAAAATGAAGCGTTCAATGGTGGTGATATCACACGCTGGGTGCTGTTAGACAAGGGTAAACCTATTGGTAGGGTAGCTGCTTTTTATCAGACAAAAAATAATGGTGAGCGCATGGGAGGGATGGGCTTTTTTGAGTGCATAAATAACCGCGATGCCGCTTTTGTTTTATTTGATGCCTGTAAATCCTGGCTTTCGGAACAAGGACTAAACTATATGGATGGCCCTGTAAATTTTGGGGATCGGGATAGTTTCTGGGGGCTGTTGGTGGAGAAGAAAGCAACGCCAAGTTATCGTGAGGCCTATAATCCGGATTATTACCGCGCTTTTTTTGAGGATTATGGCTTTGAAAAAATCATAGAGCAAAAGACCTGCGAAATCACGGAGAAAGAGTTCAATTACGAACGCTTTAGCAAACTTGCCGATAGGGTAATGTCAAATCCCAAATACCGTTTTGTTTCGCTTGATTACAAGAAGATAGACAAGTTTGCCGCAGATTTTGTTCAAGTTTACAATGAGGCATGGTCTTTCCATGAGGATTTTAGGCCTTTGACGATTGAGAAAATGATGGCACGCTTGAAAAAGGTTAAGCCGGTTTTGCCGGGTGATTTTGCCATTTTTGCCTACGCAGACGACAGACCTATTGGTTTTTATGCGAGTATTTTGGAGGTCAATCAGGTTTTTAAACACTTCGATGGAAAATTAAACCTGTGGAATGGACTTCGCTTTTTATGGCTTCGCAATAAAATCAACAAAGTCAGGGGGATTGTTTTTGGGGTTGTGCCTGATTTTCAGAACCTGGGCATTGAAACAGGTTTGATTATTGCCTTTTATAATAATCTGAAGAAACACCCCCGAATCAATGTGGCAGAGCTTGCCTGGATTGGAGATTTTAACGCAAAAATGCTCAGTATGCTGGAGTCGCTCGGTGCCTACACAGCTAAGGTACATTACACCTATCGCAAAAAATTTTAAAAAAGGTTTGGCATAAACAATGTCATTAACTACTTTTGCAGTCCCAAAAACGGGATGATTCCGTAGCTCAGTTGGTAGAGCAATACACTTTTAATGTATGGGTCCTGGGTTCGAGTCCCAGCGGGATCACAAAAGCGGCTTTAAGGCCGCTTTTTTTGTGTTAGGCTGGGATCCCGTATCCGCAGTGTCGGGAAGTCGCAGCGGCATTAATTTGCCAATAGCAGACAATACGCTTATCTTTGATAATAGTTGTGGAACCACGGAATTGGTGTTTCAGAAAAATTTAGATATAGAATCAATTTTAAACCCCTTTAAATTCGATGAAATCAGAAAATCTAAATAAGGCTTCTCATGATCATAATGAATTTAGAGATAAAATTTTAAAAGGTTTAGAGGTTTCTTTTCAAAGACTCGTTGAGTTCAAAAAGCAAAAGAATTCCCCTCTGGTGGTGGTGAGAGATGGAAAGATCGTAGAAGACCATAAGTATTAAAAAATGCCATTGGTATAGTGATTGGATGGCATTACAAAAAAGAAACGGAAGATGGCATGGTCAAATCAGTAATATGCGGCTATTAATCAACAATTACTTAGTTGGAATCAAGTGCCATGTTGAATGAAAAGATATGCTGTAACGTTAAATTTTAATTGGGTAGTTGTGAGTCTACAGTTTAACAACCTTGTGAAAAATTCTTCCATTTCCAGTATTTACCTCAACAAAATAAAGGCCCGGGCTAATATTGTCAGCGTCTAATTGAATTGTGTGTGTGCCTTTCGTGTACAAACGGACTTTATTTTCCTTTATCACCAACCCTTTGTTATCCAAAATTCGTAAGGAGATATTTTGGTTTTGATATAAACGGAATGAAATAGTACTTCCTGTTTCTAGAGGGTTAGGATAAACGTTCAAATTGTCAACTGCAACCAAATTGTGGTTGGTGACGGACGACGTAAAAACACGAACATTCGATTTTAGGCGTATAAAACGGTTTGGAGATTCTGTGAGGGCATAAATTTGTCCATCGGGGGCTTGTCGCACATCCCTAAAACGTGCATACCCATTCATGCTCCGGTAGGATGCCAATTTCTTATTGTCCTTCAATTTTAGCCAATGTATATGCGTTCCCGCTAGTGCACCTATTAGTATGTCGGCCTCGTTAGCTTGTTGTGCATTGCGTAAAAAGGACATACCACTGGGTGCAATGGATGGAACCCAATAGGTTAGTGGTAGTGTCATCCCCGGCAGTGTTGTATCTGGTGTAATGGTAGTACCATTGTAATTAATGCCAAAGGTTACTAATGGCCAACCATAGTTTGTATTGGGTTTGATTAGGTTGAGTTCATCACCTCCACGCGGGCCATGTTCATGTGCATATATTTCTCCGGTAACCGGGTGCATAGCCATACCCTGTATATTACGGTTCCCCCAACAGTAAATTTCAGGTTTTGTATTTGGGGTGTCTATAAGCGGATTGTCATTTGGGGCCGTTCCATCATCATTTAATCTCAATACTTTTCCCAAGTGATTATTTCTGTTTTGTGCATGCTCTGGAGTACCTCTGTCACCTACAGACATATAAATCTTCTTGTTATTGTCAAATACAATTCTGGAGCCGAAGTGTACTCCGGAATTGACTATCGGAAGCGCTCTGAATATCTCCTTAAAGTCCGTGAGTTTGTCGTCAACTAGTTTTCCTCGGCCAAGGGCAGTGGTTTGGCCACCGGAGGCAAATACTGCATAGGTTAGGTAAACAAAACGATTTGAGGCAAATTCCGGATGCAATGCAATGTCTAGCAATCCACCCTGTCCATTTTGTGAAACTGCAGGTACACCGGAAATTTCAGTTTTTGAATTGGTAGATATCACATATCGATAAAGCTTGCCCTGTCTTTCAGTAAATATCACCTCATCACTATTGATGAAGGTAAATCCCCAAGGAACTGAAATATTGTTTATCAAAATTTTGTCCTCTGTCAGTTCAGGTGTTTGACCATTTATAATCATCGGTGAAATAACCATCATTGAACCCAGTAACAATTTGAAAATGGACTGTCTATTTATGCCTAATAATATCATGTATCAAATTTATTAATCTAAAAGGATAATCTAATTAAAATTGATTAGTTAGGGTAAAAATTAATAATTAATAATGAAATAACAGATATATTTAACAATGCAATTATTGCAAAATTGGGTACATAATATCTTTTGTTGTAATTGTATTTAATCCCATATATGTTCGCTCTATTTAAAAGTCAATTTTTTTCCTTTCGGTTGTCATTCTCTTTAGCATGGCAGCCAATTCATTCAGCTCCTGCGAAAAATTGAAAGAAAAGTTATTTAAAGCAATTTTTGCCGGGAGCGGTAATCTTAATTTTTACCATACCGATTGTCACATCCACCACTGCTGAAGATGAGTATATTACTGAAAAAGTTAATATGAAAGAATAATTGTGGAGTAATGAAATTGCATATTAACATGGTGCCAAAGCCCGCAGGGTAACTACAAAACCCTTGGAGTGCGCGCTCAAAGTGAAATTACATATTGAGTAATTGGAAATAATCCCCCGTAAATATTACGTAACTTTGAAACCCCAACCCATTCAGGTTGGGGTTGTTTTTTATGAAAATTCACAGAGGCTGGTATATCTTTATTCTTTCGGTAGTATTGTTGGCCATAATCAAATGGTTGTTTATATCCCCGAAAAAGGAAGCTATTGAAAATAAGCCCCAAAATCCGGTTGTCAGGGTTTCTGCTACCAAAGTAAATCTTACTGAATTTAGTGATGAAGTAACCGTTTCGGGCACAATCATGCCTTCTGAATCCGTGATATTGCAACCCGAAATGTCAGGAAAAATCACCGGCATTTTTTTTCAGGAAGGCGCGCTTGTATCAGCGGGGCAATTGCTGGTAAAACTCAATGATTCTGAATGGCAGGCGCAGCGCAAAAAGCTGAAAGCGCAGTTAAGTCAGGCAAAAATAGAAGCCGAACGCAATCAAAAATTACTGGAAGCAAGGGCCATCTCGCGCGAAATATTGGAGGCATCGCTGTTGAATGCGGAGTCCTTGCAGGCCGATCTGGAATTGAATGCTGCACAGATTGCCAAAACGGAAATCAGGGCTCCGTTTGCCGGAATCATTGGTAATCGTCAAGTGAGCGTTGGAGCAACCATCAATCTTTCTACTCAAATCGCTGCCCTATACCAAAATCAATCCCTGAAAGTTAAATGTCATCTTCCGTCAGCATTTCGGCAGGGAATAAAAGCAGGTTCAGTCCTCATGATAAAATCAGGTTCGGGAAACCAGTCAACAGCAAAAGTATACAGCATAGAGCCTTCAGCGGATGCTGTGTCTGGTACTTTTGAAACCCGTGCCATTCTCAATAGCACATCCGAAGTGCAATCCGGCGACATGGTTATGGTTTCGGTGCGAAAAAATACAGCGGTGCCCGCTATTCGAATTCCAACAGGCGCTTTAATGCCCGTGCTCAAAGGTAACCGTGTGTTTATTATAAAGTCCGGTAAAGCGGAACCTCGGGATGTAACAACCGGTGCCAGAAATGATAGCAGCGTACTTGTTTTATCGGGCTTAAACGATGGAGATTCTCTGATAACCGGCGGTCTGATGTTTGTGAAGCCGGGCATAGCCGTGAAAGTATCTCCCAAAAATTCAGCCAAGCCATGAATCTCTCGGAGCTGAGCGTCAAGCGTCCTGTGTTAAGCATGGTCATGTCTTTGCTTATTCTGGTGTTTGGTGGCATCGGTTTTAAGTTTTTGGGTGTACGTGAATTTCCCTCAATTGATCCCCCAATCATTACGGTAAGGACAGGATATACCGGTGCCAATGCAGAAGTGGTGGAAAGCCAAATAACCGAGCCGCTGGAAAAGACGCTGAACAGCATTGAAGGCATTCGTACCATTTCTTCGGCCAGCAATCAGGGCAGTTCTGTTATCACCCTTGAATTTGAATTAAGTGTTGATTTGGAAAGGGCTGCCAACGATGTGCGCGATAAGGTTTCGCAGGCGGTACGTCAGCTTCCTCAGGATATCGATGCTGTGCCAAGTGTTTCCAAAGCAGATGCCAATAGCGATGCTATTATCAGCATGACAGTGCGCAGCAGCGACAGAAAACAAACCGATTTGAGCGATTATGCCGAAAACGTGATTGCACAGCGTATCCAAACCATTCCCGGGGTAAGTGGGGTTCAAATCTGGGGACAAAAACGATATGCCATGCGTCTTTGGCTAAATCCGGCCCTAATGGCGGCCCGTGGCATTGTTCCTGCGGATGTGAGATCGGCGCTCCAACAACAGAATGTGGATTTGCCTTCAGGTAAAATTGAAGGCAATGCATCTGAACTCAACATCAATACCCGAGCAAATCTTGAAACCGTAACGGAGTTTGAAAATATGCTGCTTAAAAGCACAGAGGCAGGCAATGTATACCTCAAAGACGTTGCGCAGGTGCAGCTGGGGCCGGAAAATGAATCTACTATACTAAGACAAAGTGGAGTGCCCATGGTGGCGATAGCGGTCGTGCCTCAGCCGGGTTCTAATCAAATTGCCATTGCTTCAGAGTTCTATAAACGGCTGGAATCCCTAAAAAAAGAATTACCTACAGATATTGAGCTGGACGTGGTGCTGGATACTACCGAATTCGTGCGCAGGTCTGTTAAAGAAGTAGCCGAAACCCTTCTCATTGCCTTTATCCTGGTAATACTGGTGGTATACCTCTTTTTCCGAGATGCTGTCGTGGCCATACGTCCGCTTATTGATATTCCCGTTTCGCTGGTCGGTACTTTTTTTATCATGTATTTGTTTGGCTTTTCCATCAATGTGCTGACACTGCTGGCCATAGTACTGGCTACCGGTCTGGTGGTGGATGATGGAATTGTAGTAACGGAAAATATTTACAAACGAATTGAAAAAGGCGAGAACCCCATTACTGCTGCCATTGAGGGCACACGCGAAATAATTTTTGCCGTAGTAAGCACCTCCCTCACGCTGGCCGCCGTGTTTCTTCCGGTTATATTTCTTCAGGGCTTCACAGGACGTCTTTTTAGAGAGTTTGGGGTGGTGCTGGCATCATCCGTGTTGATTTCTGCATTCGTTTCGCTTACACTCACGCCCATGCTGAATGCTTACCTGGTGAGAAAAAACAACAAACGAAGTCGTTTTTACGAAGCGACGGAGCCGTTTTTTGAGCGTTTAAACAGTGGATACCGAAACTGGCTGCAAGGAGTATTGCACAAGAAATGGATGGCGCTGGTAATTCTCATCTTATCCCTGGCTGCAGGGGTTTATTATTTCAAAACCTTGCCTAAAGAGCTGGCACCGATGGATGATCGCAACTGGTTTAGATTATCTGTTACAGCCCCCGAAAGTGCCTCCTATGAATACACCGATGCCCACATGTTGCAATTGGCGCAGTTTCTGGATGATTCTGTGCCCGAATTGGCTGTAGCCCTTACCGTCACTTCGCCGCAGTTTGCCGGTTCAGGTTCTGTTAATACAGGTTTTGCCCGAATCAGACTCACCGATGCCTCTGAACGCAAGCGCACACAGGCCGAAATTGCCCAGTATATCCAGAAAAAGGCAATGGGGATGAATTCTGCCAAGACCTTTGTGATACAACCTCAAACCATCTCCACAGGCGGTGCCGGTTTCGGACAACCCGTGCAATTTGTTATACAGGCACCCAGTTTTGAAAAACTTAAATCGGTATTGCCTCAGTTTATGGATGATGCTTCCAAAGATCCGAACCTGCAGGCGGTGGATGTGAATCTAAAATTCAATAAGCCGGAAATTAACCTGGAAATTGACCGTGAACGTGCTGCAAAAGCGGGGGTTAGCATGCAGGAAATAGCCCAGACGCTTCAACTTGCATTCAGTGCCCAGCGGTTTGGTTACTTTACCCAGAATGGTAGACAGTATCAGGTGATTGGGCAGCTCGACAGAGCCAATAGGGATGAACCCGCTGACCTGCAAAGTTTATACGTAAAAAATCGCAATGGTGCTTCGGTTCAGTTAAGAACCCTCGTAAAAGTGATGGAGGAGAGCTCTCCTCCACAGCGTTACCGCTACAACCGTTTCATTTCAGCGACGGTTTCGGCAGGTTTGCCTCCGGGTAAAACGGTAGGTGACGGCATACGTGCCATGCGCACACTGGCCAAAAAGCACCTGGATGAAAGCTTTAAAACCGAACTTACAGGAAGTTCCAGAGATTTTGAGGAGAGCAATGACAATCTATCGTTCGTTTTTCTGCTTTCGCTGTTGTTGATTTATCTGTTGCTTGCCGCACAATTTGAAAGTCTTACAGATCCTTTGATTATCATGCTTACCGTGCCTTTGGCGCTGGCAGGTGCTTTATTTTCCCTATGGTATTTTAATCAGACTTTAAATATCTTCTCACAAATTGGCATTATTATGCTCATTGGTTTAGTAACCAAAAATGGTATTTTAATCGTTGAATTTGCCAATCAGTTGCGAGAATCCGGGAAAAGTAAACTCGAGGCCATACTGCAGGCATCAGAAATGCGCCTCAGGCCGATTTTAATGACCACCATTGCAACTATATTCGGTGCGCTTCCCATTGCGATTGCTTTTGGTTCCGGTGCTGCCAGCAGGCAGGGAATGGGCATTGTGGTAATGGGCGGACTGCTCATCTCATTGTTGTTTACCCTGATTGTAATTCCAACCATGTATTTATGGCTTTCAAGAAAAAAATAATGAAGGCATTTTTTGTCTCGTTTATGGGCGTTTTAGGATGCCTGAATCAACTGAATGCTCAGGAACTTACACCAGAGCAGGCCGTAGAAAAAGCGTTTAAAAATCACCCGGATTTGCAGGCGGCTGAGAAATTGAAAAATATTGCTGCATTAAATAATAGTCTGGGAAGGGCAGGGGCATTGCCACAGGTTTCTTTTAACAGTGGCTGGAATACCGCAACCCAAAATGCCAACCTGACATTTAATAATGGCAGCGAAATTTCCAGAAAAGGTGCCGGCAGTTCTTCCTTAAATGGAAATTTACAAGTCAATCAGGTATTGTTTGATGGAATGGGTGTTCAGGCACGGAAGAAAACGCTTGAGTGGGAAGAGGTTGCCGCCGGTGAAGTTGTTAGCATCAGAAAAAAATTGCTCAGAGAACAGGTATTGAATGCCTATTATAACTGGGTAAATGAATTACAGTGGCTTGAACAAATGAAGGGAATGGATTTTTTCTTTAGCGTTAAAACCAAACAGACAGAATTGCTATTTCAAAATGGCAAGGCTACAGAAGCTGATGTTTTACAGGCAAAAGCCGATGAAGCTATGCAAAATTCACAAACCCTGAATAGAAAGTCTACCAGTATGGAGGCCTTAGCAAGCCTGAATTTGCTCATGTTTGCTCCGGCTGATATGCAGTATCGCCCAAGTATCAAAGAGATTTCTGTGGATTTGCCAATGCCGGATACCTCAGAAACTGCATTGCTGAATTCCAGCAGTGAATTGAGACTGAGAAAGGCCGAATGGGAAACCATGAAACAAAACCAGCGGTTGGCAAAGTCAGAAATGTTGCCAACATTAAGTATGCAGTTAAATTCAAGCTATTTAAACAGCCGTTCAGATGTAGGTATTTTACTTCGAAATCAAACCACCGCTTCTAATATTGGCATAAATCTAAATTATAGTATTTTCAATGGGGGTGTAATAAGAAAGGAAATCCAAATTGCGGAATTCAGAACTGCCATGGCTGAGATTGCCTATAAAAAAGCTGAGATGGAGTTTAAAAACGTCATCTATATCCTTGTTAAGCAATGGAGGAATTATCAGATGCAGGTGGAACTCCAAAAAAAGGCATCAAATCAATATAAAGAGGTGTTGCAGATTTCAAAAGAAGCTTTTTTGCTGGGTAAATATAACCGGGTTGAACTTTCTCAGGCGCAATTCCAGTATGAATCCGCGTACGCAACCCTAATGTCGTCTCAGATTAAATCGCTTCAATATTACCATGCTTTACAGCGAATACTCACTGCAGATTAATTTGGAAATGTCAGTTATTTTTCTTATATTGTGATATAACATGTTTTTTCTGCTGTCTAAAGTCCTGATTATTTTCATTCGTCCGCTTTGCTGGACTGTGGGATTGTTGATTTGGGGTTACCTGACAAAAAAGCCGGAACGACGTCGCAAATTGATTCTGACGGGTTTGCTGATATTGTTTTTTTCTTCCAATAAGGTGCTCGTAAATGAAATAACCCGCGCATGGGAACTGGAGCCAAACACCAATGCACAGGTTCCGGAAACTGCCATCATTCTGGGGGGATATGCCGAGTGGGACTCACACAGAAATAGGGTGCAAATGAGCGATGCTGCCGACCGACTCTATTCCGTTGTGAATTTATACCGACAAAATAAAATCAAACGCATTATCCTCTCAGGTGGGTCTTCTTCATTAACTGGACGCACCAAGCCGGAAGCAGATTATGTCTTACCCATTTTGAAAAGTTATGGCATTCCCGATTCTGTGGTTATTAAAGAAAGTAAATCCAGGAATACTCATGAAAATGCGCTTAACTCAGCTAAAATATTGAAAGATAAACAAATAAAAGGGCCTGTTTTATTGGTTACTTCATCATTTCACATGCGCAGAGCCATGGGTACTTTTGTTAAAGCCGGGGTGGATGTTAAACCTTATCCGGTGCATTTTATCAGCGACTATGGAAGGGGCTACTTTCTGCCTGATTTCTTTATTCCCAGCAGTGAAGCGCTGTTTAGGTGCGATGCCATTGTTAAGGAATGGGTAGGTTATCTTGCCTACACCATCACAGGAAAACTCTGATTAGAATTTCTGATAGATGAAAGGAATGGGCTCCATTCCGGAGATCTGATAGGCCATAAAAATAGCCAGTACCAGCAAAATTGCATGGACAAACCAACCGGTACCAATGAATGCCTCCTGAATTTTAACATACCATTTTCCCCCAGTCCATTGCCATAACAGCAATCCGGCCATGACTGCAAAAACTCCGCTGAAATCGCGCATCCAGTTTCCAAAAACTGACCAGTCACGGTCGTTGAATATATGGGTAATCATATCCGTCGCTGTTTCCATGTTTTCCAAACGAAAATAAATACCACTAATCGCCAGGAATAAAAAGGTTAACACCACCGATATGGGTTTGTAAATCCATGACGGCATTTGCTTTTTTATAGTATCGCGTATACCCGATGAAGCAATATCCCATGATAGGGCTATCCCATGTAGCGCGCCCCAGAAAGTGTAATTAACGGAGGTGCCATGCCAGAATCCACTGATAATAAAGGTAATCAAAACCGCCAACACAGTGCCCCATCTCTTCCAACTTCGTAATGAAAAAGAGAGCGGGAAAAATAGGTATTCATTGAGCCATTTACTCAAGCTCATGTGCCATCTGCGCCAGTATTCCGTAATATTGACCGCTGCATAGGGGAAATTGAAATTGTCCGCAAGCTTGAAACCCAGTAACAATCCCATGCCCAGCATTAAGTCTGTATAGCCGCTAAAATCCAGATACACCACCAGCGCCTGTCCCATGGCGGCAAAAAGGTTTTCCATACCGGTAAAAAGATGTGGACTGCCAAATACCCTGTCTGTGAAATTTGCGGTTAGAAACGCGGCCAATGCATACTTCTTGACAATACCGGAAATGAGCAGGAAAAATGCCTGTCCCGATGGAACATCTTTGGCATTAAAACCCTTGTGTAATTCAGGTAAGAAATCCCGTGCCGGCGATATAGGGCCCTGCAGAATCAGTGGAAAGAAGCTAACATAGGTAAAGTAACGCACCCAGTTTTTTTCGGGTGTTTCAATGTTTTCGTGGTAAATATCGAGTACATAACCCAAAGATCTGAAAACATAAAAAGAAACTCCCACTGTTGCAGGCCAGAAAGGCAGTTCACCCAAACCAAACCACCGGGCCAAATGCCTGAAGGACAGTATCAACAAAACATTCATTGTGATGCTGGTCCATAGTAAAAAACGTTTTCTACCATCAGTCCTGGCATTATGAATTCCATTCGCCAACGTAAAATCCAATACGCTGAGCAGCAGCAAGATTAATAGTCCGGTTCCGCTGAGACAATAGTAAAAAAATATGTTGAAGGCGAATAATAGCCCGATTCTCAGGGCTGGTTTTCCGGCCATCGGAACATACAGGCAGTAAAATGCCAGAAATACCAATATGAAGTGAGAGGAGTTAAAAGCCATTATTTGACACGAATGGTTTGTCCCGCTCTTAGATTATGGCTTTTCATGTGGTTTAGTTTCATGATTGCCGAAGTACTACTACCGTATTTTTTCGATATGGAAAATAAGGTTTCACCTGATCTTACTTTATGATATAACGCTTTGGGTGTCGGGGGAGGCAATGGTGGCCTTGTTTGTGGCTTTGGTGCCGGCGGACGTTGTACTACCGGTTTGGGTATAACCTTACGGGTTGTGTCCGGGCCTGTAATTTCAGTAGAGTCTATGGGTTTAGTTACAATGGGATTAACCGGCTTTATCGGAACCTGTACTTTAATAGGGGCGTAAATTTTTAATATCTGACCTATCCACAGATAATTACTTCTTAATCGATTCCAGCTTTTAATCTGATAAGCACTAACCCCGTAAGCAGCAGCAACAGACCAGATGGTTTGGCCTCTCAAAACGCGGTGATAAAGCCACTGATACCGAATTTGTGTTTGCGTGGCGGACTGGGTTTTAGGGGCTGTATCCAGTAAAGGAGCTCTAAGGGAGTCTACATTATACACCAAGAATTTACCGGTATCGTTATGTTTCAGCCAGTAGGCAGTTCTTTCATAACTTTCAGCCATCAGCTGACCTTTAAGCAGATAACCGCTATGGGTTAGATGCACCATATCCCATTTGGCCAGTGCATTTTGGCTCCAGCGCATCATGGAGTAGCGACCACCGGAAACCCAGTACCAGTCATAAAAAAGACAGTGGTGCTGGTTAGAGAATTCCCGGATAACGTCTGAAAATGCCAGGCAATCGGTCAAGCTGTATCCGCCTCTGTAGATATCCTGAGAACAGCCCAGTATGATGCTTACATTGGGTAAAGCACCGCGTATCCCTTTCACAATTTTAAGCAGATTGTCAGAGAAAACAACTTTATCTATTTTACCCCGATAAAAATCATTGGCGCCAAGATCAATGATAATGGCATCTGGTTTTAGCATTCCCAGCTGTTCGCTCATCATATTTTGTCGCAATAGAGAATAATGACCGGCACCATTGATGCCTACGCTGTGAAATAGAACGCCTGCGTCCCGGGGATTTTCGATGCTGATGCCGTAAATTTCAAACATAGACTGTGATGTATCAGTCTTTTTTAGGGTAAAAACAAAATCGCTGCCTACCGACGGCAAATCCACCACCACCATTTGGGCAGTATCTGTTGAATTGGGTTCAAAAACATCTACAAATACCTGACTGCCTCCCGAACGAACATTGAAATCATAACTTTGGATGTCCCTTTTTAGGAAAATCCTTAATCGGGTATGTTCCGGCTGAACCGTACCCTTAAAAATCATCCTGAAAGAAGCATCGCTGTCCAGTGTTCTTGAACTAACACCACTTACGCCTAATGGCAGCTGAGGGCTGGCTTCTATATTTTTGGCATTAAGCCATCTTCCGGTATGCGAAGTTGCATAATCCACAGCGGCATGCGTTCGGGCGGTGGAATAGGGGAAGACCATACCCCTGCCAGCATTACCGTAAGCTAACTGAAAACGGGAGCGGAGTTCTCCTGTAAAATCATCGGCCTGAACATGCGAATCGCCAATGTATAATATACTTACACGTTTATTACCGGTGTTTTGAAGTTTTTTAAATAAGGGTTCCGCCAAGGCCCTGTCATAAAACTGCAGACTGTTAAATTCAGTGTGCAAAAAAGGGTAGGGGGTATAGCGGTTTTCGGGCCATACCTGCAATGCATGTTGTGCCGTTATTGCAAAACTGCATAGGGATAACAATATGGCTGCAATCTTTTTAATGGCTCAGGGTATGACTAAGTTGATAAATTTCATAAGACTTCATCAGTTCCCGATGGAGCGCCTGGGCGAAAAACTTTTGACCATAGGCACTCAAATGCCCGTCAATACTTGCTTTTCCTTGTTTTACCCATCCTGCAATTCCACCGTCAGACTGCATGAGTGCGTGCATGTCAAAAAAGGCACAGCCGGCTTTCTCTGCTGCTTTTCCCATCTCAACGGCCAAGGCCCCTGCATAAGGATACGATTGCGGTTTTTCTTCGATTATTCTGCCCATATCTCCGCCACTTACCACCAAAATGCTAATATGCGGCAATGCCTTTCTGTATTTAACGAATAGTTTGTAGAATTCATTGCCTACCTGTGCGGCGTGTGCTTCGCTGCGTATGTATGGAATTGCGTTGTTTCCGTAGTGGAAAACAATGAGGCGTGTGTTTAGCAATCTCGACTGCAACTGCAGGGTCGCATTACTAATGTTGAACAGGCCGTCCCCGCTGTGTCCGCGTATTCCGCAGTTGTCAATTTGTATTCCTTTTTCCCCTTCCAGCAGATAGCCATAAAAGGCAGTTGCAGTGTGGCGGAAGTTTATTTTCATGTCACGGCATTTTCCTTCGTGGATAAGCGTTTTATAGCCCGACAGCACAATTTCTTTTTCATTTTGTTTGTCTATGGAAACCTTCACCGTGCTTTTTACATCCTTATCATGCAAAAGGTATACCTTATTGAATTGCAGGCCCTGAGAAACGGTAATTCCGGTCTGTGCATTACCTGAATCTGCCGCCGAGTAACGATATTTAATGCCACTGAAACCAAATCCGCTCGTTTTCCGATGGTTGAATACGTTATATTTAGTGAAACCTTTGGCATAGGTCTCCAGAAACCTGTAGCTGGCTACATCATTAAAGGGAACCAGCCCTTGGCCGTTTCCACCGAACTGTTTTTGAAGCATTAGTCGCAGATCCTGGGTGATTCGGTCTCCTTCAATCTGTGAATCACCATAATACCAAATATGAACCAACGAATCTTTGGTGCTCTGCAAAGCTGCAAAATAACCGTCAAGTGCAGTATTTCCATTGGTGGAAAGGTTGTTTAGGTATTGGATCTTTTTATGCAGTGTGTCTATTCTAAACCGTTCTCCTGCCGTTAACTTTTTCAGAATGATAGTATCAGTTTTGGGAACAGTTTTCTTTTTTACAACCACTTTTGGCGCCGATTTTCCAGTCAATAAAATTTGATCTATTTGTGTAAATCTGAGCCCATGATCCCGGGTCCATTGGGCCAAAATATTGTCGCTGAAAATCCATACCAACAGTCCCAGCATTAACCCTGCTGTTGCCATGGTGAGCAATGGCCTGTTATGTCTTGTACTGCTCAACCGACCTGCGTTTTCTCAGTAATCAGTGTTATCAGATCGCCGGTATTTTTCATTCCGGTTAATTCTTTAAGTTTAAATCTGATACCAAAATGGGACTCAACAGCCGCTATCATGGTCAGGTGGGTAAGGGAATCCCACTTTTCAACTTGATCAGCCGTAAGGTCATCGGTTATAGTAATGGCTCCGCAATGAAATACGGAATCAAAGATGGTACTTAATTGTGTGCGGATGTCTGAAGATTCCATATCAAAGATTTCGGATTAAAGAAACACGTGTGTGATGTGCCAACAAAGTTAGAATTTCCGGGTGTGAGGAGGTTGACTGTTCCCGTAAGAGAAATCCACATTTTGTGTATGAACGCATGGCGGCTTCATTATTACCCAACAATTGTATTTCTGCCAAATTTGGTTTTTTAGGGGTTGTTAATGCTTCCTGAATGCAGTGTTCTATGAGTTTAGAGGCCAATCCTTTGCCTCGGTGTTCTTTTTTAGTATATATACATTCCAGCTGCAGCGCGCCTTGAATACGGGCCAATTGCATGCTTTTTAAGCATTCCAGTTGCTGCGCGGCATTTGTCCATTTTTCCTTTAAAATCCATCCCATCGCCTGGGCTTTCAGTAATCCACTGCCGCTGCCATTTTCGCCTTCTACCCAGCTGCTTAAACATGATGCCGGTTGACCGTCAATTTCCAATATGGAAAAATTGGGCAAATACCATTCCTGTCCATCAATTTCTTCCTCTATCACATGGTGAATCAGCGTTTGGGTTTCCTCCTCATTAAGGCCAAACATGGTTTGGTAAGGCAATTTTGTGCTGCCTGACATTTCCGCATGGATGATTCCATCGGTAATGAATTCCATATCCTCTTGAGTCGCCTTTCGAATGGAGATTTTCATGCCTGTTTAATGTTGTCTTTCCGCTATTTGTCTCAATGCCTTACGGTCAGTTTTGCCGTTGGCATTGAGTGGGATTTCAGCGATGGCATACATCCGGTGAGGTATCATATAAGGAGGTAGTATGCGTTTCAATAATTGCTGAGTCTGGCCTTCATCGATGGATGATTGCTTTACAAAGAGTGCAAGATACCACGCTTCTTCTGCCTGATAACCGATGGCTACAGCCGGTGAATCAGGAAAAACCCGACCTGCCGCCACTTCCAGTTCAGCCAGTTCAATGCGATAACCCTGTATTTTTACCTGATCATCTTTTCTCCCAACGTAAAAGTAGTTCCCGTTGCGGTCTTGATAGGCGAGATCCCCAGTCTTGTAATAGCGACAATCATTATGGTAAAAGAACTTTTCACGGTTTTGCTCCTCATTGTTCAGATAGCCCGGAGTCAGTTGATTTCCTCCCAAACAGAGCTCACCTTCGATCTTGTTACCGGTGATGGGGGTTCCATGGTCATCAATGAGCATTAACGTTGTCGATTTCATGGGTTTTCCGATTCCTACCACCCCATTGTGATGAGAGATGTTTTCTGCGTTACAGCCCTGTGAAGTGCAATAAATGGTAGCTTCTGTGGGACCATATACGTTGTCAACCCTTGCATTAGGCACACAGGATTTCCATTTTTTTAACAGATCCTTTTTGAGGGCCTCCCCACAAAACTGTGAAATCCGAAGTTCAGGAAGGTGTATATCTTCCAGGTAAGGAATCAACAAACCTATGGCTGAAGGTACCATCAAACTCACGGTGATCTGATTTTCTTCAAGCACATGATATAGAGCCAGCGTTTTTATCATGCCGGAAGGCAAGGTGTGAAAACTGGCACCCGACATTAAGGGTCTGGTAAAGCAAACAACCGATAAGTCGAAGGTTAGATCAAACATCTGCAGAAACCGGTCCTGATCCCGAACGTCATATTCGAGCGCATCAAAACTATCCATGAATGCCTGCAGATTACCAAAAGTGATGGGAACCCCCTTCGGTTTGCCGGTGGTGCCTGATGTGTAAAGCACATAAGCAGTTTTATCTTCTGCAGGAAACGCGCAAAAGATTTCCGATTCCGGCAATGAAGCACTGTTTACAAAATCTATCTGCGGAAAAATATCCTTCAGGTTTTCAATTTCCGGGTCTTCTACAGCGTAAAAAAGAGTACCGATTTCTGAACTCTGAATGATTTCTTCTATTCTGCTTGCCGGATAATGGGCAGGAATAGGCACGTAGGCCTTGCCTGTCAGCCATGAAGCAATAATAGTTGCATAGGTTTCCGGTGCATTTTGGGTAATAATACCCATGTGCATGCTCCCGGTACGCTGTATTTTACCTTGTATAGCCCCTGCACTTCGTGCAAATGAATCATAGGATGTGGCTTTGTCTTCAATAATACAGGCCGGCTCATCACCACACAGCTGCAATCGCTTGAAAATAGAAACTAAAAACGAAACGCTCATGCATCCAGCATTTTACGCACTTGCTCGTTGGTTTTTCTGGGGTCGGCTTTACCCTTGCTTGCTTTCATAACTTCACCCACAAAAAGTCCCAGCAGACCGGTTTTCCCGTTTTTATATTCCTGTACTTTTTCAGGAAATCTGGATAATACTTCAGCAATCAGATTTTCTATGGTGTCCGTGTCTGCATCCTGTGCCAGGTTGAGTTTTTCAATCAGTTCAACCGCAGTGGCATGAGGATTGGCAATCATGGCAGGGAAGAGGTGCTGTGCAGCAGCACTGTGTGAAACAATGTTTTGGTCAATGACCGAAATAATATCCGCTATTTTTTCCGGCTGTAGTGGGAAAGATTCCATCCCTACGGCATTTTCGTTTAGATATCCTTTGATGGCCACATTGACCCAGTTTGCAGCTGCTTTGTAGTTGGAAGTGCATTGAATCAAATGATTAAAATACATGGCAGTGGTTTTATCGTCGGTTAAAACCGCAGCATCATATTCTGAAAGGCCAAGCTCCTGATGAAAACGATTGAAAAGGGCCTCAGGAAGCTCGGGCATGCTGTGTTTTACAGCTTCAATATCTTTATCTGTAAGGGTTAATGGTGGTAAATCCGGTTCGGGAAAGTAACGGTAATCGTTTACGAGTTCTTTGCGCCTCATGCTGAATGTGCTGCCATTCAATCCATTAAATCCTCGGGTTTCACCTATAACAACACCTCCGTTTTGCAATACTTCGGTCTGTCTTTTAATTTCAAAATCAATGGCACGTTTGACATTGCTGATGGAATTCATGTTTTTTACTTCCACCTTGGTGCCAAATGCCGATGTCCCTTTCGGACGAATTGAAATATTGGCATCACAGCGCAAACTGCCTTCTTCCATGTTACCATCGCATATATCGAGGTAACGAACCAGTCTGCGGATTTCCGTAACAAATGCATACGCTTCTTCTCCCGTGCGAATATCGGGTTCCGTTACTACTTCAATTAGGGGAGTACCGGCTCGGTTGTAATCAATCAGTGAATCCTCCAGATCCTGATCATGCATACTTTTTCCCGTGTCTTCCTCCATGTGAATCCGAATGAGTCTGACCTGTTTTGGCTCGCCTGACTTGGGTTTTATGCTGACGAAGCCACCGGTGCAAAGCGGTGTATCAAACTGAGTTATCTGATATCCTTTAGGTAAATCCGCATAAAAATAGTTTTTTCTGGCATACCGGTTTATTCGGGTAATTCCACACTGCAGCGCCAGACCCATTTTCATGGCCAGCTCAACTGCGTGTCGGTTGTGTTTGGGCAATGTGCCGGGATGTCCCAGACTGACCGCACTAACCTGTGTGTTGGGCATTTGGCCATAGGCAGTACTGTCTGATGAAAATGCTTTGCTTTCGGTCAGCAGTTGTATGTGTATTTCCAATCCTATGACGGCCTCAAATTCAGTACTCATTACCCTGGTTGATTACTACGCAAATATACAGATGCGTTTTGGTATTGACAGAATTCCGGGAAAAAGAAAAGCCCCGTTTCCGGGGCTCTCTGGAGCGAGAAACGAGACTCGAACTCGCGACCCTCACCTTGGCAAGGTGATGCTCTACCAACTGAGCTATTCTCGCTTTTACAATGATCTTTCGATCAATGTGGGTGCAAAATTAACAAATATGTGCTCTAAAATCAACACCGATTTATTAATTTTTTAAAAGCAGTCCTGTAAGCCGGGTTCTGTAGCTCATTTTGTTACCAAAATAGGCTCCTTACCATTTATCTGGGACCTGTTTCACAACGGGCCTCTATCGACCTACCCTCCCTGCCATTACTGCCTAAACAGTAAACCGGAGCGGGCCGCTCCTGTTGCAGGGTTTATTTGGTCTTTCAACCCGTAAGGTTTATCCCAATTGCGATTCACAACGCAACGAGTGGGCTCTTACCCCGCTTTTTCACCCTTATCCCGGCAAGCCGAGACGGTATAGTTTCTGTGACACTTTCTGTCGCACAGCAGTTACCCGCTGCGCGCCTTCCTGTTAGGAAGTACGGCGCCCTGTGTTGCCCGGACTTTCCTCACCGAATTGCTTCGGCGCGGTAAGGCAGACTGCTGCAGCAAAGTTACAGCTGATTTCATAAAAAAAGGCCTCATGAAGAGGCCTTTTTAAGGATTATAAATAAATTATCTTTTCTTTTTGGTTTTTTTATCGATTCCGCTGCTGGGCAGTTTGTTGTATTTCTCTTTGCTGTTGCCCACAGGAGATCCAATTCTAATCATGGCACAACGGAAGCCAAGCGTACTTAAGCTTTGCTTTTCATCCAGGAAGCGACGGGTTCCGGGAGAGGCCCAGTAAGTTCTGTCATTCCAGCTGGCTCCTTTAAATACATGCGCCTTGTTATTAACCAATGAAGTTACGCCATATTCATAAATCATTTCTCCATTGTTGTAATTATCCTCGTCTTTAAAACCAATGTTATCGGCTTTGCGGTAGTTACGACGGTTCACATTGTCTGATTCGGTCACATCACGGAACTGAAGGCGTCCAAGACTATCTTTCTGCTCAATAGCACCATACTGATCCATCACCAGGGTTTTGTAAACGTTTCCACGGAAAGGCATGAACGCATCCATATCTTCCATAGACAGGGGACGGAACACATCCATTACCCATTCACTTACGTTGGCTGACATGTTATACAAACCATAAGCATTGGGCCAGTAGCTGTATACAGGAGTGGTAATGAATCCGGCATCATTAAGAGGACCACCTGCAACACCGCCGAAATCACCTTTTCCACGCATAGCGTTCATACGGATTTTGCCGCGGTCTGTTTCATTGCCATCCTTAATTCTGATGGTGTAATCATCCCAAGAGTAAATTCTCTTTTGATCGATGTTTTCAAACTGTGTATTGCCAATGTTGGCCTGTGCAGCAAATTCCCATTCGGCTTCGGTTGGCAGGCGATAATCAGGCAGAAGCACACCATCTTCCATACCCACCTTGTAGCGCTTACGGTCTTTTTTCTTTAACTTACTGTAATCCTTTAGAGGCGTTTTACCCTTCTTCAGGAAATCGTATTGACCCGCCAAGTAGGCACGGGTGTTGAAATTGTTTTCACCGGTTGCATCCTGGGCAATGGTAAACTTCATGATACATTCACGATCAATGATATACTCATTTACCCTGTCTGTTCTCCATTTGGCAAAATCAGTGGCCTGCTGCCAGTTAACACCCACCACGGGGTAGTCTTTGTAGGCAGGGTGGCGGAAATAGTAATCAACGAATGGTTCGTTGTACCCCAGTTTGCTTCTCCAGCAGTTGGTATCAGGTAGTGCCTGATTGTATACTTCCGGATAATCCACGAATGTGCGCATGAGCCAATAGACATATCCACGGTAGTCAAGGTTACTCACTTCTGTTTCGTCCATGTAAAAGGAGTTTACAGTAGCCGTTCTTTCCACGTTATTATTGTCATAACGCAAGTCATTTTCGGTTGAACCCATTGTGAAAGAACCGCCTTCAACCAAAACAAGACCAGGACCTGTTTCCTGACCCTGATATTTGGGATTAGCAAATCCTCCCCATTTTGGACTGTTGTAGTACTGTCCGGTGGTTCTGCTCCTGTCTTTGGGAACACAACCCGCAAACATTAATGGCAGCATAATCGCAGCTAACCATTGGCTTTTTACCCTAAAGTTCATTTTCATTTGATTATGTTTAACGCTTTTTGGCGAAAAATATTTCGCAATAATAAAAAGATTTTTCATATTTCCCAAATAAAAATGGGCTGAAAACCACATTTATTCCAGCCCATTTCATGTATTTGATTTTTTGTTTAGAATTCAGGACACTTTAAAGGTCTGAATGGTTTGCTGCCGGGAGGAACGCACCAGTCTATAGTTGCACTTACTTCATGGCTGGAGGGGATAGCACTTCTTCCATCACTTACGGTAAAGTCATAGCTATAGCCAAATTTGAATCGATTTTTTCTAAATCCTATCAACATCATAATGGCATCGGCATTTTTATAATTGCCGAAAGTCTGACGGAACCATAAACCACTAACCAGCGGGCCTTTGTTAGCATAAAACCCTATATTAAGCTGCGAGAAATTACGCTGCATCATAAACAGAGCATTAGGACTAAATGTGGCATCGTCTTCCTGTCTGAAACGGGATTTAGATAAGGGAATTACCGCTCCGGTATGCACTGTGTAACGGCGGGGCAAAACTTCATTGGGATTCTGGTAGAAACTCCAGTTAGGTTCAATGATATTGTGCGCAGCTACACCCATGTAAAATTTAGAAGAATACATGATCCAGCCGGCATTGAAATTAGGATACCCTATATTTTGCGATGGAACCTGCTCTGCCGTGGGGTTTACAAAACCTTGCGTAGGAACTATTTGATCAGAGAATTTAAGACGATTGAAGTTGATGCTCTTAAAAGAATAGGCACCCTGCAAACCAAATCGCATGAAAAGTTTATTCCTATTTAGAGGCAACAGATAAGAATAAACCCCGCTTACGGTAGTGGTTGTGAGCAGACCTGATCCTGCTACATCATGAAATACCATGGCCCCAAGTCCACCGCCGACACTGGCAATGTGCTGATCCCACGAGGCCGCAAAAGAGCGGAATGTTCCGGGGAGGCCTGGCCACTGGTTCCGATAATTAAGCGCTACTCGGCCGGCTGCTCCGAAGTTGCAGACAGCAGATCCTGCAAGCGCCGGATTTGTGTATACAGGAGCGGCATAGAACTGAGTCAGTTCCGGATCTTGTGCCTTGATAGAAATCACCGACAAAAATGAAGCGGCGATAAAGGAAAGTCGTAAAAATCCTTTTTGCATAGTTTCTGAATGGACAAATTTAGGAGATAAAACGTTTCACGCAACAAAATATTTTTTCATCGTCAGGGAAAAATGACAGTATTGTGCTTAATAAAATGCAATTTTTTGGGATATTTGCAGTTAATGGGTGCTGTGTATATGCATATTTTTCAAAAAGTTAAGATGCTCGTGTTTTCGGGTTGTATTCTTTTTTGTACAACAGCGTTGTCGCAGGGTATGAAATTTAGTGATGGCGAATGGGTTAGGGTACGTGTTTCCAATGATGGGGTTTACAGAATCACCGCAACAGAGTTGAAAAATGCAGGTTTAAATCCAGAGGGTAAAGATGCAGGAAAATTAGTCGTTTATACCCATCAGGGTGCAATGCTGCCGGAAATGAGTCGCAGTGCTTTTCACGGAACCAAAGAGATCCCCATTTATGTTGAAGGGGGAAATGATGGAGTTTTCAGTGGAGAGGATTACCTTTTATTTTTTGCCATGGCTCCTCATACCTGGAATTATGCTGCAGGACAATGGAGGCATTCGGTACATTTTTATGACAACTTTACCTATTTATACATCGGTTTTGGGAAAACTGCCGGTAAGCGCATGAATACAGTGAATTTTCAAGGAACCGCCAATGTTATAATCGATGAATCAGAATGGATGCAGTTTTATGAAAAAGATCTTGAAAACCCCATACACATGGGAAGAACCTGGCTGGGAGAAAAGCTTGGAAATGAAACACTGAACCGGGCTGTTGAATTCGGGATACCCGCCATGGCCGATGATTCGGTCGATGTGCGAATTTCAGTGGCAGGAGGGATGCAGGACGGCTCAGGTACCATCAATTATGCAATCAATAGTGTTTCAGGAACATTGAATTATTCACCGATAAATACTGAATATGTTGCATTCGATCTTCAGGAAAGGTTTTTTAAATTGACCGCACCCGCAAAAAAGTTGCAGGCGCAGTTTACTTTAACCAGGCCTAATACCAAAAGCAGTGGCTGGATTAATTTTATAGAGGCAACAGGTAAAATGCCCATTAATACCTCAGCGGGGCAGGTGATCATCCGAAATCGTGAGTTAACAGATAATGTTACTGCAGAAATCAGGGTTACCTCCGATATCATCAGTAAGCCCATCGCTGTATGGAATGTAAGTAATCCTTTTATGCCGGTTGCTCAGGACCTAATTCAGCAGGGTACTTATAAAAAAACCATATCACCTTCAGGCCAATCCAAAAAGATGTTTGTCGCTTTTGAACCGGGCAATTTATCCAAACCGGAGATTTTGGGCCTTATCAGCGGACCGGATTTACTGCAAAATGCTCCACCAGATTTGCTTATTATTACACATCGCGATTTTTTAAGCGCCGCCAATCGCCTGGCTGCCATTCGAAGTAAAAATCAGGGCTACTCGGTTCAGGTGGTAGATGTACAGGATATTTACAATCAGTTTAGCACCTCACAGCAAGACCTGGTGGCAATTCGGGATTTTGTAAGAAGTGTCTATCTCAAATCAGTTTCCTCAGGCAAATTATTGAAGCATGTGCTGCTAATGGGTGCTGCCAGCTACGATATGAAAGACCGGGTGAAAGGAAATACCAATTTTATTCCAACATACCAATATGATGCGCATAACAAAGGTGTTACATTTTGTTTGGATGACTTTTATGGATACCTGGATTCGCTGGCCGGCGATCCTGCAAGGGGTAAAAACCAGTTGTGGGTTTCGGTGGGCAGAATACCATGCAGAATCTCTCAGGAGGCGGAAGGGATGGTCAGCAAGCTGGAACAATATGATTCACCCAAGAGTCTTGGAGATTGGCGAACCAATATTACCTACGTTACCGATGATGTAGATATTTCTTGGGAAACCGTATTTACCAGCGAAAGTGAGCGGTACGCAAAATACATCGATACCAACCACACATATCTGTCTGTAAACAAGCTGTTTGCAGATGCATTTACCCAGGTTTCCACCGGAAATACGGAAAAATATCCTGACGTAAATCAGGCCATAGACCGCACCATGAAAGACGGTTGCCTTTTCATGAATTACCAGGGTCATGGTGGTCCTGCCGGCTGGGCTCAGGAGGCCATTCTGGATGTTCCAATGATTAAAGCATGGAATAACAGATGGAAAATGCCGGTTATGTTTACCGCCACCTGTGAATTCAGTTTGTATGATGACCCAAGCGAACAAAGTGCCGGTGAGCTTGCCTTGCTCAATCCCAATGGAGGTCCAATAGCCCTCATGTCTACCACCAGACTGGTATTTGTATCAGGCAATATGGCAATCAATAACGATTTTTGGACCAATTATGGGTTCCCTAAAGCCAATGAGCCGATTCCAACGCTGGGCGATGTGTTCAAAAGACTAAAAAACAGACAGGACATCACTTCGGAAGATAATAAATTCGCTTTGCTGGGCGACCCTTCCATGCCACTTGCATTTCCAAAGCACAAAGTTATTTTGGATTCCATCAATCACAAGGCCGCTCAAGGATTCAATGACACGCTCAAAGCATTTGGTGTGGTAGAAATCAAAGGCCATATTGAAGAGCGATTGAAAGGGAAATTCAGTGCCTTCAATGGTCAGTTATGGGTTAAAGTTTTGGATAAACCCACCCTGAGAAAGACACTTGTCAATGATCAGCTGGGGGCACCTATTCCTTATGAGGATCAGAGCAGCTACATATTCAAAGGAACCGTTACCGTGCAAAACGGAGAGTTTACGATTTTGTTTGCCACACCCAAAGATATTGCCTATCAGGTTGATTTCGGGAAGATTTTATTGTACGCCCACAACGGGGAAACCGATGCAGCGGGTGGCTATCGCATAAAGATAGGTGGAAGCGAACAGGATGTAATTCCTGGAACCACAGGTCCGGAAGTGCAGGTTTTTATGAATGATACAACATTCATTTCAGAAGGTGAGGTTCAACCCAGCACTGAATTACTGGTAAAGGTGAAAGATGAAGATGGCTTAAATGCAACCGGTGCCGGTATTGGAAGGGATATGTTGGCTATTCTGGATAAAGGTACTCCGGCAGAAAAAACCTATTTGCTCAATGAGTATTTCAGTTATGACCTAAATTCCTATAAATCCGGGAGAATTCGCATGCCCATCATGGATTTAATGCCAGGACGCCATACCCTAACAATAAAGGTATGGGATATTTTCAATAATTCAGGGGAAGGATCAACTGCGTTCACAGTAAGTAACGGCAACCTTGAGGTTTTTGAGCATGCCGCATTCCCCAATCCGTTCTCCAATGAGGTGGGGATTTGGTTCAGGCACAACATGCCCGGCAGAAACCTGAAAGCTGAGGTAGAAGTAACCGATCTTCAGGGGAAGGTCCTGCATCGGTTTCAAAAAGATATCGAAAATGCCAATAGCCGAGAGGTAAGACTAAACTGGACAGGATATGGTGCACCGGTTCCGGAATTACAAACAGCCACACTGCCTTCCGGTGTTTATCTTTACAGGGTAAAATTATCCAATGGTGAAGTGTCTACATCATTCTCCGGTAAAATGATCAAAATTTTGCGGTAATCATACAATAATTGCGTCTTACTTTCGTTTAAGCGGCATTCCTGTCATGTTTTCAAAATCAAAAATCACAATTCAGAAACAAAACCCTATTTTTGCCAAACTTCCTTTTATGAAGAAAGTATCACTTTTATTTTTTATGGGTGCCTTTGCTGCCTCAATTTCTGCACAACTGCAAATAAGCAAAAGTCAGTTGTCGGGGCAGTTGAATACGGTTACAACCATGGTGCCATTTCTTACCATTACACCCGACAGTCGTTCAGCCGGTTTGGGTGATGCCGGAGTTGCCTTGTTTAGCCCGGACGCAAATAGCGTATCCTGGAATATGAGTAACCTGGTCAATGCAGATAAAAAGTCCGGTTTCTCGCTTTCCTATGCACCCTGGCTTCGCCAACTCGTATCGGATGTTGGATTTAGTTATTTATCCGGTTATACCAAATCAAAATCCGGAAATTCTGTAATGGGTGGAGCCATACGCTACTTTTCACTGGGAAATATTAATTTCACAGATTTCGAGGGCAATCCTACAGGAAACTTCAACCCCAACGAGTTTAGCATAGAAGGGGGATATGGAACCCGTTTCAGCAAGAGTTTTAGCATGGGAGTAAATTTAAGATTTATTTATTCCAACATTGCAGGTAATCGCGTTATTAACGGCGCCAACACGAAAGCCGGGGTATCAGGCGCCGGAGACGTAAACTTGCTTTACAAAACGAAATTCAGAATGCAGGGTGGAAAAACTTCAGATTTTAATTTTGGTCTGAATTTACAAAATATAGGCGCAAAAATGACCTACACTACCCGCGAACAAAGAGATTTTATTCCTACCAATCTTAAACTGGGTGTAGGGTGGAAATATGAATTGGATCAGTACAATAAAGTGGGAGTATATGCAGATGTAAATAAATTGCTGGTTCCTACTCGTCCTTTCTATCTGGTGGCATACGATGGTAGTGATTCGGCCATTAATGGTGTTAGGCAGTACATTGGCAAAGACCCAAACGTAAGCGTTGTGCAAGGCATGATTCAAAGTTTTTATGACGCGCCCGGGGGCACCACCGAAGAGCTAAATGAATGGACCGGTTCTTTTGGAACGGAATACTGGTATGACAATAAATTTGCAGCCAGGGTAGGCGCATTTTATGAAAACAAAAACAAAGGCGGTAGGCAATATGCTACTTTTGGATTGGGATTAAAATATCAAAAGGTTACCATAGACCTTGCTATGCTGGTTCCTTTTGCAAGACGTCATCCATTACAAAATCAGCTGAGGTTCTCTCTGTTGTTTGATATGGGTGCTTTTTCAGACAAAGAATAACGGTATCATAACTATAAAAAAAGCCCTGAAGAATTTCAGGGCTTTTTTTATGGAAGTTCTTAATTAACCCAATAAATGTTATTTTAGCCAAAACTTATGAGTACTTCAAATACATCAAAACATCCAAAAGCTTTACCATTCCTGTTTCTAACGGAAATGTGGGAACGTTTCGGTTACTATCTGATGCTGGGAATTTTTTCGCTCTACATGCTCGATAGCGTTCAAAATGGGGGCATGGGATTCAGTCCTGAAAAAAAATCGGATATCTACGGTACCTATCTGGGATTGGTATATCTGACACCATTTTTGGGTGGTTTGCTTGCTGACCGACTTCTGGGATACAGAAGATCAATTATAGTTGGTGGTTTACTAATGGCCGTCGGTTATTTCCTGTTGTCAATTCAAGGAGAAACTGCCTTTTACGCAGGTTTATTTTCCATCATTTTAGGCAATGGTTTTTTTAAACCCAATATTTCTGCGCTTCTGGGGAATTTATACAATGCAGAGCCCTACAAGGCGAACAAAGACAGTGGATACAATATATTTTACATGGGAATCAATATTGGTGCCTTTGCATGCAATTTTGTGGCTGCCTATCTCCGCATAAACTATGGATGGGGCTGGGCATTTGCTGCTGCCGGGGTAGGAATGTTGCTGGGTCTGCTGATATTTCTTTTTGCCCTAAAGCATGTAAAAGAGGCCGATGTAATTAGACCAATGGAGGCCGGGGATATGTCCACATCAAGAATATTACTCTTCACGCTGGTACCCATGTTTATTTTTGGCATTCTTGGCTATTTAATTCCGGGAAACCTGTTGGGAACTGACAGTAACGATGCCTTCATATTTGGATGTATTCCGGTCATTGCATTTTTTATCTATTTGTTTATGTCGGCAAGGCAGGAAGACAAGAGACCCATTGGAGCTCTGCTTGCCGTGTACGGCTGTTTGGTGGTTTTCTGGGCCGTGTTTCATCAAAATGGTGATGCACTCACCATTTGGGCCGAACAACATACAGACCGTGTACCCGGTGAGATTACAGGTAAAACACTCAATGTGCTTAACCTTAGCCAAAATGTAACCAATGATAGCATCAGCCGACTGAGTAGTGAAGATTTTGCAACCCATAAAAAGTCAATTCAAAAGCAGGACTCAGTGCTGAAGCTCGAGAATAAATCGTCTGAAAGACTGGCACTGGCAAAAACACTGAAAGCACAAACAGCCAGCAGAAAGTATTTTCAGAATTTACCGCAAGCGCAAATTCCCGGTGAAGGAAAGAGTCTGAAACTTATATCCACAGAGTTGTACCAAAGTATCAACCCGTTTTGGGTTATTCTGTTAACCCCTCTGGTAGTGGGTTTCTGGGGTGTTTTAAGGCGTAAAAAGAAAGAACCAACTACAGCGGCAAAAATCGCCATTGGTTTGGTTATTACTGCATTAAGTGCCCTGGTCATGGTAGGCGCGGTAAAATCCACCGACATTGAACATGCAAAAGTGAGTTCTTTTTGGCTGGTGGCTTCTTATGCGGTAATTACCCTGGGTGAACTCTGTCTATCACCGATGGGACTATCATTGGTTTCCAAACTAAGTCCGCCCAGGATTACTGCCTTAATGATGGGTGGTTTTTTTCTGAGTACCTCAGTGGGCAATAAGCTTTCAGGAATGCTGAGCGGCATGTGGGAGAAATATGAAGACAAATCCCATTTTTTTCTTTTAAATTGTGTTTTGGCACTTTTGGCCGGGTTGCTTATGTTTGCAATGCTCCGATGGCTCAATCGGGTGATGAAAGAGAAAAATATCATTTAACAAAAACACTATGAATAACAACCTCAAACTTTTACTGGCCTTTGTCATCAGTCTGGCCGGCAGCATTTTTCTATTAAATGTCTTTGCCGGGTTAAGCTTCGACATTCCTTCGCAGGCCTTTCAGATGTACATGTATGCATCTGTAATCTCCATCATCTCAACCGTTATGGTTTGGATTTTTAACCAAAAGGAACACCCCGCAGGTCTGCGACTCCTATTCTTTACTGAAATGTGGGAACGTTTCAGCTACTATGGAATGCGTGGTCTTTTGATATTGTATCTGACAAAGTCCTATTTGGAAGGTGGATTGGGTTTTTCTGATGATAATGCAGGATTAATTTATGGTATTTACACGGGTTTGGTATACTTAACCCCTATTCTGGGAGGTTGGATTGCTGACAACTATATTGGGCAGCGAAGAGCTATCACCATTGGGGGTATTCTCATGGCGCTCGGACAGTTTTCGCTGGCTTCTCAATTGGGATTGGTTACATTTTATGCGGGTCTTGGATTGTTGATTATCGGTAACGGTTTCTTTAAACCCAATATTTCCATTATTGTAGGTCAGCTGTATGATAACCATGATGTACGCAAAGACGGAGCATTTAATATTTTTTACATGGGCATAAATCTTGGGGCATTTCTGGCTCCTCTGGTATGTGGCCTGCTTGCAGAAGATATTATGGCAACGAAAGAGGTTTTGGCAGATGGATCGGTTAAGATAGCCCACTATGGCTTTCAGTACGGTTTCCTTGCCGCTGGAATAGGAATGACCATAGGTCAAATACTTTTCAATACCCTGGGCCAAAAATATTTGGGAGATAAGGGATTGCGTCCACAAAACAAGAACGTGGCAGCCGGAGATATTGTAGACAATATGGGCAGCGCCACAGCAGGCCCGGGTCTCAGCAAGCCGGAAAAGGATCGCACCTGGGTAATCATCATTCTGGTGGCGTTTGTTACCTTTTTCTGGGCGGGTTTTGAACAGGCCGGCGGTGCTTTTTCTCTGTATACAGATAAGTTTATCAATAGAGAAGTAAACGGTTACTTGATACCTACCTCATTCTTCCAGAGTGTAAATCCGATTTTTATTGTGATGTTGGCACCTTTGTTTACCTTATTGTGGGCCTTTCTGAACCGTAAGGGAAAAGAACCTAATACACCCATAAAAATGGGCTTGGGAATGATTCTGCTGGGTTTAGGTTTCTTATTGATGGTAGGCGCTGTTATGGAGCGTGGCACTGCCGGAGACAATGAAGCCATCAAGGCCAACATCATGTGGATTTTAGGCACCTATCTGATTCACACTTGTGGTGAGCTTTGCTTAAGTCCTATTGGTTTATCCATGGTTACGAAGCTTGCACCGGTTAAACTGGCTTCCATGCTCATGGGAGTTTGGTTCCTAAGCAGTTTCATTGCGAATAATCTTGCCGGTCTTACCGTGGGTTTTGTTGAAAAACTGGGTCCTTTTACCATATTCGCGGGCATTGCAGGTTTTGTTATAGTCCTCGGACTGGTATTAATCAGTATGAACAAAGTGCTGCTGAAAATGATGCATGGCGTTCGATAAACAGAATGTTAAGAAATAATGCGAAAAGGGGGCTTTAGGCCTCCTTTTTGCTTATGGCCTAACACACTTAATAACCTATTTTTGCAAATCCATGATGGAAATGTTTGATAAAGTCTCTTCCGGCGAAAAAAGTATCTGTGTTATTGGGCTTGGATATGTTGGGCTGCCAATAGCCCTTGAGTTTGCGCGCAAATTTCAGGTGGTGGGATTTGACATTAATGACGAAAGAATCAAACTTATGCAACAGGGCATTGATCCCAGTAAAGAAATTGATGCCTCGGAATTTGAAGGCAGAAAAATTCACTTTACAGCCAATGCCGATGATATCAAAGACTGTGGTGTTTATATTGTTGCTGTTCCTACACCCATTAATGAATCCAATGAGCCCGAACTGAAACCTCTCATTGGCGCCAGCACGGCCGTGGGCAAAGCCATTTCAAAAGGTGATTATGTGATTTATGAGAGCACCACTTATCCCGGTTGCACGGAGGATGATTGCGTGCCGGTGATTGAAGAATTATCAGGCCTGAAGATGGGAGTGGATTTCAAGGTGGGTTATTCCCCCGAAAGAATTAATCCGGGAGACAAAGAAAGACCGCTTACCAAGATTCTGAAGATTGTAAGTGGCAGTGACGAAGAGGCGTTGCGCAATGTTTCCAAACTGTATGCAAGCATAATTGAAGCAGGTGTCTATGAGGCCGCATCCATCAAAGTAGCAGAGGCGGCAAAAATTATTGAAAACACCCAGCGCGATGTCAACATTTCACTGATGAATGAGTTGTCCATGATTTTCAATAAAATCGGCATCAGCACACACGATGTAATTGACGCCGCTGCCACCAAGTGGAATTTTCACCGCTATCAGCCCGGACTAGTGGGCGGACACTGTATTGGGGTAGATCCATATTATCTGCTCCACAAAGCCGAGGCCATGGGGCTGCATCCCAGGGTAATTGCGGCCGGTAGATTTACCAATGACAATATGCCCGCACATATTGCACAAAAAGCCGTAAAAAAATTGAATGCAAGGGGCAAAGTAGTAAAAGACTCTCGCATCCTGATTATGGGAGCTACCTTCAAAGAGAATGTGGCTGACATTCGCAACAGTAAAATTGTGGATGTGGTAAATGAATTAATTTCGTACTCGGTTAATGTGGATGTGGTAGATCCCTATGCAAGTACCGACGAAGTGAATCACGAATATGGTTTTTCGTTAGCATCGGAACCTTGTGGTCAATACGATGGAATTGTTCTGGCTGTTTCACACGATGAATACAAAAAACTGCCTGCATCCTGGTTTGAAAAGCATGCCACCGCAGATGGATTTTTCTTTGATATAAAGGCACTGTTCAGAATCCCGGAATCTCGCCCTGCGCTGGATTATTGGAGTCTATAAGACTTCTGCGACCACGAAAGTGCTACCGCCAATGTAAATTGTATCTTCCCGTTCTGCAGTTTCTTTAGCTGCCTGTAATGCTGCATTAACGCTTTCGTAGGTTTTTCCGAAAAGACCTTCTTTCGCGCTTTCCATCGCCAGTATTTCTGCATCCAAACCTCTGAATATAGCAGGTTTGCAAAAATAATAATGAGCTGAAGAGGGAAGGAGTTTTAGGATTTTAGATAGGTCTTTTTCTTTTACTACCCCCAAAACGATGTGCAACTTACCCTTTACACTATTTTGAAGCTGCTGCATGGTTTCATATAACCCGTCGGAATTGTGCGCGGTATCTGCAATAATGGTGGGCTCTTCCTGTAAAACATCCCAACGGCCTTGCAGCCCTGTGAGCGATTTTACTTCCTGCAAAGCATCCAGAATAAGGTGTTCGGAAAAGTGATAACCTTGTAACTCCAACGCAGTGATGGCTGATTTAAGTGTTCCGAGATTCTTTTTTTGATAAGCTCCTTTTAAAGCGCATTTTTCGATCCATCGTCCGGGAGCTGATACACCATAGGATAATGGAGCCCCTTTTTCACCGGCAATTTTTTCAAATACCTCCTGCGTTTCAGGCAATACTTCTCCCACTACTGCAGGTACATCCTTTTTAATGATTCCGGCCTTTTCAGCAGCAATCTTGGACAATGTATCGCCAAGGAATTCCATATGATCCCAGCCAATATTGGTAATGACACTCAGTTCCGGGTTTATTACATTGGTACTGTCCAGTCTTCCGCCCATGCCCACCTCTATGATCGCAATATCAACCGTCATGCTTTTGAAATATTCAAATGCCATCCCAACGGTCAGTTCGAAAAAGGAGGGGGACACACTGTCAATCAAAGGCTTCATCGTATGGGTAAAATTGACCACAAATTCTTTAGGGATCATTTCACCATTGATTCTGATGCGCTCTCTGAAATCTTTTAAGTGCGGAGAGGTATATAAACCGGTTTTATAGCCATGTTTTGTAAAAATGGCCGCCAGCATTGAGCTTACAGAACCCTTTCCGTTGGTTCCCCCCACATGTATGCTTTTAAAATGATGCTGTGGATTCCCCAGAAAATCGCAGATGGCAATGGTATTGTTTAAATCTGCTTTGTATGCGGCAGCGCCAATATGTTGAAAAACAGGTAATCTGGAATAGAGAAATTCCAGTGTTTCTTCGTAACTAATCATTACAGACTGGGACGTATGGTAACCGATACTTTACCCGTTTCAGGGCAATCTTCACCCATTTTTTTAAATGTAGAACGGGATAATACACTCATGAATACTGCTTTTGCATCGCCTGCATTATAGGTAGTGCCGGTTGCCTCGCCACCCAAAATCCTAAAATTGCCGTAACAATCTACCTTAACTTCAAAAACAATAATTCCCGTGCCCTGGGCTTGTACAACTTCTACATCAGAAATTAATTTAAAATTAGTGAATCTGGCACTAATCAATCCTTTTCCTCTGTTGCCCGGATTGGTTCCTGTGTTGTCACCTTTTACTCCGCCGGTATTATCACCGCCACCGGAACCCGTTGTGCCTTTTCCAGATTTCCATCCGTTGGGGTTTCCCTCCTGTGAACTGCCGGTTCTTTTTCCGGTAGGAAGCCTTTTGGCGAGATTAGGATCCAGCTGGTCACCTGTCTTGGGTGGATCAATAGGGGGTAGGTTTGCACTGTTGTCGGCATCATTGGTGATGACTTTGCCCTCTCCACCGCTTTGTACCGGGTTGCCACCACCGGAACCTCCTTTATCACCCAGTGCAGGCGGAGTCTGGGATGGGCCTCCATCGTTGGGATTGCCGAAGCCACCGTCTACAACGCCCATATCCAGTTCCAGCACACCCTCCTTAACTTCAAATGGAGGGTTGGGCATGCTGATGTGCATAAACCAGAGTAAACCAATTAGCACAGCCGATATTAAAAGGGATAACACAGCACTTTTGACTTTGTCAATGGTGGTACTGTCCAGTTTTTCCTCAACAATATAGTGGGACATGTTTAGTCAAATTTAAGTTGGGCCGTGAGTAAACCGGCATGAAATCCTGTATTAACCGGCAATTTTTCTAAAAACGCACTGGCATCATTGTCATTTTCAAAGCGTCCCACGACCACTTTGATTAAAACACTACCTGTTTTTTTACCGATAACCGCCGGAATACCATTTTGTCTCCAGCTGTTGCACTCGTTTTCAGCCAGTTTTTGACTCATGTAGGAGCCACCACAAATAAAGACGTTCCCTTTTCCTGACAATATTTTTTCCATTCCCTTATTCATATCCTCAGCCGATAAAAGGGAAACGGTCGTTATTGATTTTTTATTGGATTCAGGGCTTATAGATTCAATATTTGTTGATTTAGATTCAGCAGAATGATGAGATGGCAAGTGAGATGCCAGTTGCATATTTTGACCTGAATGATTCAGGAAATTCCCATAATACAAAGCAGCAGCCGATAAACTCACCAAACAAACAGAGGCGGCTATTTTCCAGATGAAACCCCGGGACTTGGGTTGATTCGGTTTCAGTTCGATAACCTCGGCATCCTGTATTTCAGCAGTTGCATCCATCGATTTTGTTGATGAAGCATTTTCTGCATTCACGGGAGTAGCAACCGGGTTTGCGTAGCGGGTTTTAATTAATTCCTCTACTACAAAGTTTCCAAGGCCGAAGGCGTTTTTACTGATATTGAGTGCTGAAGATGGCAGAAACAATAATTTACCCTCATGGTGCAAAAAGAAATTGCCCAGCTTGCCCAGTGGGTAACTTCTATTGGCTTTTACACCCTCCAAAATTAAAGCTACCAGGTCCTGAATGGTTTTCTGAGCAGTAAGGTAATCACAACCGGTTTGGTATCGCAGATGGGTAATCAATAATCCGTCATCTGAAGTGATGGCCGGATTAAAAAATAACGTTTGACCTGAGGGTTTTATTTCACCACTGAATGGGTTTGCCGATGCGGGAAAAGACCTTAACAGAAAAGCCCCTAAATTGGGTATTACTACACATTCATGGGTGCCAATTAAATCGGTAATGGCGTTTTCCAGTCTTTGTAAATCGGTCATCCCTACAAAATTACAAGCAGAATGTCATAAATCAAAATCCTGCAGATATACCGCCCATGACAGACAGTCTGAAATTGTTGTAACCATACCATTGCTGATACTTTTGGTTGAGAAGATTGCTGCCTTGTACCCATACCCTAAGTAGGTTTTTTATTTTGTAATCTACCCGGGCATGTACATCGGTAAATCCTTTAATTTCCAATTGCTTACCTGAATTTTGGATGGTGTTATACCGGCGGCTCATACCGTCGATACCGACTTGCGTAGTTAAATTTTTGGTGATATAGTATTGACCTGAAACAGCATAAGTGAAAGATGGCAGGTGCCACGGCAGTGCCTGGTCATTGGTGGTATAATTGTTAAATTTACAATTAGCGCCAACCCTTAGCTTTTCGCCGATGGAAAAACGTAAATCTGAGGAAAAATAGAGGTTATTAATATTGTCATATACCACCTGTAAACTATTTAAACTATCATTATTGGTAATAATAAGCGGCATCTTAGATGTGGTGTTATTGCCGAATTCTACAATGAACTGTGAGTTATTGGTGATGCTGCCTTTCAAGCCGGCAAAGACTCTTAGCTGATCGTAAGAATTGGTAATTTGAATGCTGTCGTAGGTAAAAGGTACCATTTCAAAATACCTTCGAATTGAATTTTTTCTCAAGCCACCGTCAACACCCCCATACATTTTCATTTTAAGACCTTCCAGTTTTTTCTCTGCCAGAATCACAGGATTAAGGTAAAACAAAGGATTTGCAGAATCTTCAAGCACCCATGTCATGTTCAATCCACCGGTTAAATCGATACCGGTTTCCTTAATTTTCATTGTAATACGTGGAGCAGCATCGATAAAATATTGCTGACGGGTGGTGAAATTTTGGCGGAACTGCAGACTGGTAAATTCGAGAGAGCCGGCTGTGCTCAAAGACTTTATGCCCGCATCCCAACCCACTTTTCCGCTAAATTCAGTCTCACTCTGGCTCAGGTTATTGTAGAAGTTATTGAACATCAACCCAACGCTTACGCCCGGCTTTTTGCCATCTCGCTTCATATCATAAAAAACATTGAACCCCATATTTTGTCCGGTTTTCTTTATCAATGCAGCATCTTTTTCATAAAAAGTATCCTTAGCAAAGAATCGGTTCATGTCTCTTGTGTAATTCAACCTTACGTCCATACTGCTTCTTTTGTAAAACCTTGAGCCGCCCAGGTAAGCACGATTGGTGCTGAAATCCTGATTGGTTTTTTGTGCATCTGCACTCAGGTGCTGAAATGAAGTATTGTATGCCCATTTGTCTGCTGCCCGGCTGCTTACAAAAAGTTCCATGATTTTATGACCGTAATTGCCACCACCCATTCTTGCGTAATTGGGATTGTATAGGGTGTCAAGTCCCGGTTCATTGTGTTTTACGGGTGGTAGAATTCTGGCAATTTTTCGGGTATTCCACTTGAAATCTTGTGGCAGATAGCTGATGTCGAAAGGATATTTACCGGATTTAGGTACGGCCGGATCGATGAGAAGTTTATTCGCAGAAAGTAACCGTGGTTTAAAAGCAGTTGAAACCGTGGTTCCATCATCAAATCCCGGTTTGGTTTGTGCACCGAGGGTATGCAGCATGGCACAAAAGCAGGCGGTTATTATGGGTTTTTGCATAGATTCAGAGGCAAATATAAAAGGGGGCTTTGGGCACTTTCCTGATGAGTTATTGACACTTTGTGGCGGGAGAGCGTGTTTTTTGTAAGGTACTGACTATTTTTGAAAACATTATTGTTCACTAACGATTGCTGCCCTGAATTATTGCACGGTGGTTACAATAAGATTAACAGTTGTAAAAAAATATCCGTTT
This sequence comes from Flavobacteriales bacterium, assembly GCA_947496375.1. Taxonomy (GTDB): domain Bacteria; phylum Bacteroidota; class Bacteroidia; order NS11-12g; family UBA955; genus RGEC01. The sequence goes on from CANMCY010000009.1 coordinate 44,553, forward strand.
ATTGTAAATTACATTGGTTTTACTTATCTTTGCAGCCCTTTTTAAGAGGAAATCATTAAAAACGTTATGTACGCCATTGTAGAAATAGCCGGAAGGCAGTACAGGGTAGAAGAAAACAAATACCTGATTGTAAATCGCATCACCGCGAACGAAGGTGACAAATTAACATTTGACAAAGTGCTGATGATCAGCGACAAAGGCAAAGCTAAAATTGGCGAACCTACTATCAAAGGTGCTGTAGTATCTGCTACTGTTGAAAAGCACGGCCGCGGAGAAAAAGTGGTTGTATTTAAGAAAAAGCGTCGCAAGGGCTACACAGTGCGCAATGGTCACCGCCAGGATTTGACCAGAATTAAAATCGAGAGCATCAAAACCAAAGCTGAAAAAGCAGCAACAACAGAAGAAAATTAATCATCATGGCACATAAAAAAGGTGTAGGTAGTAGTAAAAACGGTCGCGAGTCACACAGCAAAAGACTGGGTGTGAAAATATTCGGCGGCCAGGTTGTAAAAGCCGGCAACATCATCGTTCGCCAGCGTGGTACCAAACATCATCCCGATGTTAATGTAGGTATTGGAAAAGATCATACCCTGTTTGCATTAGCAGATGGTGTAGTGCAATTCCGCAAAACCCGCGAAGGACGCAGCAAAGTGTCTGTAGTTCAGGCTCAGGCATAATCGTAAAAAAAATTATATGGAAGGGATACCGCATGGTATCCCTTTTTTATTTCACCATATATTCTCACTAACTTTGCCTTCATGACAGATAAAGCCGGTAAAACATCCAAAGATTCCTATACCATCATGAACGAAATCGTGCTACCAAATGATACCAATACCCTTGGAAATCTGATGGGAGGACGTTTGCTACACTGGATGGATATTTGCGCTGCCATATCAGCCCAAAAACACAGCAATAATATTGTTGTGACGGCTTCTGTTGACAGTGTTTCCTTTAAGGAAAGTATACGTCTTGGTGATGTGGTTACCCTGCAGGCATGGGTAACCCGTGCATTTAACACTTCCATGGAGGTTTTTATTGAGGTGTTTGCCCAAAATATTCCCAAAGGCGAAAAGATTAAATGCAATGAGGCATACTACACTTTTGTAGCACTGGACAGCAGGAATAAGCCGGCCCCTGTTCCTGCACTTAAACCGGAAAATGAAGAGGAACAAAAGAAATTTGATGGGGCATTACGCCGCAGACAGGTTCGCCTGATTCTTGCAGGAAAGATGAAACCGGAAGAAGCGGTCGAATTAAAAAATCTGTTTCTGTAGTAATTGAATTGGTAATTGTGCTGATCTGCGGCACCCGCTGCACAATTTAGGTCATGTTTACATTTTGGGTTCCCGTTCAATTTTGTAGCCCCAATAAAATTGGCTATGAAAAAGAAAAGGGAAATTCAAAAAATCACATTGTTATTATGTACGGTTTTAATTAACTTCTACTTGAGGTCTCAAGCCGTAGGGCCGGGGAGAATTGAGGGTGGATTTGGTGTAGACGGCGATCTTGCTGCTGATACCGCATTGCATGGAGCATCTGCTTCCGGCTCAGGCAAACCTTCCGACGACTGGTTTAGGTGCCGCAAAGTGAAAAATCCATTGAATGGTGTCGGGATTATTGATACCACAGGTGCCTATTATTATAAATCATTGCTTATAAGTTCGGCTACGGCCCGACAGAACTTAACTTTTACGCAACCGATGTCTGTACCCAAGCTCAGCAGAAGCAACGGTTCTATATTGTTGGATGCATTGTATGCCAGGGATCAGGCCGATGTTGACAAAACTTCCATTATTGGCCCTGGTGGCGTAAAACTCATTGATGATCCTAGTACCTGGACAATTGGAAGCTCCAGCATGGGCGGTAAAACAGACATACTGGAATTTAGCAGCCACATCAGACGCAATGGCAATACAGTATTCGATTCTTTGTTCTTTTACTATGGCGTTGCCGTATATGGAACAACAGGATCTAAAAACATTACTGCAGAACTCTTTGTGAGGGATGTGAAACTGGATACCATCACCAATAAACTGGTGAATCTGGGTTCTCAGGGTGGGCGTGTGGCCTGGTGGCTTTATCCTAACGGAAAAGTTGCCGGAATTGGCGATATGTGTGTTATCATGGATTATACCGGAGGCGTGTTTACCCTAAAGCCCCAGGTTTGGCTCAGAAAATCAACCTATGATAGCTTTAGAAACGGAAGCGGTAGACTCCCCGTGAATTTTTTATTTGGCAATTTTTATGGGCAGGGTAGCCTTCCCGGTAGCTATGGCTATGCTGAATTATTACCCAAAAACGGAGGTTCTACCTTAGTTGCCCAAGGCACAGCAAACAGTCTATATAACTGCATGAATAATCCGTGGGGGTCTGCATCTGCCGGTGGATATAATTGGGATAGTATTTATTCTGTCAATCAGTTTATTGAATTATCCGTTAATTTTACGAAGCTTGGTGTTGATCCGGCATTGTTTGATGGAATAGATCCATGCACCACTCCCTACAGAACGCTTATATTCTATAGTCAGTCATCACTTTCACCAACCTCAGCACCCAAAGATTTTGCCGGGCCTTATCCATTCTGGCGTTATCCGCGGGTTATCAGTAAAATAAAAGGCACAGACACGTTGAATTGTACGCTTCAATCAGGTAGTGTTTATGCTGATTCTGCTTATGGTTTGGCCTGGTATAAATGGACAACACCCAATGGGAATATTACAGGATACAATGCCGATAGTACGGTTATAACCTATAACAAACCCGGAAAATATTACCTGGAAACAGCACCATTAAGAGGGTGTTTTACACAGAAAGACAGCGTAACCGTTCTGGCTGATACTGTTAAACCGGTAGCTTCTGCCGCATATTATGACACATTAAGTACCGGCACAGTTTATACCATCAGATTATATGGCGGAAATTCCACGCTTAGCGATAGTTTATTGTATAGTCCCATTTTTGGGAATGCCCAGGGCTATGCCTGGTCGTGGTCAGGACCGGGTGGATTTACCTCGGTTCAACAAAATCCATGGATATCGGAACCGGGAATTTATTCCCTCAAAATGACCAGCATTAGAAATAGTTGCTTTGATACCGCATCAACTTTTATCATATTGTTACCGGTGGTTGTAAGCGAGTTCAATTGTAAGACAGAAGGCAACCATGTTTCTCTGCATTGGGAAACTACACAGGATCAGAGTTTGAAGGGATATAGCATCCAGAAGGAAAAGAACGGAAGTTTTGAAACCATCGGTTTCCTTCCGGTAATCAGGTCTATGCACACCTCTCAATGTTATCAATTCACCGATTTTAATCCGTCAGAAGGGTGGAATAGCTACAGAATTGTGATGGAAATGGAGTCTCCCGAGAATAACATATCATTTTATTGCAATTCTAATTATCACTCATCATCCAGTATCAGCCGTGAGCTTCACTTGCTGGAACATCCGCTGAACGGAACACTGCGTTTTAAGGTTTCAGGCCTTGCGGAGCATCAGGATGTGGAAGTAAGCATCAACAGCATGACAGGCGCAGAAATCCGTAAAAAGTTATTCCAAACAAAAAATGGAACCGATTGGATGGAAATCAGCGGATTACCACAGGGCATTTATACCCTTTCAGTATATAGTAATGAAACCCGCTGGATTCGAAAAGTAATGGTGAAATAATGGTTTATTTCATCAATCCTATTTCACGCAAACGCTCATGTAAAAATTCAATGGCGGTGCAATCATCATATTTTTTGGGGTTTTCCTCACTGATGCAGCTATCAAGGCAAGCCAAAGATACCTCAGGCCTGGGGTGCATGAAGAAGGGAATTGAGTAGCGGGGCAGGTGCCATTGTTCCCTTGGTGGGTTAACTACCCTGTGTGTGGTGCTTCTTAAACGATCATTTGTGAGTCTTTGCAGCATGTCACCCACATTTACGATGATGTGATCATGTACTTCGGTAACACCCACGTATACGCCCTGTCTGCTCAAAACTTCCAGTCCATCTGCACTGGCACCGACCAGTAGGGTAATGAGATTGATATCTTCATGTTCGCCGGCCCTGATAGAACCATTGGGTTCTGCATTTATAGGGGGATAATGGATAGGTCGCAGAATGCTGTTCCCATTGTGAACTTTATCGTCAAAGTAGTGTTCTGGTTGATTGAGAAACAGCGCAATCGCTCTGAGCATTTGGATACCGGTTCCTTCCAGAGCACGGTATATATCCTTACCAATTGAATTAAAGGCAGGAATCTCGTCAACATACTTATTGGCAGGGTAATAGTCCTTAAGGGCATCACCATCCTCAACCCATTGGCCAAAATGCCAAAATTCTTTTAAATCACCTGCATTTGAGTTTTTTGCATGTTCCTTACCAAAACCGGTAAAACCACGCTGCCCGCCTCCGTCAGAGTCATCATATTTTAATTTGCTTTCTATGGGCAGTTCAAAAAATGCCTGCACTTGTTTGTATAGCTCAGTGAGTAAGCCATTGTCCACACCATGATTTCGTATGGCAACAAAACCGATGTCTTCATAGGCCTTACCAAGGTCCTGGACAAATTGCATTTTTTTTGTTTCATCGCCGCTCGTGAAATCGGCCAAATCCAGCTTGGGGATTGCGGTTAAGTATTGTGTTTTCAAGGTTTAAGAGGTTTAAATGTCAATTTGGAAAAGGGTTAGTAGCGCAATAACAATGCTCAGCAGACCGAGCAGGCCATACCTAAATCCACCAAAAATGGTGGTGGTAAGAAGAAAACAAAAAAAACAAACCCAGAATAAGGTATCTGTCTGTCTTTTAATTAAATAATAGGCAAGAGGCGGTAATACAAAGCACAGTAACAGGTATATAAACCAGCGAATACTGCCTTCCTCCGGATTGTCTTTATTATTTTTATGTATCGATGCCGGTTTGTTTATTTTACGGATTGTAGTTAAAAATCTGTGGTTAGTTTTTCCGGTGTTGTTGGGCCTCACCATCTTAATTCCGGATTTTGATGCCGTTTCCTTCATGGTTTCAATCACAAAACAAGGTGAGTCAACTTCAGTTGAGATAAGGGTACCTGCCTTATCAGACCTCAAACTTGCTGTTTCAATGGGGGAGGGTTTGTGTTTTTTTGGGATCGTAGTTGTTGAGGAATAAAAACCTGCACCACCTAATCCCCGCTCGGTATACTTTACAGAATGGCAGGATGATGCCACAATTGCTATAGTCAGAAAAAACAGCGATTTGGAAACCATTTGGGTCTTTTTGCAAACCTAACAAAAAAGTTCCTTATTCTAAACGACCAATGTTGTCAGTTAACAAATTTTTAAACAGCTTCGGTATGGCTGTCATGGGAATGCTCAATAATGATAGCCACGGATGTGGGGTGCGGCTCTTCATGAATGGTGTTCAAAAGCTGTTTAGACTGCAATACACGATGATAGAAATTACGCAATTCAGCGTCAGCGGCCATGGCTTTTTCAACCTGCAAACGCTCCTCCGCATTCAGTTCTCCGTAGGCCAGTAAAAGTAATTGTTCTTCAGTAGTTTTTTGTGTCATAGGCTTGGTTAGTGCCTTTAAAACGCAAAACATTGAACAATTATTTTATTTCTATCACAATTTTTTGCATCATTTTTCTCAGGTTGATGAGGGCATAGTGCATTCTTCCAATGCAGGTATTGATGTTGTGGCCTGTTAACTCCGCAATTTCCTTGAAACTCAGATCGGCATAATGCCTCAGCACCAGTACCTCTTTCTGTTCTGCGGGTAATTGATTAATAAATTTATACAATGTTGCATGCTCCTCTTTTTCGATCACAATTTGTTCCCTACTGTCTTCTTTGAGATTCAGGTATGAGAAAATGTCATTCCCCTCACTGTCAGTTACAATGCCGGGCATGCGACCTTTGAGGCGAATGCTGTCAATAGATAGGTTTCTTGCTATCCGCAGCGCCCAGGGTAAAAATTTATCTTCGTGTTTGTATTTGCCTGTTCTCAAACAATGAATGATTTTGATGAATGTTTCCTGAAAGATGTCTTCTGCCAGGTAACGGTCATTTACGAGAAGGTAAATGCTGGTAAAAATGCGTGACTTGTGCCTTTTGATGAGCGTCTCTAACGCTGATTCATTGCCTTCAAGATAAACTTTTAACAATGCACCGTCTGAAATAATGGGTTTTTGCATGGCTTCCTCCTTTTTTGTTTGATGTTAGACTTAATAAACGATTTAAAGGAGTATGGCTGCTATTCGATAGGCGGTGTTTTTTCGTGAGGTTATAAAATGCAATCTCGGATAAAAAAATGACAAAAACAAATTTTTTGCAAAAAAAATTATTTATTTTTTTGTCCGTTAATGAAATCAGCGGCAGACATGGTCGATTTTCCAGCCGGCTGGACTTTCAATAATTCCAGCAAACCATCACTGCATTGGTAGAAAATATGACGCTGCCTGATGAAGAAGGGTTCTTCTACACTTACACTATCTTCGATATCTGCAGGTTTGCACTCATATACTTTTAACGGACCTGCTGCTGTTTCAATCCAGGCGGCAGGATAGGGGCTTAATCCACGTACCTTATTGTGGTTGAATGTCACGCTGTCTGCATTGGACAGTTTGCAGAATTCGCGGAATATTTTGGGTGCTGTTTTTTCATTACCTGTTAAAATTTGGGGTTGAAGCTTTACCGGCCCCGACTCAATCATATCAACCGTTCGGATTACCAAATCTGCTCCGGCAACCATCAGTTTGTCATGCAAAGAACCCGCATTGTCACTTTCTGCAATTTCAACGGGTACCCGCAATAAAATATCGCCGGTATCAATTTCATGTTTCAGAAAAAAGGTGGTAACACCGGTTTTTGATTCGCCCTGAATGATAGCATGATTGATAGGAGCAGCACCGCGGTATTCAGGCAGCAAAGAGGCATGCAGATTAAAAGTGCCGAGCTTGGGAAGACTCCAGATAATTTCCGGAAGCATCCGAAATGCAATCACAATACCCAGATCTGCATCCAAAAGTCGCATTTGGGTCACAAATTCATCTGCTTTTAATTTTTCCGGTTGTAAAACCGGCAGACCTAAAGCGCGTGCAGTTTTTTTAACTTCGCTTTCCTGTATATGCTTGCCACGGCCTGCTGGCTTGTCAGGTGCAGTAACTACAGCTACAATATTTTTACCTTTTTCCATTAGCTTTTGTAATGAAAATGCTGCAAAGGCCGGTGTGCCGAAGAAAACGATACGCATCAATATTACGTCTCTATATTTGTGACGCTGCTGCAAAAGTCCGAAATTTGTAACAAACACATGGGGTTTGGCAGAAAAATATTTGTTTTTATAGTGGCATTCTGCATTGGATGGATTGCCATACCCCTGAAAGGCCAGCTTAAGTTTGTTGAAAACAAGGGGCAGTGGCCTTCGGATTATTATTTTAAAGCATCTCTCAGCAATGCAGATGTTTGGATTTCTGAATCGGGTATATGGATTAATAACTGGGATCCAGCTGCAACAGAGAAGATGCATGCGCGCAGTTCCGATGTTACTGAGGTTGATGGTCATATTCTGTTGTTAAAATTTAAAAATGGCAGTTTTCGAAAATCATCAGGAAGAGGATTGCCTTTCCCCGAAAAGTACCATTACCATTATGGGAATAAAAGCAAGCAGTCTTCACCGGCGCGGGCTTATCCGTCTGTTTTTGTTAAAGACTTGTATCCGGGCGTGGATCTTGAAATTCTAGAGTTTCAGGGCCGTCTTAAATACAATATCATTTGCAGTGACTCACGTGTTATCAGTCAGATTCGATGGAAATACGAAAGCGCTGACGAAATGAAAGTATTATCCGATAAACTGGAAATTAAGACCGCTTTAGGGGTGTTTGCAGAACAGTTGCCTAGGGTATTCAACATTAATCGAGAAGGAGAGAAAGATTTACAGGCATTTTACCTCGAAGATGAGGGATATATTGGCGTAGATGTGAAAACGGATCCTGTTCGGCGCAGAAAATCAAAGACTGTGATAGATCCGGTGTTGGTTTTCAGTACTTTCAGCGGATCGCGGGCCGACAATTTCGGTTGTTCAGGAACGTATGATGATGAAGGGAATGCGTATGCCGGTGGAACCGTTTTTAACGCCGGTTTGCCCACCACTCCCGGTGCCTATCAGGTGCGTTTCGGCGGCGGACAAAGCGAGAGTCTGGGTTATGGCGGTGCCCGCGATGCTGCCATCCTCAAGTTTTCTCCCAACGGAAATTCCTTGTTATACTGCACTTATTTGGGTGGCGAGAATAATGAACAACCTCACAGTATGGTGGTGGATCGATTTGGTAATCTGTTTGTCATGGGAAGCACCAAAAGTCGCTCATTTCCCGTTACATCGGGTGCGTTTCAGGCAACCCACCGCGGTGATTACGATTTTTTCGTGTCAAAAATCAGCAGTGATGGCAGTCAGCTGCTTGCCTCTTCATTCCTTGGCGGTACCGGCTTGGATGCCGTTGGTGCAAACCGCGCGGTCGATCCCATTGATGATTACCCGCTGTTATATAACTACGCCGACGAATTTCGAGGAGAGATAATTACGGATGATACGAGTGTATATGTGGCCGGATTTACATACAGTATCGATTTTCCGCGATCTTCCAATAGCGCCTGGTTTGGTGGAAAGGAAGATGCCGTTTTGTTTTCCATGAGCAGTAACCTGAATCAGTTAAAATGGTCACAACTGGCAGGCAGCAGCGGTTACGATGCTTTTTACGGGGTTGCTTTGGGTAAACACGGCGATCTGTACGCCTCCGGAGGCAGTAGCAGTCAGGATTTGCCCACAAAATTTCCGGGAATATTTAAAAGGAATTATCAGGGGGGGATTGCCGATGGCATTGCTTTTAGGTTTAGTAAATACAGCGGAAAGGCCCTGGCCGCCACCCATATTGGCACTGCATTATATGAACAGGCATATTTTGCACAGACCGATAATTCGGGAAATCCCTATTTTTTTGGTCAAACAGAGGGTGTTTTCCCTATTGTCAATGCCAAATATAACCAGCCCGCAAAAGGTCAGTTTATTGTGAGGTATGATACAGGTCTCAACGCCCTTACACTAAGCAGTACTTTCGGAGCTAACAGCAATCAGCCCAATATTAGCCCTTCGGCATTTCTTGTGGACCGTTGCGAAAGAATATTTGTTTCCGGCTGGGGTGGATCTACCAATGATTACCTGACGGATAACCGAACCGGTTCTCCAAAAATTCATAGAAATACAGGAAATACCCAAAATCTTCCGGTCTCCTCAGACGCTGCGCAAAAAGTAACTGATGGCAGCGATTTTTATGTTGCAGTTTTTAGCAAGAATATGAATGGATTGGCCTATGCCACGTATTTTGGTGGAATTTCATCCGCAGGAAAAGATGCGGAAGAGCATGTGGATGGAGGCACCAGCCGCTTCGACAAGAAAGGTATAATTTATCAGTCTGTATGTGCAGGTTGCGGTAGAAATGGTCTGTTTCCCACTACACCGGGTGCCTACAGCCGAAGCATGAATAGCAATAATTGCAATAATGCCATATTTAAAATTGATTTTGAAAATCTGAATAAAAAACCGGCCATGAAGGATACCTTTATTCAGGTAATAGCTACACAGCCCATTCAATTCAGCATGAAAGCCACCGATCCCGACCCGTTTGATACCCTTATGCTAAGGGCTTTCAGGATAAACAACGGGGGAATGAAAGGAAATGATACGGCTGAAATCATCATCACACCGGGTATAGGTTCTGCTCAGATTTCTGTTAAATGGAATACTACGTGCAATAGTTATTCATCGGACACTGTTTTTTATCGGGTTATGGTGTTTGACAGAGGATGCCCGAAAGCTGATACGTCATGGGCCAATATTAGAATACTGGTTACTCCACCTCCTAAAGTAATACCACCGGATGCTGTTTGCGTAAGTCTGGACAGAACGACCGGAAAAATTAAAGTTTCTTGGAAAGAATCAGTGCAGCCCGCTGCATTTTTTAAATACCTGTTGCTGGAAAGAACCAATCCGAATAATTCGGTTGTGGTTTTGGATACCATCAGAAATTACAGCGCCGGCGAATACACCGATGTTTCTGCCGTTGATCCTGCCAATAACAATTATTGCTACAAACTCAAAGGATATAATATCTGCAATGAGCTGGTGGAAAGTACTTACCCATTCTGTACAGTTTCTGAACTTAACTTTCCGATTGCTTCTACCCCCATGAAGTTTGCCACCGTTGATTTTGATAAGTCAGTAAGGGCCGAATGGGAGCGAAGTAAAGAACCCGATTTCAAAGAATATGAAATCTATAGATACCCAAGGGGAGGGAGCAAGGGAAAAACACCATTTGTTATCACTACAGATACGGTAATTGGCGATTCGACCTTCAATGTTGACCAAGAATCATTTTGCTACACCGTTGTGGTTGTTGATAAATGCGGCCATATCAGCAAGCCCGGGGGAGAAGCGTGCAATGTTGTTTTGTCCGGAACAGCAACCGGTCGGCCGCTCTACCATTTTGATCTGCAGTGGCAAGATTATCTTTCCTGGAACGGTGCGGTAGATTACTGGACTGTAGAACGGCAATATGCCAATAATCCTTGGACCACAATCGTTTCCAATACCAAAAACAGGCAAACCAGAGATGCGAATCTGGATTATGATTGGGGTGGTTATTGGTATCGGGTTACTGCCCATGAATTTGCAGTGGGTATGAATCGCAGTGCATATAGAAGCCAGAGTAACTGGATTTACCTGTATCAGCCGCCTGAACTTTGGGTTCCCAATGCATTTACAGAGAATGAAGACCGTATTAATGATGTTTGGGGGACAGTCCCACTGTTCGTGAAAAATTATCACATGCGGGTGTATGACAGATGGGGAGGGAAAATTTGGGAAAGCAATGATAAAAAACGTCAATGGGATGGCACTATTAATGGAAAAACTGCTCCCGATGGTGTCTATGCCTGGTATGTGATTTTTGACGGCTGGGACAGCAAAACCTATAAAACAAAAGGCACAGTAACCGTGATTCACTAAATGGCAGGAATACCCCTCAAAAAAAGAATTGAACCCAAAATCTGCATTGTTTGTCAGAGGCCATTTGAATGGAGAAAAAAATGGGAAAGATGCTGGAGTGAGGTAAAATATTGCAGTGATAAATGCCGTGGTTCCAGAAAGAATAATTAAAAATGGCTAAAAACTGATAATACGGCAAAAGCAATTGTCGTTTTTCAGCTATAATGCTATTCTTAACAATAAGGTTATTTGCAATTAACGCCCACTGTGAGTAATATTGCAGCTTTAACAGAAAATACATAAATCCGTATGAATAACACAAAACAATCAACAGGAAACAATGCCCTTATGGGATGGTTTGCAGGTGGCGCAATTGTTTTTGCGCTTTTGGTAGGTGTACTTATTTACATGTTTGTCATGGGTAACGCTTCCAACTTTGAAAACAATGATGTTTTAAAAGGTCATCCCAAAAACATTTTGGGTATTATCCACCGTGGTGGTTTCATTGTGCCTCTGCTGATTGCGGTAAACGTAACCGTAATTTTGGTAGTGGTAGAAAGATTCATTACCCTGGGTGCAGCTACAGGCAAGGGTAATGCCGCTGCTTTCGTTAGAGGAATTCGCCAGATGCTGGGTAAAAACCAGTTTGATGCTGCAATTGCTGCCTGTGACGAACAAAAAGGTTCACTTGCCAATGTGGTTCGTAGCGGATTGGTGCGCTACCAGCTGGTAACCAAAGACTCAAAACTTAGCAGTGACGAGAAAAAAGCGGCAATTGAAAAAGAATTGGAAGAAGCAACCGGACTCGAGCTTCCCATGCTTTCCCGCAATCTTGTGATTATTTCTACTTGCGCTTCTATTGGTACGCTGATTGGTCTTATAGGTACAGTATTTGGTATGATCCGTGCATTTGCTGCACTGGCAAATACAGGCGCTCCCGATACAGCTGCACTGGCAACCGGTATTTCCGAGGCCCTGGTAAATACAGCATTTGGTATCATCGCTTCTACGTTGGCTATCATATTCTATAATTACTTCACCAATCGTATTGACAGCATGACTTACAGCATGGACGAAGCCGGATATAGCATTGTATCTGAGTTCAACGCAAGTCACGCTTAATTTTCATTTACCTTTTTAAGTTTGTTCGTATAAACCATAAAACAAGACCATGCCAAAGGTGAAAATGCCCCGCTCAAATCCATCCCTGGACATGACGCCCATGGTGGATCTGGCGTTTCTGCTGGTAACCTTTTTCATGCTCACTTCCAGTTTCAGAACCCCGGAGCCGGTGGTGGTAGATCCCCCCACCAGTACCACAAAAACAGAAATACCCAAACAGGTTTTCATGATTACGATTGACAATCAGGGCAGGGCATTCATAGATCTTACGAATCCTGCCGTGAAATCTAGGGTTTTTGAAAAGGTTTGCAACCAATCAGGTATTAAAGTCGATTCTATGACCGTCAAAAAATTTGCAGGGTCAGGAGCCATCGGTCTTAAAATAACTGCTATACCGCAATACCTGGAACTGGAGGCAAATGAAAGAACCAAGGTGAATCAGACCGGTGTGCCGTATGACACAACCGGTAAAAAAAGTGAATTATACTGGTGGGCTTATTACACACGACTTGAGGCACATGCTGATTTTAAGGCGCGTGAGGAAGAAGCCAAAACTCGCAAGCTCCCATTTGATAAATCCAATTACATTCAATTTGCCGTGAAAGCCGCATCTGATGCCAAGTATGACGCGGTAAAAAATGTAATACAGGTTTTCAGGGATGCCAAAGTGAAGCAATTCCAGATGATAACAGGTCTAGAGTCAGAACCATCATTGAAATAAGAAAGGAAAAGACAAATGGCACAAATTCAGGATAATGGTGGTGGTGGCCACGGTAAAGGCGATAAAAAAAGAGCCAAAAAACAAAGTACCCATGTGGACATGACGCCCATGGTGGACCTTGCATTTCTTTTGCTTACGTTTTTCGTTCTTACCTCCACTTTCAGCAAACCCAAAGTGCTCCGTATGATTTTTCCGGAGAAACTAGATGAAAACGTGAAAGATCAGAAAGCACCTGAGGTAAAGGATGGTATCACGCTGTTGCTTACAGCCAATGATAAAATTTATTATTACAGAGGTTCATTGAAACCCAATACTGAGCTTATCCCCATTGATTATACCCGAACAGGTTTGAGGAAAGTACTGGTGGATTACAATGCAGATATGCTTGTGAAGTTGCAAGATATTCAAAAGCGGATGAATAAACTGGATGACAAGGATACGGCAGCCAAAAGAAAATTGGATGAAGAGGTACTTAATGTGCAGAAAGCTTCTAAGCAAATTGTATTGGTCAAAAACGATGAAGGCGCTACCTATCGAAATATGATAGATGTGATGGATGAGTTTATGATTACCCAGATTGCCAAGTATTACGTAATTGATGAAGGCATGGCAAAGCTTGAGGTAGATTTGATAAAAAAACAAGGTAAATAAAGGAGGAGATATGGCAAACGACATTTTCAACGCTTGGGATCAGCCGGAATCGGCAGACCGCCTTGCCATGGTTTTTGAAGACAGATTTAAAGATTATGGTGCTTATTACGTAAGAAGTATTTACCGTAGATCCAAAGTGATTGCCACAGCTGTCGCCTGTTCCTTTGTTTTACTTGCGGCATCTATTCCATTGATTCTGGAAAAAATTGGAGGTAAAGAGGATGGAAATAAGGTAAAAATTGTGATTACCAACTTGGAGGATGTAAAAGCCCCTGAGGAAGAGGAGGAGGAAAAGCCCAAAGAACCGCCCAAAATGGAGGAGCAGGAGCCGGTTGCAACACAGGCCTATGTTGCCCCGACCATCAATGAAAACACCACAGAAGAGTTTGAAGCAGAACCGGTTTCTACGATCAGTAACGCAAGTACCAAAACCCAGCAAGGTTCTGATGATCCTTTTGACGGTTCCACCAATACCGGCGGTGGTAGCCCTTTTGAAGGAAGCAATGAACCCGTGGGTAAGGTACAGATAGAAGCAAAATTCCCGGGTGGAGATGAGGCGTTCAAACGCTTTATTGTTGCCAATTTTGAATATCCTGAACGTTGCCGCGATGAGGGTATTGAGGGATATGTGCAACTCAAATTTGTAGTGGATGTGAATGGCAGAATTTCCAGAATTCAGATTGTTCAGCCCACACCGGGTTGTCCGGAATTCGACAAAGAAGCCATACGCGTGCTTCAAAAATGTCCACCATGGATTCCTGCTCAAAACAACGGCAAATTCACCACTGCCTGGAGAACATTGCCTATCAGACTTACACTTCAATAAAAATAAAGAAAAGCCCCGGAAACGGGGCTTTTCTTTTGTGGGTAATTTTTGGAGGCGATTTCACGGTATTATTGTTGTTTTGAAGGTATTGAACACTCCCATGCTTCATATTCAATCGCTGTCCATTAGCCGCGATAAGAAGGTGTTGTCCTCAATCCCTGATTTACAGATTGAAAAAGGAAAAACATACGGCATTATTGGTGAGAGTGGAAGCGGAAAATCCCTATTTCTACTGTCTGTTATGGGATTGTTGCCCAAAGAGCTAAGCGTTAAGGGGGGGCTTGAATTTAAATCATCAGATGGATTATTATCCTTATTGGAATGCGACGCTGAGTCATTGAGAAACCTTAGGGGGAAATCTATAGGCATGGTTTTTCAGGAGCCACTAAGTGCGCTGAATCCTCAGCGAAAATGTGGATGGCAGCTTCTGGAGGCCTTAGAGGTTCACCAACAGATGGACAAGCAAAAAGGCAAAGAAATTTGCCTCAATGCCCTTAAAGAGGTAGGAATTGAACAGCCCGAACGAATATTTAATGCATATCCCCACCAGATTAGCGGTGGACAGCGTCAACGGGTGATGATTGCCATGGCCACCATTCACAAGCCGTCCCTCGTTCTGGCGGATGAGCCCACAACGGCACTGGACCCGGAAACTGCGGAAAAAGTACTTGAAACTTTGGTGCTGGTTTGCCGCAATATTGGCAGCAGTCTCATTCTGGTGAGCCACGATTTACCGCTGGTGATGAAGCATTGTAACCATATCACGGTGATGCAGCATGGACATGTGGTGGTTTCAGGAAATGCGTCCGAACTGTTTTCTGATGGGAAAATACACCCTTATGTAAAAGCCCTCCAAGATGCCTTGCCAAAAGGTAAAAGAGTTGTACTGCCCTCGGCCCCCGAAATTTTTAATGCAATTAACCTTAGTAAAAATTATCTCACCGAAAAAAAAGTATTCCGAGCCCTGGAGGGCATTTCGTTTAATCTGAGAAAAGGAGAGGGTCTTGCCATTTTGGGATACTCGGGTTCGGGAAAAACAACCCTAGCGAAAATTCTGACCGGTCTGGAAACCGCTGATGACGGCAGTGTGCTATTTAACGGAGAATCTCTGCTTAGTAAAAAGCCCACGGGAGTGCAAATGGTATTTCAGGATCCATTCTCATCCCTTAATACGGAAATCAGTAACCGAAATACCCTGCTGGAAGTATTAAGCTTGAGAGGCATAAAGGGACATATAGCCGCTACGCATATAAAAAATCTATTTTTTCAGGTCGGACTTGACGAAAGTTTACTGGATCGTTTTCCGCATCAGTTAAGTGGTGGTCAAAGACAGCGTCTGTGCATCGCGCGTGCATTAGCCGTTGATCCGCAGGTGCTGGTATTGGATGAAGCTGTAGCAGCCCTGGATCCATTGGTCCAAAAGCAGATACTAGATTTACTTAAGCGCATTCAGGAGGAAACGGGGGTGATTTATTTGTTTATTACTCATAACCCGGATGCAGCCCAATATCTCTGTCACCGTTATATCAGACTGGAAAATGGAATTTGTACTTCTGAGGGTCTGTACGAATAATTATTGTATTTTATTTGCATATTTGATAAAAAACGATTAAAATCGTAGTTAATATTTGTTTATGAGTAGATTACAATCAGCGAATTCGAAGAAAAAAACCTTTTTTAAACCAGAAAAAAGGATTTTCGTATGGGCAGACCAGGTTAAAATTCCGGTGCTGATGGTGACTGTTTCAGAAGAAAAAGAGGCATTTGATATTGCTAATCTCGCTAAATCGTTGTTTGGTGATCAAAAGTTGGAAATGACAATCATTGATATGTCGTCGGATAATTCAATAATCATTGAAAAATTCAATCAGCTTTTTAGCATAAAAAATCCAAAGGAGGAAGGGGTAACTCCGGAAAAAAGCACTAAACCGTTATTTTCTAATCGCGAACTTGAAATTTTACAATTGATAGCCCGTGAGTACACCAATGAAGAAATAGCGGATAAACTTTGCCTCGCCAAAAGAACTGTTGACAATCACAGGGTGAACCTGATGCAAAGGGCCAATGCCAAAAATACAGCAGGTTTAATGGGCTATGCATTCAGGAATGGTCTTTTGGTGTAGTGTTTGTTTAAATAGACAAATATGACAGGGGTGGATAGCTTACGCATTTCTTTTTCCCTTGGCAGGCCCTTATGTATCTAGTTTTGTTGAAATGATGAAGGCAATATTGAGAAGCATAGTAATTGTGGCGTTATTCTGCCCCGCAGTTTCATTAATGGCTCAGCAAACGAGCGAATATCAACTCTACAAAGTAGCTAAGGGTGACAATTATTATAAATTATCCAAGAAATTCAATTGCAGTGCTGAGGATATTCAAAAAGCCAATGATAACAAAACCGTGTTGAAATTGGGAGAAACAATAAAAATTCCGGTTAAATCAATTGCCAAAAAAGATTTGTATGAAAATGCCTATCAGGTTCATACCGTTTCAAAGGGTGAGACCTTAAATAAAATTGCCATTCGGTATGGAACAACTATTGACAATGTGAAGAAAATCAATAACATGTCAGGTGATCAATTGAAAATTGGCCAGAAAATAAAAGTTCCTGCCCAACAACAACCGGTAGAAACCCATCCGGAGCGCGCAGTAACCAAACCGGATTCAGAGCCGATTGGTAACGTTTCCAGGCCGCGTGATACGGTAGTGAAAAAGTCTCCTACCCCCCCAGGACCAAGAGGCGGTGCAGATGTAAATCCGGGTATGCCGGAGAAAACAGTTTCTGTGATGAACGACTTTGTTACAGAGAAAGAGGAGGTGGCTGTTGCCAAAGTAATGAGCCAAAAAATGGAAGATACGCGCACCCATGTGATGCATCCTACCTTGCCAAAAGGTAACATCATTGTTGTGCTCAATCCGCAATCGGGAAGAATGGCTTATTGCAAAGTGGTGGATAATTATACTCCCCGACAGTATGAAGGATCCGGATTAATCATGACGCCTGCCGTTGCCGATAAGATTGGAATTAATGGAAATATGGCTTCTGTAAAAATCAAGTATGCTGCGCCTTAAATTTGCAACGTATTTTGATTAAAGCCTTATCCAGCGAAAATATTTTCAAAGCCGCAGCAGCCACTGCGGCTTTGTGTCTTTGTGCCCTTCACTTTTCGCCTGCCTTGGCCTCGATTTCGCTTGCAGCATTTTTTTTGACTCTTTTTTTATTAGCGCGTAAAGAAAGTTTTGCAAAAAATTGGCCCATTATTATTCTCACCGCAGTCTGGAGTATCTGGCAACTTGTGAATCAGGTTACTTTTGGTTTTGATTCAGAATCATTGCGTACCATAATATTGAGAATTCCATTGTTGCTATTGCCTGTGGTTTGGTGCTTAAAGCCCGGATTGCCGAACCGCTCCATATTTATCGGTATATTGGTCATGGGGCTTTTCCATGCCTGGATTGGAGGTGCATCGGTTCTCAATTATTTTGCGCATTATCGGTTTTTAAATCAGATGGTGCTGGAAAGTAAGCCGTTGCCGCTTTTTTCTGCAGTTTATCACATAGAATTCAGTCTCATTATGGCTGTGGTAATTTTGTTTCAGTTATCGTACTTGCGGCTTGCTAATGTGGGTTGGCAACGCAGTCTTTTGATAGGCACATTGGCTGTTAATATGGTTTCGCTGCATGTTTTATCTGCACGGACCGGTATACTCGCTTTTTGGGTTGGGGTTCCATTCTTACTGGGTTCTGTAGAATTGCCGATAGGATTAAAGGGTAGAAACAGATGGTGGCTATTGACCATTCCCTTGTTGCTGCTGATTTCGGTTCCATCACTCAGAAACCGCTTGATCAATACAGTAGAGGATTTAACTGCAGTAAAGGAAAATCAAAACCTGGGAGATAAAAGTTTCGGCAGGCGCTGGGAATCCTGGAAAATTTCTGTGGAAGTGATAAAAAAACACCCCTTGACAGGTGTGGGGTTTTCCGGTGTGGAAAAAGCGGTTCACAACGAATTTGAGCATAAACAAACGTATTTGCATGTCACAGACCGCATTCAGCCGCACAATCAGTATTTGCAGCTGGCGATGCAATCCGGTGTTGTCACCCCGATTTTGTTGATTGTATGCTTACTATGGATGATACGTGTTAATTTCAGACAAGGCAATTATACAGGTTTGTCTGTCATCATTGCACTCAGTATTTCTATGCTTTTTGAGAGTTATCTTGAGAGGCAGTCAGGAGCAGCTGTTTTTGCATTAGCCCTCTTTTGGGTGTTTTTTGCAGAAAAAAAGAAACAACATTTTCAATAATCAATTTATTTTGCTATCTTTGCAGCCCCAAAAACTATGTCTCGCGTTTGTGATTTAACCGGCAAAAAGGCTCTGAAGGGTAACAATGTTTCTCATTCAAACAAGAAAACGAAGCGTCGTTTCTACCCTAACCTGCAAACTAAAAAGTTTTTCATTCCTGAAACCGGAGAATGGATTACCCTTAAAGTAGCAGCCAGCACCATGAAGACCATCGATAAAAAGGGCATTTCGGCCTGTATCAATAACCTGTTTAAAAAAGGAAAGATCTAAGTCATGGCAAAAAAAGGAAACCGCATTCAGGTAATTCTGGAATGCACTGAACACAAGGGCTCTGGTGTAGCAGGTATGAGCCGCTACATTACCACCAAGAACAAAAAAAACACCCCCGAGCGTATTGAATTGAAGAAATACAATTCATATCTCAGAAAAATGACAGTTCATAAGGAGATTAAATAATGGCAAAGAAAGTAGTAGCAACGCTCAAAAAAGAAGGTGGTAACGAATACGTTAAAGTTATCAAGGCTGTAAAATCGATCAAATCAGGCCACTATAGCTTCCGTGAAGAAATAGTTCATCAGGACAACATAAAAGATTTCTTCAGCAAACCTTAATCGAAAGAATTATCCTAAATTTGAGCTCCTTTTAGGAGCTCTTTTTATTTAATAATGTCCATTTTTAATATATTTTCAAAGAAAAAGGGTCCTGAAGAAGATAAACAGGAAACGCGTGAAATGCTGGGGCAAAAACGCGAGCATTTCTTTGCTCGAATCGGCAGGGCGTTTGCAGGCAAATCTTCACTGGATGACGATTTTCTGGATCAGCTGGAAGAAATACTGATTACTTCCGACGTGGGAGTTGAAACCACTGTTAAGGTAATTGACACCCTTACCGAAAATATTTCCAGAGATAAATATTTGGGACAACAGGAGCTGAATGACCGAATTTCAGAAGTTATTGCAGGTTTAATGCCTGATATACAGGAGCCGGTTCAAAGTGATTTTTCCCTGGCCACAGCATCCAAACCCTACATAGTGCTGGTTGTTGGAGTAAATGGAGTAGGGAAGACCACAACCATTGGAAAAATGGCATGGCAATATGCGGCCACCGGTAAAAAAGTGGTATTGGGTGCCGGAGATACATTTCGGGCCGCAGCGGTAGATCAGCTGGGTATCTGGAAGGAAAGAACCGGAGCAGAAATCATAAGCCATGGAATGAATACAGATCCATCCTCGGTTGCCTTTGATGCAGTAAAGTATGGTGTGGAAAATGCTGCAGATGTTGTCATCATTGACACTGCGGGCCGTTTACACAACAAGGTTAGTCTCATGAATGAACTGGCCAAGATGAAGCGGGTTGTGCAGAAATTTCAGCCGGATGCCCCACATGAGGTTGTGTTGGTTATTGATGCAACTACCGGTCAAAATGCCTATGAGCAAGCACGGAATTTTACCGCGGCAACCCAGGTGAATGCCCTCGCTGTTACTAAGCTGGATGGCACTGCCCGCGGAGGTGTTGTAATTGGTGTAAGCGAGCAATTCAATATTCCGGTTAAGTACATTGGATTGGGTGAAAAAGCCGAAGATCTCAAGTTGTTTGATAAAAAATTATTTGTGCAATCCTTGTTTCAATCATGAAAGCCCGCAGTCATAAACAGCCAAAGGTGAATGTAATTACCCTGGGTTGCAGTAAAAACCTGGTAGATTCAGAAGTTATGATGGGTCAGCTGAAAGCCGGTAATTTTCAGGTTTCCCATGAATCCGAAAGTCAGCCGGCTGACATTGTTATCATCAATACTTGCGGTTTTATTGAAAATGCCAAGCAGGAAAGTATAGATACCATATTAAGATACGCGCAGGAAAAAGCAGAGGGGAATCTCGAAAAACTGATTGTTACCGGATGTTTATCGCATCGCTACAAAGACGAATTGCAGTCAGAAATTCCGGAAGTAGATGCCTGGTTTGGAACCCTTGAGCTTCCCAATTTGCTAAAAAGTGTGGGCGCAGATTACCGGCATGAATTGATAGGAGAGCGCCTTACTACCACTCCCAAACATTATGCTTATGTTAAAATCAGTGAAGGTTGCAATCGTCCATGCTCTTTCTGTGCCATTCCACTTATGCGGGGTAAGCACGTAAGCAAGCCCATAGAGCAGCTGGTTACCGAAATTAAAGGGCTGGTCAGGAATGGAACCAAAGAGATTATGCTCATTGCTCAGGATTCCACCTATTACGGACTTGATTTGTATGGTGAAAGAAAACTGGCTGATTTAATGAAACATGTAAGCGATATTGCAGGACTGGAATGGATTCGATTGCACTATGCATTTCCGTCGCAGTTTCCCATGGATGTGATACCTGTCATGGCAGAACGGCCTAACATCTGTAAATACCTGGATATTCCTGTTCAGCATGCTACAGACAATATGCTTAAAATAATGAGAAGGGGTATTACCCGCAAACGTACCGAGGAATTATTGGGGCGTTTGCGCAGCGATATACCGGGTATAGCCCTTAGAACAACCCTTTTACTAGGCCATCCGGGTGAAACCGAAGCTGAATTTGAAGCGTTATGTGATTTTGTACAGGAGCAGCAATTTGACCGGCTGGGTGTATTCACTTATTCCCATGAAGAAAATACCCATGCCTATACTTTGCCCGATGAAATTTCGGCAGAAGTGAAGGAGCAAAGGGCTGCCTCAGTCATGGAAATTCAAATGGCAATCAGTGAAGCGAAAAATGCCAGCAAAATGGGTCAGGTATTTAAGGTGCTGTTTGATCGGCTGGAAGGCGAACATTTTGTTGGCAGGACCGAATCAGATTCTCCTGAAGTCGATAATGAAGTTTGGGTTCCGGCACAAAACAATTACGTGAGAATGGGAGATTTTGCCAATGTGAAAATCACAGGGTATGGCGCCTACGACCTCCAAGGCGAAATTGTTGCCTCATGAAGGTAATCTGCCATAACAAAACGCCTGAAGGTTACTACAACAAAATTACGGATGCCTGGCTGAAGAACGATGAACGTCTCAGGGATCTTTATCCGCTTTCCCTTCAGGATATTCCTAAAGTTCAGGACCGTTACATTCATTTTGATACCGATGCAAGAAATCTGCTTGCTGATACTTTACTAAGTCAATACAAAGGGATTGAGACATCATCTGCAGTTAAAACATCCATAGAAAAACTCAGGCAATCGAATACGTACACCGTTACTACAGGCCAGCAAATTCATATTTTTTTGGGCCCATTGTTTTTCATTTATAAGATTACCTCTGTTATAAGACAGGCAAGGCGATTACAAGAATTATATCCGGAAAATAAATACATCCCCGTTTTCTGGATGGCAACCGAAGATCATGATATTGCAGAAATAAATGAAGTAACGGTTTTTGGTAAAAAGCATATCTGGCAAACAGCTCAGGGCGGTGTGGCTGGTAATTTACCGACCGATGGACTGGAAACGTTATCCGATGAATGGCTGGAAATGGCAGAAAAAGAAAATCTGCCACCGGACGTTATGGATGTATTGTTACTTTTTAAAAAGGCCTATACCCGATTTAGCAATCTGGCTGATGCTACACGTTTTATTCTCAATGAGTTATTCGGGCATCATGGACTGGTAATCATCGATGCAAACACGATTAAATTTAAACCTGCCATTCGCAATCTGGCAATGAAAGACATCCTGACAGACAGCGTTTATAATGTGCTGCAGGATTCAGTATCAAAATTAAAATATTTGGGATTCGGTCATCAGGTAAATCCCAGGAGAACTCATTTTTTCTCTATAATTGATGGGAAAAGACTCAGGATTGACAAGGTAGACGGAGGGTTTGAATTCAGTCCGGTTTTCGGGCACGTTTCTGAACATGAAATACAGGAAATCATTAATAAGTCACCTGAAAATATAAGTCCGAATGCCCTGCTTAGACCTGTCTATCAACAGTTGATTTTGCCCAATGTGGCCTATGTTTGCGGGCCCGCTGAATTGCACTACTGGCATCAGTTGTACGGGCTGTTTGAAAAGGAAGAAATTGCCGCACCCGTTTTATTGCTTAGGGATTCGTATCTTGCACTGGAAGGCCGTGTACAGGACTTCTTAACATCAAATTCCCTGGAAGAGTCAACTCTTTGGGAGGGATATGAAGAAGTGGCTCAAATACTGGAAAAAAAGATATTAGGAGATAATCAAATTTCAGAAGAAATCGTATTGCTAAAAAATCAGTCTGAAAAAATATTACAAATGTTTTTTTCGGTTAAATATAAAAACATCAAAGAACTTCGAGACAAATATCATCAATGGTTAGATGAACTTCAAAAAGCCCATAAATTTGTATTAAAGGATGTAAAAACTCAGCCCGTATTTGAACCTGTTTTTAACAAGCTAAATAAAATATCACAGACCCATTTTAATAAAAAATCACCTCAGGAGAGAACGATTTCCTGGGTTGAATTTTTATTGAAATATAAAATCAACCCCATCGATATATTGCTGGAAAATCACAATAATCATCACATTTTCGGTAGCATCTATGTCTAGTTTTTAGGCCGATTTGTGCAGGTATGCCTAAAATCATACGTTTTTTATTGATAAATTGATAGTTGTCTATTATTTTCGCAACGTTAAGTATTGTAACGGATGTTAAAAAATTATAAAAAGACCATTTCTGCAGTTCTGGTAATTGGGGCGTTGGCATGTGCATCAGGCCAGCCCTATTTCAAACAGAAGCCAGGTGCTAACTATCATGAAGCGGCTATGGAGAAATGGCCCGCCGGAAAAGCTGAGCGGAAAAAAGATTCAGGGCAGTATTCTGTGACATCCTATTTTGTTGATCGCAGAGCCAAACAGTGGTCATTAGGTTTGGGCGGTGGTTCTACCCAATTCTTCGGAGATGCAGATAAGGTGCAGCCGGGTTGGCATGCAAAGGCATTTGCCAAATACAGCATTTCGCAGACCTTTGGCTTGCGTGCCGAATACAATGTGGGTGTGCTTAGAGGTGCAAGAGATTTTCAGTTTCCAACTTTATACAAAGACTATTTTCGCTTCAGGAGCAATTTCCAGGATTACAATATCCAGATGGTTTTCACCCTCGGAAATATCAGTTTTCTCCGCCCCTTGCGCAAGACCCAGTTTAACCTGTTTATCGGCGGTGGATGGGGTTCTTACAGATCAGTGGCCAAATTCAATGACCAAAGATTGTACATAGGCGGTGATTATTACTTAAATCATTATTTCGGTCAAGGCACTCCTAACCCGAATGTAGGAAAAGACGTTGAGGACCGCTGGGAAGGAAGACATTGGAACGTTCCCTTTGGATTTGGTATTAAACACAATTTGGGTAAGAACTTCGATATAGGCCTTGATTATCGTCAGACCTATCTGCGCACAGACGACATCGATTTATACAATACTGCCATTTGGCAAAACCGCTGGTTCGATCAATACAGTACCATGACCGTCTATGCCGCATGGAAGTTCGGCAGCAAGAGCAATCAGCATTACGATTGGCTAAGCCCAATTGAGAGTATTTACGAAAAAGTAAATCGCATTGATCGCAGGGTTGATACATTGTATACGGATACTGACGGTGATGGGGTAAGTGATTTTTTTGATGTGGATGACAGCACTGAGCCCGGCGTAAATGTTTATGGTAATGGAACTGCGATAGATTCTGATGGTGATGGTGTTGCAGATTACAAGGATAAGGAACCATTTTCTGAAAAAGGAGTTGAAGTGGATGCTGAGGGCAGAATGATTGATTCAGACGGTGATAATATTCCCAATTATCGTGATCTTGAACCCAACAGCCCAATAGGAGCCATGGTGGATGCAAGAGGTCGGAGCATCGTTAATAATTGTTGCAACTGCGATGACATGACTTTCCCGTCATTGTTCTTCGAAACTAACAAGTGTCAGATAAGACCAGAGTTTCAGGTGGTGATGATGATGATTGCAGACAAAATGAAACAGTGTCCGGATAAGAAGCTCGTTATTTGCGGTTCTGTGGGTGAAAAAGAGAAACTTTACGCAGGCAAAAAAGGAGATGTAATTGGATCTTGCAGGACAGAAAGTATCATCCAGGCGCTCGTAAGTCAGTTTGGAATAACCAGGGATCGAATTGTTGTAGATGCTGCCTGCAAATCTGAAGATAAAAACAGGATGGAATTTAAGTTTGGCGGATCAAGGCCGGCAGCACCCAAACCTGCGCCTATTCCGGTTTTGCCACCAACACCCAGATCAAGCCGTTAATAAACATGATGAAATATTAATAAAAAACGGGCCAAAAGCCCGTTTTTTATTGAGAAAGAAAACCTATGAATAACCAAATACTCAAATCAGATATCCCTGCTTCAGTTGTAGTCTTTCTTGTGGCTTTGCCTTTGTGCATGGGCATTGCACTCGGTTCTGGTGCTCCTGTAATATCCGGAATAATTGCCGGTATAATCGGGGGAGTGGTTGTTGGGTATTTAAGTGGTTCAAACCTTAGCGTTTCAGGCCCTGCAGCAGGTTTAATAGCCACCGTGGCAGCAGGTATTACTGAAATTGGTTCGTTTGATGCATTCCTGGTGTCAGTTATCATAGCCGGTTTCTTACAGCTGATTTTGGGATTGTTAAAAGCCGGAGTAGTGGGACATTTTATTCCGAATGCAGTTATTAAGGGTTTGTTGGTTGCCATTGGGTTGCTGCTTATATTTAAACAGATTCCTCACCTGGTGGGGTATGATGCAGATTTTGAGGGAGATGAGTCATTTTTTCAAAAAGATGGAGAGAATACATTTACTGAGATTGTTTCCTCATTGAAAAATTTCACCCCACTGGCTGTTATTTTAGGTACAATCGGGCTGGTTTTACAGTTTGTTTGGGAGCCATTTCTAAATAAACTGAAAATCAATGCAAAATGGCTTCCGGCACCACTGGTGGTGGTTGCTTTGGGCGGCGTTGTAAATATACTGGCGATTCAATATTTACCCGCCTGGCAATTGGGCAAAGATCAGTTGGTGAGTATACCGGATTTAAATGTGGTAATTTCCGACTGGCAGCTTCCGGCGTTGGATGCGTTTTTTAATCCCAAAGTATGGATGCTGGGTTTTAGTATAGCCATTATTGCCAGTATTGAAACATTGTTAAGCATAGAGGCCACTGATAAGTTAGATCCCAACTATCATATAACCCCTACGAACAAAGAGCTTGTAGCTCAGGGTGTAGGAAATATGGCATCAGGTATTCTGGGTGGATTGCCAGTTACTGCCGTGATTGTTCGTAGCAGTGCCAATATTAACGCAGGAGGCAAATCTAAATGGAGTGCGGTTTTTCATGGAATTTTACTGGCCTTGTCTGTTTGGCTGTTCCCCGGATTATTGTCAAAAATACCATTGGCTTCACTGGCAGCCATTTTAATCTATGTTGGATACAAGCTGGCCAAACCCGGTATTTTTATGGAGCAACGTCAGAAAGGTATTAATAATTTTCTTCCGTTTCTTGTAACTGTAGTAGCCATACTTTTTTCAGATTTACTTATTGGCGTCTCATTCGGTTTACTCGTAAGCATCATATTTATTTTTAAGTCAAATTATAGAAAACACATCATTACTGTAAGTATGGATAAGCATCACCTCGTGAGATTTGTAAGTGATGTTACTTTTTTAAATAAATCCATCATTAAAGAACAGCTTGAAAAGGTAAATACAACTGATACGAGCATTGTATTTGATTACACAAGGTGTAACTTTCTGGATGTAGACATCAGAGAATCTATTATAGAATTTTGTGAATCAAAAGGTAATGACAGTATCACCATTGAACATCGCTTTCAGAACAGTCAGCAAAAACTAATTTTATTTAAAAACGATCATGCAAGAATATATTAAGCTTCTTCTTGGAAACAAGGCCTGGGCCCAGGAAAAAAGTTCGCTGGATGAGACCTACTTTTCATCTATGGCTAAAGATCAGCAACCGGACTACCTATGGATTGGATGCTCGGATAGCCGTGTTCCGGCCAATGAGGTTGTGGGCGCAGAACCCGGTGAGCTTTTTGTTCACAGAAATATTGCCAATATGGTAGTTCACACCGATTTAAACCTGCTGAGTGTATTGCAGTATGCGGTAGAAGAACTCAAGGTTAAGCACATCATTGTATGTGGTCACTATGGTTGTGGCGGAGTTAGAGCCGCTTTAAGCCACCACAGCATGGGTGTTTTAAATAAATGGCTTAGGAATATCAAGGATGTGTATCGATTGCACAGAGAGGAAATACTTAGTCTGGACAGTGAAGACAAGCGACTGGAAAGACTGGTTGAACTAAATGTGAACGAACAGGTACAAAATCTGGTGAAAACCAGTATCGTACAGCGTGCATGGAAATACCATCAAAAACCCATGATTCATGGCTGGGTTTATGGATTGAACGATGGTTTGATAAAAACAGTTTGCACCATAGAACCCGGAAGCCCTGTGGATCCTATATATCAATATTCAGATCTCTGATCAGAGAGGTCTTTTAGGATGAAATCTGCCGCATTTTGCGGATCTAATGTTGTAGCTTGCGACTTGTTTTTAAACCAGGTAACCTGTCTTTTTGCGTAGTTTCGGGTATGCTGCTTAATTAAAGCAACGGCATCATTCAGTGTGATGTTTCCTTTCAAATAATCAAATAGTTCTGTGTACCCTACCGTTTTTAACAACGGTAAATCACTTATTGGTAAAAGCTGCGAAACTTCATCAATCAGACCATGAGTAATCATAGCATCAGTACGTTGATCAATCCGGCTATATAAAACAGTACGGTCAGGGTTTAAATGATAAATTTTCCAGTCAAAGGGAATGGGGTCAGGTCTATGGCTGTAAATTTCATTTAGTGATTGATTTTGCGTTAACAACAGTAATTCAGCAGCCCTTTTCATTCGGGCGGGATTCCGGATTTCCAGCTGTAAAAAAGCATCTGGATCTAATTGTTTGATTATTCGGTGTAAACCTTCCAAACCTTCCATTTTCCAGATGGTTTCTACTTCTTCTCTTACAACTGTGGTTATTTCCGGTAATTGACTTAGGCCCTCCAATAGGGCTTTTAGGTATAATCCTGTGCCACCACAAAGAATGACAAATTCCTTGTTTTGTAAAATATCCGTAATTTTTTTGCGGGCATCAATTGCAAATGAGGCCGCAGAATAAGGCGTGTGAATGCTTTTACAGGCAATAAAATGGTGGGTTGCAAGATTTAGTTGTGAAGGGGTAGGACGGGCAACTCCTATATCCAATTCCTGATAAAACTGCCTGCTGTCAAAACTAATAATTTCGGTATTTAGACTTATGGCCAAATCAATGGCTAGGTCAGTTTTTCCTGAAGCTGTTGGGCCCGCTAAAGCTATAATTCTTGGCTTCATCGGATTATTCCGATATTATTGGTCGCTTACTTCAGAAAAACCATCCATGCCGAATTCATCATCCGGGCTATCTCCATATTCATTCAATCCCAAATCGTCATCATCCTCTTCGTCCTCTTCATCGAGTAATTCTTCTTCCGCACCTTCCATGATGTTTTTCCCTGTTTTTGCTGCTAAGATTTTTGCTGCCAGGGCGTCAAATTCATTGTCATCCAGCATCTTAAATCTGCTGTCTTCCCGCTGACGGGGAGACTTGCCCTCGCTGCGGAATACCAACGGATATTCTTTCTTAGGAGCATCGTCTGCTATCATTTGCAACTCACAATTCAGGGTCCACATGGCGAGAAAATCAGTGATATAGATAAAACGCTGATGTGGGTCATTGATATAATCCCGCAGTCTGGCGTCCTTCATTAGGGACTTGGGTTCAGGGTTTTCAGTATCGTTCATTCCCATATCATCCAGGCATATTTCAAAAAGTTTACGCCATTTGTCATCGCTGATGTAGAATGATGTGGGCTCTTTTTTATCAAAGCCGATGGATTCCTGAATAATGTTATGAAAATCCAGGAATGAGTGTGATGGTTTAATGTCAATCCACCTGACAACGTCCTCCAGATCTTCAAACCAAACCTTAAAACGGTAAATCATGCCGTTGCAAAGTTAAATGATGCCAATCAAATTCCGTATTTTCGCAGTATCGGATGAGGGTTTTATTTTGTTTTTGTGTTGGTTTGGTCTCTGCCATTAGTTTAGGTGCGCAAACCGGTGACTTAAAAGGTTTTGTTTACAATGCCGAATCCGGTGACAGAATAGCCAATGCCATTATTAGGCTGGGCCTTGACGGACGTATCGTACTTACCGACGCAGATGGTTTCTATTCCCTCACAAAATTGCCGGTCGGAAAACAACGACTTTGGATCTGGGCAGCCGGATATGATACAATCACCGCTGAAGTTACCCTGTACAACGCTTCTAATACCAAGGCAGATCATTACTTAATTAAATCCAACAGCATGGAAGAAGTAAGGATTTCTGTAGCCAGAAAGAGAGATGCGGGTATAACGGGAACCCCCATTGAAGCAAAGCAAATATACAAGATACCGACAGTAGGCGCCGAGGCGGATATTATTCAGTATCTGCAAATCATGCCAGGCGTGGTGTTTACAGGCGATCAGGGAGGACAATTGTACATACGCGGGGGCTCACCCATTATGAATAAAGTGATGCTGGATGGAATGACCGTATACAATCCCTTTCACTCCATTGGTTTATTTTCCGTTTTTGAAACCGATTTAATTAAAAGTGCCGATGTACATACTGCCGGTTTTGGTGCGCAATACGGTGGAAGAATCAGTGCAGTGGTGGATGTGAGAACCAGAGACGGTAACAAGAAAAAATTGAGTGCAAAAGCGGGCCTTACCACATTCACCGGTAAATTATTGTTGGAAGGACCGATTAAAAAATTTAGCCGTGGTAATAGCAATAGTTCTTTTGTGCTGTCTTACCGCAATTCCTTTTTAAAACAATCGTCCAGAATTTTTTATAACTATGCCAACCCGGACAAGCTGCCTTACAATTTTGGAGATTTATTTGGAAAATTCAGTCTGAACGGGGCAGGGGGTGGCTACGCCAATCTGTATGGTTTTCGATTTAGTGACAGGGTGGATTTTCCCAATACCACCCGGTATAATTGGGTTTCAAGTGGCTTTGGGGGTAAATACCTTGTAGTTCCCGATCAGTCTAAAACCCGACTGGACGGGTACTTCCTTTACAGTAATTATACAATCAACCAGATAGAAAATGATGGATTGCCCAGAAAAAGCGGGATAGGCGGATTTAATATAGGAATGAATTTTTCCTATAATTTCAAAAAAGATCAATTCAAATGGGGGCTGGAAATGAATAGTTTTCAGACGGATTTTGTGCTATATAACAGCAACAGCCGCCTGATTCAGCAGAAGGAATCTACAGCTGAGATTAATACTTTTGCCAACTATAAGTATATACGTAAGAAATTCATCACTGAAACAGGCATCCGTTGGCAGCATTATGCATCTTTGGGTAATGGCAGTCTTGAGCCCCGTATTCAGGCAAAATACAGTCCATTTCCATGGTTGTCTGTGAAAGCGGCAGTAGGAAAATACAGTCAGAATTTATTATCGGCAATCAGTGACAGGGATGTCGTAAACCTATTCTATGGTTTTCTGAGCGGCCCCGAAAATTTGCCGTCAACCTTCAATGGAAAGCAGGTGGCAGACCGACTGCAAAAAGCCCGTCACGCAGTAGCCGGCATGGAATATCAAATCACAAAACGCATCAGTGTTAATACCGAAGCATTTTATAAACGATTCGATCAGATTACCAACATCAATCGCGATAAACTTTTTAATGATGATTTGTTTAATCAGAACAAACCGGCACGCCTGCGGCAAGACTTCATTATAGAAACCGGGGATGCTTACGGCGCAGATGCTACGTTTAAATATGAAGATAAACGCTGGTATGTGTGGGCGGTTTACAGCCTGACATACGTCAATCGATTTGATGGTGTCATTACCTATCAACCTATTTTTGACAGAAGGCACAATGCGAATATTTTGCTGAATTACACGCTTCCAGGTAAGGCCAAATCAACAGAAGTAAGCTTACGATGGAATTTTGGTTCAGGTTTTCCGTTTACCCAAACTCAGGGCTATTACGAGAAATTCAATTTCGGACAGGGGATAAGCACGGATTACACATCAGGCAATGGAGATCTTGGGATATTGTATGCCGGTATCAACGCAGGTCGGCTCCCTTATTATCACAGACTGGATTTTTCTGCCAAGCGAACATGGAAGTTGGCCGATAATCGGCAGTTTCAAATGGTTCTGAGTGTAACCAATGTGTACAATCGCGACAATATCTTCTATTTTGACCGGGTTAACAATGTCAGGGTTAATCAGTTACCATTGTTGCCTGCATTGGGTTGCAGTTATACTTTCTAAGCCAGTTTGTTTTTCAGTTCCTGCAATTTCAGCAACGCATCAATGGGCGATATGGCGTTCACATCAATCTTCTTCAAAATTTCCTGCAATTCTTTCAGCTTTGGGTCTTCGGCCTGAAACATATTGAGCTGGTATACGGGAACAGCGGCATTGTTTTTCATGGTGTTTCTTCCACTTATGGCAGAGCGGTCTGTTTCCAATCGGTTTAGAATTTCACCTGCCCTAAGCAAAACTTTGTTGGGTATTCCTGCCATTTGCGCTACGTGTATTCCAAAACTGTGTTCACTGCCGCCGGGCTTTAGTTTGCGCAGAAATACAATGCGGTTACCTTGTTCCTTAATGGCAATATGATAATTTTTCACTCCGTCCATTTTACTTTCCAGCTCATTCAGTTCATGGTAGTGGGTGGCAAAAAGGGTCTTGGGCCGGGAAGGGTGGCTCTGCAAATATTCTGCAATGCTCCAAGCAAGACTCACACCGTCGTAGGTACTGGTTCCACGCCCAATTTCATCCAGCAAAATCAGGCTACGATCGCTAATGTTATTCAAAATACTGGCTGTTTCCAGCATTTCTACCATGAATGTGGATTCTCCCAGACTGATATTGTCGCTGGCTCCTACACGGGTATAAATACGATCAATTACACCAATAATGGCTCGCTCACATGGGACAAAGCAGCCAATCTGGGCCAGAATGACGGCCAGCGCTGTTTGCCGCAATATGGCACTTTTACCGCTCATGTTTGGGCCGGTGAGTATGACAATTCTTTGTTCATCGGTGTTTAGCGATATGTCGTTCGGAACATAGCTCTCATCCGGAGGAAGTTGTTTTTCTATCACAGGATGTCGGCAACCAAACAGC
Organism: Flavobacteriales bacterium; assembly: GCA_947496375.1. Lineage (GTDB taxonomy): Bacteria > Bacteroidota > Bacteroidia > NS11-12g > UBA955 > RGEC01. The sequence goes on from CANMCY010000009.1 coordinate 76,420, forward strand.
TGTAAGTTGCGGTCTTCGGTAATTTCAGGTTTGTTATATCTGTGGGATGCTGACAGGTGCGCAAAGCCCATTAAAACATCAATTTTAGCCACCGTAATGGCGTTTTGTTGCAAAAGTGATATGTGATTACCAACCCAGGCAACAAGCTCGTCCCAAAGACTTTGTTCGAGTGCTAAAATTTTGTCTTCCGCAGTTAAAATCTTCTCTTCGTAACTTTTCAGTTCCGGTGTTATGTACCTTTCTGCATTGGTAAGGGTTTGTTTGCGAATCCAGTCAGTTGGAACCTTGTCTTTGTGGGCATGGGTAACCTCCAGGTAGTAGCCAAAAACATTATTAAAACCGATTTTCAAACTGCTGATTCCGGTATTTTCTACTTCACGTTTTTGAATTTCAAGCAGGTGATCTTTGCCTCCAAAAGCAATGCTGCGCAGTTCATCCAGTTCCGTATTGATGCCTGATCGAATAGTTCCGCCTTTACTGAGCAGGGCAGGAGCATCTTCAGCCAGCGTATTATGGAGTTTATGAATGATAGCACTTGCATCCTGAATCAAACCTGTTAGCTCTTTTACCGCAGGTTGAGCATCGATTAGGTTGCCGGTCAGTTCTTCAATGGCCTGTAAACTCCTGCCTAATTGCAACAGCTCCCTTGGATTCACGCGGTTTAGGGCAACTTTACCAATGATGCGCTGCAAATCACCAATTCGTTCTGCAATGGCCCTGCAAAATGCCAATTTGGTCTGATCCTGATGAAAAAATTCAACAACCTGATGTCTGAATGCAATTTCTGTGGATTTTTTCAACGGCAGTATCAGCCAGTTCCGAAGCAAACGACTACCCATCGGGGTTTTGGTTTGATCGAGTATTTCTATGAGTGGAGTTCCTCCGGGGTAAATAGGGTAGAGCAGTTCAAGATTACGCACGGTGAAACCATCCAGCCATACATGGTCGCTGTCATCTATGCGATGAATGCCTTTAATGTGACCTACCTGGGTGTGGTGGGTGTTATCCAGATACTGCAGGCATGCACCGGCTGCAATAATGGATTCGGGCATATCGGCAATGCCGAAACCTTTTAAGGAAGTAGCTTTAAATTGCCGACAAAGCTTTTCAGTAGCATATTCTGTCTGAAACACCCAGTCCTCGAGGTACTGACTGAAAATCTGGTCTCCAAGCAACTCAATAACAGCTTTTTGCTGGCTTTTCGAAGCAATAATTTCAGCGGGTTTAAATCCATTAATCAAGCGTTTGACCGACTCGGCCTCGGCTGCTGTGGCCATAAATTCTCCTGTACTGATATCCAGAAAAGCCACACCTGCTTTGTGCTGATGAAAATACACACAGCACAGATAGTTGTTTTGACAAGATTCCAGTACTTTATCATTGTAACTGACACCGGGAGTAACCAGTTCAGTAACCCCCCGCTTTACAATGGTTTTGGTGAGTTTTGGGTCTTCAAGCTGATCACAGACAGCAACCCGCTGTCCGGCTCTTACCAGCTTTGGCAAATAAACATCCAGACTATGGTGTGGAAATCCGGCCAGGTCTATTTGAGAAGCCGCACCATTGGAACGTTTGGTTAGTACAATTCCTAGTATTTTGCTTGCAGTGCGCGCATCTTCTTCAAAAGTTTCATAAAAATCACCTACCCTAAACAATAGCAATGCACCCGGATACTGACCCTTGATGCTGTAGTATTGCTTCATGAGTGGGGTTTCTGTTTTTTCCTTCGCACACATATTTACAGAACGTGCAAGTTAAAACACCTCCACCGGATTTATTGAATATTTTATCCCTTTAAACCCACAATGTTTCCCCGATTTTAGGTAAAACCAGCCGACCGTTTATTTTTCCCTGTTCTTGAATTTCACCAAGCAGTCGCAATGGTAAGCCGGCGGGTTCGTCACTTAAATCCAGCGTTCCATAATGCATAGGGATGAAATGCTTGGCTCCTGTGTCATGAAATGCTTGTACTGCTTCTGCCGGAGACATGTGTACCGGCTGCATGAACCATTCGGGCTGAAAGGCTCCAACACCCAGCAGGGAATAATCCAGATTTGGGAACAGGTTTTTAATTTCTGCGTAATGACTGCCATAGCCGCTGTCACTCCCAAAATAAACGGTTTGTGAGCCCGATTCAATCACAAATGCGCCCCAGAGTCGTTTGTTTGTATCTCTTAGCATTCGCCTACTCCAGTGACGGGTAGGTAAGTAGGTGATTTTAATGTTTTCAAATCCATGAAACTGTTGATACCAACCCATTTCAACGATGTGGTTAGAGCCCCATTTGCGCAATAAATTTCCCATATTCAGCCCCGTAATCAGGGTAGCCCTGGGGTTTATTCGCATCAATCGTTTCAATGACTTTTCGTCACAATGATCCCTATGGTCATGGGATACCAGTATATAATCAATTTCACCAAAAGCATGGGGAGGATATGGCTGCTTAGCCCTGTGCCTAAGAAAGCGAGCTCTAAACAAAACGGGATCAATCAGCATGGAAATGCCGTTTAACCTTATAAAAAACCATGCATGCCCCAGCCATACAATACAGTCATCATTTTTTCGTCGAAACAAACTGTCTGCCATGGTTTCAGGTACCCAGATATCCTTTTTCTTTTCCTTTTTGAATGGACGGGGTCCGGTTTGCCATCTCCAAACATCCTTAAATTTAGGTATGTGTGGATATTCATGGTTACAGAAACGACCTTTTTTGTCCAGCGGATTGCCGTTCCAACCGGGTTTAATGATGGGTAAGGAGGGATTATAGCTCATGATGAAAACTGAGTAGCCATTGTTGGTTAACAAAAAAGGCCGCCTTTTGGGCGGCCTTTTGCAATTTATTTTTTTTCTTCCTTGCAACAGGGTTTATCACCTGATGTTTTTCCAATGTACTTACCATCTTTATCATAAAGTTTCATACACTCGGCTTTCTCTTCGGGTGAGCAGCCCACGCTATCGCAATGTTTTGCACACGCCTCTTTGGTCATGGTGACACATTGGCTCATATCGCACTTTTGGGCAGCACCATGATCGCTGCATTGTTCTGTGCCGGTCTTGCAGCAGTTTTTATCACCGCTTGCGCCTAGGATGCCATTACCGCCGGAAATATAAGGGGCAATAATCAGGGAAACGATGGAGGTAAGTTTGATGAGAATGTTCATGCTGGGTCCGCTGGTATCCTTGAAAGGATCACCCACTGTATCACCTGTAACTGAAGCTTTGTGGGGCTCAGATTTTTTGTAATAAGTTTCGCCGTCAATCTGTACACCTTTTTCAAATGATTTCTTGGCATTGTCCCATGCACCGCCTGCGTTGTTCTGGAAAATCCCCATTAACACACCACTTACTGTGATACCGGCCAGCAGACCACCTAAAACTTCAGGGCCGAAAAGGAATCCTACAACTACGGGGGAGAGAAGAGCGATAGCTCCGGGAGCTATCATTTGGCGAATAGAGGCCTTTGTGCTGATTTCCACACATTTTTCATATTCGGGCTCAGCTTTGTATTCCATAATTCCGGGTATTTCACGGAACTGGCGTCGAACTTCTTTCACCATATCCATGGCAGCAGATCCAACAGCAGAAATGGCCAGGGCAGAGAAGATAAACGGAATCATTCCGCCTACAAACAACGCTGCCAGTACAGGCGCTTTGTAGATGTCAATTCCTTCAATACCTGCAACACCTACAAATGCTGCAAACAAAGCCAAAGAGGTAAGCGCTGCTGAGGCAATGGCAAATCCTTTTCCGGTGGCTGCTGTGGTGTTACCTACTGCATCCAGAATATCGGTCCGTCCGCGAACTTCTTCAGGCAATTCACTCATTTCGGCGATGCCACCTGCGTTGTCCGCAATGGGTCCAAACGCATCAATGGCAAGCTGCATGGCTGTGGTAGCCATCATACCGGCGGCCGCAATGGCAACACCATAAAGGCCTGCAAAATTGTAAGAAAGAAATATTCCGGCAGCCAAGGTGATGATGGGAATAACCGTTGATTCCATTCCAACGGACAATCCGCCAATAATGTTGGTAGCATGGCCCGTTCCTGATTTTTGAACAATAGAAAGAACGGGCTTTTTACCCATGGCAGTGTAATATTCTGTTATCCAGCTCATGATTGCACCCACAACCAAACCGGTCAAAATGGCATAGAATACATCCATGGATGTGAAGGGCACGCCTCTTAATTCCAAATTGGTTGGCAAAATCATGGTTACGGCAAAATAAGAAGCAAAGGCAGTCAGTATTATAGACGACCAGTTACCCAGGTTGAGTGCATTCTGAACATTGCCATTGTCATCCTTAATACGGACAAAAAAGGTTCCGATAATAGAGAAAATCAGCCCCATACCGGCAATGACCATGGGAAGCAGGATAGGGGAAAGGCCACCGTAATTATCGGTAACACTAATTTCCTGTCCCAGCACCATGGTTGCGAGAATGGTAGCCACATAGCTTCCAAATAAGTCGGCACCCATACCGGCTACATCACCTACGTTGTCGCCCACGTTATCTGCAATGGTAGCAGGGTTTCTGGGGTCATCCTCAGGGATTCCGGCTTCAACTTTTCCTACAAGGTCAGCTCCAACATCGGCAGCTTTGGTGTAAATACCACCGCCTACACGCGCAAACAACGCGATAGACTCAGCTCCCAAAGAAAATCCGGTCAGAACCTCAATAACAGTTTTCATTTTATCACCGGTGATGGCTTCACCGCTGCCGGCATAAAACATATTGTAAAGTACGATAAACAATCCGCCCAGGCCTAGCACTGCCAAACCGGCTACACCCAGCCCCATAACGGTACCACCGCTGAATGATACATTCAATGCTTTGGAAAGACTGGTTTTTGCAGCTTGTGTTGTTCTTACGTTGGCTTTGGTAGCGATGTTCATACCGAAATATCCGGCCAGCGCAGAAAGGAATGCACCAATAAGAAACGCAATGGCAATAATCCAGTGTGAGTGAATTTTAATACCGTTTACTTCTTTAATGGTTCCGCTGTAGGCCAGCAGGGCTGCAGCGATAATTGCGAAATAGCTAAGAACTTTCCATTCTGCACGCAAAAAAGCCATGGCACCACGGGCAATTTTTCCGGCCAGGTTCTGCATTTTTTCATCTCCGGCATCCTGCTTGGATACCCAGGCGCTTTTTACCGCCATGACAATCAGTCCCACCACACCCAGGGCAGGAATCAGATACAATATTGAAGTATTCATATTGAGTTGCTAGAAAATTAGGGGTGCGAAATTACGTTTTTTATCTTAATTGTATGTAATTGGATGGAATATTAAGCACTAAGGGTGTTTTTCGCCGTAATTTTGCACTGTGGGAATCATCATAAAAACCCCCGAACAGATTGAAGGTATCAGAAGAAGTAGCCGCCTGGCCGCTGAAACCCTGAAGTTTCTGGAATCGCATGTAAAACCGGGCATTACGACCCTGGCCCTGAATGATTTGGCGGAAAAATTCATGAGGGATAACGGAGCCATTCCGGCAACCAAAGGTTATAAGGGTTACAAACACGCCTCCTGTGTTTCTCCCAACGATGTAGTTTGTCATGGTGTTCCCAATACTTATGAGTTAAAATGGGGTGATATTCTGAATGTGGATGTAACAACCATTCTGGATGGCTTTTATGGTGACACCTGCAAAATGTATGTAGTAGGCGAGACCAGCGAATATGCTCAGAAACTGATGGATGTTACCAGGGAATGTCTCTGGAAGGGACTTGAACAGTGTTTCCCCGGTAATCACCTCAATAATATTGGATACCATATTTCAGAACATGCCCATAAAAATGGATATTCCGTGGTTTATGAATTTTGTGGACATGGGGTAGGTTTGAAATTTCATGAAGATCCTGAGGTTTCGCATATTGCAGAACAAAACACAGGGCCGCTGTTGAAACCGGGTATGATTTTCACGATAGAACCCATGATCAATGCAGGAAAGGCCCGCTGCAAGGTTGACAGAAAAGATGGTTGGACAGCACGCACGATTGATGGAAAACTCAGCGCACAGTATGAGCATACGGTATTGATTACCGAAACAGGTTACGAGGCATTGACAGATGTATATGGAGATTTTTAGGCCATGAAGCTGCACGTTATTCATACCGGAAATTTCAAGTTGGATGGAGGCGCCATGTTTGGTGTTATTCCTAAAGTTATCTGGAACACCTTTTGTCCGGCTGATGATAAGAACCTTTGTAACTGGGCCATGCGTTGCCTATTGGTGGAAGATGGTGACAGAAAAATACTGATTGATACAGGAATTGGGAATAAGCAAAGTGAAAAATTCTTTGGTTATTATTATTTAAATAGCAATAATTCAATTGCTTCATCGTTAAACAACGCTGGAATTTCACCGGAAGATATAACCGATGTTTTACTAACCCACCTGCATTTTGATCATGTGGGTGGTGCTGTTACGAAAATGGCGGATGGGACGTTAATTCCTACTTTTCCCCGTGCAACATACCATGTTACAGAAACACAATGGAATCATGCATGTAATCCCAATGCACGAGAAAAAGCGTCCTTTTTACCTGAAAATTTTCTACCATTACAGGACTGCAAGGTGTTGAATTTTGTTCAGCATGGGGACTGTTTAACTCCAAATTTTAAAATTCGAAGTGTCAATGGGCATACCATGGGCATGATTACCCCTGAAATTTCCTACAATGGAAAAACGGTCATTTATTGTGCCGATTTGGTTCCTTCATCAGCACATATTCCTGTTCATTATACTATGGGTTATGATATAGAACCCTTGGTTGTAATGAAGGAAAAAGAAAAATTATACGCAGAAATGGATGAAGAAAACACGGCATACTTCTTTGAACATGACCTTGAAACAGAATGTGCCAGACTTGCCAGAAACGATAGAGGGCAAATGGTGGCTGCCGAGCGAGGCAATATTGCAGATCTGTTATTTTAAAGTAATCGATTAGTCTTCTTGGTTAGTTCCAAGATCCAGTTCTTCGCCAGTTATTTCAAGGTATATGCTTTGGATAGCTGAAACGCCGTCCTGTTGCTCTTTGGGATTGGATGAGCCGGCTTTGGAGGCGTTATAATATAGTCGTGCGTTGATGTCATCCTTCAGCGCCTGATAAATACCGATACCCACCTCGTAGTAGTTTGGATTGCGGGCCTCCAGCGAAATGGTTTTTCGGATGCTTTGTTCGGCTGATTTAAAATCCTGTTTGTTGTATTCCATCTGGGCTTTAATCCACCATCCGTCGGGGTCTGAAGGACGGGTTTTGATATACCGCTCCATGGTTTTAACCGCATTTGTCCAATCGCGTTTGCCCGCATAGTAAGAATTTAAGCTCAGCAAGGCCCTGTTGGATTCGGGGTAAATTGAAAGGGATTTTTCAGCGGCCCAAATGGCCGAATCCAGATTGCCAAGATTGGCATAGGTATTGGCCAGATAAAAATACACCTCTGAATTTTTAGTGTCTATGGTTAGGTATTGTTTGAATTTTTCAAGTGCCAGCGCAAAGTTTTTAGATTTTTCCATGGCATTATAACCCTCTATATCATCGTGTGAGGGTCGCTTGATTACCCATCCCATGGGTTTGCCGTCTACCATTGGTGTATAGACCGTACCAACCGGGGGATAGGTTCCATTCTTTAATCTCGCTTTATCGGTAAAACCATTATAAAAAATAGCATAATCCCAGTCATGGCTGCTTCTTTCATCAGCACGGGTGAATCCTACATGTACATTTTTGTCATTACGGCAATAGTATTTTACATGGTTCATACCATAGGATAGCACCGTGAATTTTTTGTTTGGATTTTTTCTGGCCACGTTTTCAAGGAACCACTCCGAACTCTGTCTGAGCGAAGCCAGGTAGTAATCCATTTCGTATTCGCCATAAGCACCCTCCGTTCCTCCGGTCAATTCATTGAAATAAATATACTGCAGGGGATGATTTTTGAATGTGTGCAAGGCAGGAGGAATGCTGCCGGCCAGCACCAGAGAAGGCATTAACCATTTGATGATGCGAATACCGGAAAGGAGTTTTGAGAGTAATGAGAAGCCCACTGTGGCTGATACAACGAGGCAAGGCAGAACAAACATAATTTGCCGCATTCCGCCATACACATTGGATTTCTGATACCAGATATAGAAAACAGGGAAAGCCGCCGCAAAAAATACAATCATCAGGGCATGAGAATAGTTTTTACGGTTAAATAATCCCAGAAAAAAATACAAAAGCAAACCCAGAAGTGAAACGATGGGTGTGGTGATAAGCAGGTATTTGGTCAGATAATAGGGGGGCAGCATACTGCTGTCCGTCAGGGTGCCTTCAAAAAGCTGTCTCAAGGTAACCGGAAACTTAGTGAATGCGTCCAGTGCTTTGAAAGGGTTGGTGAAAGGATCATCAAGACCGTATGGCCAAGGCAAAATCCCTGCGTAGAAAGAACCTGCGGCTATGATGATGAAAGAAATTAAATAGGGCACAATGCCTTTCCAGCGAAGCTTTAAAAAATTGGGGAAACCAATATTTTCGATGTATCGTAAACCGGCAAAAAGCGCAATGGTAGGAATCAATACAAATCCACCCACGCGAATGCTGATGGCAAGTCCGGTACCCAGAATGATGCCCACTGCCTGTCCGATTCTTCCTCCGTTTTTGCCGTAGTATAACAACGCATAATATAACCCGATGATGTAACCGGCGGCAAAAGGAATGTCTTTGGGGTTGTTAAGTGAATCCCCCAGCAGGCGTGGTGTGAAGAATAGTAAAACAAGCCCGATACCGGACCAGAGCCAGCTTTTGGTGAGATGGCGAATCATTAAGCCACCAAAAAGTATGCACAAAAATCCCATCACAGCATTCCAGAAATGCCTCAGCTGGAATATTTCATCAGTGCCGGTAATCCTAACCAGCATGGCGGTAAAAGTATCAAAACTACTGCCGTAATTTTCCATGTGGTTATCGCTTTTATCAAATAAGGCAGCTTCTTTATCCTCGGTAAAATAGGGAATGATGGCAGTGTCTGCCCATCGGTACTGAATAAATTCATCTCCACTAATTCCTGCATCTTTACTGAGCGAGGTAATAGTAATGAGTGTAAGTAAGGCGATAGCAGTAAATAGGTGTCTGGCCGGATTTTTCTTAAACTGTAGCGGATTCAGGAATTGCAAAGTATTGGCAAGTCTATTTTTCCATGAAGGCAGCTTCTCGGGTTTATCGGAACTACCTGTATTGATGAAATTCCAATCGCGGGCCACTTTTCTCAATCCCCATAGCACTGCATACTTTTCATTTATGTTAATGCCGGAATCAAGGAGCGCCTCCATAGAAGTTCGACTTACACAAATAAACGGAGTCTGTAATTCCTGTTCACGAATTCCGATTAACCAGGAAGAAACGGAATTTTTATTTTTTGCAGCAATGGCAACATGGGCATCAAACTTTCCAGTATTATCCTGAATCTGATTGATGAAATCGTTTAAACCCGGTGAATTAATCGCTGTAAATGATATTATAAAAAGTTCTTGATCGGCATTTTCTGATAAACATTTTTCAGCCCGTTTGTAAAATGTGTCTTCCCGGCTGTCTGTAGCGTGTTTTGGGTAGAATGCTATTACCGGAAGCGATAGATCGACAATTTTTGTTGTCGGATTATGAGCTTTTTTATTCATGTATGAAGGCAAAAATAAATCATACCCATTGGGTTTTGTACTAAATCAGCATTAAAAATTCAAAGTTTATAATGCCGCTTAATTTTCATCAATTCCAACGGTACCTTCAGGAAGTCTGAAGCTTTGAGTTTACTGCCTTTAACCTCAATCCATCGATTCAATGGGATTTCAAGCACGTACTCATAGGTTTTGTCATGTCCATATAGTTTAATGTGGCGTGCGAGGAGTTCCACATCGAAAAACCATTTGCTTTTAAAAGTATCTGCGAAAAGTGTGGGGATAATGTCTTTGCTAAATAGTTTGGCCCCACATTGGGTGTCGTATACTTTCAATTTTAGGATGATTGAGGTGAAAGTTGCAAATACCCTACCCAGATAATGGCGCATCATTTTTCGGTCTATGTTACTGCCCATGCGTGAAATGCGGCTGCCCATGATGATGCGGTGCCGCAGTGTGCCTCCTGAAAACGCGGAAAACCAGTTTAATTCTGATAAAGGGGTGCTCATATCTGCATCCCAAAATCCAAGATATTCAGCATCAAAATGAGCGTGGGCATGCAGCATTCCTGAACGCACTGCTTCAGCTTTTCCGGAATTTTTAGGCATATTAAATGCCACAAACTGCTGGGGGAGGGTATTCTCCAAGGTTTTCAATATTCTCAGGGTTTGGTCGGTGCTACCATCATTCACACCCAACATAAAAACATGCGGATGTTGTTTTAGGAAAGCCTCTATCTCAGCCACAGGTAATCTGTGTTCTTCATTGAAACAAGGTATGATCAGACAGATTTTTTGCAAAAGGAGAAAGCAATGCAATGTTACATATTTTAATTGAAACCACGCATGTCAATTTTAGTTAGGTAACAACACGATAATCTTTACTTCGGAAACACTATCTTTGCGGCTGCGTTGCCCGGGTGGCGGAATAGGTAGACGCGCAGGACTTAAAATCCTGTTGTCAGTAATGGCAGTACGGGTTCGATTCCCGTCCCGGGCACAAATAAGCCATGTCAATCATGGCTTATTTTTTTTTGGCTTGTCTACCCGATCTCGCTTCATTGCTGAATTTACCAAACGCTGATGAATATAAAAGCTTTGCCGGCTTAACTTTGCAGAATGTTGCGAAAAAAACCAGCTCTTTTATTCATAGTATTAGCGGCCTTATCATGCCAACGAGAAAATCCTGGCCGTTATATTTCCGAAAATGATACCGCCTTCAGCAAGGATATTCGCGATGTTTCCGCTAAAATTAACAAGGACCCTCAGAATGCTGATTTGTATTACAAAAGAGGCAATGCATTTTATTACCAAAAGCTGCTAAATGACGCCATTATTGATTTTGAAACAGCGGTTAAATTGGATAGTAATAACGCACTTTACCATTTCAGACTGGGTGAAACTTTTCTCATGCAGGATTCGGCTAATCCCATCAAAACCCTACACCACCTTCAAAAGGCCACGGTGTTGAAGAAAGATTTTTTTGAAGCCGAATTTGCCCTGGCCAAATTATTCCTCTACAGGCAGAATTACGATAAGGCCATTAAGGTGTTTGAGAAATTGGAGTCGCAGACTGAATATGCAGATAAGGCCATTTTTTACAAGGGAATGGGCTATAAAGAACAAAAAGACACCCTCCGGGCCATGCAGCATTTTGAAAAGGTTTTGCAAATCAATCCGCAGTATTATGATGCAGTGATGCAGATTGCCTCTATGTATGCAGGCAGGGGAGATGATCTGGCGCTTCAATATTACGACAGGGCAATGGCCATTAATGAAGCATCCGATGAGGCCTGCTATGGCAAAGGTTATTTCTATCAACAAATGGGGGAATATGATAAAGCCGTGGCGATGTATGACAAGGCGCGCCTCATCAACACTGCTCACAAACTGGCCCTATACAATTCTGCTTTTATTGCTTTGTATCAGCGTAAATATGAAAAATGCGTAGATTTATGCAATACCTACATAGAAATGGATGTTAACAATGCCAATGCCTTTGCTTTGCGTGGTGCGGCTTATGAAAAATCAGGCAACAAAAAAGCGGCGTTGCAAGATTACAACGCCGCTTTGGCTATCGATCCGAACAATTTGCCTGCAAAAACCGGCAAACAAATTGTTTCAAAAAATTAATTACGGGTGAGAACCACTTTCTGAAAGTGCTGTTCAGTACCATTTACAATTCTCCAAAATACAAGCTGGGTATTGCTTTTTGATACCAGATCCCAAACATTCCCATCAAAAAATTCTATTTGTACCGCATTGTCTGAGGCCATGGAATAATCTACTTCATAGTCTGTTGGGTAGCATTTATTGCCGTTTTCTTTCACCAGATATTTGGTGTTGCTAAAGAAGCTGTAAACATCATCTTTCATGCAAGGATCCATTTCATCGGTCCATTTGGTGTCGTTTTCAGCACTGTCTGCCCATGCGCTGAACTTCCAGTCCTGCATCATCAATATCTGTCTGTTTGTTTTACCGGCAATATCCGGATAAACTTTGTCGGAAGAGTTTTCTTTCTTAGAGCAGGCAACTGCCAATACCAGGAGGCACGCGGAAAGCAGGAAGATGGTCTTTTTCATTTCTATTTCTATTTGGTTAGATTGCGAATATACAGATTCTTTAAGCTTCTCTCAAATCATTAATAACTTCTGCAGCCATTCTGAGCCCAAAAAGTGCGGGCATAAATGAAATGGTGCCATAAAATGATTTTTTAAAATTCGAACCGTCTGTGAGTTTGAGGCTATGTTTATATAACGGCCCATAATTGTAAACAACTTTAAAGCCCTTGTAAATACCTTGCCTGTGTAATCTTTTTCGGACCAGTCTGGCAAATGGGCAATTATAGGATTCACTTACGTCTCCTACGGTGACCGCAGACGCGTCGGTTTTTCCCCCGGCTCCCATACTGCTGATAAAACGCTGTTTGTTTTCAACACAACTTCGAATCAGGTATACTTTTGGCGAAATGCTATCAATACAATCCATTACGTAATCAAAACGATTTTTGTTTATCATCTCCAGGGTGTCTTCCGGTCGCTGAAAGGTATCAATTACTGTGAGTTTAAGTTGTGGATTGATATCCAGCATTCGCTCTGCCATCACCGCGGCCTTGGAAAGTCCGACAGTACTGCTGAGGGCCGGCAATTGTCTGTTTTTATTGGTAACGTCCACCACATCACCATCCACAATGGTAATGTTGCCTATTCCGGCCCGGCAAATAAATTCGGCGGCATAGCTGCCTACACCACCCAAACCCACAATCAGAACGCTTCTTTTGTTTAAACGTTTCAGTTCATCTTCACCAATCAATAGCTGTGTTCTTTCCAGCCAGGATAAGTCAATCATTTTGCAAAGGTAGCGTGCAATTTTACTATTTTTGAGCGGTGGCAAATAAACAGAAGACCTTTTGGGGGGTGTTTTTTACAGTCGTAATCATACTGTTTTGCCTGACTGTTGTGCTTTTTAGAGGGTATTGGTGGAAGACATTGGCTGATGGTCCCGTGGGAGAATATTACGGAAAACAGGCGGTTCTTGATAATTATGGTTCTGAGTTTAAAAAACTGGGGAAACAATTTGATATTGCCCCTGAATATCTGGCCGCGCTATGTATGCTGGAAACCGGTGGAAGAAAACCGGCAGGTTCCAGGTACGAAAAGCATGTATACGCCCGACTGAGATTGGTAAAAATGGGTTTGAAAAAGCGGTATGAACATGTAGTGCATTCGGATATCAAAAATGCAGAAGATGAGGCCCTTCAAAATTTATCTACCAGCTGGGGCCCTTTTCAGCTAATGGGTTACAAATGTTTGCTTTATGGTATCAACGTAAAAGATTTGCGCAACGAAAATGGAACTTATTGGGGAGTAAAATGGATTCATGAGGCCTATGGAAGATTGTTGAAAAAGGGAGATTACAAAAATGCTTTTCACTATCATAATACAGGGAGGATGATGCCTGCCAACGGTATCAGCAAAACCCATGATCCTGAATACGTCAAGAACGGGCTTGAATTGATGGCGTATTTCAGGGAAAAATTGTAATAACCTTGTAAAAACAGAATTGGTTTTCGCTTGGGGAGCGTTTTTAACCGAAATTTGCTGCTATGCCTAAAGTATTATGCTTATGCCTGGCACTTATATACGGTGGTTTTCAGGCTTCTGCACAACATGAAATAGCAATGCCTTCCCGTGCATCACTGTCACCCATGGCGGCTCTTTTCTTAGAAGAAGGGCCGGGCAGTTTGTTTCCGGCAGATCATGAGGGTAAGCATTGGGTTACGGTTCAATGGGAAAATACTGATTGTGTTATACACGGTACTGGAAGTATTTATGGAAGTATACAGTTCTTAAAAATAGGTTATCAAGAATTTAAGCAATTTATTTCGAATCCATGTATTGTTTATTGTGACATTTCCGGAAGGTTGAATTCTCCCCGTTTGCTCAATGACACGGCCAGGATTCACAGCAGGGTTGATCAGGTTCATGACGGTGCTAACCACGGATTGCCGTCTGCTTTTAAAGGCAAAAATGTAGTGGTTGGGGTGGTGGATGTGGGTTTTCAAACCAATCATCCTACGTTTTACAATGCAGATGGTACTCAGTATCGCGTAAAGAAATTCTGGCATCAGGGAAATAATAGCGGCGCGGCGCCTGCAGGTTTCAACTATGGAACCGAATACAACATGGCCTCGGCTATTCAATCGGCAATAGACGATGATGGTACGCATGGGACACATGTAGCAGGAATAGCTTCAGGTTCCGGATTCACCACGCCACAGTCAAAATTTCGTGGCATGGCACCTGAGTCGGATATGGTTTTTGTGACCATAAAATACACTAACGATACGATAAAAGGCAGTGCACTGGGGGATTATGTGGTGGCCAATCCTACCATTATTGATGCCTATCGATACATCTTCGACTATGCGGCTGCCATCAAAAAACCGGCGGTAACCAACCTGAGTTGGGGTATGCATACAGGTCCGCACGACGGAACATCGGTTTTCGACAAGGCCGTAGAGACACTTTCGGGTAATGGCAAAATTATCGTGGGAGCCAATGGTAATGACGCCGGAAATCAGATGCATGTATCAGCTACGCTTAAAGGAGATACAGCTTACACATTTGCCATAGACCGAAACAGAAATGACTATCCTGTTGAGAGCATTTATTGCGATTTCTGGGGTGCAAAAGGGGAAGATCTGGGCCTTAATGTTGCATTGTTTGATACCCTGGGCAACATGCTGCTGCAAGAACCATTTATTTATGCATCTGCAGGGGGTGTAATGCAGCGAAAAGTCTCATTTGGCACAGATACATTAACTTACGTGATTTCTTGCCAGAAAAGCTACATAAACAACCAAAAACCCAATATTCTTTTAATGGCAACATCTTCTAATGCTGCCAAATGTAGGATTCGGGTGGGTATAACCGGCAGGGGCGAATTTCATGGATGGAACAGCGGACAGATATACCGATGGACCAGCGGTTCATTTCTTGACAAGGTGAGGGGGAATGATTATTCCGGAAAATACCTGACCGGAACCCCTGCAGGAAGTATGGGGGAAA
>CANMCY010000010.1 GCA_947496375.1 Flavobacteriales bacterium
AAGCGCCTTCCCACCATCATGCCCCCATTAAACCTGCATGAAGCCCTGGAAACCACCAAAATTCATTCTGTAGCAGGAAAACTGGGCAACAGCGGCGGCCTTGTGGCGCACAGACCCTTTCGCAGTCCGCACCATACCATCAGCGATGTAGCCCTGGTGGGCGGCGGAAACCACCCACAGCCCGGTGAAATCAGTCTGGCCCACAACGGGGTACTGTTTTTGGATGAACTGCCCGAATTTAAACGCACCGTCCTGGAGGTAATGCGGCAACCCCTGGAAGAGCGCAAAGTAACCATCTCCCGCGCCCGATGGACCGTAGATTACCCTTCCAGTTTTATGCTGGTGGCCAGTATGAACCCCTGCCCTTGTGGTTACTACAACCATCCTGAAAAAGACTGCGTTTGCGGACCGGGTGTGGTAGACCGCTACCTGAGCCGCATCTCAGGTCCGCTGCTGGACAGAATCGACATCCACATTGAGGTTACTCCTGTGGGGTTTGATGAGCTTACCGCCCGAAACCGACAAACTGAAAAAAGCGCCGATATCAGGGCCCGCGTGCAGCAGGCGCGCGATATTCAGCAACAGCGATACAGCGAATGGAATGGGGTTTACTGCAATGCCCAGCTTCCGGGCAATAAAGTTCATGACGTCTGTGGCATAGATGCAGCCGGTCAGCTTCTGCTGAAATCTGCCATGCAAAAACTCAATCTCAGTGCCCGTGCCTATGACAGAATTTTGAAAGTAAGCCGCACCATTGCTGATCTGGCGGGTTCAGACAATATTAAAATTGAACACCTGGCAGAGGCCATTCACTACCGCAGTCTGGACAGAGAAAACTGGGGCGGATAAACCCAAATACCTTGGTATTTTAAACTTTATATTTTATTTTTACCTTGGAATATTAAACTAATACTTCATTTTTTACCTTGGAATATTAAAGTTATAATACTATTTTTGCCTTGTTATTTTAAATACAATGTACAGAAATGCGATAAATCAACTGGAGAAATGGGCTTCCAAACCCAGACGAAAACCACTGATTATCAATGGTGCAAGACAAATTGGCAAAAGCTGGACAGTGCGACAGCTTGGCAAAACAAAATATGCCGGCAATTATGTAGAGATCAACTTTGAAAAAACACCGCAGTTGTCAGCGCTTTTTGAGCAAGACCTGAATGTAAGTCGCATCGTGCAAGAACTGGAGGTGTTGCTCAATGTTTCCATCAGCAACAAAACCCTGCTGTTCTTTGATGAAATACAGCAATGCCCCAAGGCCATTGTCGCTCTTCGCTATTTTTATGAAGACCTACCCCAAATGCATGTAATTGCCGCCGGTTCTCTGTTGGAATTTCAGCTTAAAGAGATATCGTTTCCTGTAGGCCGGGTTGAGCTAATGGACATGTTTCCAATGGACTTCGAGGAATTTTTAAGGGCCAGGAATAATGAGGCCTTACTAAAACACATAAGCAGCCCACAGAAAAACATTCCTCAGCTTATCGAGCAGAAGATCTACCAAGAATTACTCAATTACTTTTGGGTTGGGGGTATGCCGGCTTGTGTGTATGAATTTATCCGCAGTGAGAATTATCGTGAAGTAAGAAAAATACAACAGGATTTGCTGTTCACATTCCAACAGGATTTTTCTAGCTACAACCCTGTGGTAAATAAAGATTGCTTACTTGACATACTGGACAATGTTTCCCTTAATGTTGGGTCACAAATTATCTATACCAAGCTTAGCAATCGATTTACCCTTCCTACCATCAAAAAGGGATTTGAAGTGCTTAGCACCGCCAAACTGATATACAAAGTCAGCAATGTGTCGGTACAGGGCCTGCCATTTTCCAAAACAGGCAAACAATTCAAGGCGTTGTTTCTGGATATAGGATTACTGCTGTGCCGCAGCAATGTGGCGTGGGAAAACCTTTTTCACAATAAGGATATAAATTCCAATTTTTCCGGATCTTGGGCAGAACAATTTGTAGGTCAGCAATTGCTGTGCGGGGGCTATAATCCTCTGTATTTCTGGGCAAGAATGCAAAAAAACAGTAGCGCTGAGGTGGATTTTGTCATCGAAAAAAACGGTGATATAATACCGATCGAAGTAAAATCCGGTCGCTCGGGTAAATTAAGAAGTATGCATCTCTTGCTAAAAGAAAACCAACACGTTAAAAAAGGCATTGTCATGGCTAAGGTGGCCCCGGGAAATGAAGGGGCGTTGCAGTTTATGCCAATTTATCATGCCGCTAACCTAGGGGCTGATTGAACTACACATCACAAGCAACCCAGATATAGGGCGCAGTTGTTTTACCCTTCATCCCCAATAATTTGGCGATAACTTTTCCCGAAAACCAGGAGGCCTTAAAGAAAAGTTTGACCCATGCGGGCTGTGAAGCATAGTTTTCCAGCCATATACTGAAATTACCCCAGTAACCGCCCTGTACCTGCTTACCTCCCAGCCCTGCCAGCATGCGCTTCAACAATTCGGGATCCATGCAAGGGATAAAATGCTTGTCATAATTTTCCTTGTCAAACTTGCGCTGAAACCAGCCGTTAATACCGGTAAAATTGGGAAGTATCAGAAAAAGTCTGCCACCGGATTTCACATATTTTACATGGGCCTTCAGAATGGCTTGTGTATCCTCAAAATGCTCAATCAGACCAATGGAAAAAACAAAATCAAAGGTTTGGTGCGCCGGCTCGGCTGCCAGAATATCGGCCTCTTTCCATTCCAATGCATCAGGAGCAAGGTGATTGGCACTCAGAAACCGGTGCAGCAATGATTCATCAATAAAATAATCAACCAAAGAACACGGCAGACCCAAATCACGCTGTACGTGAATGGAAAAAGTACCGGGAAACCCGCCCAGTTCGCATGCATTCTGAAATGTCTTTCCGGTCAATACTTCTTGAAAAAGACGGGTAAAAACGTATTCGGTTCTTACGGGTTTTTCAAACTCCTCTATCTTGCTGTGCCAGTAATCTGACCAGAATTTGCGGGTGGTGAGTTCCATGGGTGATGATGATGAAAAAAGCGGCGCCGTTCGGCGCCGCTCTGAATGATTATTTTACCAGGGTCATTTCATTAAGGAGGTGTCCTGCACCACCCAGTTTATCCATGATAAACAGAGTGAAACGGATGTCTACGCTGATGGTGCGCTGAACGGCAGGCATAAAACCAAAGTCGCTGGCAATGGCCTCCCAGTTTCCGTCGAACGCAGTGCCAATCAGCTCCCCATTTCCATTAATCACCGGACTGCCGCTGTTGCCGCCGGTAATGTCATTATCTGTGAGGAAGCAGGTGTGCAATTCTCCGTCTTTATCCGCATACATGCCATAGTCCTTTTTGCGGATCAAATCCAGCAGGGCAGGCGGTGCATCAAATTCAAAGTCTCCGGCCTTGTACTTCTCCAAATATCCCTTTGCGGTAGTGAATTCTTTGTATACAACACCATCTTTTGGATCGTAGTTCAACACCGTGCCATAGGTCATGCGCATGGTTCCATTGGCATCGGGAGCCATTACCTTCTCAGGATTCATTTCGCTCAAAGCTGCCAGGAATAACCGGTCAGCACGGGCCTTTTTTGCATTGATTTCGTCATAAATGGGTTTCAGATCCCCGTTCAGTCTTCCATTATATCCGCTCACTATGGCAAAAATGGGATCTTTTGTTAACGCGCTAACCTTAGGGGCTTTCATAAACTTGGCAAGCTTGGCTTTGTCGGTGAATATGCTGCTTTTC
Source organism: Flavobacteriales bacterium (assembly GCA_947496375.1). Taxonomy (GTDB): domain Bacteria; phylum Bacteroidota; class Bacteroidia; order NS11-12g; family UBA955; genus RGEC01. The sequence goes on from CANMCY010000010.1 coordinate 3,743, forward strand.
CAGAGATATGCTGCAAGCTTATTGTAATCGCGCTTATGCTTGACTACCAAATTATTGAGACTCACCGGCAGATTGGCATGGTCTAAATCTTCATACAAACGACGTAATACAGCCGACAATACTTCTTTCTCAATGGGTGCATGAAATTCCTTGAACATTTCATCCAGCATGCCCGACATTCTTTCAGCCGCCTTAATTCCCTCAGGTCCCATTTTCCCGTCTTTGGCATCGCGCAACAACGCAGATGACTGCAGGGCAAACGTCATGGGCTGGCTGTTGGCAATACCATCCTGCAAATACACCGGATATAACCCATATTGATTCAGCTTCTGATAAACTTCATCGTACAGCGATGTCACCTCACCATACACATCCTGTTTATTATTGGCTTTCACCCATGCTTCAAATTCAAGTTCTACTTTTTTACGAGCCGCAAAAATCTCGGGCTTGCTGAGCTCTCCGGCCTCCCCGTTGAACTTATTCCAGTAGTTACCCAAACCTGCCAGTCTATCACTATACATCAGTCGGATGGTGGCATCCTGTTTCATGTATTTCTCATACACATCCATGATGTCGCGGCGAACCTGCACACGCATGGGACGCTCTTTGCCACCCAGGTAGCGCACACCTTCACTGTAGGTGTAACGAGTGGTGCGGCCGGGATAGCCCATAATCATGGCAAAATCGCCGGTTGATGTACCCTTCAGACTCACCGGGAAAAACTTTTTGGGCTCGTAGGGCTTGTTGTTTTTGTTCATGTCGGCGGGCTTGTTGTCGGTGCCGGAATAAATGCGGAACATGCTGAAATCGCATGTATGACGGGGCCAGCGCCAGTTATCGGTTTCCCCACCGAATTTACCCACGTTTTCGGGTGGCGTGCCTACCAGGCGAATGTCGCGATATACCTCGTAATACATGGCAAGAAAGCGATTTCCTCCCCAAAAAGGCACCAATTCCACCATGTAGTTTGCCTTATCATCGCCCAGGGATGCCTCCAGCTCTTTTTTAGTCCTGCTCACCGATTCCATTACGGCTTTATTGCGGTCGGCTTCCACCATATTAATGGGAATGATGGCAAGCACCTGCTCTGTAACATCCTCCACCTTGCGCAGCAATCCTATATTGAAATTGGCAGGGCGCTCCTCTTCTTTGGATTTGGCCCAGAAACCATTGCTCAGAATATTGTCCTGGGGGGTGCTAAGCTCCTGTATAGCGCCATAACCGCAATGGTGGTTAGTAAGAAACAAACCTTCGCGGCTAATGATTTCACCGGTACAAAACATACGGCCCTGCTTGCTCATGAGGCGTACAACAGCGTCTTTGAGTGAAGCATTGTTAATGCTGTAAATGTCTTCTGCGGTAAGTTTCAGGCCTTTTGCCTGCATGGGATCCTGCAGTTTTGCCACCATGGTCAGGGGCCACATGCCTTCATCGGCACGCAATCCCAAAGTGCTGAACACAGCAAGCAATAAAGAAAAGATGGTTTTTTTCATAGGTTTAAAGGAAATGCAAAGATGCAAAATTTTAAGCAAAGCAGGAATTAGGAATTTTGAGATATTTGTCGTATATTTGAAGGTATACATGATGAAAACAAACATCGGAAAAACAGACCGTTTGGTGCGCATTACCCTTTCACTGATTTTGTCGGTACTCTATTTTACCGGTACTGTTGGTGGAATCGTTGGGTTGGTTTTGTTGCTGATTGGCGGTGCACTGCTGGCTACCGCATTTCTTCAGTTTTGCGGCATTTACGCCCTGCTGGGTATTAGTACCTGCAAGTTACAAAAGCAATAAAAGTAAGGCTTTATCGAAGCGCTAATTATTTCCATTAAAAACCACATGTGAAGCGCTTCGCTGATTAAGTTTAATGCGCTGTCATCAAGCTATCCAATCAGATTACACTGATGTTCATTCTGATTGAGTCAGGATTTGTCCTGAGTGCACAAACCGATACAGAAAATCTGCGGGTAGCTAGCTCAACTTCGTAATTCGCTGCTATTTTAATAAACCCCATACACTCGCATGGAGGTTACCGTAATTCTGCCTCCTGTGCAGCCTCCGAGGCCGAGCACACCGGATAAAACAACGTTTCCTGCCGTTGTGCTGGCCCCGGAAACAGATACCTTGAACGGAAAAATCCAGCCCGTATTGCCGGTGCCCCCGCCGGTTACACTTCGCCGCGCCTGGGTTGTGGTGCTTGGACCACTGGGCAAGGCAATGGTTACCTCTCCATAATTGAATGACCCTCCATTGGCCCCAATTTCCATGTAACCCTCTGCTTCAGCAATGATGCGGCTATACGTATTGGCTGCAAGGGAATAGGTTTTGATGGTTCCGCTGCTGGTCCCGGTGCCACAAGGCGAATAATTGACGTTGATGTTGCTACTTTGAGATTCATCCGCATTCAACAATACCACAGTGCCTTTGGCGGCTGAAGTTGATGTTCCTGCATTTACCAGGGCAATCCATTTTGCCCCTTCCCAGTAATAAAAAAGATTATCATCTATGTTGAAAACAAGCAAACCGGCAGACGGGCTTTTAATTGCCTGCATCTGTATCTTTGTCATTCTTGGAAACAACACCCCTTTTTGGGTTGAATTCACCTGAAATAACGCTGCAGTATCTACTTTGGATGTCCCAATTGCCACAGGCCCTTTTGGGTAATAACTTACCAAACTGTCCTGTTTCCAGTTGGCTGTGTCGCCATCAGCCACACTAAAGGTTACTGAATTCCCTTTGGTAATTTCCATGGTTCTGTCCATTTTGCTGGCAGTTACCACAAGTTGTTGAGAATCTGCATCTGTGATGGTTCCACCCCCATTGCTCAGGGCTATCTGATTGCCTTTTTTGGTCAGAACCTGTAGCTCATTAAAAGCACTGCTATCCGGCAAGTGGATTATGCCCCCTCCCTGACTGAGGATAATTCTGCCCCCGTTTCGGTTGATGTTTTGCAGCTCGTTGGTAGCGCTGCTATCCGGAACTGTGATAATACCACCACCTTGATTCAGAATAATCCTTCCCCCGTTTCTGCTGATGCTTTGCAGCTCATTGGTAGAACTGCTATCGGGTAAAAACAATGTTCCACCATTCAGGCTCAGCAACAAACGACCACCCACGCGGGTAAGTTTCTGAAGTTCGTTGGTCGATAAACTGTCTCCATCCGACACAGAAAACGAAACAGGTTTGTAATTGCCCAGTTTCAGTTGTCTGTTATTGCCTATCACGGTCAGTTGCAGCGAGTCTGAACTGCTGCCTGATGACAATGCATAGGGCACACTCCAAAACTGTGTTGTGCCCATGTCTGCATACACCGGTTTCCATCCCCAGCGCGGTATTGAAGGCATTACACATATCTTTAGGTTGAAAAAATACTTATCGCTGCCCCAGGGGATATCCACAATCTTTTTATACAGGCCCGTCAAAAATGTGCCCTGACCGACAATAACCGTAAACATGCCGTCAGCATTGCTGTTCACCTTATGCTCATCACGATACATTACTGTTCCGGTGGCTGTACTTTTCAATATGGTGGTCTGCACCAGTATGCTGCGTTTAGCCGCCAGGTTGCCGCTTCCATCTCGGGCCACTGCCTGATATACCATGCCGCTGGGTGCAATCTGAGCCATTACCCCGGTGAAACTAAACATAGCCATAAACAATGAAGCCCATAATGAGACAAATGGCTTTCTGTTCAATAAAAATTCGTACAACATACCTGCCGTTATTTTCATTAGGGTGCTTCTTTGAATTCCAAAACACTGATATACAAAACACCGCTGCCGGCGGCAATGGTAGTGGCAGCTGGTAGCCACATAGGTGTTTTTTGTTCCCAGATGATGTACTCCGGTGACCATGAGACGCCAAAGCCATGACTCCACTGGTAACTAGCGTTCTGGGCCGAGAAACGCTGTGCCCTCACCATCAGCTTGTTTCCATTAATAACGATTGAATCTGATATATTTACCGGTGTTGTGCCTGCAGGACAATCAGCCACCGGCCTTGAATACACAAAACTCTCAATTTTCCACACCCTGCCGGTCGGAACCGTATCGGTCCTGCTGCTTACCAGCCGAGACTTCCCGAATTGAAGATTCTGGGCAATCAGTTTTTGACATATCAATGTCAAGAATAGTATGGTCAAGCACAATATTTTTTGCATATTATTTGTTTATTCTCTGCTTTTTTATGGTGTTTCTTTAAATTCCAGTATGCTGATATACCTGACACCGGTTCCTGCGGCAAGGGTTGTACCGGAAGGCAGCCACATGGGTGTTTTTTGTTCCCAAAGAAAAAATTCCGGACCGTATGTATCCGATCTCCACGGATGCCAAAGACCTGCAAACCGCTGTGCACGCACCGCAGTATTAAAACCATTTAGCACAATAGAATCAGATAAATTGATGGATGTAGAACCTCCGGGACAATCGGCCAGTGTTCTGGAATAAACAAAACTCTCTATCTTCCATATTTTTCCGGAAGGTACTGTATCCTGCTTACTTCCCACCAGCTTTGTAAGCCCAAATTGAAGGTTCTGAGCAGATAATATTCCGGCTTGACAACCTATCAACATGAGCATTACAGACTTTAAATATTGATGCATTGGCCTTTTATGTTTTTGAATACTAGGGTGTTTCACTAAATTCTAATACATTGATATACAAAACACCCCTGCCCGCCGACAAGGTTGTTTTGGCAGGTAACCACATCGGGGTCTTTTGTTCCCAAATGATAAACTCAGGGGAGGAAGCGGAAGTGGCATTTACATAATAATTAACGATGGTACCAACAAAGCGCTGAGCCCTAACAGGCATCTTATTGCCATTCAACACAATAGAGTCGGTAATATTGACTGGCGTGGTATTGGTAGGACAATCGGTAATGGCTTTGGAGAACATAAAGCTTTCAACCTTCCATACCTTACCTACAGGTACCGTATCTGTCTTACTATCTATCAGTTTAGACTTGCCAAACTGCAGGTTTTGAGCACCCACCTGATGAGTATAACCAATCGTGGCCAGGATGACGATTAATAAACAGCTATTTTTCACGGAATCTATACATTTAAGGGGTTTCATTAAACTCCAATACATTGATATACAACACCCCACCTGCTGCCGACAACGTAGTTCCGGCAGGAATCCACATGGGCGTTTTTTGCTCCCAAATTACCAAATTGGGCGAAGTAGCTGCTACCCCTTGACTGCCCGCCTGATAGGTTACCGTCCCTGTAAATCGCTGTGCCCTTACCCCTATTTTGTTTCCATTCAGTATAATTGAATCTGTAATATTAATGGCGGTGCTACCGGTAGGACAATTTGCCGGAGGCAGCTTATATACAAAACTCTCTATCTTCCATACCTTGCCGGAAGGCACTGTATCCCTTTTACTGTCTATCAGCTTAGACTTGCCAAACTGCAAATTTTGCGCATGCACCTTAACAACGCATACAGAAATAAAAAAAACAGCTATTAAACGTAACGTCTTCATTTCTGGAATTATGGTACCTCTTTAAACTCAATCACATTAATAAATTTCACGCCTCGGCCCGCCGACAGCGTGGCCCCTGCCGGTAGCCACATGGGCGTTGTTTGCTGCCAAAGTATGTATTGTGGTGAAATGGCTCCCCAAGAATTGGATGACGGTCCGTACATACGCTGTGTTCTCACGGCCATTCTGTGACCATTTAGTACGATAGAATCATCAATATTGACAACAGAATAGCTGCCGGGACAGTTGGCCATGGTATTGGAAAAAATAAACCCTTCAACCTTCCAGGCCCTACCTGAAGGAACAGTATCCACCTTGCTGTCAATCAACTTGGATTTCCCATATTGGAGGTTTTGAGAATACAACCCCATGGCAAAGACCATCATTAACAAACTGCAAAATATATGTTTTTTCATCATGCGTAAATTCTGTGATTATGGCGACTCTTTAAATTCTATTATATTGATATAACTCACACCACGGCCGGCTGCCAGCGTAGTGCCTGCAGGCAACCAAAGTGGTGTTTCCTGCTTCCATATTAAATATGTGGGAGCGGTAGAACCACGTGAAGTGTAAGTAGGTCCGAAAAATCGCTGGGCCCTCACCGCAAAATTATTTCCATTCAAGAGAATTGAATCAGTAATATTTACCTCGGTTGAACTGCTGGGACAGTTAGCTATGCTATTCGTAAAGACGAATCCCTCCAGCTTCCATGCTCTCCCTGTTGGAACCGTATCCACCTTACTGTCTATCAGCTTGGCCTTTCCATACTGCAGATTTTGGGCAGATAATGCGGTTATTCCCAAAGTAGTTACGATAAATACAATTAGCATTCTCATAGTTTACAACGCTTTTAAGGGGCCTCTTTAAATTCCAGCACACTGATATATAGCACGCCCCTACCCGCAGACAACGTGGTACCTGCAGGTAGCCAAAGTGGTGTCTTTTGCTCCCATAATAAATACTCGGGAGCCAGGGATGTACCCCATCCCCTAAGGTCTTCTACCCCGGAAAAACGCTGTGCCCGCACCGCCATTTTGTTGCCGTTCAACACAATGGAATCTGTAATATTCACCACAGATCCACCAGTTGGGCAATTTGCCAGACTTTTACTGTAGGTAAAATTTTCTATCTTCCATATTTTCCCAACCGGAACCGTGTCCGTCTTACTGTCGATGAGCTTGGTTCTTCCGAATTGCAGGTTTTGGGCAGATAAACGGGTGCCCATGCCTAGAACCAACAACATGATCATATACCTAAAAAAGAGCATAAAACGGTGTAGCTTCCCGATATATTCAACCATAAACATATTATGGAACATCTTTAAACTCTAATATACTAATATACAACACACCTCGACCTGCCGCAAGCGTAGTCCCCGCAGGAAGCCACATGGGCGTTTTTTGCTCCCATACCAGAAACTCCGGTGAGGGTGATGTGTTCCAGTTACGCCAATCAACCAGCCCTGCAAAGCGCTGTGCCCGCACCGATAGCTTATTGCCATTCAGCACAATCGAGTCTGAAATGTTGACCGTTGCCCCACTGCCCGGACAGTCAGCCAGCGTCTTGGAATATACGAAGCTCTCAATCTTCCATATTTTACCACTGGGTACGGTATCCGTTTTACTGTCGATGAGCTTGGTTCTTCCGAATTGCAGGTTTTGGGCCTGGATAGTTCCATAGCTTAACAATAAAACCGGTAAAAAAAATGCCATTAGTCGCTCTTTCATTCTGCAAACTAGGTTATTATTCGTAAATGTGCTCACTTAAAATTGCTATTACGGCACATCATTAAACTCCAATACACTAATATATAACACACCACGGCCCGCGGCCAAAGTGGTTCCTGAGGGCAGCCACATGGGCGTTTTCTGCTCCCAAAGAAAAAACTCCGGCGACCAGGCATACCCGTAGCGCCAGTTATCATGCAGACCAGAAAATCGCTGTACCCTCACAGCAAGTTTGTTCCCATTGATGGCGATTGAATCGGAGATATTAACATTGGAGGCCCCGGTAGGACAATCCGGTGCAGTTTTTGAAAAAATAAAACTCTCTACCTTCCACACCTTACCGGCAGGAACCGTATCGGTTTTACTTTCGATGAGCTTAGTTTTCCCAAATTGCAGGTTTTGCCCTTTCAAAGCCATCCCTGACAACATCAGCACCAAGACTGTAATTAATCTTATTTTTGTATGCATAAAACTTTAAGGGGTTTCATTAAACTCCAGAACACTGAGGTAAAAAACACCGCGACCTGCCGCCAACGTAGACCCCGCCGGCAACCACATGGGCAGCTTTTGTTCCCATACCAAAAATTCAGGAGCATGGGCAAAACGATAAGTTGTGTTTTCATACAACCCTGAAAAACGCTGCGCCCGCACCATCATTTTGGTTCCGTCCAGCGCAATAGAATCTGAAATATTGATGGAAACACCGCTTGTGGGACAGGTAACAATGCCTTGCTTATATATGATGGTCTCTACCTTCCAAACCTTTCCTGTGGGTACAGTATCTGTTTTGCTTCCAATTAGTCTGGTTTTGCCAAACTGCAGATTCTGGGAATAGGCAGAACCGACAAGAAATAAACCCGTCAACAACATTATCGCTTTGTATATTTTTTGCACAATGATTGTGTTTTGTTTGTTTTTAAACATTAAGGTGATTCCTTAAACTCCAGCACGCTAATATACATTACACCCCTGCCAGCAGCGATGGTAGTGCCGGTCGGAAGCCACATCGGGGTTTTTTGTTCCCACAGAAAAAACTCAGGACCCCACGTATGATTGCTCCATGCCTGATGTAAACCCGAAAACCGCTGTGCCCTCACCATCAGATTTCTGCCGTTTAATATGATAGAATCCGAAATATTTAGGGATGTATTGGAGGTAGGACAAACGGCAATAGACTGCGAATACACAAAACTTTCTATCTTCCATACTTTGCCTGCCGGCACGGTATCGGTTTTGCTATCGATAAACTTGGTTTTACCAAACTGCAGGTTCTGTGCGACAAGATTTTGGCTTACAACCAACAATCCCATCAGCAGGGCGGATTTAAGCAATATCAGTATGCTATTTCTCATCGGTTTATTCATTTTGCATCAAGGGGTTTTCTTAAATTCCAACACACTGAGGTACATTACCCCTCGGCCCGCTGCCACCCTTGTTCCGGAGGGAAGCCACATGGGCAATTTTTGTTCCCATACGATAAATTCCGGAGAAAACGCTTGTGAACTCCAGCCCGGATGCAAACCCGAGAAACGCTGCGCCCTCACCATGGTCCCTTTACCGTCTAACATGATTGAATCGGAAATATTAATGTAATTGCTGCTGGTGGGGCAATGGGTAACTCCCTGCGAATACACAATGCTCTCCACCTTCCAGATCCTGCCAGTAGGTACCGTATCGGTTTTTGAATCCACCATGCGGGCATCCACAAATTCCAGGTTCTGAGCAATCAATCCACCGGCTGTCATGAATAACAAAAAACATATCAACCCCCTGATACTATTTTTAACAGAAGCTCTCTCACTCCATCTGCGCTGTAATATTGCTTTCATTGACGGCATTTACATCAGGGCGCTTCATTAAATTCCAGGATGCTGATATACATTACTCCCCGGCCGGCGGCAAGGGTTGTACCGGCCGGCAGCCACAATGGTGTTTTCTGCTCCCAAAGAAAGAATTCCGGGGCCCATGCGTAATTATCCCAGGAGTTTTCAAACAACCCCGAAAAGCGCTGTGCCCTTACCATCATTTTATTTCCGTTAAAAACAATCGAATCCGAAATATTCAGCGTGGTTCCGCTGGTTGGGCAGTTAACGATGGCCTGAGAATACACAAAACCTTCCATTTTCCAGATCTTGCCTTTGGGCACGGTGTCGGTTTTGGTATCGATAAGCTTGGTCTTCCCAAATTGTAGATTCTGAGCACCCAGTCCGGAAACTGCTGAAATAAAAAACACCCAAACAAGTAGCTTCGTCGACATGATGCGAACGGGATTAAAATCCTTGGGTAGTGTAAATGAGGGTGTTGCTGCTGCCCCCGCCACTGCCACTTCCCGAACTGAGGCGTATCCAGGCCGTACCTTCATAATAGTAGAAACCGCCGGTTTTATCCGTTTGGAAAACCAGCAAGCCCGTAGCCGGTTTGCTAATCAACAAACGCTGTGCCTCCGTCATTCGGGGAAACAAAACACCCTTGGTAGTAGAGTTCACCTGAAATGCTGCGGTAGAATCTACCGTTGAAGTTCCAATCCCCACGCTGCCTTTATTGTAGTAGGTGGTGGTTTTGGCCTGCTTCCAGTGCGTTGTATCGCCATCTGCCACATCAAAACTCACCTTATTGCCCTTGCTGATGCGTATGGTGCGCTCCAGTTTATTGGTATCGATGGCCAGGGTCTGCGAATCCGCATCGGTAACGGTTCCACCTCCAATGCTCAGGGATATCTGATCTCCCTTTTTGGTCAATACCTGTAACTCGTTCACAGCACTGCTGTCGGGCAAGTTGATTATGCCTCCTCCTTGGTTGAGAATAACTCTTCCTCCAATGCGGGTAATGCTTTGCAATTCGTTGGTGGAACTGCTGTCCGGAAGGGTGATTACCCCTCCGCCCATGCTCAAAGATATTCTGCCACCGGTTCTGATGATGCTCTGCAATTCATTCACAGCACTGGAATCGGGAAGACTAACCATTCCGCCATTCAAACTCAGCAACAAGCGACCGCCGGTACGGGTAAGCTTTTGAATTTCATTGGTTGCAACACTGTCTCCATCCGAAACTGAGAATAAAATGGGCTGATAACCGCCTAGCTTGAGCTGCCTGTTGTTGCCAATCACTTTCAACTGCAGTGAATCTGCACTGCTGCCCGAAGACAAGGCATAAGGAACGCTCCAGAACTGGGTAGTACCCATGTCTGTGTAGACAGGTTTCCAGCCCCAGCGAGGAATGGAAGGAGTAACGCATATTTTCAGGTTGAAGAAGTATTTGTCGCTGCCCCAGGGAATGTCCACAATCTTTTTGTAAAGACCTGCCAAGTAGGTTCCCTGACCCACAATAACCGTAAACATGGCGTCAGCATTGCTGTTCACCTTGTGTTCATCGCGATACATCACGGTTCCGGTGGCACTGCCCTTGTGAATGGTGGTTTGCACCAAGATGCTGCGCTTGGCAGCCAGATTGCCACTTCCATCCCGGGCTACCGCCTGGTAAATCATTCCGTTAGGCGATGTTGTCTGTGCCTTTACATTTTCGGCTCCCACAAGCCAAAAGAGCACAAAAAATGGTATTATTCTTTTCATTTTATTAGTGTTTTATTAGTATTTTATTGGTGTTTTTAATTACGGTACCTCTTTAAATTCGATTATACTGACATATTTAACCCCCACATCCGCTTTCACAATGGTTCCTGAGGGCAGCCAAATCGGTAAATCCTGTTTCCAAAAAAAGTGATCAATGTTGCCAGCGTCAATGCGGTGCGCCCTTACCACAAAAGCATCCCCATTTACAATGATTTTATCGTCCTCACCCCACGAAAGATTGGGATAAGTGCAAAGATTGCGGCTAAACAGAAAACTCTCTATTTTCCATACCCGGCCCGTAGGAACCGTATCGGCAGTAGAAGAAACCAGCTTGGCTTTGCTAAACTGAAGATTTTGAGCATTGGATTCGGAAACCATGCAGCCGATCATCAAAACCATGAATATTCTTAGGATGTTACTCATTTCTGCCGGGATTATGATTTCAGCTTAATCACAGAAAAAACTCGGTTCAACCCCTCTGCTCCGGTAACCTTCACAAAATAATTACCCTCGGCATGCGCTGCAATCGATATACTTATTCGCTGAATGTCAGACAACTCCACATTCATACTTTTGATAAAGCGACCCGTATTGTCATAGATTTCCACCCCGGTAATTCCTGAACCCTCGAGCCAGTATTGGCCAAAACCCGGGTTGGGATACAGGCGCAAATCCGATACCTCAGGCACTTCTATGCAGTTTTCCCTGAAATTGCCGGCGGCATTATACAGTTCTGATTGTCCGTAGATATGGCCACCCTGAACCATGATGCATCGGGTACGGCTGTCTTGACACACGATGGCACCACCTGAATTGGCGCTTGTACTATCGGATATGGCAAATGAAGCAAAACCGCCAAACACCAGTGTCTGGGCATTAACAGCCGAGAACATTGAAAACAGCAGCCCGATGAGAATGATGTTATTTCGCACGGTAATGAATTTGTACATTGGGATTTCCTGAACCATTGTCTATTAGCCGCAATACCAGATTGCCTTCCGACAGAGCTTCTACGTTGTAGGTAAACTTTCCGGTTCCGCCAATGGTGATGGTTTCAGTGATTTTATTGGCTCCTTCGTCGAACTGATACGTACCCCCCATGCCATCAGAATCTACAAAAGTATTGTCGGATTTGTAGGTTATGTTGAAAGCAAGCTCCTCTTCAGATAAGGTATACAGGGTATCGCTGACATACATTTTTTCCAGTTGCCATGTCTTGGAACCGTCTGACCTGAGCATTTCCGCCCTCGTTAAGTCAGTGGATTTACCATCCTTGTTACAAGCGGCAAAAACGCCGGAACCAAGCAAACAAATTAGCAGTAAGTAGCTGTATTTCATGGTGAATAAACCACAAATATATACAACGGGTTAAAAAAACAAGTTATTAAAATGTTGTGTATTCAAATCATAAGGTAATGCGCCAACGGTGCCAACCTCGCCGAGCTACACCACGCGATATTTCCGCAACCTCAACCCCTGGGTTTCAGCGGCCTGATTTCCAGGTTCACCGGATGATAATTGGCCGGACTTTCCAGCGCAAACACTATCTGTGAGGCCACATCCTCAGGCATCAGCATATTGTCGTGGGGCTTGATGTTTTCACTATGCCTGAAAAAATCGGTTTTTACACTGCCCGGGTACACACAGGTTACTTTCACGCCAAAATCGCGAACCTCTTTATACAACGCATCGCTGAAACCACGCACTGCAAACTTGGTGGCGCAATACCCTGATACCTGCTGATAACCCTCCAGTCCGGCAATGCTCGCAATGTTCACAATATGCCCCGAATCTTGCTTTTTCATGCCCGGCAGTACCCGACGGGTAAAATAAAAGATACCGCTCACGTTGGTATTGAACATCTCCTGCCACTGGGCCGTGCTCAACTCCTCACAAAGCCCAAAATACCCCAGCCCTGCATTGTTGATTAAAATATCCACCGCATTGTGTTGTTGCAGTATGCCATCCATCACCGCATCTACCTGCTGTTGATTTCCTACATCCGCGTGCAAACAATGGTAATTTTCATGTTGGATACTGCAGCCGCTTCGGCATATTCCATATACGATGGCGCCTTTTTCCAGCAACATTTTCACACACTCCAGCCCAATGCCCTTATTGGCCCCGGTAATCACCGCTATTTTATTTTTCAATTCCATATTCTTTAAGTTTATCTATTAACAATCCAACACTTTTTTCGGTTTGATTCCAGTCCCACTCCATGGGGTCGGGCCTGTAGCCATTCTCCTCCACGAAATAACGATACGATTTGTCGTAATACCCCATCAAAACCTGCACCCAATCCGATTTTCTGCCTTCCAGAATGGCCTCTTTGGCCTGCTTGCAGAGCAATCCCCCCAGCCGTTTACTCAGTTTTTCGGTTTTATCTGCAAGAATCTGTGCATCAAAATTTGCGTATTCCTTTACCAGTCGATCGAGGCGCTGGGCCTGCGGCACCACAATATCCAGCACCGGGCTCTGCAACATGCTCTGCCAGAATTCATCCGGCATCACACAGGCGCCAATTTTACGGCTTTCGCTTTCCATGAGGATGGTGCTGCCATCGGGGAATGAAGTCACGGCCTTATGCAAAAGATTTTCAAACATTTCCACTGTTGGCTGCGCCGGCATGCCCAGACTCCCCAAAACGCTGCCCCGGTGAGATGCCAGGGCCTCCAGATCCACCACAGCAAATCCTTTTTGGACCAGCAACTGCAAAATTTCGGTTTTCCCCACACCGGTCATGCCGCCCAGCAGAAAAAACTTTCGGGGTTCAGCCAGCGCTCTCTGCACAAAATGGCGATATGCCTTATACCCTCCCGAAATCAAACCCACAGGCTGTCCGCCCCATTCCAGCAAGGTAGCGGAAATGTGACTTCTGAGCCCTCCGCGCCAGCAATAAAAAACAGGTTCGGGACCCACTGCCTTGAACGCCTCATAGAGTTCATGAAAGCGTGGCCCAATCAGCTTAAAACCCAGTGCCACTGCAGCATCTCTGCCCTGTTGTTTGTATGTGGTTCCTACCAGCACCCGTTCATCATTGCGCAATAGCGGAATGTTAATGGCACCGGGAATATGCCCACGCTCAAATTCACCTTCACTGCGCACATCAATGAGGGTTTTGCCATCCCATGGATACTGTGCGGCTTTTACAACGGATGGCATACTGCAAAGATGTGGTGTATTGGGTGGGCTTGCAAACGGAAATTGGCCTTAGTCTAAATAAAAAAAGGAACTAAAACCTCCCCAAACCCTTGACTTTTCTCCAAAATTATTGTAAATTTGGGGTTACGTTCTTTGGGGCTGACCGGACTTGACAGGATGATTGGTTGCGGTGTAAGCATGTAGTGCTTTGGATGTAGGCACTTAAATCTCAATGTTCAAAACCATAAGAGGCGAAAATAACTACGCCCTCGCTGCCTAATTCGGAGTAATTAGCATTGCGTGTTGCTCCCGTCGCTTTTGTCTGTGTAACTGACGAAACGGAGCAATCGACGAACACAGGTATGGTCACTCACACCGGCCAGGTGAGCCATTAACACGCCGGATAAGGATGGAGTAAGGTTATTTCTGTACCCGCCCCATCCCGACAACAAACAGAAATAAACATGTAGAAAGCGCCAGTAGTCGCATCTCTGGACGAGGGTTCGATTCCCTCCAGCTCCACCACCTTTGAATGAAAAACCCCGTGGATATTGATTCCCGGGGTTTTTTGTTTTTTGTGTTGTCGGAAATGATGTTTGTCATGCTTCAACAAGCTCAGCATGACAACCGCTTCAGGCCTTGTCACCGGATTTCACCCCCAACATCTTAGAAAACTGTGATTATGTAGGCGCACAGACAGTGGATAGGCCGAACAAATGGAAGTGAAACAATAAAATCATTTGACCGATAAAACAATTGTTTATGACCGATTTATCGTTTATCGTTCATTTATTGTTGCTATTTCATTCATGTTTGAGTGTTTTTGAACCATATTAGACATTATTTTGACCGATATATTAAACACTACAATCAATAGCGAGGAAACGCATTTTTATTGAACAATTCAAATTCGCAGTAGGTGAAAATTTTAAGGTGAGCGTGCCCTGAACATAGCGCAGGGTTTAAACCCTGCGCTATGTTCAGGGCAACACAGGAACAGGAATGGCTCCCTGCGGTCGCCGGACCTTAGAGGGTGGGCTTAACAAAGCCAAAAAAGCCGCGCTACGCTCGTTTTTTTATGCGCCTTCAGTCTGCCTGTGCAAGCACGGCATCCTTTAGAACAGGAATGGCTCCCTCCGGTCGCCGGACCTTAGGGGGGGCTTAACAAAGCCAAAAAACCACGCTCCGCTCGTTTTTTTTTATGCGCCTTCAGTCTGCCTGTGCAAGCACGGCATCCTTTCGGCGCATAAAAAAACCCACCTTTTCAGGTGGGCTTTTTGGCTTTGTAGCGGGAACAGGACTCGAACCTGTGACCTTCGGGTTATGAGCCCGACGAGCTACCACTGCTCCATCCCGCGATGTACCGTTTAAGTTATTAATTGGGGTCTAAAACCAACTCTTGATTCTAAACTCTCAACTCATAACTCTGTCGTAGCCCGTAGGGGAATCGAACCCCTCTTTCATCCGTGAAAGGGACGTGTCCTAACCGATAGACGAACGGGCCAAATACTAAAGAACGCTTTCTCCCAAAAGGGGCTGCAAAATTAATGTAAAAAATTGAAACAGACAACCCTTTTACACAGGATCTTCAAATTTTCTTACTTCCGCATCCCCCCAAAGGTCCTCAATTCCGTAGAAACGCCGCTTCTCCTCCAGAAATACATGAATTACCACATTCACATAATCCAGCAGTACCCACTCTGCATGCTCACCACCCTCCCTGTGCAAGGGTTTTTCTCCCGTAGCAAGGCGTATCTCCTCCTCTACACCATCGGCAATCGCAGATACCTGCCTGTCACTGTTACCATGGCAAATCACCATCATGTCGGCAAATGCCCCCTTTAGCTTGCGTAAATCCAAGGTCACAATTTCATGTGCCTTTTTATCCTGCATACCCTTCACCGCCACCATGGCCAGTGCTTCTGTTTCGTTTCCTGTTTTTTTTGCCATCCTTTGGCTTTTCTTTGTGCAAAGAACGCAAATAATTGGAAGAATTTTCTTTTATAGACCAAGTTGGTAAAATAATGCTGTTTTACACCCCCTCCTGCGGAAGCACCCAGGACCTGGTTCCCCTCTGCGCCCGGCAAGCTGGAGGCAAACATCCTGCTGCGCTCCTTACCTTTCACCAAACGCAGGGCCGCGGGCAACAAAACCGCCCGTGGGAAGCCGAACCGGGAAAAAATCTGGCCATGTCGGTATGGCTTCCGCTAAAAAACCCCAAACCTGAGTTCTTTCCCTTGCTGAATATGGGACTGACCGTCGCCTGTTTAAAAGCACTCAATCAACACCCATCAGACATTCAAATAAAATGGCCCAACGATTTGCGCCACAACGGAGCCAAACTGGCCGGTCTGCTGATGGAAGTGCAGGGAGATACCCAATCTGGCAAGGCACTGTGCATGGGTATCGGCGTAAACGCCAACCAAACGAACTTTGAAAACCTGCCCCAACCCGCTACTTCTCTCCTAAACATCTCCGGTCAAACCCATAATCTGATGGACCTTGCCCGCAGCATCCTTAATCATCTGCAAAACGCCTTCACCGCATGGGAAAAACAACCCGATGATGTCATGTTTATGCAAGATTACAATAATTTAACAGAAGGCAAAAACGGGCTCTGGGAAGCTGAAACCCAAACCGGACAAATTATTACAGGTGAAATACTTGGAGTTGACCCGCAAGGTCGTTTACTTTTTCACTCCGACAACCGGGTTCAGGCATTTCACCATGGCATGATTCGGCTGAAAAGAAATTTATCAAACAAATAAACATATCTTTGTTTTTGTCGTCTAATTAAAAGTTAACCATGCTGCCATGGATCGCAAAGAATTTTTAACGTTTAAAAAACCGGCTGCACCCACCGAATTTAAAAAAGTGGAACGCCGCACCACCACAGGTTTAGCCACCTACTCGGGCACTTTCGGAAAAAAAGAAGCCATGCACCTGCTCCGTCGTACCCTGTTTGGGGTTAAGGTTCAGGACATGAAGGATTTTTCTGCCAAAACCATGGCTGCTGCTGTAGATACCCTGCTCAATACCACCACAGCAGTGCCCAACGAACCGCTGAACTATTACGGAAAAACCACTGCCGATCCCAATGTTCCCTACGGAACCACCTGGGTAAATTCCCCCATAGATTTTAATTTCAATTTTCAGCGCACCATGTCGCTGAAAGCATGGTGGTGGGAAATGTCCGCCAAACAGCCATCTACCATCATGGAAAAAATGGTGATGTTCTGGCACAACCTAATCCCCATTTCAGCCATTGACCAGGTGGACCCCAGAATGTCCTACATCTACCTGAAAACCCTGCGACAGCATGCCATGGGTAATTTCAAAACCCTGGTGAGGGCACTTTCCATCGATCCTGCCATGCTGGTTTACCTCAACGGACGGTACAATACCAAAAGAGCCCCGGATGAAAACTACGCACGTGAACTTTTTGAATTGTTTACCCTGGGTAAAGGCCCCGACAGCAAATACACCGAAGACGATGTGAAAGCAGCAGCCCGCGTGCTTACCGGCTGGAATATCAATTTTTTAACCACCCCCCCGGTTGCTACCTTCAATGTAAACAACCACGATACCACCAACAAGCAATTCTCTGCCTTTTTTAACAACGCGGTTATCACAGGCCGCAGTTCGGCAAGCGCCGGTACCGACGAACTGGATGATTTGCTGAATATGGTTTTTGCCCAAAAAGAAGTGGCCAAATTCATTTGTCGCAAACTCTATAAATACTTCGTTTACTACGACATAACCGCCGATGTGGAAACCAATGTGATAGCACCACTGGCAGACCACTTCCGCAACAACAATTACGAAATCAAACCGCTGCTGGAGAAACTGCTCAAAAGCGAGCACTTCTTCGATCCGCTGAATATGGCCTGTGTAATCAAAGACCCCACATCGCATATTGCCGGCTTCTGCCGTCAGTTGGAACTTGCATATCCCACCGATGCTGAATCTCTGTATAACATCACCGGTTATGGCCGTGCTTTTGGGCAGGCGGTTATGCAGGATATTCTGGATCCGCCCAGTGTTTCCGGCTGGCCGGCATGGCATCAGTCGCCCCAATACCTGCGCAGCTGGATTAGCAGCGATTCTCTTCCCAAACGCAATCAATTTACCGATCTGATGCTGTTTATCGGATACAAACGGGGTGGATATACCTTCATTGCAGACGTTTTTAAGGTTACCAAACAATTTTCAAATCCCGGCGATGCCGATACCCTGATCGATGACGCTGTCGCGTTTTTATCGCCACTGGAACTCAGCACCACACAAATGGCAACCCTGCGCAACAACCTGCTTCCCGGGGGTATACCCGCCTACAACTGGACAGATGAATGGACCCAGGCCAACGACCCCGGTCATGCCAACCATACCACTGCCCTGGCCTCAGCCAAATTAAAGCTGCAATTGCTATATAAATCCATCATGAACCTGTCTGAATATCAGCTATCATAATCCATCCCCATGAAACGCAGATTATTTCTAAAAGCCGCCGCCGCAGGATCCGTTTTACCGGTTTCCCTGAATGGGATGTCAGTACGCGCCTACGCAAACTCACCCCTCATGCACCTGCTGGGTAGAAGGACCGGCAGCAATGATAACGTACTGATATTAATTCAATTAAATGGTGGAAACGATGGTTTGAATACCGTTATTCCCCTGGATCAGTATACCAACCTGACCAAAGCCCGCAGCAATGTGATTATTCAGGACACCAAGGTGCTGAAGCTGAACGGGGTAAATGGAACAGGCCTGCACCCTGCCATGACGGGTTTGCAAGGACTATACAACAATGGGTTGGTTAACATCATTCAGGATGTGGGCTACCCAAACCCTAATTTTTCACACTTCCGTTCTACGGACATCTGGATGAGCGGCAGCGACACCAGCGAAAGCTGGACCACAGGATGGATGGGCCGTTATTTGGATTCACAGTTTCCCGGTTTTCCGGACGGTTACCCCAATACCGGCGCCCCTGATCCCCCCGCCATTCAGATTGGTTCCATGGTTTCACTGGCAACCATGGGTGCATCCGTGAATATGGGCATGGCCATCACCGACCCCAGCAATTTCTACACTTTGGTGAACGGCACCACAGACCCCGTCCCCAATACCCCTGCAGGCCGCGAACTGGAGTTTCTGCGTATTATGGCAAACCAGACCAATCAGTATGCCACTTCCATCAAAAATGCAGCGGGTAAAGCCACTACCCTCAGCACCAAATACCCCACCGGCAACAACCTGGCAGACCAGCTTAAAATCGTGGCCCGCCTTGTAAAAGGCGGACTTAAAACCCAGGTTTACATGGTCAGTATCGGAGGTTTTGATACGCACAGCCAGCAGGTGGATAATTCCGACCACAGCGTAGGTTCCCATGCCACACTGCTCAAAAATGTAAGCGATGCCATCACGGCCTTCCAGGATGATCTGACCCTGATGGGCATACAGGATCGTGTGGCAGGTATGACATTCTCCGAATTTGGCCGCCGCATCATGAGCAACGGCAGCGTAGGCACCGACCACGGTGCCGCCGCCCCCATGATCGCTTTTGGAACCGGTGTACAGCGCGGTGTAATCGGTCGCAACCCCGTGATTCCTGATACCGTTACCGTTAATGATAACGTGCCCATGCAATACGATTTCAGACAGGTTTATGCCAGTGCCCTGCAGGATTGGTTCGGGCTGAGCAAAACAGAAGTGAAAGCAGCCATGGGTGGCAAAGACTTCAATACACTTCCCGTATTCAAGGCAAACCCGGCTGGCATAGAGGACTTTGCCGATCTGGTTAGCCGCCTGCATTTGCATGATGTTTACCCCAACCCCGTGATCGGTGAAGCTACCTTTACCTTCTTTACCGATGGCGGCAACGTGGAATTATGCCTGTTCGATCCGCTGGGGAACCGCATTCGCACCATGGCCTCCGGCAAACATGGAATGGGTGAGCATGAAGTACGACTGGATGTGCGCGGATTGCGCCCGGGGAACTACTTCTATCAGCTATCACAGGGAAATAGAAAATTGACCAAAGTACTGGTGGTGGCCAACTAAACCCACCCGCTTTGGGCGAAGCCGGCCGAAAGGCCTGAATAAATCAATCAGGATTATTCAATCACTTCCAGCAAACTGCGGTATGCCAGCACGCGTTCGCCATACTTCTCGCGGGTTTTGGCTTGCAGGGCCGGGGCATGGGTATCGCGGTAGCGCTCATAATCTTCCATGCTTTGTGCTGTATACTGAACGGCAATATTGACGCCTTCATCATCGGTGGCTTGCGTAAGTAACCGCATCATTTTAACCCCAACAAAACAACCGGTGGACATCACCTCCGGCAAATGCTCATTTTGCATCCATTCCAGCCACTCTGCTTCCATATCTGAGGAAATGTGGCAGGTGACATTGTAAACAATCATTACAATGCTTTTACGCGAATGTGGTAGCTCTCCATAATGAGGTTGGCAAGCAGTTTCTTGCAGGCAGTTTCTGCTGCGTTATGGGCTGCCGCTTCATCAGCAGCTTCGAGCTCCAGGGTAATGAATTTACCCACACGAACCTCACTTACCTGAGGCAATCCGATGGATGCCATGCTGTGTGTTACCGCCTTTCCCTGAGGATCCAACAATCCCTTCTTGGGCATGATTTCGATTTCTGCGAAGAATTTCACAAGGCAAAGTTACCCATATTTAACCAAACGCCATTCTGCCTTTTACACAGAATCTGCACATCGGATGGCAGTGCGGTCTTGAAGCACCGGAGATACAATTTTCAAATCTTCACCCTGTAACGCGTTTTATTCATGCTACCCATACTTTCGAAATACTGCATTTTCAGGCCCTTTTTCAAGTCTCTGCTGGCAGTAGCCGAAGAAATACTTTTAAATACATTCATGTAATCCTTGCGGCTAAAATCACTGAAACCCAGGGTAATAAAGTGTTCCAGTCGGTCATTATCGCTCATAATTCTGCCATTGAAGGCAAGCAGGTCTTGCAGCGATTGATCAATCACCTCTAGCATATATTCAATAAACGGGGTCGATTTTCCGGTTTTGTCGCTCAGTGCCAGCGATCTGTAATATGCGTCCTGCGTTTTTCTGACCAAGGTTTCGAAAGGTAAATATTCAAAAATAGGATAGCTGTCTACCAGGATTAAGGTTTGCCATAGCCTTCCCATTCTTCCATTTCCATCGATAAACGGATGGATAAATTCCAGTTCATAGTGAAAAACACAGCTCTTAATGAGTGCAGGTTCCTCAGAATCATTCAAGTAGGCAAACAGGTCTTTCATCAAATGGGGAACATTTTCATGCGGCGGTGCAATATGCTCAACCTTGGTACCTTTCACGATGCCCACCCCTTTATTTCGATATTTTCCGGCATGCTCTACAAGACCTGTCATAAGTATTGCATGGGCTTTCAGGAAGCTTTTTTTCGATGTATAGCGATATGTATGAAGCTGCTCGTAAACCTGTATCGCGTTTAAAACCTCAAGCACATCTTTGCGTGGGCCAACTACTCTTTTGTTTTCAATCAATGCTGTAATTTGTTCCTCGGTCAGCGTATTGCCTTCAATCTGTAGCGAGGAATGGATGGTTTTGATTCGGCTCTTTTTGAGCAACTCCGGCGATTTCCTGTATAAATGCGTTGCATTGACCATGCCTATCTTCTCCGAAATGGAACTGATGAAATCCATTATCCGCGGGGTAATATCATAGGGCGGTTTCATTTGATAGTATCATTTGATAGCATCAAAGATAATATTTTTTAACCATGGTACTGATTTTAACACCAAGTTGTTGCGAAAAATGACTTTGCCATGTGCACATTCCGTGGTTACTTTGAACATTGATGCGCAAAACCATTGGTATATTGCTGAGTGTATGTCTTTTTTGGGCGTGCAACAGCCCTTCCGAAGATCAATCAAAAGGTAAAGATTCCTCCCAAACAGCCAAGCCGGCGGATACCGTCAACACCCAACAGCCGGAGGTAGTTCAGGCAGACGAACATACACTCACCGACAAAATAGCACTGCAGAGTATGCACCTGCTGGGCAAGGAAGTGCAGTGCAGATACGCGGAAACTCCTGAGCGACTTAAAGAACTGCTGCCCGGTATCATGCAGGCCATCAGCGATAGCAAGGCCGTTATTACAGGCAGCTACCACATTGTTTTGACCGAAACCCCTGATGCATCCAAACCAACCCGCATTTTTATCGGCATACCCATTCAAAAACCGCTAAAAGCCAATGGCATGAATCTATACACCATCCCTGCGGGAAAATACCTGCGCCGGCAGTGTGCGGCCGAGCCGGGCAAATCTCTGTCGGTTCATCAGGGAATGATGACCATGTCCAATGGCAAGCTGAAACAAAAAGCAGGATTACCCATTATAGAAAAATACGCCGAAACCCGCAATGATGAAATGACCAGCGTAATTAGCAAAGCCACGTTTTATTATACGTTAACCCAATAACAGCTGCTGGTTTGTAATTTTCCTCCTTTTTCACTATATTTGATAGTTATATGTTCAGGTTCATATTAGCGCTACTTTTGATGGTCTGTGTAAGGCCTTCAGCCGCTCAAATCGCTTGGACGCCAAAAGCTAACTTTCCGCTCACAGGTCGTGTAGCGGCCGCACAGTTTACCCTCGACGGTTTTGCATACATTGTTGGAGGAATAGATCCTACGGGTTACCGACGCGATGTATGGATGTACAATCCAAATATAGACAGCTGGATGCAAAAAAATCCTTTTCCGGGAACAGAAAGGGCTGAATCTGCAGCCTTTGTCATTGACGGTTTTGCCTATGTAGGTGGAGGAGTAACCCTTGGAAGTCATTTTCGTGATTTTTACCGGTATAATCCAAAAACGGATGCATGGACCCGTATTGCAGATTTACCGATTGACTGGAGGGCTGCAAACGCATTTACAATAGACTCGCTGGGATATGTTATGGGCGGAATGGCAGGTGATGGCAGTGCAAACAAGCATTTCTATGCGTACAACCCACGCAGTAATGCTTGGCAGCGTAAAAAAGATTTTCCGGGAACACCCCGATTCTATCCTTTCATGGTCAACATGAATAAGAAAGGCTATGTAATGGGAGGATTTATAAGGGGTGCGCATTTTAATGACTTTTATGCATATGACCCTTCAACAGATAGCTGGAATTCCCTGCCATATTTCGGCGGTGTTCCTAGGGTTTCTCCTGCAGGTTTTGTGATTGGCAATACAATCTTTGTAGGCAATGGGCGTAACAATGGCATCCACTTTCAAGATTGGTGGATATACCAAAATCAAACAAACACCTGGAAACAAATAATAAATTATCCTGAGGATTTCTCCTATGGCACAATCGGATTTTCCATTGGTAACAAAGGATATTGTGGCCTGGGTCAGAGCAGCAAAGTTGGATTGCGTTATTCAAACAGTTTATTTTCATTTACCGACACCGGTTTGGTGAATTCTGACCCCATTCCCGAACTAGAATCCTATCATGTTTTCGGTACGCGGGATATCGTTTTTAAAAATGTTTCCGAAACGGTTAAATATTCTCTGATTGATGCTACAGGAAGGTACGTTATAAAAAACAAAATCATTACTCAGGACAAGATTGAAACAATGCCCATAATTAGTACTGCTATTTACAATGTGAGTATTGAGCATCGCGGTCGTCGTTTTTCCTATAAACTTTTTTACCCACCCGACATCACACTATGAAACCCTGGATGAACCTTTCCGACCTGATGGGAGGCGTTCGCAGGGCCCTGGAAGCGGGTTTTAACGGACACACCTTCCGCATAATCGCAGAAACTACCGACGTAAAGATTTATCACAACCGGCAATATGTTTTTCTTAACCTGATTGAAAAACAGGGCACCGAAATTGCTGCAGCCGCAGGTGCCGTAATCTGGCGCGATCATTTTCACCTGATTAAAGAATTTGAAAATATCACGGGCATTGCCTTCGAACAAAACCTGCAGGTGGTGCTGGAGGTGGAAATTCAGTTCCATGAGCGTTATGGCCTACGGCTAAATATTGTTGACATTGACACTGCCTACACATTAGGCAAAATGGAACAGGAACGGGAAAAAGTACTCCGCAAGCTGGCCTTCGAAGTACCGCACCTGGTTTGGCTGGAGGATGGTGATTACATTTCGGCCAACCAATTGCTGAATAAATCACTCGTGATGCAACGTGTAGCCCTAATTGCCGCTCCAGGCAGCGACGGCCGCAGGGATTTTCTGAAGGAATTGCAAGACAACACCTGGAACATTGCATACGAAGTGGAAGAATTCCCGGCCTCTGTGCAGGGACAAAATGCCGCAGGGGAGCTGCTGAGACAGCTTAAAACCATCATTTCCAGGGCCGCTGAATTTGACGTAATCGCCATGGTGCGAGGCGGGGGCAGCAATACCGACCTCACCGCTTTTGACGATTATGAGCTTGCCAAGACTATCGCCGATTGTCCCAAACCCCTACTCACCGGCATCGGCCATGACCGCAATATCAGCGTGGCTGACGTAGTGGGCCACACCATGCTGAAAACCCCCACTCGTTGCGCTGCTGCCATTACCGAACACAATATCGCTTTTCTGGGTTGGCTTCAGGATAGCCAAAGCCGCGTAGCCAATGCGGCTAACCGCTTTTTTGAACACGGAAAACAACAGGCAAACGATGCCGCACGCCGACTGAAAACCGCCGCTTCCTGGTTGCTGGAATCAGAAAAAAACAAACTTTTGCAGGCAGAAAAATACCTGGATATGCTGCAACCGGCCAAAACCCTTGAAATGGGATATGCACTTATTTCGAAAAATGGTCACATTGTAACCTCACACAAAGAAGTTTTAGAAAACGATAACATAGAAATTCGCTTTTCAGACGGATATTCGCATGCTTTGATTACCCCCAAATGACAACTAACGATACTTTTTCTTACGAAGCGGCTAAAAAGCGGCTTGAAATCATCATGAAAGACCTGGAAAGCGGCAAAGTCGGTATTGATGATTTGGAGGCAACCCTAAATGAGGCCAAGGAGCTGATTCAGAAATCATTGAAAAAACTCACGGAAACCGAGAAAATCATCAAAAATTGGGAAGCTTAACCCCACTAAAACCCGGTGACAACGTTGCGCTTATTGCACCTGCCAGGGCAGTAAGCAAAAAAGAAATGCATGCATTTGCTGCTTGGTGCAGCAAACACAAACTGATTTTGCAGCAGGGAAAGCACCTCTATGGTCGTCATCATCAGTTCTCCGGCACTGCAGAGGAACGTGCCGCAGATTTGCGCGAAGCATGGCAAAACCCAGAAATTAAAGCCATCTTTTGCGCACGTGGTGGATACGGATGTGTTCAATTACTCGATTTACTTGCCGATCTTGACTGGACTGCAACCCCAAAATGGCTGGTGGGTTTTAGCGACATTACCACCCTGCACCTGCATCTCAACAAACTGGGGATTCCTACCCTACATGGACCCATGGCCATCCATTGGGGTATTCAACACGAATTCACCGAGGAAAACATCACGCGTGTGGAGAATGCATTATTCAAGCTTGAAGTGGATATCGACAATGCCCAATCTTTAGCGGATTACCAAATAAGCTTTAAAGGCCGACTGTTGGGCGGAAACCTGAGTCTGCTGTATGCCGCTCTGGGAACCCCGGAACAACCCGACACCGAAAACGCAGTTTTGTTTCTGGAAGACCTGGATGAATACCTGTACCATATAGACCGAATGATGATGGCATTGAAACGGGCCGGGTTGCTGAAAAACCTGTCGGGCATGATTGTTGGAGGCATGACCGACATGAAAGACAATGCAATTCCCTTTGGTTTGACGGCAAAAAAAATCATCCAGAACCACACGGCCGGATATGATTATCCCGTAGTTTTTAACTTTCCTGCCGGGCATACGCCAAAAAATGCTTGTTTAATCATGGGTGCTGAATGTACTTTTGAAAACGGAAAACTTAGCCAGCAGCTGTAACCCATGATATCCCGCGAAACCTATATTGAACTCACCAAATTCGGCATCGTGGGTGTACTTTGTTTTGGGCTGGACCTCAACATTTACTATGGATTAACCACACTGCCATGGATACCCACGTTCATTGCTAAATCCATCAGTGTGGTATCATCTACCCTGTTTAACTACTACCTCAACAAATCCTGGACATGGGGCCAAAACAACCGCGATGCTAAACGATTTACACGCTACGTGGCCCTTTATAGCATCAGCGGTTTGCTGAATGTACTTTCCAACGAGCTTTTCCTGCAGTGGTTGCCTGACAATGAATTTCAGATGCTGATCATGCATACCGAACTGGCCATTCAAAAGCCGTTTTTCACCATCAAACTAGACAAATTCATCGCTGTCATTGGCGCCACACTGGTAGGCATGATGGTGAATTTTATCGGTCAAAAATGGTGGGTCTTCAAAGAGTCCGAAAAACCTTCCTTCCCCGAAGATTCAGGAGAAATTCACTGAACACCTTTTCCCGGCTCGATATTGGTATCAAATTTGTCTTTCCATTATCCATGAACATACGTCATTTCATCATCGCCATTGCCGCTGTTTGCATTTTACCGGCCTGCGATACCCTGAGTCAGCTGCCGGTGCAGGTGAATCTTCCCGCCGCAGAGAATGTTATACCCTCTCAGGCCGAAACCGCCTCAGGCCTCAAAGAAGCCCTGGTGAATGGCGTAAGCAAAGGCACCATAACCCTTAGTAAACCCGGTTCGTTTTTTCAAAATGTAGCCAGAAAAATCCTCTTACCCCAGGAAGTGCGCGAAATCGAGGGTAAAATCAGGAATAACGCCGTGCTGAATGCTGCCATTGGCGGACAACTTGACAAAGCGGTGAAAGCCATGAACGATGGCGCCGAAAATGCCATGGGCAAAGCCATGCCCATTTTCAAAGACGCCATCATGAATATGTCATTTTCCGACGCCATGGGAATACTTCGCGGTGGTAACGGGGCAGCCACCCAATACTTAAAAAACACCACTTCTACTGCTCTTCAACAGGCATTTAAACCCGTAATTCAGCAGGCATTGAATGATGTCAAAATCACAGAATACTGGAACCCGATTATTCGTGAAATCAACAAGCCCCTCAACAAAACACTGCTAGGTATCAAACAAGACATCAATCCCGACCTGAACGCTTACGTGACCGAAAAAGCCACCATCGCCCTGTTTCAGGAAATTGAAACACAAGAAAACGCCATTCGCTCCAACCCG
The DNA here is from genome assembly GCA_947496375.1 of Flavobacteriales bacterium. Taxonomy (GTDB): domain Bacteria; phylum Bacteroidota; class Bacteroidia; order NS11-12g; family UBA955; genus RGEC01. The sequence goes on from CANMCY010000010.1 coordinate 30,924, forward strand.
GTAGAAAGAACCACCGCCCTACTGAAAAAGGTGTTTAACTACGCTGACAATCAAAAAAAGTGATTCTCTCTCCACCTAATTACTACTGTTTTTTACGTATTTTTACCTCGTGAGAGGCCTTGTCTTCCCGGTTTTATTTTTCCTTTTGTGCCCTGCTCTTAAGGCACAGGATAAGGCGCTTTCCCGATACATCAGCTACACGGCCACATCGGTATCTTTTTCTACAGCCATTGCCGTTTTTGAACAAAAAACAGGCCTGCCTTTTCAATATGATGCGGCATTGTCACCACCTGCCGATAAAAAATTTAGTTTTAGCTATCAACAGGTGCGTGCATCCCATGCATTGCAGGATTTTCTGGCATTGGCCGGTTTGCGGTATGAGGTACACAACGGACAGGTATTTTTAATGAAACGCCTACCGCAGAAGCCGGAAAATGGATTTCGGGTTTCGGGAAGAATCCTGTCGGCAGGTAACGGCGAATTTGTGAGTGCTGCAGCCGTTGGCACACAGCAAAAACCCTTCATGACCACCACCTCAGAGGCCGGATTTTTTAGCTTGCTGTTGCCCCCGGGTATGCATATTCTGCAAATAACCTACCCCGGGTACCGCCCGATTTCTGACACCCTGCTCATAGACCGAGATTACAGTCTGCAGTATGAAATGGTAAAGGAAAATATAGCAATGGATGTGATTCACATTCAGGCGCTCAAAGGCAAGGGATTGCAATCAGTAATTCAGGGGCAGACAGACCAACACGAAATGAACCGCATACGCCTGAGCTGGATGCCGCAATTGCTGGGAGAGCCCGATGTGGTGCGCACCCTGAGCATGTTGCCCGGTGTGGTGGGTGGCAGTGAGGGCATGCTTGGAATGTATGTGCGCGGCGGCGCCGCAGACCAGAATCTGGTGCTGCTGGATGATGTACCCGTATTCAACAGCTACCATCTTTTTGGGGTGTTTTCTGTTTTCAATGATGATGCTCTGCGCTCTGCAAAACTTCTGAAAGGCAGCTTTCCCTCACGCTATGGTGGTCGCCTCAGCAGCGTAATTGCGGTACAAAGCAAAGAGGGAAATCGTGAAAAAATAAGCGGCATTGCCAATGTCGGGTTGCTTTCCGCACGGGTTTTTCTGGAAGGCCCTATCTGGAAAGACCGCACCACATTCACACTGTCCATGCGCCGCAGCTACATTGATTTTTTGGCCGGACAAGCCGCTACATTTCTCAACCTCAGCGACAGCATTAACCCCAGCAATCTCTATTATTTCTGGGATATAAACACCCGCATTACCCACCGATTTAGCAATAAGAGCCGCTTGAGCGCGGGCATATACGCCGGTCAGGATATTGGTGGCCTGAATGAATCTTCGAAAAACGAACAGTCCGATATCAGCACCAGTGAACGGAAAAAACAATTAACCGGCTGGGGAAATAGGGTGGCAGGCATTAAATGGAATTATCAGGCCAGAACCGGGCTTGAATGGGTTGCCAGAGCCCATATTACACGTTACGGTTACGAATATAGACGGGAGTTTTCGTTTACCAGGGCAAGTAAATTTAATCCGCAAACCGATGTGGACGATTTCACTCGCTATGAGCTGGACAATGGCATACAGGATATGGAAGCGGCGTGGGAAATGCGAATGCGCATTAAACCCGGCTGGGTATGGGAGCAAGGCATTGGGGTGGCCAATCACCGGTTTATACCCGGCAACCGCAAACTATATAGCCGCATCAACAATACCGAAAGTGAACTGGTCTTCAACGATGCCCGCCTGGACGTGCCTGAGTACTTCACCTACACTGAGTTTCAATACAATGGAAACCGGCGTTGGTCGGGTTCTGCCGGTCTGCGCTTGGGCAGTTATAAACTGCCGGACCCCTATTTATTTGTAATGCCGGAGCCCAGACTAAACCTCAGGTATCGGCTGGGAAACAACCGCTTTCTGCATGCCTCAGCCACCCGCAACCGCCAGTTTTTCCACCTGCTAACCAATTTATCGCTGGGATTGCCCGGCGATATATGGGTACCCAGCAATCGCCAGTTTCAACCCGGAAAGGCCGACCAGCTGAGTTTGGGGTACGCCCGAAGCAAAACCACCTGGTCATTCAGTTCAGAGGTGTTTTACCGCAGTTTTAGCCACATACTGGAGTATAAAGACAATGCCGGATACGTAACATCCGGAAAAAACTGGGAAGATGCCGTTACCGCCGGGAACGGAGAGGCCTACGGGCTGGAAATACTGCTGGAAAAAACCACCGGAAAACTCAATGGGTGGGTGGCCTATACCCTAATGCGCAATAACCGATGGTTCAAAGACCTGAACCAGGGTCATGTGTTCCCCGCCCGGTATGACCGCAGACACAACCTATATGCTGCCGGTGTTTACCACTGGAAACCCCACATTGACATCAATGCTGCTTGGACCTACAACAGCGGTTTTGCCTATACTTTACCGGTCGCTGTCTATACCTCTCCCACACCCAATGACCCTTACCGCGATATTTTTATTTACGGAAGCCGCAATAACGCCCGTGCAGCCGACAATCACCGCCTTGATATCAGCATCACCATGGAAAAACAACGCAAGGGTTACATCAGGCACTGGACCCTCGGCGTATTCAATGTTTACAACCGCTTTAACCCTTTTTACATAACGCCGGGTTTTGATAAACTTGGCAACCGCAAACTGTATCAGGTGAGCATGCTGCCGTTGTTGCCCAACATCAGCTATAAAATTACGTTTTGAGAATTTCTGTCATCTATATAGCCCTCTGTTTCATACTTGGATCCTGTATCAAGGAAATACCCTACAATAGGTCAGCACAAACCACAGCCAGCCATGCCGTACACTGCTTCATTACCCCGGATAGTATTATTATCAGCGACTGCCGGCTTACCGCCCCCTTTGGCAGCAAAGATGCACCCGTAGCAGGGGCTGATTTCAGCATCCGTTATCCATCCGGTCAAATCATGGACTCAAGCTTATACAGCGGCAATGGCTTGCATATTTTCAAAACCAACACGCTGCAATCGGGAGATTCCTTCATTTTCCGAGGTAATATACGTGGTCAGCAATCATTTGAAATCCACAGCGCCATACCCAATGCCATTTCCATTCTGCAACTGGACACCAGCCGGCAAATCATACCCGGAATCGGACGTGCTTTTTCTGTGGCCGTAAGATTCAGTGACAACCCCGTAAACAATAACTTCTACCGCTGTTTCCTGTACAAAACTTCTTTCCGTTATGTATATGATTATACAGGCACTTTATCAGATAGCTTTTTGAAGAAAGAAATCATTGCTTTGTTTTCCAATGAATTTCCGGTGGCTGAAAACGATTTTAATAACTACACCTCCCGTGAAGTGTTGTTTTCTGATGCCTCATTTAACGGGGTAAACAATAACATGGTATTTTATACATCAGATCCTCTTGTGAAAAACAAGCAGGAAAGGCCTGTAGGTATTGAATTTCATTTAGAAAACATTGACAAAAACCTCTTTAATTTTTACAATACCCGCAACGCCCATATATGGCAGCAACAGAGCATCAGCCAGCTGCCCGGCAGCATTATTGGCAATATTCCGGGAATGTATGGGGTGATGGGTGGATATACAAAAGATTTTAACGTTGTAAATTTAAAAAGATAGGGGTTGGGGTTATTGCTTTGCGATTTTTGGTACAGTTGTTGATATCATCTTGGTAAATTACAAAACCATGAAAAAAATATTTACGCTCGGATTCGCTGCCATGGCCGCCACTGCCATGCTGGTAGCTGGTATTAAGCAAAACGACACCATCAAGTGGAACAAAACCACCCATGACTTTGGTACAGTTAAAATGGGGCCTCCTGCAGACGTGACTTTCACTTTCACCAACAATGGCAAGGCACCTGTGGTTATTACTGCCGCTCAGCCCAGCTGTGGATGCACCACCCCTACCTACACCAAAACTCCCGTAATGCCCGGCAAAACCGGTGAAGTAAAGGCAAGCTATGGTACTGAAGGCCGCCCCGGTTTCTTCCAGAAATCTGTGAAAGTTACTTTCGACAACGGCGCCACCACCGATCTTACCATCACCGGAACCGTTTCTACAGAAAGCCCCGCCGGCAACGGAACCCAGCTCAAATAATTCATATAGTATAGAAGCGTTATGAAAAAGTTCCTTTTCTCACTCTTGTTTGCCGCCGCTTTCAGCAGCGCGGTTGCCCAGGATCAGCCCGCGGCAACCCCTGCAAGCAATGCCAAGGTAAAGTTTGAAACCATTTCACACAATTTCGGCAGTGTTATTGAAGGCCAGATTGCCAAGTATGATTTCAAATTCACCAACACAGGCACCGAGCCGCTGATATTGAGCAATGTGCAGGCCAGCTGCGGTTGCACCTCACCCAAGTGGCCCCGCGAGCCCATCGCACCCGGTGCTTCGGCTGTGGTAACTGCTGAGTACAACAGTTCGGGCCGCCCCGGCAACTTTACCAAAAACATTTTTGTGTATAGCAACGGCGGTGATGTAACCCTTACCATTACCGGTATTGTGGTGAAAGAACCAGAAAAACCCAAATCGGTTATTATTGGAAATTAAATATTTTAAAGGCCGGTTTATCCGGCCTTTTTTTATACCATGAAAAATGCTGTTTTACTCATGCTGCTATTGTGTTTTGGCTACACAGCCCAGGCACAGGAATCAGGCATACAAACGCTACAAGGCGATACCATACACTTCGGCACCTGCAACATGGGCGATACCATTGAGGCCGTTTTCAGGTTTCGCATTGAAGGCAGCGAAAAACTCATGATTCGGCAGGTGCACCCCGGCTGCCAGTGTACCGTGCCCCTATACCCCAAAGACAGCATGGCACCCGGTACCATCGATTCCATTGTGCTGGCATTGCACACAAGAAACCTGCATCCCGGGCCGGTTGAAAAATATGCCATCGTCATCAACACCGGGCCCGAAAAGATATTTTACATCTACGGAGAAATCCTGGAAAACAAGGGTGTTGCGCCACGGCGTCGGAGGCTTTAGATACGCGCGTTGGTGGGTCTTTACATATGGCGGGTTAAAAACACATCGCTAAACAGGCCCATGCTGCCGCCGGTATGCAAAAACACACCCTTGCCATCGGGTTTCAAATCACGCAACGCCCACAGGGCCTTGCCCGTATAGACGGGATCAAACAAAATGCCCGTTTGTGCTATCGCATATTTCACAAAATCCATCAATGGTTCCGTGGTTTTGGCATAGCCACCAAAGGCATAGCCATCCAGCACTTCCACCACATCCGCAAAACCCGCATCCTGTATCAGCCGGCGCTGTTCTTCGGAATTGTTCAAAACCGCCACCGCCAACACACGCGTGTGATACCCACATGCTTTTATGCCTGTGGCAAGTCCTATGGCCGTAGTGGCCGTAGCCGATGCATGCAAGATATAATCGGGAGCAAATGGCAAACCCTGCACCACACGCGCCACACCGGGCCATGCCGCCGGGCCTGCGCCCCCTTCATCAATAAAATAGGCCGTTGCATCCTGCCCAAAATGACTTTCAAACAAACCCCTTTTATTGCGGTAATCCTCCCTAGAAACAGGTATCAGCTGCATGCCAAACAGCCGCGCCGCGGCGAGGTAATGATTGTGGATGGGCTCATCTGCCCGTAAAAATGCGGTGGTCTTAAACCCTCTGATGGCCCCGACTGCGGCGGTTGCCAGCAGGTGGTTGCTGTAGGCACCGCCAAACGTAACCAGGTGTTGCTTGCCTTCCTGTGCAGCCAACAGTAAGTGATGTTGCAGCTTGCGCCATTTGTTGCCGCTCACCAGCGGATGAATCAGGTCGTCTCGCTGAATATGCACATCCCCCTCAATACACGCTATTTTCAGAGGTTGCAGGGGTGCATGCAATTTCTCAAATTCCGCACTCACTTGGGATTTGCATTAGCAATGATTTCTTCGATGCTGCCTGAAGCCACGGCGTGGTAACCTTTACGGGCTTCGCTGAAAATCTGCTCCGCCAATGCCTTGCCCTTGGCGGTTTTCACGAGGTTCTTGTAAATGGGCAGCAAAAATTTCCTTCTCCCCACCGATTTCAGGAATACCGCCATATCGGGGTAAGCGGTTTCATACCCATTTTTCACCGAAAGGGTGTACCAGTCGCAGGCAATTTCGGCATTGCCAATGCCGGTAAATGTAAAGGCCTTATCCAGCGCCGCCATCTCCTCCACAGACAACGCAGGCAACCCCCGCAGCAAATGCAGCCAGTGGTGGGTGCTGTAGTCTTTGGTATGAATATCCGCGGGGTTGCGGCTTTTTGTATAGGTTACAATATCCGTTTCCACGCGTTGCAGTTCCTTGCTCTTCACCACAGGTGCATCCTTGGGCAATCCGGTGCCGTAGATCCACGCATTCAGGTCTATCTGCCCGGGATGCTTATTGAGCAGTTTTTCGTTTAGATAGGCGATAAAACGCGTGGTGTTCATGGTCTGGAAGGCATGCGTTTTGAAATAGTCATTCAAAAAGGCATCCCAGGCGGGGCGTCCCACCACTTCCTCAATGCGGCGCAGAAAAAAGCGGCCTTTTTCGTAGGCAATGTCGGTAACACCATCGTCGGGGTTGCGGCCATCGAGGTTCAGAAACAGCTTGGTTTCGTCAGGGGTGGTTTGCATGAAATCATCGAGGGTGTGCTGCAGTTCCCCACGGCCAATCTCTGCCAGCATTTCGGCATAATCACGGCCGTAAATTTTTTCCATGATGCGCTGCTCGAAATACACGGTAAAGCCCTCATTCAGCCAGAAGTCGCTCCAGGTTTCGTTCGTAACCAGGTTGCCGCTCCAGCTATGCGCCAGTTCGTGCGCTACCAGACTCACCAGGCTGCGGTCGCCGGCAATGATGGTGGGTGTGGCAAAGGTGAGCACCGGATTTTCCATGCCGCCAAACGGAAAGCTCGGGGGCAATACCAGTACATCATAGCGGCCCCAGGCATAGGGCCCGTAGAGCGCTTCGGCGCTGTCTATCATGCTTTGCATGTCGGCCAGTTCCCACACCGATTTCTTCAGCATACCCGGCTCGGCATACACGCCACTGTTGCGCCCCAGCGTGGTAAACTCCACATCGCCCACCGCCAGCGCCATCAGGTAGCTTGGAATGGGTTTGGTCTGTTTAAATGTGTATTTGCCTTCAGCGTTTTTGCTGGTGGGGTTTTCGGCACTCATCATGGCCATTAGGTGGGGCGGCACTTCGATGCTGGCATCGTAGGTAAAGCGCACAGCCGGGCAATCCTGCAGGGGAATCCAGGTGCGGGCCAGAATGGCCTGGCTTTGCGAGAATAAAAACGGGTTCTTTTTGTCGTGGGTTTGTTCGGGCGACAGCCATTGCAGGGCTTCCGATTCTGGGGTGGTGTGGTAGGCCACAGACACTTCCCTGGTATTTTTTTCTATGGGAATGATGAGGGCTGCGCCAAGTACGGTGTCATCCGGGCCAATTTCAAACGAAACTTCTTTGATTTTCCCATTCGCATCGGTCACAGCCACATGATCCACCTTCAGGGTTTTATGGTCCAGGATAATGTGCGAGGCCCCGGCTGTATTCTCAATTTGCAGGGTAGCGGAGCCCCAGAGTTCTTTTTTGCTGAAATCCACCTTCAGGTGTAAGCTTAGGTGCTTCAGTTTCACCTCTGCATAATTGGAAAAGCTATGGTTTTTAACGGTCATTTTCTTGGGTTTAGGGGTGGTGCAGGCCAGCAGGCAAAGCACGGAAAGCGACAACAGAAATTTCACCCTACAAATGTGGGGAAGGAATGGGGAAATAAAAAGTTTTGGTATTTTGGTTTTGTTTGTTATTTTTGTACGATTTTATGCTACTTTTAAAACTCGCTGCATAATTGAACAATAAATTAAGTTATCAGCAAATAAGTGAAAATAATCTAGTTACCAACAATATAAAAACATATAAAGAAACCAGATGAACATATATAAAGAGTGGGGGTTTTATGAAAGTCCATTTAACACAAGTGCACTTCAATCTAATGAAAATGGCATGTCTCTTCTTGTGGGTCGAGACACAGAAATAGGACAAATATTAAGAAGACTGTTTACACCAACAGCTTCAGTTACTATTGAAGGATTAAATGGTGTAGGAAAAACAAGTTTAGTTAATGTTTCACTGTTTAAGGCTTATCAAAATTTTTTTGATGAAGAGACTACATCTTTATTTATTCCTTGTGGTAAAACATTTCAAATCACAGCTGAAACAACTGTAGATGAGTTTGTGTCAAATCTTTATTTAGAAATAGCTCAAACACTAATAAGACGTTCAGAAGAACTAAAAAATCTTGGATTCAATCTGCCTAGCAACTCAATAAGTATTGATAAATGGCTAAACTCCACACATGTAACTACTTGGCAAGCCACATTAGGCCCAATGGGTGGAGGAAAAAATATTGAGACCAATACAACTAATGGATTTACAGAGAGTGGATTTAAAGTTCAAATCGACAATTGGTTAAAAGAAATCTTCCCAAACGAAGAAAATGGGGCTGTCGTTTGTATAATAGATAATCTGGAGCTTTTAGAGACTTCTGAACAGGCAAAAAGACAATTGGAAAGGCTACGAGATGAAATTTTCAATTTAACAGGCATAAGATGGGTTATGTGTGGTTCATTAGGTATAGTAAAAAGTGTCGCATCAACCCCACGACTCGAAGGATATCTTCACAATCCAATTGAAATATCCTCAGTAAAACGTCAATTTATTAAGAACTTATTTGAAAAAAGAATAAAATATTTTTCAACTGATACTAATCAAACTGGATATTTGCCATTAACAATTGATGATATTGATTTTCTTTATGAAGTTTTAAATGAAAATTTAAGAAACACAATCCATTACTGCGACCAATATTGTTTGTATTTTGTCGATAAAGGTATAACAGCGAAAACAAATAGTGATAAATCCAAATTCTTTTTGAGTTGGTTGCAAGGAGAGGCTGACTCAATAATGTCTTCAGTTGAAGGTCAACTTCGTCCTAGGGCTTTAAAACTATTTAATGACATAATTACTCATGGTGGTATTTTCTCTCCAAGCGATTTTGAAAAGTTTGAATTCAACAGTGTTGCTGCCTTAAGACCTCAAGTTTTAGAATTAGAGCGAGTAGCACTGCTTTCTAGCACAATAGATGAATCAGATAATAGAAGAAAAACAATTCAGGTGACCCCAAAAGGTTGGCTTACTAGCTTTGCTTTAAGACAGAAGAAATAAAATTGTTTCATAATTAAAATATCCTCCTAATTTAGTTGGAAATGTTATTTTAAGCACTTTTAGAAAAGTTTTTTATCTGTATATTAAAAGCTATATATTTTTTAAGTTTTAATAAATATAAAATGAATATAATCTGGATTAACACCGAAAATGGAGAAGATAAGATTATTGCCATAAGCAATGAAAAGATTCTTAAGGCAAATCCCAAAACAGAGAAGATTGAACTATGTATAACTGATATTAAAAATGATATCGTCAACAAGGATGTATTTGGCATTCCCTTATCTTACATCAAATCAATACAACTGCAGGAAAACAAAAAATATATACAGGTATTCTACGGTCAGGATTCCGAAGAATATTTAAGAATTAATGATGATGCAAAAAGAAAAGAGATATTTGAATATTTCAAAGACAATATATCTTCAACAGAATACAGAATTGAAGCCTTTAACAATACAAAGTCGGCGAAAAAACCTTTGATTGCAATAGTTATTGTTATTGTCCTATTTATATGGACATTGTCTGTGGCATCTGGGGTAGAATCAGGCAAAGAATATGAAGTACTAGGAAATAAAAGATCCATAGCATCTTTTGTTCTGGCTATAGCACAATTCGGAACAATAAAAATAACCCTTGCTTTTTTATTACTGCTCGGATTAACTACCCGTAAATTTATGAGAAATATTCATAACAATACCAATATTTATATTATTGAAATTATTAGATAGCCCCCCTTGCCCATAGGGTGGGGTTTAAACCCCACCCTATGGGCAAGGACAAGACCACCACCATTTCAACAAGCATTCTCATCATGTCTAAATCGTATTATACAATCTGGATTCACGCCATTTGGTCCACCAAATACCGGTTGCCATTGATACAACCGCATTTTGAAGATAAAATTCATGATTTTATAAGAGAACAATTGCGTCAAATGGGTTGTCCGGTTAGGATTATCAACGGCATGCCCGACCATGTTCATTGCCTGTTTTTGTTAAATCCACAAAAAACTATAGTTGAGGTAATCAAACATATCAAAGGCAGCAGCGCTCATTTTGTGAACGAACAAGAACTAATGGATATAAAATTTGCCTGGCAGACGGGCTATGCGGCATTTTCTGTTTCGGCATCGGGAGTTGAACCGGTATTCCAATACATTAAAAACCAAAAAACCCATCATCAAAAGAATAATTTCCAGGAGGAATATGATGAGTTTATTAAATTATACAATGCCGAGAAGCATCAACCCTCGCCCCCATCGGGTGGGGTTTAAACCCCACCCGATGAGGACGATGAGGCATCGAAGCCCCACAATTACAACAAATTTTTATTCATTTAATATCTATTCCTTATTTTCACAAAAAAATAGGACTATATGCGCAAATACCTTTACAATGAAAAACTCCTACTCATCATTATTTTATTGAATGTAGGCGTCATTTATTTTCACACCTTCGATCTATTTAAACCCTATTATCTGCTTCTCGACTATCTGGATGTATTATTTACAGGAATATTTTTATGCGAAATATCCGTCAAAATATATGACCAGAAAGGGAAAAATAAATTGAAATATTATCTAAAAGATGCGTGGAATAAAATAGACTTTTTCTCTGTGCTGCTGGCATTGCCCAGCGTTGGGGTATTGTTTTCACACCACTTCGAATATTTTGCCGGATTTACTGCCTTGCGAACACTCAGGGTTTTTAAATTCCTAAGAATTATTGAATATATCCCCAATGGAAAAAGAATTAGCAAACAGGTATTCAAAGCCCTAAAATCCATTTCATTTATCATTTTTGCCTTTGTGGTTTATTCCACCATCATTTCTATTATTTCTGTAAGCTTATTTAAAAATGTGGCACCCAAATATTTTCACGATGCTTTCGATGCATTTTTTACCATTTTTAAAATATTTAGCGGCGATGGATTCTCTGACGTAGTAGCTGAAATTTCGAACAATTGTTCGGGGCCTTTTTTATATTTTACCAAATTCTATTTTGTATTTATTGTTTTCACCGGTAGCATACTGGGACTGTCTCTCATCAATTCTATTTTCATTGATCAAATGACCCAAATGGAAGAACAAATTGAAGAAAAAGAGCGCATGGCCATAGAAGATGTAAGAAGCGAAATAAAAACACTGCAGGAGCAGAACAGACAACTGATGGAGCAGGTGAAAATACTGGTGAATAAAAAGGAAATGTAATATCTCACTCCGGTTGTCGGCGTTCGCCGCCCATTGCAGCATAGGATTTTCCCGATACCTAAAACAGAATTCCGCTTCTCTATACTGCGCCACAACAAACAAAGGTGAATTTTGTAGTTACCATTTCACGCACTACCTCCATGCACCGTTCCCTGGCGTTTCTTTCTATATTCAGTATCTCCGGCCTGTTTGCACAACCTGCAGTACAGGACTCCCTGCATATCCGGGATCAAGAAGAAGTGACCATTCTGGGTGACCGGGCCCATGCACTGCCGGGTTCGGGCCAATACATCGGCCAAAAGAAACTGGAAAACCTGAACCAGCCCAACATCAACAATGTGCTGAGAACCGTCCCCGGAGTGAACATCAGAGACGAAGAGGGCTTTGGACTGAGGCCCAACATCGGGCTCAGAGGTACCCCTGTGAACCGCAGTTCCAAAATAACACTGATGGAAGACGGCATCCTCATATCGCCGGCTCCTTACGCAGACCCCTCGGCCTATTATTTTCCCACCTTTGCCCGCATGCAGGGCGTGGAAATCCTGAAAGGCAGCAGCCAGATCAATTGCGGCCCTTACACCATCGGCGGCGCAGTAAATCTGCTCTCTACCGCCATTCCATACTCATTTGCAGGAAACGCACAACTCTCCTACGGTAGCTTCAATTCCAACCAACAAAGAATCTGGGTGGGTGACAGCAGAAAAAACTTTGATTATGTTTTTGAGTTTAACCGGCTTGGCAGCAGCGGATTTAAAGAATTAGACAACGGCGGTAACACCGGGTTTGATAGGCGCGACATCATGGGAAAACTCCGCTGGCATACCGCCACCGGCGCCAAAGTACCGCAGGCCCTAACCCTCAAACTGGTCAACAGTTCAGAACTGGGAAATGAAACCTACCTGGGATTAACGTACAGTGATTACCAAAATAACCCCATAAGAAGATATGCCGGCACCCAAAAAGATGTGTTGGATATGAACCACCAGCATGCCTCTTTACACCATACCCTTTCGCCGGCAAAAGGAATTGTAATCAATACCACCGGCTATTATTCAAAAACCTTCAGAGACTGGGCCCGGGCAAACACATTCGGCGGGCAAAGCATCAACAGTATTCTCAACGATCCGGGCACCCTGAAAGCGGCCTACGATATTATGACAGGCCAGGCAGACGGAGCCATTGATTTCCAAAGTGCCGCCAGAAGTTACGTGTCTCAGGGCCTGCAGATAAACGCGGTTTACAATTTCAAAACCGGCACCATCTCCCATAAAGTGAATATTGGCGCCCGCCAACATGCCGACCAGGCAGACCGATATGCTACCAAATCCTTGTATAACATGGCTCAAGGGCGCATGATTCTTACTTCTGAAGGCACAAAAGGCAATCAGGAAAATCAGATTAGAAACGCAAACGCATTGGCCATGTTTGTGCGTTACGACATTACCATTAATGGATTAAAAATTAGCCCCGGAATCCGTTATGAAAAAATAAACCTGGATTTTAGAAACTACGGAAATGCAGACAATGCACGGCTCGGCACTGCCCTCAAAACCGCATCCAATGATTTTACGGTATTACTGCCTGGTATAGGATTTAATTACAACATCAATAAAGCGGCAAGCTTGTTCGGTGGCCTGCATAAAGGATTCTCTCCCCCGGGAATGCCATCAGTAACCTCTACCACCGGCCAGGCCGCGGTGGAATCGTCCTTGAACTACGAAGCGGGCTTCAGATACGAAACCGAGGGTGTAAACCTACAAACGGCGGCTTTCCTGAACAATTACGGAAATATTTTAGGTTCTGACAATATTTCAGGAGGCGGTGCAGGCACAGGCGATATGTTCAATGCCGGTAAGGCAAAAATTCAAGGGGTAGAGCTGAGTGTAAGTTATGACCTCCTGCATTGCCCGGCTGCCAAAAACACCACAAAAATGCCCGTAACCCTTGCCTACACCTACACTTCGGCCACATTTCAGGATTCCTTTATTAACGGTGGCGGTGACTGGGGCAGCGGCCCGATTAAAAATGGTGATGCCATCCCTTTTATCACCCCTCACCTGATTACCGCCAGTGTGGGAATTGAAACCAAAAACTTTAATGCCACACTCATCGGCAGATATACCGGCGATACCCGCGTGAAACCGGGTCAGGATGGTGAAGTTACCCCATCAGAAAACGTAAACATGACCGGTGTTAATACCATTAAAGGATTTGTAATAATTGACTTCTCTGCAAATGCCAGAATCAATAAAAATTTTACCGCTTTTTGCCTGGTCAATAACATCACAAACAACCAAGCCATTGTATCAAACCTTCCTCAGGGCTTCAGACCCAATATGCCCCTGAGTTTCAATATGGGTGTTAAGGTAAATTTTTAACCGCACAACACCCCCGGCATTAATTGCTGTAACCGAGCAAAAATAACAACCTTAGCGCTTTATACGTATTGTTTGTTTTTTTACACGTATATACTCCATAGACCTGACCAATTAACGCTTAGTCCCATGCGTAGAATGGCTTTGCTACCGATTTCCATTCTGCCTCACTGCTGATGATATACATGCGCATACCGGCAAAGGTGCCCCCACGTCCCAGGGCATACATCCAGCCGGGCAAAGCATACTGCCTGGGCTGATAGATGGCCTTCAGTTTTAACCCGGGATGCGGCAAATCCGTGAGGTAATAGATACTGTCATATTCGTTAAAGCCAAAATGATCTGGGGATGTGATATGGGTAAAATCTACGTTGGGGTGTTTGGCTGCGTAATACAACCCAATTTCATTGCCATACAGCAAGATTCTGCTTTGCCGGGGAACCTGATTTTCCAGAAACTGCAAACAGGCCCGGGGATCGCGCTCAGGGCGCTGAATGATGCCCAGCGCATGCCGGCTCGCAAAAGGAAATAGCATCATGGCCAAAACCGGCAAATAATACCATTTTCTAAGGTTGGGAAACGACCAGCCCTTTTCAACTATATGCTGTGCCACAATCCATAAACCCACCGCATACATGGGTAAAAAATAGCGGTAATAGGGACCCAGATACAGCATCCAAACCGTTCCGGCAAACAACCAAACTGCAGCGGGCAAGGCCCTTGAACGATGATTTCGCCATTGTTTAACTGCAAGCCAGGTAACCCACAGGTGCAGCAAGGGCAACCATGGCTGCTCTTTATAAACAGGATAAAACCGCCCGATGAAATACGCATAAATGCGCTCAAATACGTTGCCACCGGCACTGTGTTCCATGCTATGCTGAAACAGTTGCGCATACAGTTCCGCAAACCGAAAATCGATGAAGACAAAAAAGCATAGTGGCAGCAACAATGCACCTGCCGCAAACTTTAACGTTTCACGGTAGCTCTTATCTTCCCATACCATCCACAGGCCCATCACCGCCACCATGGGCCAGGCCTTCAGGTGGGTGAGCAGTAGCGCACCGCATACCAAACCCATCCACAGGCGGGAATATCCTTTGTTTGTGGCACTGCGGGTATATAGCCAAAAGAAAATGCTGATGAGGGCCACTTCAAGCACCTCACTGCGCACAGAACGACTGATTTCAAATACCGCCTTGTCAAACAGAAAATACAGGCAAATCAGGGCTGCCCATCGAACATCGAGTTTTAAGTGTTTATGAAATGAATGAAAAACCAGCGCAATGCCGGCCACATGAATCAATAGAAACGGCAGCCGCACCCAAAACACCTCGCAGGGAAAAATGCTGAGGGTGAGGCGATGCAACATCATAATGCCCGGCGGATAACTAAGAAAAATCTCTTCTGTACCCGGGGTAGGCCATGCCTTGCTTACATAATGGCCCGTGCGTTTCCATACTACCGCGGGCTCCAGGCATGCCGCTTCGTCCAGCCAAGGAACAGGAATTACATCCAGGTTGATGAGCCCCAAAATCAGGTAAACCAGCAAAATGCCATAAAATACTTTTTCTGCTATTTGCCTGTTTGCCATGGTCTGCATTCAGTCCGCAAAGTAAAGAGGTTGGTTTGTTTATTGGTTGAATTGTTTATTGGGAAAGTTCAGATCTACTCGCCACACTGGTTTGTAAATCACAAACCTAAAAACGGTCAACCTTATTCAGGCACGGACAAACTGTAGACTATCAACTGTAAACTGTCAACTTTACTCAAATTCCACCAGCGTCTGGTTCTTTTCTACCGCCTGACCTTTGTCTACTGCAATGCGGGCTACTTTGCCATCCCCCGCCGCCTTGATGATGTTCTCCATTTTCATGGCCTCCAGTACCAGCAGCTTATCACCTTTTTTCACTTCCTGTCCGGCTTCCACCAGCACATTCAGCACCAGACCGGGCATGGGGGCTTTTACGTGAGAAACCTTAGCCACCGCCATTTTATCCAGACCCATGGAATGCAAAAGATCATCCAGTGGCTCTTTCAAAGTCACCGAAACATGCTTGCCATCGAGCGATAGTGTAAGGGTTTTTTCTGCCTTATTGATGTCAAGTAAGCGCGCTGTAAACACACGATTTGCCACATGCAGCACCAATCGACCGTCGGGCAATAACGAGATGCCCGCCTCCGGGTCTGACTGAGGTTTCCAATCACCGTCCAGCAGCTCAAGTACCGTTTCCTGTCCCTGTATAATGGCTTTCATGTTTAGCTTTCCCTTTCAATCACAAAAGTAACCAGATTTCGCAAATGTTCGCGGTTGGGTGTGGGAGCTGCTACCCGGTCGAGTATTTCAAAGGCCTCATCCCTCAATGCCAGCATGCGTTCACGGGCGTAATCCAGTCCACCATACCGGCTTATAAAAGCCACCACTTCACGAATTTTCTGTTTATCCGGGGTTTTACTTCTAATCAGTTTTTTAATGCCTCTCACCTCACTCCCTGTTGCTTTTGTAAAAGCGTAAATCAGGGGCAGGGTAAGTTTTTTCTCCTTAATATCAATGCCTGCGGGTTTTCCGGATTTGTTGTCGCCAAAATCGAACAAATCATCGCGAATCTGAAAAGCCAGACCTATGAGCTCACCAAAACGACGCATTCCCTCCACGGTCTGCTCACTCTGTCCTGCAGAGGCCGCACCAATCGAGCAGCAAGAGGCAATGAGACTGGCTGTTTTCTTCCGGATGATTTCAAAATACACATCCTCCGTCACATCCATAAACCGCGACCGCTCCAGCTGTAACAACTCACCCTCACTCATTTCACGCACCGCATTCGATACAATTTCCAGCAAATCATAATCCTTATGCTCCACAGACAACAAAAGACCTTTAGATAAAAGAAAGTCACCCACCAGCACGGCTATCTTGTTTTTCCATAGTGCGTTGATGCTAAAAAAACCCCGGCGTTCGTAACTGTCGTCCACCACATCATCGTGCACCAGCGTAGCCGTATGCAACAATTCCACCAGTGCGGCACCCCTGTAGGTTCTGTCTGCGATTTCACCAAAAAGTGAAGCACTGTATAATACAAACATGGGCCTCACCTGCTTGCCCTTCCGCCTCACAATGTAATTCATGATGGTATCCAGCAGCGGAACAGAGGTTTTCATGCTGCCCCGGAATTGCTTTTCAAACAGCTCCAGCTCAGCAGAAATAGGCTCCTTAAGCGATGATACCGTGATGCCCATAATTTGCAGGGCAAAGCTACTATTTTTAAACCGCATTGCCCCCAAAGACAGTAATTTTGTGGCATGAAAACCCTTATGGCAGTTGTGGCCTTGCTGGGAACAATGAAATATTGCACCAAACCCAAAGTATATACTATGCCCGAACAGCACACCCACCGCGAAAAGCTAAGCTCTTCCATCAACGAGGATTTGGCATCAACAGATTCCCTGCAGAAAGCACTGGCCGAAAAGTTTGTACAAAGCATCGCAACCGAATACAATTCCTACCACCCTGATAGCGCGTCTATGGCAGAACTCAAACTCCGGTGGAACGACTCCCTGACGGTAAAAGTCATTGGCGGAAACTGGTGCAGCGACACGCGACAACAGCTACCCCAACTCTGCAATGTATTGGATGCAATTGGCGCAAATGCTGAAAGTTTTGGATATTACAAGGTAAACAAAGATAAAAAAGCGCTAAGCAATGATTTTGCGGCTAAACATGAGGTAAATCGGGTACCAACGGCGTTCATCTTCAAAGACGGTAAACTGTTGGGGGAAATCGTGGAAACCCCAAAAAAATCCTGGGAAAACCACCTGCTGGAAATCCTAAAATCCAGTTATTGACCGTTTGACGACATATACAAAACACTGACTACAGCAACCGTTCCGACAGCTGCACCAAAAGAACTCCAGGCCGCTACCCGTCTGCGTTTGGAAGCACCATCCAAATATCCCGCTTTGTAAATTTCGCTTTTTGATTGATTGTATAGATAATCCTTCCACACACCACTGGGTTTTACCTTCACCACAGAAAAGTAAATGCATGCCGGCAACGTTACAAACGGAAAAACCAACAGGGTTACCCCGGTAAGTCTTTCCGTATTGGGTTGATAATTTTGATACCCGTCGGTAAATCCTTTTTTATAAGCGGTTTGGTAATCCTCTTTTATCGTATCAGAAGATTCTTTAACGCTTTTCACGGCTTCAATTGTGTCAATCCGGCCATCCGCATAATGAATACTCCGTATTTCATGCTTTGAATAAGAATAATATTGCTTGTCCAGGGTATCGCCAAATTTCAGGTATTCAACCCTTGCCAAATAAATCTTGGTAACCGTACAAACCACACGATCATTGTTTCTCAGGAGCAGGGTGTCCTGTGAAACCGCAGGATGCATGGCAGCGAGTATAGCGGTAATCAGCGAAATTTTAATTAAAAACCTCATTGCCGCAAAAATAGGGATGGAACCCGTTTTTTATCAATCACCTCACCCTGCAGTAACCCCCTGAAAAAATCTTCGCCCGCCCGGGCTTTTCGGGTAAACAGTAACAGAAAATATATGCAATATCCAATCAGGGAGAACAGTATGGCACTAAAACCAATCAGAATGCCGGAATCAACCACATCCATGCCTAGGGCTGCGCGGGTCCAGAAAAACAAACCCGCCAATACAATCAACACATACAATATATAGATGCGGATGTGCCTGAATGCTCCCATCCTCAGTTTCACATAGGTTTCTTCTTCCACACCCAGTATATCACCCTCCACAAATCCCGGAAGGCGGGTGTTTTTGATGTTTTCGAGCACAAATTCATTTTCATTCACCAATCCATAAAAGAATTTGGTTAGAGCGTCCTTTTTTCGGTAATCCGCATCACTTAAATAGGTTTGCTGAAGAATAAAATCCGATAACACAGCACGATTGACATCGGTTTTGAGCCAAATGGTTTTGAATGGATATAAAAACATACCGCTTTGTAACAATTTTTTAAGACATTGAGACCTGAAGGGTGTTTATTTTATTTAACACTCCTCCGATTTCCCTAAGATTTTCTGGGTTTTCAAAGGCCGCATTGCCCACCACCACAATATCCGCACCGGCATTCCATGCCGCTTCCGCTCCCGCAGCATCCCGAATGCCACCGCCCACAAACAGCATTCCGTCAAATACCTGCCGAACTGCACCTATCATTTCAGGTGATATACGTTTTGAGGCACCACTGCCTGCATCCAAATACATCACCTGCATGCCCAGCATCGCACCCGCCAATACGGTGGTAGCCGCAATTTCCGGCTTGTCCGCCGGTATAGGCATGGTCTGGCTGATATAATGCGCTGCCGTCATTTTACCGCCTTCCACCAGCAGATAACCCGTAGGAATGGCCTCAAGTCCGCTGCGATACACAAACGGAGCAGCCGCAACCTGTTTAGAGATCAAATATTCAGGATTGCGTCCGGATATTAAAGACATGAACAAAATAGCATCGGCATTGGAAACCACCTGAATTTCATTGCCGGGAAATAACACCACCTTATCGGCTCCCCGATGCTTCAATTCTTCTACACATCGATAGGTATTGCCCTCGGTGAGTAAACTGCCACCCACCAGAAACAAGTCCACACCCTGCCGCAAGGCATGCTGGGCGACAGTGTCACGCAGGGATGCATCGTCATCCGGATCAAATAAAACCACCAGCGCCTTCTTGCCCGCTGATCGCTGCTCTCTTAGCCAGGTATGTACGTTTCCCACTTATTGCAAAGAAACACAGAAAATATGACAACCGATGATTTCAATACACAAAAGTGAATTTCGTCATGTTTTACTTTTTTATTCAACATTTTTGTTGTAACTTAGGGGTGTGTTAAACACCCATTTTGGGGTTTTGTTTATTAACCTTTATCCCATAAGGGTTTAAGAATTTCACCCAAGCCTAAACCCAACATTCACGGGCCATACAAGCTTTTTCAACACGCTCAGGCCCAAATAAATTATGGCTTTCGGCCAAACCTGTGGAAAAGCCAATTGGGAAATGCCCTTACACATAAAATACATTTGAACTCCCGACCGTTTTAACAAACACGTCGGTAATCACAACCCCCTCTAAAAACAAAAATATGACGCAAGAAACTACCGTAAACACCAAAGGCCTCGAATTCAGGAGGCAAAACACCGTTGAGGGTGTAAGTCCCTTCGACCAATTCACCTACGACCACCGCACCTCGGTCATTAAAAAGCCCGATGGCAGTGTGGTATTCGAATTAAAAAACGTAGAAGTTCCGGCGGGGTGGAGTCAGGTAGCAACGGATATTCTTGCGCAAAAGTATTTCCGCAAAGCCGGAGTGCCTCAGCCCGATGGCAGTCTTGGCAGCGAAACCAGTGTGAAACAGGTGGTTCACCGCTTGGCCAACTGCTGGAGACAGTGGGGTGAAAAATACAACTATTTTGCCTCTACCTCCGATGCACAGGTTTTCTATGAAGAGCTGGTGTACTCCATGCTCAACCAGGAATCTGCACCCAACAGCCCCCAGTGGTTCAACACCGGCCTGTACAGCAGCTACGCTATTGCCGGAAAGCCACAAGGTCACTACTATGTAGATCCCGAAACCGAAAAGCTCATGAAGAGCACTTCGGCATACGAACGCCCCCAGCCCCACGCCTGTTTTATCCTTTCTGTAGATGATGATTTGGTAAACGAAGGCGGTATCATGGATCTGTGGGTGCGTGAAGCCCGTATCTTCAAATACGGTTCCGGTGTGGGTACCAACTTTAGCCGCATCCGCGGTGCCGGTGAAAAACTCTCCGGTGGCGGTACCAGCAGCGGTCTGCTCAGCTTCCTCAAAATTGGTGACCGCGCCGCAGGTGCCATCAAAAGCGGTGGTACCACCCGCCGTGCCGCTAAAATGGTGTGTCTGGACCTTGACCACCCCGAAGCCATGGAGTTCATCCAGTGGAAAAAAGACGAAGAACGCAAAGTATCTGCCCTGATTGACGCCGGCTACAGCAACGACTACGAAGGCGATGCTTATGCTACGGTTTCCGGACAGAACAGCAACAACTCCATCCGCATACCCAACCGCTTCTTCGAAAAACTGAAAAACAACGAAGACTGGGAATTTACCGCCCGCAGCAACGGTAAGGTAATGAAAACCATGCCCTCAACCCAGGTTTGGGATGCCATCGGCTCTGCCGCTTGGGCCTGCGCTGATCCCGGTGTGCAGTATGACGATACCATCAACGAATGGCATACCTGCCCCGAAGGAGGCCGCATCAACGCCAGTAACCCCTGCAGCGAATACATGTTCCTGGACAATACCGCCTGCAACCTGGCTTCGCTTAACCTGCGTAAATTCTTCAATGAAGACAGCCGCGAGTTTAACGTTAACTCTTTTGAATACGCCGCCCGACTGTGGACTACCGTACTGGAAATCTCCGTACTCATGGCACAGTTCCCCAGCAAGGAAGTGGCACAGCTTAGCTACGACTACCGTACACTGGGTCTGGGTTACGCCAACCTCGGCAGCATGCTGATGTGTGCCGGCATTCCTTATGACAGTAAAGAAGCCACCGCCATCTGCAGTGCTATCACGGCCATCCTCACTGGCGTTTCCTACGCTACCAGCGCTGAAATGGCTGCTGTAAAAGGTCCTTTCCGTATGTACGAGAAAAACAAGAAGCACATGCTTCGCGTTATCCGTAACCATCGCTACGCGGCCTACAACACACCCCTGGCCTTCGAAAACCTGGGCATCAAACCGGTGTGCATCGATGAAAAGTTCTGCCCCGATTACCTGCTGAAGTCTGCTTGCAGCGCTTGGGACAAAGCCCTGCAGTGGGGTGAAAAATATGGCTTCCGCAATGCGCAGGCCACCGTTATCGCGCCCACAGGCACCATCGGTCTGCTCATGGATTGCGATACCACCGGTATCGAGCCCGATTTTGCCCTGGTGAAATACAAAAAACTCTCCGGTGGCGGTTACTTCAAAATCGTAAACAACACCGTTCCCATTGCCCTCAAAAACCTGGGATACAGCCCCGAGGAGGTGGATGCCATCGTGAACTATGCCAAAGGTTACCAGACCTTCGTAGGCGCCCCCGGCATCAACCACGAAACCCTGAAAGCCAAAGGTTTCAACGATGCAGACCTGCAAAAGCTGGAAGCAGAAGCCCCCATGGCATTCGAAATCGGGTTCGTGTTCAACAAATACTCACTCGGTGAAGATACCCTGCAGCGCATCGGTTTCACCCCCGAACAATACGACAACCCCCGCTTCAACATGCTGGAAGCCCTGGGCTTCACCCGCGATGAAATCCGTGCCTGCAACGATTACGTAACCGGTACCATGACCATCGAAGGTGCACCCCACCTGAAGGATGAGCACTACGATGTGTTTGACTGCGCCAACAAGTGCGGAAACATCGGACAGCGCTATATTCATCCGTTTGCACACATTCGCATGATGTCTGCTGCACAGCCCTTTATCTCAGGCGCTATCAGCAAAACCATCAACCTGCCTAACGAAGCCAACGAGCAAGACATTAAAGATTGCTACGAACTGAGCTGGCAGCTGGGTCTGAAAGCGAACGCCCTTTACCGCGACGGTTGCAAACTGAGCCAGCCCCTCAGCAACAAGTCTGAAACCAGCGAAAGCGAAGACAAGGAAAAAGCAGAAGCATCCTCTGATGCAGTACCAGCGGCCGAAACCAAGGTTATCCGCTATGCCGAAGAGCTGACCCCTGAAATCGTACTGGAAGCCGCTAAGCGCATCCTGAACGAGAGTCCCGATACCAAGTTCAAACGTCAGCTCTCCAATATCGTGGAGAAGAAGCGTCTGCCCAACAAACGTAAGGGCTTTACCCAAAAGGGTAAGGTTGGCGGACAAACCATCTTCGTGCGCACCGGCGACTACGACGACGGAACCTTGGGTGAAATCTTCATCGACATGCACAAGGAAGGTGCCAGCTTCCGCTCACTGATGAACTGTTTCAGCATTGCCATCTCCGTGGGTCTGCAGTATGGTGTGCCTTTGGAAGAGTTTGTAGACAAGTTTGCCTTCACCCGCTTCGAACCCAGTGGCATGGTAGAAGGTCACCCCAACATCAAAAACTCAACCTCTATTGTTGACTATATCTTCCGCCTGCTTGGCTATGAATACCTGGGCCGAGAAGACCTGGTGCAGGTGAAACCCAGCGCATACACCAGCAACGATGCTGCCGAAGCACCGGTTGTCAGTGAGTTTGTACCCATGTTCACCCCCGAGCCCATGCCCACTGAAAGTGCGGCCATGCTGGAAACCGGCGGAGGCGTGAAAAACATGCAGGATCACCTGCGTGAGGTACAGAGCGATGCACCCGCCTGCAACGTATGCGGTCACATCACCGTGCGCAGCGGCACATGCTACAAATGCCTTAACTGCGGCAACAGTCTGGGCTGCAGCTAAGCGAATTAATTAGAACCAATAGAAAAGGGAAGCTGAATGGCTTCCCTTTTTTTGTGGGGTGATAAAACTTGCAATGGTTGTCTAAGATACCATTCACTCAGCAGCTAGAATCATATTGGGATTTTATTCTATTTTTTGTTGCACTTTAGTATAACTTTATTAACTTTGTAATATGGAAAACAAAAAGTAGTATCGAAAGATCGTTTTTTACAAAAATCACTTTCAAGACTTCTTTTCAAAACAGAACAAAAAAGTAAAAGCAAAAATTATATGGACATTTGAACTAATTGAAGATTTACCCAGAATTCCTGAGACATACTTGAAACATATTGAAAACACAGAGGGTCTTTATGAAATCAGGGTTCAGCAAGCCAGCAATATTTACAGAATATTTTGTTTTTTTGATCAAGGGAATTGGGTAGTAATTATGAATGGATTTCAAAAGAAAACACAAAAAACACCGAAAAAAGAAATAGAAATAGCGCTCAAGATTAAGGAGGAATACAACAATGAAAAATAAAAATTTGCTGACACTGGAAGAATTGAAAGAATTGAATTACGGTAAACGGGGCACCTCAATGCGAGAAGAGCTGGAGGCTGGCTATGATGCCTTTAAGATTGGAGCGCTAATCCATGATACCCGCATAGAATTGGGAATGACACAGGAAGAGTTGGCCAATAAGGTGGGCACAACAAAATCTTATATTTCCAAAATTGAAAATAACATCAAAGAGGCACGGCTATCAACCATTCAAAAAATCATTGAACTTGGTTTCGGCGGACGCCTGGAACTGAATATCAAACTTTGATATAACCTTTAAAACGTCGAAAAGGGAAGCTGAATGGCTTCCCTTTTTTTGTGGGGTTGTCATACGGTAGGCGTCCCCACCGACCGGCCCGCTTGTATAATACTTGAATCACTGAGACAGAAAAGAGGTTGGTGGAAACGCTAACCATACGAAGAAAATACAATTTGCTTTTTTAAGGCTGCATCCATGAAAATTCGTTTCTTGCATTGTATGTTTGTGATACTTACCTCATCATCAATTGAGCGTATAATTGTATCAACCCATGAAAGAAATAATTGAAAAACTGATTGAATTCAGAAACGACAGAGATTGGGAACAATTTCATAATCCCAAAGATCTTGCCTTAGCCATCAATGTTGAAGCAGGGGAATTGCTAGAATTATTTCTTTGGAAAAATCCATCTGAAGCCAATGTAGATAAAGTAAAAGAGGAACTAGCTGATGTTTTTGCGTTTGCCTTTTTGTTAGCAGAAAAGTACAACTTTGATGTAAAAGAAATTGTGCTGGAAAAAATCAATAAAAACGGTGAGAAATATCCGGTAGAGAAAGCCAAAGGTACTGCTAAAAAGTATAATGAACTATAACCAAGATTTTGAAATAAATAAAATTGAATTCAATAATTATGGATTGAGTTCTATTCAATCACATTATTTTGTAAGTGATAACTGGCCTGTAGTTTATATTTTAAATGATAATGGTATAAGTCAAGCTTATGTTGGTGAAACCATTGATACTAATTCTCGAATTTTCACACATTTGCAAACACCAAGCAAAAGTCATTTACAAGAAGCTCACTTAATTTCGAGCAGAAAATTCAACAAATCGGTGACCCTAGATATTGAATCCAATTTAATAAAATATTTACATGCCGATGGAAAATATAAATTATTAAATGGCAATTTAGGTTTGGTAAATCACTCCTATTATCAAAGAGATGAGTTTTATTGGGATATGTTTAAAAATATATGGAATGGTCTTATAACTAAAGGAATTGCCCAACATAGTTTAGAACATATTTCAAATAGCGACTTGTTTAAGTATTCACCTTATAAGACATTATCTACCGACCAAAGAAAGAATTTGATGTTAATAATTGACGCACTTCTATCTGAAAATAAAAAATCAATATTGGTAGAAGGGGGCGCAGGCACAGGTAAAACCATACTTGCTATTTTTCTTTTTAAGTTAATGTTAACTTCTGATGAGGATTTTAATTATAGAGAATTCGGTGAATACGAAAAAGAATTTGTAGATAAGGTAAAACAATTAAAGATAAAGTTTCCCAATCCTAAAATGGGTTTGGTGATAGCAATGGGTTCTTTTCGAAAAACTATTAAAAAAGTTTTTCGAAACATTAATGGCTTAAATTCTAATCTTGTTATTGGCCCTTCAGATTTGGAATATGAATCATATGATATTCTTTTTGTGGATGAATCTCATCGTTTGAGAAAAAGAGTTAATCTTGGCCCGTACTTCGCCATTTATGACAGGGTTTGTAATGCCCTAAAACTAGACAAACTAAACACTTCAGAATTAGCTTGGACTCAATTAAGGTCAAATAAAGTATTATATTTTTACGATGCTAAACAGTCTATAAAACCTTCTGATGTTGATGCTGTTGATTTTGAAAACTTAAAAAATGCATCTAACTCTATAAATGTAAAATTACATTCACAGTTCAGAGTAAAAGGAGGCAATGGATTTGTTGATTTTGTAAATAATTTATTAGACAATAGTTTTAAGAATAAAGAATTCAAATACAACGACACCAATTATGACTTGCTTCTATTTGAGAATTTTTCTGATTTCGTTAATGAACTTAGAGAAAAGAACGAAAAACATCAACTTTCAAGATTCATAGCAGGTTATGCCTGGCCATGGATAAGTCAGAATGATCCTAATGCATATGATATTGAAATAGAAGATATAAAACTAAAATGGAATTCAACTGCAATTGATTACATCAATTCTGATATTGATGCACAAGAAGTAGGTTGTATTCATACCACTCAAGGTTACGACCTCAATTATGCGGGAATAATTTTTGGTCCAGAAATTATATACAATCCAATATCAAAAGAAATTGAGATAGTAAAGGAAAATTATAAAGATAGAAATGGTACTGCAACAATAAGAGATAACGCAGTTCTTAAAGACTACATAATAAATATTTATAAAATTATTATGCTCAGAGGCATACTAGGTTGCTATATTTATGTGTGTGACGAAAATTTGCGAAATTATTTTAAAGAGCATATCTATTTATTTAAGGAAAACCAGAATCCAATTGTCGAGATTGCTGAGTCAAAAGAAATTCAGTTGATTCCATTTGAAAATAGTGTTCCGCTATATTCCTTAAAAGTTGCTGCAGGTGAATTTAAATTCAATGACAGTATCCCTGAAGAAAAATTCATTGTAGTTCCTGATGGCGTAAAAATTACACAAGACCATTTTGCGTGTAAAATAATTGGTAACTCTATGAACAAAATAGTACAAGATGGTCAAATAGCTTTGTTTAAAAGGCATACTGGTGGCAGTAGAAATGGCTTAATGGTCATTGCTGAATATTACGACCATCAAGATTTAGATTATGGTTCTTGTTATACATTCAAGGAATATTACAGTCAGAAAACTGGTAACGAGGAAAGTTGGCAACATGAAAAAATAATTCTTAAACCAAAGTCATTTGACGCTTCATATCAAGATATTGTAATTGACCAAAATGCAATTAATGAAAAGACTTTTAGTGTAATAGGAATATTTGACAGAGTAATTGAATAAAACATATTTCAGCCCATGCGGTAGTCACAAACTTTTAAACAGCAGTTGAAGGAGAGAGCTTACACACAAAACAATATATGAATCGCAGATTATATAGATTAAATGACGACACTGATGGAATATAAACATGCCGATATTACACAGAAGATTATTGGGGCCTCTTTTGAGGTACACAAATTTTTAGGCAATGGTTTTCAAGAGGTAATTTATCAGAGGGCGTTGGCTTATGAAATGCGAACGGCAGGACTAGAATTTGCCCGGGAAATAGAACAGGAAATATTTTATAAAGAATTGCAAGAGCCCATTGGCACAAGGCGCGCCGATTTCGTGGTAGAGGGTAAAGTACTGGTTGAAATTAAAGCCGTCATCCAACTGGAGGATGTACACATGGCGCAGGCACTGAATTATTTAAAAGCATACAAGCTAGAAGTAGGTTTACTCATCAATTTTGGCTCAAAAAGCATGGAGTTTAAACGACTCATTCTAACCCAACAATCAGCGAAATCCAACCATCCCTAAAATCTGCGATTCAGACAAGGGAATAGTCCACGCTTACCACCAACAATAATATTTAGCCAGATCGCTAACTACAAAGCTCAATCCAAATTCACGCCCATAGTAAAGGTTAAAACTCCTTTCCCGATATGCAAGGTTTTTCTCCCAGAAACCTCAAGTATATGCGAAAATTTGCCGAGGCCTGGCCTCAAATAGCATTAGTGCAACGCAGCGTTGCACTAATTCCGTGGAGAAGCAATATTACCCTTCTGGACAAACTAAAAGACCCTGAATTAAGACTTTGGTATGCACAAAAGACTATCGAGAACGGGTTTGGAAAGGATATGCTGGTATTTCAAATTGAATCTCAACTGCATCTAAGGCAAGGTTCAGCAGTGCAAAATTTTGAAAAATCACTCCCTCCCTCCGAATCAGATTTTGCCAATCAAATATTTAAAGACCCTTATGTATTCGATGTTTAAGCTATCCCCCCCCAAGTTGCCGCTCATGCCACGGCATTAGTGATTGCTGAGTACGTCAACCACACGGCCTAAAAAGAAACGCTCCTTTCGGAGCGTCGGTCCGGGGATGCTATCTCCGGAGATGTTAAGAGTTCAAATATACAGTATTTTTAAAACTTAACTACGTTCCCATATCCCCTCAATCCAAATTCACGCCCAGCGTGAATGTCAAAAACACCCGGTTGCGTTTGTAGGTGAGCTCCTGGTCTTCAGAAGCAAAAGGCGAACCCGGCTCAGTTATCTGGTAGGGCGTGTAATACCCCGCCGCCGATTGGGAGCTTAAGGCAACATCAAAATAATAGTCCTTGTCGCGCAATCCGAAGCCGCAGGAGAGCACCGTATTGGCTTTCTTAAGGGTGGCGTCCAAACCGACCACATTGTTGCTGTAGGGCGATGGCAATACACCAAAACCACCACGCACCCGGTAGGCCTGATCCTTGTTCTCCGGATTGGGGAAATTCATCTCTGCCCCAACACGCACATTGGTTACATTGCGGTAATTGCGGCGTATGGCGCTGTTCTCTGCGTTAAACGTAAACACATCATCGGCCTGCAGCCGCGCCGAACCATAGTTGTAAAATTCTAAATCGGCATTGATGAGCATGAACTTCTGTATCACAAACCCGATACCCGCATTGAAGCGAGAAGGCGTGGTAATCTTGTATTTGTAGGTATTCAGCGGGTCGTTGAACTGCGCCGTCCATTCGCCTGCCGCCCCGGGATCGGCCTTGGGCGCTATGGAATAGCCATATTCGCTGTTCAAGGTATACGTTCTGGGGGTATGCACGGATGCCGCCAGGCGCAGCTGCTCTGTGGGGCGAACGATAATTCCCACACGGGCACCCCAGGCCCCGCCCCTATCAGTAAATTTGTATTGGTAATCCAGCGATGCCAAATCCTGTGTACGCAGGTCAGAGGGATTAACAGGCCTCTTGTCACGCTCCAGCATGCTCAAATCCTCACTGTATCGAAGGGATGAATATAACAAACCCAATCCCAGCATCACCTTGTTGGAAAAATTGAGCCCCACCGTGCCCTGATATTCATAAATGGCGCCCTTGCTCACAATTTCGCCGGTTTGGTCGTTGTTGCGCACGCTGTCTTTGTAGGCGGAGGTATATTGGCCCGTTCCACCGCGGTCATAATCCAAAACCCAGGCATCATAAGCCATGCGAGACAAAGACCCCTCAGAAAGCATCCCTGGATTGCCCTCGCGGTTAGCAACTTCAGCAAAAAAATCGGTTACCGACGATTTACGGTTGTTGCCCTGAAAGGCCATGCTGCCGCCAAAAGTAGCCAGTCGGTTAATATGGAACCCATAGCACACTGCACTCAGACCCCGGGTTTTGGGTTTTCCTGAGGCATCATATTTTACGTTGGCCTTAATGTAGTGGATGGAAGGGAGATTGAAGTTGAGCCGTGCTTCACGGAGATTCTCTCCCAGGTAATCGGCCTTGTATATGGTATTCTGAAACTGTGCACCCAGGTTAAATTCACTGCGCCTAAAGGCAGCAATACCGGCCGGGTTGGTCATCACCGCAGAGGCATCGGCGCCAATGGCCGAAAAAGATCCTGCCATGCCCATGGTGCGTGCTGTGCCACCGGAACCAATAGTGCTGTAACGTAAGGCATCAAACTCGTTTTGGGCCGATACGGAAAAAACAACCCCAAAGCACAGGGGAAATAAGCAAAAAGACCACTTCATGCGCTGCAAAAAACCGAATTAACGCCTGCGACCTGAAGTACCCTGAACCGCGTTGGATGAGCGGCTGCTACCACTGTTAAAAGAACCCTGCTGGGTATTGCCGGAGGGCGTCCAGCTGGAACTTCTGGAACTGCCGGAACTACTGCTATTACTGCTGCCGGATGAAGTGCTGCCACTGCTCCATGAAGAACTTCTGCCTGAAGTGGAAGATGGGGTGCCACTCTGGTATGAATTGCGACGCACACCGCTGTTGGTGAACCCTGAAGAACCTGAGGCCGGCTTGGGATTGTTCACAAATCCACCACCCGAAGGACGGTTATTTACCGGCGTGCTGTTGTTGCTCCATCCGCTGTTATTATTCCAGCCATTATTCCAGCCACTATGGTTGTTCCATCCATTGTTATTCCAGCCGTTGCCGGACCAGCCACCACCCCAGTACATATTGGGGTTATACATCTGGTTGTAATACATCCAGTAGGGGTCATTATACATGTTCCACGACATATTGCCCATCATGTAAGGGTTGTTCCAGCTGTTTCCCATCATCCAGGGATTCCCCCAAGTGCTGCCCATCATCATGGGGTTATATCCCATATAGGGATTAAAACCCCAAGGGGTCATGGGCGCAAAACCATAGCGGAAACCACGGCAGGACTGTGTCATCATGGCGGGCCTGTGAACGGGCTGCATTCGGCCGTCTCCAAAGTGGCGCAGACGCTCTGAATAGGTCTGACCGTAACTGCCGGCACGCTGTGCAGACGGCTGGTTGTACGTACTCACTGAAACACCCTCGGCATAATACCCGCGGCCTTTTAGGTCAGAGGCCGTAAAATAGGCATCGTCGTAATTGCCGGCCTGCGAAACCGTCTTGAGACCGGAGCAGGAAGCCAATACCAGCATGGCAGTGAGAATCGGAAACGTGATTTTCATTTTGGGGTTTAACATGGTTTGTCGCTATTTTGTTTAAGCACTTACCCTAAAGGTAGTAACTTTGCATTATCAAATATACAAAATTTATTCCATATTCCCCCAAAAATGGCTTTTGAAAAGGTAAAAAGAGAAGAAAATTACAGCGAGTGGTACAACAACCTGGTTAAAAACGCTGATTTGGCCGAACACAGCGCCGTGAAGGGCTGTATGGTGATAAAACCCTATGGCTTTGCCATTTGGGAAAAAATGCAGCAGCAGCTCGATAAAATGTTCAAGGAAACAGGACACCAAAATGCCTATTTTCCGCTGTTTGTGCCCAAAAGTCTGTTTGAGAAAGAAGAAAAAAATGCGGAGGGCTTTGCCAAGGAATGCGCAGTAGTTACGCATTACCGCTTAAAAGCCGATCCCTCCAAGCCGGGTCGCCTGATGGCAGACCCTGATTCTAAGCTGGAAGAGGAACTGGTGGTGCGCCCCACCAGCGAAGCCATCATCTGGAATACCTATAAAAACTGGATTCAGAGCTACCGCGACCTACCCATTCTCATCAATCAGTGGGCCAATGTGGTGCGCTGGGAAATGCGTACCCGTTTGTTTCTGCGCACCGCAGAATTCCTTTGGCAGGAAGGCCACACCGCCCACGCCACCAAGGAAGAGGCACTGGAAGAAACCCGCAAAATGCTGGATGTGTATGCAGAATTTGCCGAAGAGCACATGGCCGTTCCCGTCATCAAAGGAGTAAAATCGGAAAACGAACGCTTTGCCGGTGCGGACGACACATATTGTATTGAAGGAATGATGCAGGACGGAAAAGCCCTGCAAATGGGCACCAGCCACTTCCTGGGACAAAACTTCGCCAAGGCATTTGATGTGAAGTTCCAGGACAAAAACAGCAAACTAGACTATGTATGGGCCACCAGCTGGGGGGTATCAACCCGCCTGATGGGCGCTCTCATCATGGTACACAGCGACGATGAAGGCCTGGTGCTGCCACCAAAACTGGCCCCTATCCACGTGGTGATAGTGCCTGTTTACAGAACCGAAGAAGAATTGAGTGCCATTACCGACAAGGTTTCCGGCATCAAAAAAGAACTGGAAAAAGCCGGCCTGACCGTGAAATTCGACAACCGCGATACCCACAAACCGGGTTTCAAATTTGCCGAATGGGAGCTAAAGGGCGTTCCGGTGCGTATTGCTATTGGTCCGCGCGACCTGCAGAACAACGCCGCAGAAGTGGCCCGCCGCGATACCAAAACCAAAGAAACCATTGGTCTGGATGCGTTGGTAAGCCACGTAACTTCTCTGATGGACGAAATACAGCAAAACCTCTTCAACAGGGCACTGGAACTGCGTTCCGGCAAAACCTGGAAGGCAGATACCTGGGAGGAATTTGTGGACATCGTGGAGAACCGCAATGGATTTGCCCTGGCCCACTGGGACGGAACCGGCGAAACCGAAGAAAAAATTAAGGACATGACCAAGGCCACCATTCGATGCATTCCCTTGGATGCAATTGAAGAGGCAGGTACTTGCATACTGAGTGGCAAGCCCAGCCACAAGCGCGTGGTATTTGCAAAAGCTTATTGATGAGGTCTTTCGGCATCATGGCGCTTTTCGTCCACCATGCCTACAAAGAAAAAACCGAGTTGTTTGCCAGTTTCAGGCAGGCCTGTTTGCTTTTTCATAAAATCTGAGCCCGCACCATTTCCTGTGGTCCAGTAGCCGGCCGCATGGGGGTGTGCGGTGAGGGTTAAATATATGTTCTGCACCGCCATGGCGGTAGCCGCCAGCTCTTCCCACTCGGGTACTTTTTCCGAAGGCACAAAGCCAATGGAAATGATATGGGATATTTTAGAAGGAAATGTCCTGATTTTGGCCAGTTTTCCTTCATTAAACTGCTCAACGGGGGTGTGCTCCATATAATATCGCTCCATGGTCTGACACAGTACGTTTTTTTCTTCGCCCGAAAACACGCGGAACTTCCAAGGAAGTGTCAGCTTGTGGCTGGGCGCCCAGCGCGCGTTTTCCAGCACCCTTTGGATTACTTCCTCAGGAACGGTCAATCCGTTGAATTCTTTTACAAAGTGGCTCCGACGGGCGCGTATGATGTCGTCTATGGTGTTCATTTGGATGTTTTACAATAATGTGTTTTTGCGTTGACGATATTCCAAAAAAGTTTGCAAAAAAACCGAAACCAATATCATGGCGGCACCCAGATAAAATTGCCTGTTTAATGCGGCATGTTCCTTAAATATCAATGCCCCCAGCACGATTCCATAAATCGGTTCCAGGTTCACTGAAAGGTTGGCTGTGAAGGCCGATATTTCTTTCAGAGCAAAGGTTCCCAAGTAAAACGTAAGGTTGGTACACACCAGCGATAATAGCAGCACCCAAAGCAAATCGTAGTTGCCGGTTTCAGGACTGTAATCAGGGATCCACACGGCAGAAGCATCAGCCATTAAAGGGAACAGCACGCTTAGCATTAACGCACCCGCCAGCATTTCAATGGCCGATATGCTTAGGGATGATGCCCTATCTATGTTTCTTTTGTTTAAAGTGGTAAAAAGCGCAGCCAGTGCAGCACTGACAATCCCGGTGATGATGGCCAGGGTGTATTGGGTTTTTACGCCATCCTGTGACTGAAAAGACCGATGAATAATGAGTATACCGCACACCACCAGCAATCCCAGCAATAGTTCGCGGGTATTAAAGGGCTTACGGTTTATCAATGGATCCAGCAGAGCGGAAAAAAAACTCGCTGAGCCCAGACAAGCCAAGGTTACGCTGGCGCTGTTGCCCAGCTTGATGCTGCCATAGAAGGTAAGCCAGTGAAGGGACACAATCACCCCGATTCCCAAAAATATAAGCCAGTCTTTTTTATGTAATGGCTTTATTCCTTTCCATACGGCGGGTATGCAGAAGTAAACGGCAGCAGTAATCAGCATTCTATGCCATACCAGGTTAAAAGAGCTATAGGAAATCAGTTTTCCCAGAATGGCGGTGAAGCCCCAAAGAAAAACAGCTAAATGAAGAAATGCCAGGGCTTTTAAACGCGGTTTCATGGTTGGATTGCCCTTAAAAAATCAAGGCCACGCTGTGAAGCATGGCCAGGATGTTGGTATATAGAAGCGCGTAACAGTTGGGCTGCCGCTATCAGCACGGCAGCAATGCAAATATAAAAAAGCTTTTGCGTATTCACAACCCACAAGTTTTCCCCAATAAAAATCAGGTGAGGTTACCCTTGTATTTGTCGCGCATGTCAATCACAATCTGCCGCAGTTCCTGCTCCTTGTCTTTATGCATTACCAGCACCACATCCGGACTGTCTACCACCACTACATTTTCAAGCCCATGGGTAATCACGATGCGGTCCGTATTGGAAAAAACCAGAGAGTTGGTGGTTTCGTAGGTGTGTATGCCTTTGCCGATGGAGGCCGTATCATGCTGGTTATGCCGGCTCACATCCCACAAACTCTTCCAGGTACCCAGGTCATTCCATCCAAAAGTGGCCGGATAAACATAAACACTGTCGTCCTTTTCCATGATTCCATAGTCAATGGAAATACTTGGGCACTGCCCATAGGCCAGCTCCAATGCGTCAAAATAATTATCCTGTGTAAAATCCACCTCCGAAAACAACTGATGAATTTCGGGTAAATATTCTTCAATCCGCTGCAAAATGGCTTTGAGGTTCCAAACAAAAATTCCCGCATTCCATAAAAACTCTCCGCTTTCAATAAATGTCTGCGCCAACTCCTCGTTGGGCTTTTCGGTGAAAGTTTTTACCTCGTAAAACCCGGCATCGCCCGGCACGGTATTGTATTGAATATATCCATAACCTGTATCGGGGCGGGTAGGTTTGATGCCCAGTGTAAGCAGGTGATTATAATTTCCGGCAAACGCGTACGCCTCGTTAATGATCCGGAAAAACTCGGCTTCGTGGGTAATCAGATGATCGCTGGGTGCCACCACGCATACCGCATCGGGATCGATACTGTGTATGATGCGGCTTGCATAGGCAATACAAGGAGCCGTATTGCGTGCCTGCGGTTCTTTTAATATGCGGGTATCGGAAATGCCGGGTACATGTTCTTTCACCAGCGATGTATATTCATGGTTGGTAACAATGAATATGTTTTCTTTTGGGACCACCTGGCAAAAGCGCTTGTAGGTCTGGGAAATCAGCGAATCACCGGTACCCAGGATATCAATAAATTGCTTGGGCAGACTTTTGCGGCTGACGGGCCAGAAACGGCTGCCAATACCGCCGGCCATAATCAGCACATAGTGATGTTTATTTTCGCTCATAGCAATCCCTCCCTGTTTAGGTCGTGCAAATGTACCATTCCTGCGTATTTTCCATCACGCAATATGATAATTTGAGATATTTTTTGTTGGCTCATCCAATCGACCGCCTCTACGGCAAGGGTTTCGGCATCCAGGGTTCGAGGGGAGGGTGACATAATATCAGCGGCAGTTAGCCCCGCCAGATTGCTGTATTTTTCCAGCATTCTGCGTATGTCTCCATCCGTAACAATTCCAAGCAAACCGGAATCATCCACCACGGCAGCAGCCCCCAGTCGGTTTTTGCTGATACAGACGATTACTTCATTGACAGACGCCGAAGGCAACACAGCCGGCTTTTCGTTTCTGGCAGCAATATCCCCGCAGCGCAGGTATAATTTTTTACCCAGCGCTCCTCCGGGATGGTATTTGCTGAAATCACTTCCGCTGAAATTGCGCATTCGTAAAAGGGCAATGGCAATGGCATCTCCCATCAGCAACTGGGCAGAAGTACTGCTGGTGGGTGCCAAGTTATTGGGGCAGGCTTCTTTGTCCACGGTGGTATTAATCACAATGTCGGCCTGCGCGGCCAGCTCGCTTTGTATATTGCCCACCATGGCCACCAGCGGATTGCCAAATGATTTGAGCAATGGCGCAAGTGCTTTAATTTCGGGGGTATTACCGCTCTTGGAAATGGCAATAACCACGTCTCCGGGCTGAATGATGCCCAAATCCCCGTGTATGGCATCAGCGGCATGCATAAACACAGCCGGCTGCCCGGTGCTGTTCATGGTTGCCACCATTTTCTGGGCTATGATGGCGCTCTTGCCTATACCCGTAACCACTGCCCTTCCGGCAGAATCCAAAAGCAATTCTACAAGACTGGAAAAAGAATCATTCACATATTGCGGTAATCCGGCCAGTGAATTTAATTCGTCTGTAATGGCCTGAGTTCCGTAACTTTTTATTAAATTTGCCTTGGTCTGTGTCAAGCGGACAGTATTAGAAACGCAAAACTAACTTAAATTTTGCATTTAGTATGTGGGTTTGACAAGTAAAGAAGATTAAAAAATTTAATATAAAGCTAACAAAATTGCCGCCTATGCGTTAAATTTACTCACTGAAAGCACTTACTTTATCTATGAGCACGGCAATGGGCGTTGCGGAATACACTAGCACTGACGCAAAACGCACACTTAAGGAATTCTTCGGCTTCGATGGCTTCAAAGGCAATCAGGAAGCGGTTATTAATCATATACTACAGGGTAATGATTGTTTTGTAATCATGCCTACAGGGGCCGGTAAATCGCTATGTTACCAGCTACCCGCATTGATGATGGAGGGCACTGCGATTGTCATTTCACCGCTGATTGCCCTGATGAAAAACCAGGTAGACAACATCCGCGGGTTTTCCAGCAGCAGCGCACTGGCCCATTTTTTAAACTCATCATTGAGTAAAGCCGATTTTACCAAAGTGGTGGAGGATGTAACCTCCGGCAGCACTAAGTTGCTGTACGTAGCTCCGGAAACCCTCAAGAAAGACGAAACGCTGGAACTGCTTCGCGGCATAAAAATTTCCTTTGTAGCGGTGGATGAAGCGCACTGCATAAGCGAATGGGGTCATGATTTCAGACCCGAATACCGCCGGATCAAGCAAATGGTAAAAGCCATTGATGATGTGCCCATTCTTGCCCTCACTGCCACAGCTACACCAAAAGTTCAGCACGACATTCAGAAAAACCTGGGTATGCTGGACGCCAGACTGTTCAAGTCTTCATTTAATCGTGCCAACCTGTATTATGAAGTTCGCCCCAAAGGCAGAAAAGATCAGGTGCACAAGGATATTTTAACCTTCATCAAAAACAGGGGAAACAGTTCAGGCATTATATACTGTCTGAGTCGCAAGAAAGTGGAGGAAATCGCCGAAATGCTGCAAATGAATGGCATCAAAGCGTTGCCATATCATGCCGGACTGGATGCCAAAACCCGTGCGGGTCATCAGGACGCTTTCCTGATGGAAGACTGCAATGTAATTGTAGCCACCATTGCGTTTGGAATGGGTATCGATAAACCCGATGTCAGGTTTGTCATTCACTATGACGTTCCCAAAAGTCTGGAAGGGTATTATCAGGAAACAGGGCGTGGAGGCCGTGACGGACTGCGCGGTGATTGCCTGCTTTTCTATAACCCCAACGACATTGAAAAGCTGGAAAAATTCATGAAAGACAAACCGGTTGCCGAACAGGAAATCGGGGGACTACTGATAGCTGAAACCGCCGCTTTCGCAGAGAGCAGCCAATGCAGACGTAAATTGCTACTCCACTATTTCGGAGAAAACTTTCCGGAATCGGATTGTAACCACATGTGCGACAACTGCGCACATCCCAAGCCCAAAACAGAAGTGACCCAGGATGTGGCCAAGGCGCTAAACGCACTGAAATCCCTGAACGGTGAATTCTCCATGACCCATATCGTAAATTTCATCATCGGCAAACGAATAGACAGCATTAAGGATTACAAGCACGATGAAATGCCTTTGTTTGCCTGTGGCAAAGACAAGGATAAGGTGTTTTGGAAATCGGTGATGCGCCTTTCTCTGGTGCACAATTACCTCAATAAAAATATTGAAAAGTATGGTTTACTGAGCGTTTCAGAGCAGGGTATGGCGTTTCTGACCAAACCCACCAAGCATGAAATGGCCGTAGATACCGAGTTTGAAAGCGTAAGTGAAGACGACTTCGAAAACTTCAAAATGGAGAGCGTCTGCGATGAAGAATTATTCGGTCATCTCAAGGATTTGCGCAAAAAAGTTGCCAAGGAAAAAGGCCTTCCTCCCTATGTCATATTTCAGGACCCCAGTCTGGAAGATATGGCCACCAAATATCCCATCACCCTTGATGAACTGTCCAACATTAACGGGGTGGGAAAAAACAAAGCCATCAAATTCGGAGAACCCTTTATCCAATACATTGCGACTTTTGTAAAAGAAAATAAAATTGAAAGACCCCAGGATATCGTGCTGAAAGGCAATGCGGAAAAATCAGCCAAAAAAGTCAGCATAATCCTGAATATTGATAAAAAGGTAGACCTGATGGAAATGGCCAAGCAGCTTGGCATTGAGTTTGGCGAACTGGTAGATGAACTCGAACAGATTGTCAATACAGGTACGAAGCTAAACCTGAAATATTTTCTGAATCAGTTCCTGGATGAAGAGCTGCAGGAAGAAATTTTTGACTATTTCCATGGTGCACAGGAAGATAACCTTGAAACTGCCTTTAACCATTTTGACGGAGAATTTACCCACGAAGAACTGCAGCTGATGCGCATACAGTTCCTCAGCGATATGGGTAACTAATTGTATACGGCTTACAGGGCTTTTGTATCTTTGTTCCGGTGTCTGAACAGCAAAATCAATTTCATACGCTCTATCTGCGCTTCAGGCCCGGTTTGAGCAACTTTGCTGCATCCATCGTAAAAAATTCAGACGATGCTGACGAGATTGTGAATGACGTATTTGTGAGCATCTGGGAAAAGCGCCACGCCCTGATATTGGACGATTCTTTAAAAAGTTATCTCTTTAAGGCGGTAAAAAACCGTTGTTTAAATCATATCAAAAAAGCACGATTGCCATTTGCTGATATGCCGGATGAATTCACCGCAATATCACCCGCATATGCCGCCGATCGTGTGCTGGAAGGAAAAGAACTGCAAATTCATATCAATCAGCTTATTGAGCAGCTACCCACAAAATGCAAACAGGTTTTTTTGCTAAGCCGCATGTTTGATCTGAGCTATAAAGAAATTGCGGAAATCATGGATATCAGCACCAAAACCGTGGAAAATCAGATAGGCATTGCCCTGAAGTTTTTGAAAGAAAACACCCGCTCACAGGGCGGCCAGCGTTAAATCACGATTGGATACAACGCCTGTAGATTTCCAGATAATCATTCATAATTTTATCCAGATCGAATTCTTTAGCCCGACTTAGCGCATTGCGTTTGAAAGTTTTTAACACCTCCTCATTTTCCAGCACTTTGATGGCATTTTTAGCCATATCAGCCACATCACCCACGTTGCTTAAATAGCCGGTAACTCCATGCACATTAACCTCAGGAATACCACCCGCATTGCTACTGATAACAGGCACCTCACAGGCCATAGCTTCCAGCGCTGCCAACCCGAAACTTTCAGTTTCTGATGGCAGAATAAACAAATCACAAACCGATAAAATTTCCTCCACTGCCTCCTGCTTGCCCAAAAAGGTAATGCTGCCGTGGCATTCCATTTCACGGCTTATTTTTTCGATGTGGCTGCGCTCCGGACCATCACCGATCATCAACAGCCGGGATGGTATTTTCTGATTCACCAGACAAAAAACGGAGACCACATCCTCTACCCGCTTTACCTTACGAAAGTTGGAGGTATGCACCAATATTTTTTCGCCATTGGGCGCAATGGCTTTCTTAAAGTGCTCTTTGGGCTGTTTGTTAAATCGTGTAAAATCAATAAAGTTTGGCACCACATCTATTTCGCGCTTGATGTTAAAATGCTCCAGGGTATCGTTTTTCAGACTTTGGGAAACAGCAGTCACGGCATCCGACTGGTTGATGCTCCAGCTGACTACGGGCTCAAATGTTGCCTCACGGCCCACCAGCGTGATATCCGTTCCGTGCAATGTGGTAATTACCGGAATGTTTAGCCCTTCTTCCGACAATATAGATTTAGCCAACAAAGCGGCTGAAGCATGCGGAATGGCATAGTGTACATGCAAAACATCAAGATTGGCAGTTTTTACCACGTCCACAATTACGCCTGCCAGGGCTGTTTCGTAAGGAGCATATTCAAACAGCGGATATTTGAGTATACTCACTTCATGGTAAAAAACATTTTCGGTGAAAAAATCCAGCCGTGCCGGCTGATTGTAACTGATAAAATGCACTTGATGTCCTCGTGTGGCAAGGGCTTTACCCAGTTCCGTGGCCAAAACCCCGCTTCCACCAAAGGTGGGATAACACACAATTCCGATGTTCATGTAAAAACAACAACAATGTTAGCGACAAGATTTCAAAATCCGCTAAAAAAATAAAGATTGCGCGCATCTTTGCGTCATGGAAGTTTTCACCGACGAATATTTCATGCAAAGAGCCATA
This sequence comes from Flavobacteriales bacterium, assembly GCA_947496375.1. Lineage (GTDB taxonomy): Bacteria > Bacteroidota > Bacteroidia > NS11-12g > UBA955 > RGEC01. The sequence continues at coordinate 70,876 of CANMCY010000010.1, forward strand.
GCGGAAGCCCAAAAAGCCATGGAAGAGGATGAGATACCCATTGGTGCGGTGGTGGTTTATGAAAATGCGATTATTGGCAAAGGATATAACCAGACCGAAAAGCTAAACGATGTGACCGCGCACGCAGAAATGCTGGCCATTACCGCTGCGGCATCTTACCTCAATAGCAAATTTTTAGACGAATGCACGTTGTACGTCACCATTGAACCCTGCCTGATGTGTGCAGGAGCCATCAAATGGGCACGTTTTCACAAAATTGTTTTTGGGGCAGAGGAGCCAAAAACCGGATTTACCCGCATCAGCAAGGATTTACTGGGTAAAAAAACACAGATTTCCGGAGGTGTAATGGCAGAAGAATGCGCTGCCCTCATGCAACATTTCTTCAAACAGAAAAGAAACTGATTATTCCGGTCGCTCAAACGCACCGATATCGGGAACCCCAATGCGGGGTTTTCCCTCCAGATCTGTGGATACCGGCGGTGTAAGCAATATACCGGCGTTATGCAATGGTGACAGGGTGTCTGGGGCAAAATTACCTTCCATGATATTCCTGAATCTTGGGTCACGATTATATAGATTGGTTAATCCTGCAAACGGTTTGGATTTACTTTTAATGAGATTACCCAAAAAATCAGCTGTGAACGCAGCACTTCCCCCCTTATCTATCAGTAGCTCCTCATCTAAATCACCATAAATAACGGAATTATACGTATTACATTCCAGCGGCCTCGTATCCAGGATGTTTCCATTGCCATCGCGCAGCGTGTTGGTTATGGCAAAATGTCCATCCTGCCTTGTGGTATAATTCACGTATGAAGCAAACGTACAGTGCCGAAAGTCATATTTTCCGCCCAGCAACCCCAAAAAACTGTAGCTGCCTGTTTGAGCGAAAAGGCAATTGGTAGCGCGTATATGGGCCGTTATCCCGGCCATACATGCCTGTCCGCAATACTGAATTTTTGTATTTTCAAGCACCAGGTTATCCGGACTTCCCACGGGCAGTGAATCTACCCGAATACCAATAGAGGCATTCTGTATATCAGCATATTTAATGCTGTTTCCTGCACTGCCAACCGCAAAATACAGCCCTACCCACTGATTGGGGAGGGTTCGCGCCGCAGAAACCGGCTTATCACCGGTGAATAACACCCTGTTTTGGGACGTTCCTTCCACAAACAACTTACCGGCTACAAATAATGCGCTCCGTGCAGAACAATAAACCTTCACACCCTCTTTGATGGTGAATGTGCAGCCGGCCGGAATCAAGGCATTATCTACAATGACATACGGCTTGGTTTGATCATTCCACGAACCACCACAAGGCAATGAAGCTGCCCTAAAATAATGCGCATCCCAGCCATAAGCGCCTAAGATTAATTTCTGTTCACGCCCATTCACCTGCATCATTAAAGAATCGAGCACCAAGGCCGGACCTGTTTGCCCATTGGCCTCCAGACTGCACTGCACAAACACAAACACGCTGTCTTTGGCAGGAATTTCCACTTCGTTTATCACCGGACCGGGAATGCCATCCACATTGATTCGGTAGGCCGACTGCATACCACCCCCTAACCTGAAAGAGGCCTTCACCGTTTGGCTTTCAGGATTCTTAATCCAGGTAATCTGCGTAACGCTGATGGGGTAAGTGCTGCCGGCCTGACGGGTAAAAACCGTATCAAACCATATTGTATCGGCAGCCAGTTTAAGGGTGGTTTGTCCATCAAAAAAACGCTCTTTGCGGCAGGAGGCCAGCAGTAACACAAATGCTATAAAAGGCAGAATTTTTCGCACCGGAACAATAACGCAAAGGTAAGACCACATATTGCCAATTTTTTGCATCCGTCTGTAAACTTACGACAACAGGCGCCCATACAAGGTATACACTTTTTCCATCTCCGCTGACCAAAGGTATTTTTCTGCGGCCTTCAGCCCGTTGCGGCGCATTGTTTCTCCCTTAGCAGGGTTCTGTATTATCTCAAGTATGGCAGCGGCAATGCCGGCAGGATCTGCAGGATTTACACAAATGCCCGAACCTTCTCCCTCTACTATGTTTTGGTACAGCACAAAATTGGAGGTGACCTGCGGCAAACCGATGGCCATGTATTCAAACATTTTGGTCGGATAACTGCCTACACTGTTTTTCATGGGCTGAATAATACACATGCCCACAGCGGTATTTCGGCTGATGACATATCCCTGCTCCAGCGTAAGTCGGCCGTGAAAACAAATCTGATCAGAAATATCGCGCCAAAACGGCAATGCATGTAACTGCTTTTCCAGCGAGGTATACAGTTCTCCCACCACATCAAATGTGATAATATGTCCTTGTTTTTTCAACTGGTACAATGCTTCTGCAATCTGCTGTAAACCCCTTGATTTCAACAGAATTCCCATGTAAAAAATGCGATGGGTTGTTCGGTTTACTGGGTCTGAAAATGGCTTAAAAAAAGGTAAATCCACATAATTAAGCACAACGGTTAAATCTGCACCCATTTTTTGGTATCGCGCTACATAGCTGTTTTCAGCCAGTATAATAGGCATACTTTTTATGGCCCGTTTCTCAAAAAAATGAAAACAGGCATACAGTATTTTTTTGGCCGGTATCCAGGGTTTGTCGAAAATGTCTTCTGCCACATTTTCATGAATATCAAACACCACTTTTTTGCCCATAAAACGCAATAGGAGGCCGCAGGGAATCAGTTCGGGATCGTGGAGATGATAGAGCTCCGCACGAACGCGCATGGCCTTAAAAAACATTAAAAACCAGGTGAGCAAAACACGCAGCAACTTGTTTTTGAAACGCCTAAAAGGAATAATATGTATACCCTGCCTTCGTTCATTTTGGGGATGAACCGCAATTAAGGTTACGTCATACTGTACTGAAAGGTGCGTGCAATAACGATAAAAAATACGCGTATCGGTGGCCAGATGCACAGAACTGAGATGGCATACACGCTTTTTCATCGACCCGGATTGCGAAGTTACGCTTTTTGTATGCCATTCATCCGGTTTGCCATTGTTGTGTTGTATTTTTGTGGCATGCGCCTTAGCAGTCACAACCTTTTGAAACAATACGGCTCCAAAAAAGTGGTGAATGATGTTTCTGTGGAAGTGAATCAGGGCGAGATTGTGGGCTTGCTGGGGCCCAATGGTGCAGGAAAAACTACCACATTTTACATGGTGGTGGGACTGGTGCGCCCGGATCAGGGTTCCATACGGCTGGATGAAAACGAAATTACCGCTTTGCCCATGTACAAACGTGCACAACTCGGTATCGGCTACCTTCCTCAGGAGGCCTCAGTTTTCAGGGAGCTTAGTGTGGAAGACAACATTAGATCCATTCTGCAAATGACCACCCTGAGCAAAGACGCCCAGACCGAAAAACTGGAATCCCTGCTGGAAGAATTTGGCCTGAACCGGGTGCGTAAAAACAAAGGAAAAGTACTGTCCGGGGGTGAAAGACGCCGAACTGAAATTGCCAGGGCACTCACAACCGACCCAAAATTTATTCTGCTTGATGAGCCCTTCGCCGGTGTGGACCCCATTGCCGTAGAAGATATACAGGGCATCGTTTCCAAGCTGAAAGACAAAAACATCGGCATTCTGATTACCGATCACAATGTGCAGGAAACCCTGTCCATTACCGATCGCGCCTATCTGCTTTTTGAGGGCAAACTTTTGAAACAAGGCACTGCTGAAGAGCTGGCCAACGATGAAATGGTTCGAAAGGTATATTTAGGTAAAAACTTTGAACTACGCAGGAAGACACCTGCCCAATCATAAGGCCCATGCGCCTGATTATCAGCAAAAGTAAAGACGTTTACTTCAATCTTGCACTGGAAGATGTGCTATTGCATGGCACCAATGAAGATATCCTGATGCTTTGGCAGAGCCATTCTGCGGTGGTGTGCGGCAAGCATCAGAATATTTGCGGTGAAGCCAATTATGGATATTGTAAAAAGAACAATATCAACCTGGCCAGGCGATTAAGCGGCGGCGGCACTGTTTATCACGATGAAGGCAATGTGAATTTCACTTTCATTCAATCCCTGAAACCCCACGAAGAACTGAACATCAATTTTCGCAAGTTTCTGGACCCGGTGATGGAGGTACTTGCCGATTTGGGGGTTCATGCAGAATACAGTGGCAGGAACGACCTACTCCTTAATGGTTTTAAAATCAGTGGCAATGCCGAGCATCTTGACCAGAAAAACCGAAGGGTGCTGCACCACGGAACCCTTCTATTTGACAGTAAACTAACTACACTGGGTGAAGCACTGCATAGCAGAGGCCAATACGAAAGTAAAGCCGTGAAAAGTGTGCGCAGCGCTGTTTGTAATATCAAGCCCTATACTGAAATTGAAGATGTCACTTCATTTATAGATGCACTGGCATCAGGATTCACAACAAAACATGGTTATTTACCCTTGGAATTAACATCGGAAGAAGTCGCATCTGCACAAGAACTCCAAAACAACAAATACGGCACCAACCCATGGGTATTGGGTTATTCCCCTGCCTACCAAGTTGAGAAAGAATTGCTTTTATACAATAAGTCTGTAAAAATCACGATGACAGTTCATAAGGGAATCATAACTGAAGCCGCGGGCATCGATAATACAACAGATAACCTGGGTATTGCCTTGGCCGGTCTGATTGGAAAAACCCTGAATACGGAAGCAGAAAAGGCCTTTTTCCAAACACTCAACATTCCATACACAGAAGAATATCATTATTGCCTGTTTTGAAAATGAACAAAAAAGAGCGCGTGGCATTTATTGCCGAAACCTTGGAGCAGCTTTTCCCTGAAACACCGGTTCCACTGGATCACAGCGATGCCTACACCCTGCTGATAGCGGTATTGCTGAGCGCACAATGCACCGATGAAAGGGTCAATAAAATCACACCCCATTTGTTTGAACGGGCCGACAATCCGCATGACATGGTGAAAATGAGTGTGGAAGAAATCCGAGAAATCATCAAGCCCTGCGGTCTTTCACCCATGAAAAGCAAAGGCATACACGGATTGTCTCAGATTATCATTGAAAAACACAATGGCAAGGTCCCCGACTCTTTTGAAGCACTTGAGGCCTTACCGGCAGTAGGCCATAAAACCGCCAGCGTAGTCATGAGTCAGGCGTTCGGGCACCCTGCTTTCCCGGTAGACACGCACATTCACCGGCTGGCACAGCGATGGAAACTCAGCAACGGAAAAAGTGTGGAGCAAACTGAAAAAGACCTGAAACGACTGTTCCCGAAAGAAACCTGGAACAAACTGCACCTACAGATTATATTTTTTGGCAGAAAATTTTGTCCGGCCAGGGGACACAAGGTTGAGGAATGCCCTATTTGCGGGAGGATTTAATTTTTTTTGATAAATAATCTACTGTAATGTAAACCTTTAACTTCAAATCTAATTTATCTAATTTTTCTCTCTCTCCGATACGAAAGCCTTCAAATTGATATGGTTTATAATTCAAAAAATGTGGTAATTCAAAAATCTTCTTCTGATCTTTTGCTGGTATAAACTGTCTGTAAAAAGCTAAATCATCAATTGGCCATGGGTAGTAACTATTTACAATAACCAATCTATATAATCTACTTTTAGATGTATCAATGTGAAAGGGTGGTAGTAAAATAGGTGTTTCCGTCCAACTTTTTTCGTATTCAGAATAATAACTTACGTTATTACTGGCATATTTTTTTATACTTAGCCAACTTATATCCCTTGGATAGGTTATATTATAGTATGATTTCAACCTTTCTGAATAATTTACAATAAATAAAACTGCTAATAAAGTAATAAATATTTTACTGTTTTTATTAATACCAAAAACAACTTTAACAATAAAAACCAAAAAAATACATATATAAGGATAATACTGGTGTATTAGGCGTCCATAAAAAACCATTTTATGCATACAATAACCTAATGTCGCATAAGATAAATATGCTAAGTACACTATTAATGTCAAAATTATAATAATATGATTTTCTTTTATCTGTTTTTTCTTGTAAATAATAAGCAAAGTAAAAGGCATTGAAATAATACTAATTATAATAACTATGCCAGCGTATTTTTCTGTATGATATAAGTATTTGAATATAAACAAATATGATTCTTCAAATGAACCCTGGGTTATTTTTTGGGATAAGATAATAGAATCTACTAAAAAAGACCTACCGACGAATCTGTAGAGCAACTCAAATAAACTTAAAACAACGATACCACCCAAGATAAATAAGATTAATTTAAGAACAAAACACCTTTTTTCTATTGTTATTACATAGGATATGTAAGTGAAAAACAATAACAATACAAAGTAAGATGTGAAATAACCAGGATAGACTAAATATGCAACAAAAGATAGGACTCCTATAAAGAATGAAGCTGTTAATGAAAGAGATTTTTGCCTATACTTTTTTATCAGTAAGTATATTGCAAAATAAAACAAAAACAAGCTCTCGTCATAGGGCAAAGCATGCCGAATATATATATGGCTAGTAGTTAAACAAACAAAAAGCAAAACGCTAAATAATGATAAATATTCGTTTTCAAGAAGAAACCTTGATACTTTATAATGAATTAAAATTAGGAATATAAAACATAAATAATTAAAAACAAAAACAGGAACAGAATTTAAAGGATCAAAATAATCAATATTAAATATTTTAGAAGTTAATAGTTGAATTGAACAAGGAATTAATTTGACAAGTACATCGACAGGCCTACTATCTGTTGATGTTAGAAATTTAATAGCTGATTTAAAATCATTCTCTAAAAAACTATTTAATGCATTTAGCGATGCTTGATAACGCATTTCATCAGGAAAAGCTAAAAACCCTTTTCCAACTAAACTTATTTTGGAAAGCGTTACCAATAGTATAATTAATATTAAAACTAAATTCCATTTAATGTTAAATAATCTCATTTTAAAGGGCGATTTTTTGTATTGGGTAAACTTATACTACAGCAACCGCTTCACCACATCATCATTGCTGATGCCTTCGGCTTCTGCTTTATAGTTGCGCACCAGGCGGTGCCTCAGCACATTTTCGGCAACGGCCTGCACATCTTCCCTGTCGGGTGAAAACTTACCATTCATCAGCGCATGGCACTTGGCTCCTAAAATCAGAAATTGTCCGGCACGCGGGCCGGCACCGTAACTCACATAATCGTTCACAATGGCATCAGCGTGTGCTGTTCCGGGACGGGTCTTACGCACCAGTGAAACTGCGTATTCAAAAACCGCATCAGTTACCGGAACCTGCCTCACCAGTTGCTGGTATTCCAAAATACGAGCAGCACCCAAAACCTTGTTAGCATTGGATTCGCTGGCACCGGTAGTACCTTTCAGGATAAGGAGTTCTTCATCATATCCGGGATAATCCAGTGAGATATTGAACATAAAACGGTCTAGCTGGGCCTCTGGCAAAGGATAGGTTCCTTCCTGTTCTATGGGGTTTTGGGTAGCCAGCACAAAAAAGGGTTTAGGCAATGCATGATGTTGTCCTGCAACGGTAACATTCCTTTCCTGCATGGCTTCCAGCAACGCTGCCTGGGTTTTGGGCGGGGTACGGTTGATCTCATCAGCCAACACAATATTGGCAAACAAGGGTCCTTTCACGAAGTGAAACTTGCGGTCTTCATCCAGAATTTCATTTCCGGTAATATCACCGGGCATCAAATCGGGTGTGAACTGTATGCGGTTAAAATCCAGATCTAAACTTTGGGCAACCGTTTTTACCAGCAGGGTTTTGGCAAGCCCCGGAACACCCACCAGCAGCGCGTGACCATTGCAAAAAATGGCAGTCAGCACCGCATCTACAGCATGTTCCTGTCCCACGATTACTTTAGAAATCTCTTTCTTAATTTCCGCGACTGACGCGGAAAACGATTCTGCCATTTCTTTTTCGTTCATCAGTTTTGTGCCTCCAATGATTTCAAGTCCGGGCATTGGATCAGGTTGCTCTGCACACGGATATAAGTGTCTTTTTTGGTTTTATTCACCCAGGTGTCTATGGCTTTTTGCTTTTTGCGAGCCTCAGCTTCCAGTTGTATACGGCCATAATCCTGCGCTAAATTGGCCTGGTGGGGTGCTGTAAAAGATTTAAGATAAACCATTCGGTAAATGGCTCGGCCATCGGGGGTAAAAGTGCGAGCGGGTTCTGAAAACTCTCCCGGTTTCAGTTTATCTACAATCATTTTGATTTCCGGAGGGAGGTCATCAAAAATCATCTTCTGACTGCCGGTGGTTTCATCGGTAAAAAAACCACAGTAGCCCTTGTTTCCTATATCGGCTGAGGCATAGCGTTTTACGGCAGTACACCAGTCTATTTTCTTTTCATACAGCAAATCATAGGCGGAATCAATGCGATTCTGGGTGGCGGTGAAATCGGCTGTGGTATACTCTGCACGAATGAGAATGTGCGAAGCCAACACCCTCTCTCCCAGGCGTTTACTCACTTTCATAAGATGAAATCCAAACGGGCTTTCAAATACAGGGCTGATGGAATCCGGCTTAAGTTTAAAGGCCATCCGTTCAAATTCAGGTACCATTTCACCCCGACCAAATTCAGGAAGCAAACCATTATTGTCTTTGGAACCGGGATCCTGGCTGTAGGTTTTGGCCAGTTTTTCAAAACTCTCACCTGACAATACGCGCATGCGCAGCATTTGCAGCTGCTCGCGGGCAAACTCTTTCGCTTCGGGAGAAACCGGCGGCTCTATCAGCAATTGCGCTACCTCCACCTCAGCTGGGATAATAGGGAGACTATCTTTTTGAATGTTATCATAAAACTGCTTCACCTCCTGAGGGCTTATTTTTACAGAGGAGGTGATTTTTCCCTCCATTTCCTGCGCCAGCAGCTGTTCTTTCATTTTAGGACGGATGTCTTCCCTGTACTCAGACAAAGTTTTTCCCAGATACCGCTCCAAATCTGCCTGACTACCCGCCTGTCGCTGAAAGTAGCGCAAACGGTTATCAATTTCTGCATCAATCCGCTCCTCAGACAGAGGCAATGAGTCTATCTCTGCCTGATTCAGCATCAGTTTACGGAGTATCAGTTTGCGGAGTACAAGACAGGAAAATTGCTGGCTATCCTTAAAATTTCCGGACCGCGCCAGTTGACCCATCTCCGTTTCATAATCGCTGCGAAGCACCACCTTGTCACCCACAATGGCCATGATACCATCCACATGCAAGGGCTGGGATTTCAGTCCTGCGGCCGCCAGTAAAACCAGCATCAGCAGAAAGCGAAGTGAATTATGCCCGTTGCAGTTTTG
>CANMCY010000011.1 GCA_947496375.1 Flavobacteriales bacterium
TAATGAAAAGAATGAAATCCAAAAAATATTGAAAGATGTGTAATCATTCATATTCTCCAAAATAAAAGGAAGTTCAACCCTTCAATTTTCTTATAGTCACATACTCAATTATCGAATTATAGCTGCATCTTTCGTCAATAAGGGGAGCAGAGAAAGCCTCACAGCAATGTGGGTTTTTTTTATTGACAAAGCACTGTATATTCTGTAACTTCGTATTATGACTGAATTCTCCAGCACGGAAGAACGAATCGCATTCTACCTTAAGCAGATGGAAAAGGCCATGCCTGAAATCAAAAGGCAAATAAAGGTTTATGAGGAGGCCATCAAGTCAGGCAAAAAAAGAAAAAACAAGATAGAAATTACCCGCAATGTCTAAACCAATTTTATTGGTGATAGCAGGATGCAATGGTTCGGGGAAATCATCTTTTTCTAAACTGCTCGCAACAGCCGCTTTTGAGCCTTTTGATTACGATTACCATTATCTGAAGCACTACAACGCACTGTTTGATTCCGATATCAGGGAGATCATGGCCCATAATATGGCATTCTCAGCGTTAGAAGAAAATGTTCAACGCGCATTAAACAATAATCAGGCTTTCTGCTACGAGACCAATTTCAATTCAACCCCACTCTACTGGCCTCAAATTTTCCAGCAGCATAATTTTGAACTGCGTTTGATTTACTTGTGCCTCAATTCCATTGAAGAAGCACAAAGAAGGGTTGACATTAGGGTAGAAAATGGAGGGCACTTTGTATCAAAATCAGAGATTGAAAAGCGCTATTTTGACGGTTTTGAGAACCTAAATAATCATTTCTCATTCTTTAAAAAGGTTGATTTATTCGAGACGAGTACTTACGGAGAACTTCCTTCCCATATCCTATCCATTGAAAATAATTCATTAACCCAAACCTCAGCCATACCTGCATATCTGCAAAAACATATTCCAGAGATTTTAAAACTTAGTTAGAAAACAATCATCCACTTTTACAAAACACCCCATACCCTATCTGCTTTTTTTATAGATAATTACAAATTCAATCATTGGTAAATGGTCGTGTTTTGGGGCAATTAAGGGAGCAGATAAAAGTAAAAGGGGCATTCTGTGATCGCTTGGCCATTTTCCGTTTTGGGGAAGAATTATTATTTTTGACTAACTTAAAGTTGGGTCATGAATAATCTTCCTCTTTTGTCAGGAATTTTAGGAGTGGGAATGAATGTAAATGCTTAAAAATTGAAACCGGTTGTTCAAGTTGAATCTGTCATCATTGATTATAGTGGCAGAAAGGTTAAGGCAAAAAAACTAACTGTCCATTCTGAGATTCCAATGGAGATTGATACTGCTTGGGAGCATGCAAAAATCCCGGCTCTATTGGAATTTGTGGCAAAGGGTATGATAAAATTCAAATCAGTGAATGGAGATTTTCCGAAACAATGGGAGGTCAGTCAAACATATGAATTTGAGACGCATGTATTTGGAATTATTCCTTTTGGAGGAATTCACTATCTCTTTGTAGATAAAATTGACAATAGCAACTATATGCTATCTACCAAAGAATGGGATAATGGTGCAAAAGTTTGGAACCACAATATAGTGATGAGAGACTTAGGTAATGGTAGTATTTATTACGAAGACGAAATAACAATTTACGGCGGATTGATGACCGGATTTATTACTTCTTTTGCTAAGATGTTTTATAAACATCGCCAAAAACGATGGCAGATAGTCGCTAAGGAAAATCTTAATTTTGGGCAATAATCAGTAATAACTCAATACTCAACAGGTAGCTATGAAAATCCATACAGTAATGCCATTTAATCTAAAGCAATTCTTTCTTGAAGAGTTAGAACTTGCTAATGATTATTTTTTAAATAAAAATTTTACTGCAAGCTGGTATCACTTAGAAAGGGCGCATATCCTTGGACAGCCCTACCCATATCACCACACGCTGGTACATTGGAAAATGTTACTCTTTGGAATCAAACTAAAAAACAGAAGAGAAATTGTTGGTCAAATTCCCCGATTGCTTGTGGGTGGTGTTAAATCTTTTATTGGAGAAATTCCTGTCGGCAATACGGGTGGAGCCAATGTCCCTCCACTCAAAAGCATGAAAATACCGGCCGATTTGAAATTCATAATCAATGAAAACAGGTAACTAAACCCAGTTCTCACACTCCAAAAAACCCATACAAAAAGCCCGACCCCAGCATCGTAATCGCATTGCTTAAAAAATTCACCCAATGGTTATCGAGCCAGGACAAGCCTTTTACCAGCGCAGCTTCCGAACCGTCGGCTGATGTTTCTGTAAAACCACTTCCCTGCTTCCACAAGGCCTGCCACTTGCTGCCCATAACACTATCAACCAACATACCTGCCATTCCTGTTGCAACCAGCCAAAGTAATTGAATAATCGTAACGGGTAAAAGAAAATGCAAACAAACCGCCAGCAGCAACAAGGCAACAAGGCCACCCGTTGTTCCCGCAACAGAAATACCACCCGACAATCCCGGCTGCATCAGCCTAAAATTGGCGATATTAAACGTCTTTCCACCCACAGCCGTGCCCACTTCACTGCTCACCGTATCGCAAATGCTGATGGCAAATGAGCACCAGGCCAGCACCAGCCACTCAGCCTGACCCGTTAAACCGTAAAGCATATACAAAACCACGCCAATCCAGCCGTTTGAAAAAACCTGCTTTGCCGTTCTTTGTTCAGAAGAATGGGTAGCCTGAAACAGCCTGCCTGCAACAGATCCTGCCAGCAACAGAAAAACAGGAGCAAACAATGCTTCCCACCCCCCGCTCATCCACAATGCCGCCGCCACCCAAAGGGCTGCCCACCAGCCACTCTGATCCAACCACCTCCTGCGAATCACCCACCATCCCAAAATCATTAGAAAAACAGCAGCTATCGGCATCCAAATCCTTGCATCGGAATGCGATACCCGTAATACCAGATGTATCCAACCTACGGTGAAAACAGGCAGAAAAAAATTATCACTTCCCCGCCAGGAAAATAGTTCTGTGATGGTGGGCAAAAATGCCAGTATAATCCACCAAACCCAATGCAAATCGGGATATCGGATGCCCATGCAAATACCTGCCGTAATAAAAAACGCCCATGCCCCCTGATAGGATTTAGACTCTGATAAAAAAATCAGCCGGGGATTCCCCCATCGTCTGCCCACCCAGCCCGCACAGGCATCACTAATGGCCAGCACCCAGGCCGCCGTGGCCACATAGTCGGAAGAAACACCCAACATGAGCAATCCCCCCAAAGAGATGGGAAACAAGCCAATGCCATAGGAAGCTTCCTGCTGCAAACCCCATTTGAATTTAATGAGCACCAGCATCAGCAGAAACCCTGCAAGACACAAGGCAACTCCCATTATATAGGATTCATGCCCCATGTCAATTATCCAGGCAGTGGTTCCGATGGCCATCACATGCAACAGCTTTCTCCCCTCAAAATAGGGCAGCCACTTTTTTCGGATGGCATACTCAATCAGCACGGTAACAGCCAAAACAGCTACCCCTGCCAAAGAAAAAAGAAGGAATGAAGACATACAATGGATTATTGCGTAAATTAACCGAATGTTTTTGAAAGAACTGGAAGATTACCCATGGTTTCCTTCGTATTTGCGAAAAATGCAACTGGAATTTGTGGGTTGGATCAGTGTTCAGTTGAGAATATACAGTCCTGTGCTGAAACTGATGGACTCATTTCCAAAACAGCAATGGATGGACCTTGGCAGTGGCAGCGGTTGGCCCGCTTGTTACATGCAAAAAAATGCTGTGCGGCCCATTCATTTTACCCTCAGCGATCTGTATCCCGATTCGGTTTCAAACGAAGTTAAAAAACATGTGAGCGTAGTACCTGAACCCCTAAACCTGCTGGCGTTTTCACCGATAGCGGGTAATCAATACAGCATGTTCAACGCGTTTCACCATTTCACTTCCGAACAGCAAAAAGAAATCATCGGCAGCTTCAAAGCCGCTAAGTCCGCCATTGTCATCGCTGAGGTACTGGAACCCACCCTACTCAGTTTTATTCAGGTTACACTGGCCGCCTTTGTTTTGCAACCGCTGACCGCATGGGCCATCAAACCCTTCTCTTTCGGACGAATTCTTGCCACGTACCTCATTCCCGTCCAACTGTTTACGGTAGCGTGGGACGGCTGGCTGTCGGTACTGAAAAGCAAAAGTTCAACACAGTACCAAACACTGCTTTCAGACCTCGCAGACGAACATTATTCAATCGAAGTGCGCAGAATTAAGCAGCTGAAAGGAAATCTTTTGGTTATCATTGCACAACCCATTTTGCCATGACCTTTTATACCCTTTGGAAATTCAGCCGTCCCCACACCATCATTGGCTCCGTTGTCAGCATCGTGGTGTTGTTTTTGCTTCAAGGGGGCCATATTGCGATCCATTATACCCAACTTGCCGTAACGCTTATTTCGGCATTGGGTTGCAATGTGTGCATCACCGGGTTAAACCAAATGGTGGATGTGGAACTGGACAAAATCAACAAGCCGGAGTTGCCGATAGCCGCAGGAAAATTAAGCATGGGCACGGCTAAGAAAATCGTATGGATTTCCGGCTTAATTGCATTGGGTGCTGCTGCCATACTTCATTGGGTGCTGCTGTTGCTCATCGCAATTATCCTGTTGCTGGGTATTGCATATTCACTGCCTCCCGTTCAACTCAAAAAACATCACCTGCCCGCGGCACTGGCCATTACCCTGGTTCGGGGGGTGCTGGTGAATCTGGGTATGGCGATTCATTTTGCCGCTATGTTGCATGGAGATTTCCATATACAACCGGTCATTTATCCGCTCACCATTTTTATTTCAGCGTTTAGTCTGGCCATTGCCTGGTACAAAGACTTGCCTGACAGGGCCGGCGATGCCCATTTTGGATACAAAACCTTTCCCTTGCTGTATTCACCAAAAACAGCGCTCTATACGGGTGCAACCTTCGTGGTAGCGGCCTATGCCTGGTGTATTTTCTGGAGCTATCAGCAGGCACAATCCCTGTTAACGTATAGCTTAATCGCACTTAACATCGCGTTTCTGCTTCACCTTACCACAGTTCGATTACAGGAACAGGCAAGCATTAGACGGTTTTATCAATTATTCTGGGTATTTTTCTTTGCCACCTACCTCAGCTTTTTGTGGGTATTGTGCTGATTGTTTGGATAAAACCGCATTTCATCGTCCACCAAACAACAAAACAAATCCAAGTTCCCGATTCTAAAACGAACGTATCGCTCTTACCCTGTGAGAAGTGGTGCTGCGTGGTGTGGTACTGGAACTCCCATTACTGAAGTTGATATACCAGCCGGGAATGGGCAGCGAATTATCCGCAAAACTGCAACTCCAGTAGTTGTCTGAGGCGAAACCTCCCAGCCCTTTGGTATGCAGACGATTGTACATAAGATCCAGCTCAAACAGGGTAGGAATGCGCCAATCGTGATATTCTTTTCCGGCCTTGCTGTGATTGGCAGGGTTGCTGATGGCATCTTCAGACATTCCATAGCTCTTGCTTCCTGAACTTTGGTCAACAGTTTCGGCAATGAGGCCGTGGGTACCAGTGCTGTTTACATAAAAAACAATTCCCCCGCCGGCGGTATCTCCCACTTTATAAGTAGCACTGCCGGAACCCAATGCATGTCGGGTAATGAAGCCCATTTTTGCTATATCGGCTGAGTCCATGGTCGGCATTTTCACAAAGCCGCCCTTGCTCAGGAACAAGGTATCAGATTTTAAACTCAGCACCTGCAGTTCATTGCTGCTGGACGTATCGGGGATATGCACTTCAGGCAACACCACAAATCCGCCCCTGCTGAGGAAGATGGTATCATTTGAACGGGACAACATCTGCAACTCGTTGGTGGCGGAAGTATCGGAGTAATTTACATTGCCCGCAAACAGGGCATAGGGCACACTTAACAATTGACTAACCCCGGTGATGGTATAATTCGTGCCTCCGTTTATATCGATCTCGGTTTTGAGAAAATAGGGACCGCTTGCCCAGTTAATCTGCATAAACCTACCCGACAACAGGGTACCGCCGCCAATTTCTATGGAAACCAAGCCATTGCTGTTGGTTGTGGCGGTATGGCTTTCGCTGTAAACTGCGGTTCCACCGGCCGATCCCCTGAGCACCGATGCCCGAATGCCCACGGTTTTGTTCGATAGCAGTGCCTGTGAGGCGTTGCGCACCACCGCCTGATAGCTGAATTTTTGTGGTGACTGTGCCTTGATGCTTCCCATGACTATGAGGAAACAAACGGAAGTCATAATTCGTATATTTGTCATCATACGCTATTGTTTCTGTTGGTAAATCTATTCATCACACCCCATACCTCAAAATATGCAACATGGTTTAATGGTAATTTATCAAAAACTTAACACCTATAATGCTCATGAAATTACAACCACAGATCGTCAATATTGAACCCTGCATGCTGATTGGTATCTCCGATGAAATGTCATTAATACATAACACTACACCGCTTTTGTGGCGTCGGTTCAGGACCGAATTGGCAGCAACCCATGTCGCAGACGGCACTGCTTTTTATTCACTGCAACAATATCCTCCGGATTATTTCAATAATTTCAACCCGGCTGCCACCTTTGTAAAACACGCCCTGATTGAAAATAACCCACCCAACCCCTATCCAACCAACTGGTCAGTATTTCATCTGCAGGGTGGTGTATATGCGGTATTTAATCACAGGGGTGGCGATACCGGCATATTTCAGGAAATCTATGCCCAATGGCTACCGCAATCTGGGTATGCACTGGACAACAGACCCCATTTTGAAAAATTGCCTGCAAACTATATACCCGGCCATCCTGACAGTGAAGAGGAAATCTACATCCCTATCCGATGAATTGAATGCGAAATAAAATTATGGGTCCTATGCAAAGCAAACAGAAACACAAACGGGTTAATCCTTAATTCCAGCCAATTATCACAATATGAATCTCGATCAAATCCCTTTTGCCAAACTCATACAACTGCAGAAAGAAGAAGACACAGGTACTGTAAGTTTGCCCGATATAAATGCCTTCACCAATCATTTGGGTACAGTGTCGGCTGCGGCACAGTTTTCCCTTGCCGAAATTGCTTCAGGGCAGTGGCTGCTTGATACATTTCCTGACCTGGCCAATCAGGTAGTGGCCCTAATCAGGTCTTCACAAGTTACATTTAAGAAACCCGGAATCGGGAAACTGACTGCCCGAATTACAAACCATCCGGATACGGCTGTGGAACTAAAAAATGAACTGCTTGAAAAACAACGTGCGCTCTTCAACATCAGGGTGCATGTGCTGGACAGCCGCGAGCAGGTGGTGATGATTGGAGAATACCGTTGGTACTTGCAACTAATTTTGGGTAATTGAATAGGAATAGAGCTGTTTTCCCGTCTCATCAAAAAAATCCACCGATAGTTTTCGCTGCTTCTGAGGACCTGAAACGGAAATCTTACAGTAATTCCGCTGGTCAATCAGTGAACCGAGCACTCGGAGTGTGTTTTTTTCATCGCTTCCGGAATGCGTGCCTGATGTAAGCGGAGATATTGTAATATCTACAATATCAGGTTTACCCGGCTGAGACAGTTTACTGATCTCACTATGGTGACGATCACCTGTCAAGAAAACAACACCTTTAATGTTGTGCAAATAAATGAAGTCGATGATTTCGTTCCTCTCCTTATTAAAACCATTGGCAGAATAGCATTCATAAACAGCTGCATCATTCAGGAACTGTCCGCCAAGGGCGATAAATTTAAAAGGCGCCTGGCTGTTAATCAACGCATCTTTCAGCCATTGTAACTGGTACGCACCCAGCATACTTTTTTGACTATCCTTGGTGTCGTTGGGGGCCCGGTGATATCGATTATCCAACAGTAAAAAATCTCCATCCGACCATTGAAACTTCGAAGTAATGCCTTTAGCTCCGGGGATGCCGCAGGTGGGATTACCCCAAAAGCAGTTAAATGCGTGTAATGCTTTGTCTTTGTGAATGAATGACCTATCGGAATTATTAGGACCAAAATCATGATCGTCCCAGATGGCGTAATGATGGGTTTCGGCCAGCAACTGCTGCATTTCGGGCAATGCCCTTGTGTGGCTGTATCGGTGTAATATTCCAGTATTGGTATTCCAGTCTACTTCCCTCAGGTAGGTATTATCTCCCAGCCACAGCATAAAGGCCGGCTTTGACGCGGCAATGCTTCCAAAAATGTTATTCCCTCCTCCATACGCCTTCCCCGGTCTGTCTACATCAGGTTCATTTACATAGGTGCAACTTCCGAGTGCAAAACTGTAATCAGGGGGTGGTGTGCGCCACTGCCAAAGTGTTGGAGTAGTAAATTGCTGACGATATTTTGGCTTTACGGCCTTACCATTTATCAGTATAAGGTAGTTGTAAACCATACCCGGCTTTACCCGGTCTGCCAGTAGCTTGGCTGTAAATGCAATTTGGGCATTGGTTTTTATTTCATCCGTTAAAAACTTTTCATCCGGATTTGTCATACTGGCATATTGCATTCTCACCTTTGCTGATTGAGATGTCTGCACCCATACCAGTGCCTCTTTATAATCCGTGTAGCAAGGCATTGGCCCCGCCACAATCTGAGAAAACAGAAAAACCGGACTGCTAAACAGCAGGATAATTAATAAAAAACGCATCCTTCAAATATGCATAAATTATATTTCTAAATTATTAACAGAAAGACCCAACATGACTTGCTATTGGATTTTTAACAAATTTCAAGTAAAATCGCACCTCATTTACTTTAGCAATGACAATTCTAATCGCAAAAATCGTTCTGGCCGTTCTGTTTGGACTGGCAGGCACCATGAAAGCTACACGCAGCATGGAACAACTCGCCGGAGCCGGCATGAACTGGGTGAAAGAATACCCTGAAAATTCTGTGAGACTGATAGGAATTCTGCAACTCCTGGGTGCATTGGGCGTTATTCTCCCCACACTAACCGGTTTTTTGCCAATAACTACAATGATTTGCGCTGCATGCCTGGGAGTGATGATGATTTTTGCAGCATTACACCATTATAAACATAAGGAGTATAAAAACATCGGCATCAACGCGGTGCTTTTTTTACTCTGCGCTTTTGTCGTTTACAACAGTCTGTAATCAGTTACTTTACCAATACGCATGTGCCATTGATGTGCATGGCATCGCCTTGCACTTTCAGTGCATACTGACCGGCTGGCAGTAAGGAAACATCTAGTGTCGTAGTATTTTCTCCGCTGTTTGCGTTGAAACGGGTGCCCAGCACCGCATTGCCGGCCATGTCATACATGGTGATTACCACCGGCCCTGTCTGATGTAGCAGAAATGCCACATTCATGATACCGTCGGCCGGCTGAGGATAAATGCGGAGCGCAGTGCTTTCCCGGTTAATGGCTTTTGCCCCATTAACCAAGGTATTAAAGCTGCCTTCAGCATAATTTCCTGAATTCATGTTGCAATTGCTACGCACACGCCATTTGTAGGACGAATTTGATTTTAGATTTCTGAACGTATCACGGGTATTGGGTGTGGCAGCGGAAGCCGTAGTCCAGCCGGTGTCAGCAATTAGCTTATATTGGGTTGTATAGGTAACTGCCTCATCCACAGCATTCCAGCTAACGTTGGCAGTAGAATGGGTGCGGCCATCCACAAACAGTCCATTGGTTGCGGGTGCGGGACACGGTAAAACCACGTTGCGTAAATCGCTTTCCCAAACACCGCGTCCATAAGTACCTACACGCAGTTTAGCCCCCGATTTCTGTATTTCCACTTCATTTACAGATACCAGCGGCAATCCCACTGCATGCTCTGTCCATGCATTGGTGAGGGTATCGCGAAAATAAACGCCAATGTTCATCCCTACGTAAATGGTCTGGTGGGCATCTTCGTCTACCACCACAGACCGGGCACTGAACGTGGGCAATCCTTGCGAAATATTGCCGAATGTATCACCCCCGTTTTCAGAAACAAAAACCCTGTTTGTACTGTTGTTGCAGGTTATCCATATTTTGAGCGGATTGTATTTGCTCACATAGATGGAAGTAATGGTGGAAGGTGCCGATATGGTTTTCAGGGTTGAACCACCATCGGAAGACCTGTAAAGGGTATTACCCCTGGAGGTATAGATATATCGGGTATTGGAGGGAGCTACCGCAAGCACATCCAGATTGGAGGTGATTCCCGGTGTTACTTTATCCCATGAATAACCGCCATCGTTGCTGCGGTATACTCCATCCCATCCACCCCACACGGTATCATGGTTGGACGGATGCATAAACAGGGGTGTAATCCAGTTGCCCGTGGCCGGACGTGTTAGGCCCTCTCGGCTCTGACCTCCATCGGTAGTTCTATAAATGCTGCCGAATTGACTTGTACCAATGGCTACATCCGGATCGTTGGGTGAAGTGATACAGTCCATGCCGTCAGCCCCCAGCCATTCATACCAATTGCCATCGCTTCGGCGGAAAGTTGTGCCATTGTCCTGTGCACCTCCCATGATTAATTTGGGCTCCAGTGGCGAACATGCAATGCGGTAGAACTGACGGATACCCAGTCCGGTTGAATGTTCAACCCAGTCATCACCATTATTGATGCTGCGAAAAATTCCACCGTCGCTGCCCGAATAAATGGATGTATTGACCCATTCCAAGGCGTGCACATCGGCATGGTTATACCCTGTCCCGTTGGGATAGGTCCAGACAGTTGTGGCTTCAAAAGACTGCCCGGCATCCAGCGATTTAAAACAAATAATACCGGCAATATGCACTTCATCTGCATCAGCGGGATTGGCGCAGATGGCAAGGTCGTAAGATCCCTGACCTCTTGTGTCCGTTCCATCCGGTGAATATCCCAAATAGTTGGTTCCATTGGCAGCATCCCCAACGATTGTGGTAACGTATGTTTTACCTGTGTCATTAGAGACATAGAATCTACCCATAACACTACCGGCGGCCTGCAAAACATAAACCCTGGCAGGGTTTGCTGCTGAAACGGCCATGAGCGTCCTGCCCAGCTTTTCCATTCCCTTGGTATTGTCAATGCCCACCCAGGTTTTTCCTGTATCGGTAGAACGCCTGACGTACGTGCCGCCCCCGTTTCCGCTCGATAGCATGATTGCCTTATTGGAAGGACAGAATTCTATATCTTCAGTGGTACTGGTTTCTACCCTTTTCCATACTGCACCTCCGTTTACTGAACGCCATAAACCATTGGTTGCGGCACAAAACACCAAACTTGAATTACCCTGAAAAACTTTAACCTGCCTGCTGTTACTGGGACCGGTACCGGTTGTCACCCAGGTTACACCCGCATTGGTCGATTTCAGAACACCGCCCGATGATAAAGAAGCATAGATGGTGTTTGCATCATTGGGATCAAGGCAGAGGTGAAACACGTTCATCCAGCCGGAATTGACAAAATCAATCAGCGGATTCCATGTTTTACCGGCATCCGTAGTTTTCCAGATACCGCCACCGGGACTGCTCACATAAATAATATTTTCATTGGCAGGGTTGACCGCCACTGAGGTTAATCGCCCTACCCCGGGATTCCAGCTACTGGTGGCGTTTTGCCAAGTTTTAGGCCCCATCTCTTTCCAGGTATATACCCCTCTGTTTCTGACACCCTTGTCGCGAATTGCAATGTGGTAAGCCCGGTCCTCGGTTTCTGGCTCTATAAAATACCCATTTTCATCTGTATGAAAACGTCGTTCATACAACCATCGCTGATATTGATTATTACCGCTCCCCTTGCCGGTTCCATGCTGTTTGAAATACAAATCGGCCCGCCGCTCTATTTCCGATAAGGGGAGGTCTTTTCTTTCCATCAGTTCATAAATATCGGTCTGGGCAAAAAGGCCGTTACAAAACCATAAAATCAAAAGCAATACAAGGTTTTTTTTCATACTTATTTGAATTACAAATTTACGCATATTGTGCAGAGTGTCAGCACCTAACTAACAGCTTTTGAAACAAAGCTGACTTTTAAATTGCGGCAAAATGACATAATTGAATAAACAATTAAATGCGGTTATTGTTAAGGTGATATGTCAAAAAAATCAGTATTGTTATTGTTGGGTACATGCTTCATGCTATTTTCATCAAAAAAATTGGCGGCACAGTTTTACCCCGATTCCAATTCATGTTTTTCGAAAGCATTTAATCTTAAAATCAAATCAAACAACCGCACTTTTGCCTGTGGCACCCTAAAACTTACTGTTTCCTACACCGGAAATCCTTTCATTATGTGGAATAACGGCAATTTAGGCAGCGAATTATGGGTGAGCGAATCGGGCTATTACCAGGCAGCGGCCATGGATTCAAACGGCTGTTACGATACCACGGCATCGGTTTATGTAGACATACAGGGGCAAAAACCTTGGGCGTATTCCAATAATTACAATCTCGAATTTTGCTCGGGTAATTCTTTGCAGTTGTCCGTTGTATCAAAGTATAAAGGCAAATGGAATTCCGGTGAAACCACATCATCCATCAACATTAATAAAGGGGGTAAATACTTTTTTGTTTCAACTTCAGACAGTGGTTGTGTAGACAGCAGCAATATGCTGGACATTAAGGAAATTTCAGTAAGCAAGCCAAAACTCATCATTACAGGCAAAACAATCATTTGTCCGCAGGATTCGGTAATCCTTGAAGTTAAATCCGGCGCTACCATTAGTTGGTATCCCTATGGTTATGGCACCCGAATCAAACCCGCATCCACAGGAAATTATTATGCCATTGCCTCAGAAGGCAGTCTGGGATGCACCGCCAATTCTGATACCGTTAACATTACAATTTATGAGCCGCATCTTGAAAATATTTGCATGATTACCAACGACAGCAACACAGGCAGGAATCTCATTATTTGGGATAAAACACCGGCAAAACGCACCCAGTTTTATGAAGTATACCGCGAAGCCATCGATTTTGGGAAATATGACCTGATTGGAAAGGTAAACTACAGCGCAAAATCCCAGTTTTTAGATACGGCAGTCAATCCAAAACAGCGTTCTTTCACCTACTACATCAAAGCGATAGATTCATGTGGAAATGGGAAGGAAGAATCGGCTTATTACACACATTCAACCCTACATTTAACCGCTAACATCGGCGTTTCAGGAGAAAACAACCTCATCTGGGCACCATACTACGGGCTATATCCCATTACGTCCTACAGCATCTTCAGAAGCAACAATGCAGCGGCATTTAAAGAAATTGATAAAGTTCCCATTACAAAAACGAGTTATTCGGACTTAACTCCACCCACCGGCACTAACCGCTACTACATCGGCATTAATGCGGATGTTAACTGTAACGGAAATTCAGGTAAAATTCAATTCAGAAGCAATCAGGTACAGGTTGGAACGCTTGCGGCCAATCAACTTAAAAATCCATCGGTTAATGTTTATCCCAATCCTGCCAATCAATGGTTGACCATTGAAACTGCCCAGATTGGCAGCATAATTATGAGAGACCGGATTGGAAAAGAGATTTTGAATGTGCCCGTGACTTCTAAATCAACACAATTAGATATAAGTGCTATTCCTGCCGGTTTGTATACGCTAACTGTGGGTAGTTTTCATACCCCAATCTGCATAAACCGTTAACATTGGCTATCAGCGACAAAACCGCACAAACGTTCCTGTAGGCAAACCCCTGCCGGCCTTGTCCTTCAAAATCAATTCACCGCTTTCAAATGCCTGTTGCGAGAAATGGCATTGTATCAGGTTTTCTGTGATTAGTGGCGAAAAACCCATACTGTAAAGATTTATCAGCAAGAAGGCTTTGTCTGCTTCCAGCAGTGAGGCACACATGCCCAGCAAATCGTTGATTTGTTTTTCCAGCACCCATTTTTCTCCCTCAGGACCACGGCCATAGGCAGGTGGATCTAAGATAATTCCATGGTAGGTTTTACCGCGCTTCACTTCGCGCTGCACAAATTTGAAAGCATCTTCCACCACCCAACGAATATCCTTGAGTCCGGATGCCTCCATGTTTTCGCGGCTCCATGAAACCACCTGCCTCACACTGTCTACATGGGTAACATCGGCTCCGACTGCGCAGGCAGCCAGCGAAGCACCTCCGGTGTAAGCAAAAAGGTTCAGTATCCGCGGCCTTGGAACCTCCATTTTGGAAATGGCTTCTGTAATGAAATCCCAGTTTTCTGCCTGCTCCGGAAATATGCCCACATGCTTAAATGCAGTGAGGGCAAGCCGCATTCTAAGTTTCAGTTTTCCTTGGTTGTATTCAACCATCCACCGGTCGGGCATTCCGGGCTTTACCTGCCAGTTTCCCGCTTCCGCATCCTTATCATTTTTCCGAAAAAAAGACGCATGAGCCCGCTTTTCCCATTCAGTCGCTGAAAGCGCTTTATCCCACACTGCCTGTGGCTCGGGCCTGCGCAACACATATTTGCCAAACCTTTCCAACTTCTCAAATCCACCGCTGTCTATCAGCTCATAATCGGGCAAAAGGGCAGGCACCAGGCGGCGAAAATTCATGTCACAAAGATAGGAACCTGTATTTGCGAATAGTTTACACCATGAAGAAATAAAAAAATGCCTGCCGGACCCGGCAGGCATTTTCATCCTATAATCAAATTTACGTGTTATTTATTTGAAGGCTGTTTACCTGCCTTTACAGCCAAAAACTCAACCTCTATGATGGCAATGCCATACATTTCATCAAAACTTTTCACACTCTGACTGAGCGGAGAGGAAGCATCCAGGGGAGTATATACCTCAAATTTTGCTCCGGCAGCTGATTTTTCAAACACTTCCAGTAATGCAGGGGTCATGGCAAAACCTGTCAGATCGCTGGTTACGCCCTGCGGCTGTCTTTCTTTGGTATTGAACAGTAGGGTTCCTTTCTGGGTTTTTGCCACAATATGGCAGGTAATGGTATCGTATTTACCGGGCGTGGCACCGTTGCCTGCTGCTATTACTTTGTACTGTCCGTTGGAAGCCAGCTTGATCACACCGGGTTTTTTTGCATTATCTGCCAGCCACTTATCGGCGGCTTCTTTCAGTGCCTTGGATTTCTTTTCACGCTCCTGGGTCATGTAGGAAGTCTGAACGCGCTGAATGTCTTTTTCAGCCACCGCATATCCGCTGTCTTTTTTAAGGGCTTCCTCTATGCCTTTCATGAGCGAGCTGTAGTCAATCTTGTCTACACCGCTGCCCTTCATGTATTTACCAACCTGATAGCCCACTGTGTAACTGAAAGAATCTGAAGATGTTTTGAGGGTTTTACCGGGATTAACCTGTTTCCCTCCGCAGGATGCCAGCATCCACACTGCCAGCAAACCAACGATTTTACTTGTATTTTTCATTTTTTTTGTGTATATTTATTTATTTGGATATACCGTATAACTCGGCCCTGCGCTGCTGCACGGTGGCGTCTTCGGCAAATTCCTCGTAGGTCATGTATTTATCAATCATGCCACCGGGGGTAATTTCAATGATGCGGTTGGCCACCGTATTAATAACTTCCTGGTCATGGCTATGCATCAATACAATACCGGCATAGTCAATCAACCCGTTGTTCAACGACTGTATGCTTTCCAGGTCAAGGTGGTTAGTCGGCTCGTCAAAAATGCCCACATTTGGATTTTCAATCATCATTTTGCTTAGCATGCAGCGAACCTTCTCACCACCGGAAAGCACATTGCACATTTTTTGGGTTTCTTCCCCGCTGAACAACATCCGGCCCAAAAATCCACGAATAAAGGTTTCATCTTTTTCTGTGCTGTACTGACGGAGCCAGTCTACCAGGTTGATGGGTTTCTCGAAATACGCGCTGTTATCGTTGGGCAAATAACCCATTTTTACGGTCACCCCCCATTTTACCTCACCTGTATCGGGCTGACTTTCACCCCACAGCACCTTAAATAAGGTATTTAAGGCCAGGGTATTTCTGCTCAAAAAGGCAATTTTATCTCCTTTGTTTACCGTGAAATTGAGGTTGCCAAACAGTTTAGCTCCACCCACACTGCACGATACATTGTCAAGGGTAAGAATCTGGTCTCCCACTTCCCTTTCCTGCTTGAAAATAATGCCGGGATATCGGCGTGTGCTGGGTTGTATCTCTTCGATATCCAGTTTTTCCAGCATCTTTTTTCTGGCGGTGGCCTGCCTGCTTTTGGCCACGTTGGCACTGAAACGGGCGATAAACTCCTGCAGTTCTTTTTTCTTTTCTTCGGCCTTTTTATTCTGATCGCTGCGCTGCCTGAGGGCCAACTGTGAACTCTGATACCAGAATGTATAGTTGCCCGAGAATATCTTGATTCGGCTATAGTCTATGTCGCACACATGCGTGCACACATTGTCCAGGAAGTGTCGGTCGTGGCTTACCACCAGCACAGTATTTTCAAAACCCGCGAGAAATTCCTCAAGCCAGCGGATGGTTTCCACATCAAGGTCGTTGGTGGGTTCGTCCATCAACAGCACATCCGGGTTGCCAAACAAGGCCTGGGCAAGCAGCACACGAACTTTCTGGTTGCCGCTCAGTTCCTTCATCAGCTTTTCGTGTATGGATTCTTCAATACCCAGATTGCTCAGTAGGGTTGCCGCATCACTTTCTGCATTCCACCCGTCCATTTCGGCGAATTGTCCTTCCAGTTCACTGGCACGCATGCCGTCTTCGTCGGTAAAATCCGCTTTGGCATACAAGGCATCTTTCTCTTCCATAATAGCCCACAAACGATGGTGACCGCGCAATACGGTCTGCAATACGGGTATCTCGTCAAACTCAAAGTGGTTCTGCTTCAACACCGCCATGCGCTTGCCCGGCTCCAGGTCTACCGAACCGGTATTGGGCTCTATTTCACCTGCAATGATTTTAACCAGCGTAGATTTTCCGGCTCCATTAGCGCCTATGATACCGTAGCAGTTTCCGGCCGTAAATTTCAGGTTTACATCTTCGAATAAAACCCGTTTGCCAAAGCGAAGCGAAATGTTGGATACCGTTAACATGGTGATTTAAAAGGGCTGCAAAATTAGTGATATTAAGCAAACTTTCCGAAGGATCCATCGGTTTTCACCGCTTATTTTATTCGGTTACAATCGACAACAAACACTTGCAACCGAAAGTAACTGTTTTAATACCGAATGGCCGGATGGCAGTGCTTCAACTTTGCATCAACAAATTATTCGTAAAACAATTTTTATTTATTACATCGTATGACAAACTTAGTTAATTCCGTGAGACTGATCGGCAATGTAGGCCGCACACCTGAAGTGAAAGAATTTGGTGCAGGGCGCAAAAAAGCATCCATGAGTCTGGCCACCAGTGAAAAAAGACGCCAGGAAAATGGGGAGTACACCACCCATACAGAATGGCATAATCTTATATGCTGGGGCAAACAGGCAGAGGTGGTAGAGAGATTCGTCAAGAAGGGCAGCAGACTGGTAATTGAGGGAAAACTCACCCATCGTGATTACACCGCTTCAAATGGTCAAAAACGTTACATCACCGAAATTCTGGTACAAGAAATCACGTTCTTTGACGGACGTAAACCTGAGG
This sequence comes from Flavobacteriales bacterium, assembly GCA_947496375.1. Taxonomy (GTDB): domain Bacteria; phylum Bacteroidota; class Bacteroidia; order NS11-12g; family UBA955; genus RGEC01. Next base: position 17,571 of record CANMCY010000011.1, read on the forward strand.
GTGAAGCTACCGTCAATGCGGAGGCAAATACAACGCCTGCCAAATCGGACGAAACCGAAAATAACCTTCCCTTTTAAACCCACTTGTGTTTTGTTTTTCATGGGGCCTGCGGCGCAAATGCCGCGGGCTTTTTTATGGAAGAAACCGGATAGGATCTGCCAAAACCGGCATCTCACAGACTTCACGCCTGCCCCAGATTCGGTTACGTCGGCGGGCTATTGCGTCATAACCCCAGTCTGTAAGTTTTTGGGGAAACACATTAAATACACAAAGCAAATTCCACGGAAAACCCAGCAGACGCAACACCCTAAATGCCGCCTTACTTTTTATGTACAAATTGTTGCCCTCAAGCAGCACCACCGTATCCACATTCAATATTTCCTGTGACAATCTTCCGGCAGCAGTCTCCCCCTGCAAAGGGGCAAAGAAGAAACACTTTTTTTTATCTCGTTGGCTCACAAACCTTACGGCATAATGGCATAAGTTGCAATGACCATCATAAAACAGAATAGGGTGATTTTCCTCCATCACTGAATTTTCTGCAGATAGGAGTTTACCTTTTCCCTGAAATAAGGGGTCAATTCGGCGGGTGGTCGGCGCATGGTTTCTCTTTCAGCCCGTTTTTCCTGCATATAACGCTGAATGGATGCGGGAGCCGTGGGGGTAAATTCACCGGGAGCTATTGCCTGTCGCTGTTCCTCGGTTTGCTGATTCCTATCGGCCTTTTCATGCTCAAGCAACCGGGTTTGTATTTCTTTTTGCCGCTCTATCAACTGCGGATTAAAACGCTTGTTAACCAGCTCTTTTTCCTGCTCCTCCATCATTTTTTCTGTCTCCTGCAGGGTTTTTGCTCCCGCCCCATTGCCTCCCTGTTCCATGGCTTTTCTTAGCTCACCCAGCTTTCGGCGCAGTGCCTCCTGCATGAGCGCAATGCGGGCATATTCTTCATTCATTTCTTTGCCCTGCTGTCCTTCACCGGGCTTGGGTTGTCCATCTTTACCGGGCTTGCCGTTCTGCCCCTTTTTCTGCATTTCCTGCAGCATCTGCCCCAGCTGCTCCTGCCCTTTCGACAATTTATCTCCCTTGTTGGGTTTACCATGACTCTTACCTTTCCCGCCCGGGTTACTGCAGCTGCCCTTGCCCTGTTTCTGATTTTGCTGCGCCATTTTCTGCTGCATGTTCTGCATACTTTCCAGCAGCATTACCGCGAGGTTATTCAGTCCCGTCATCACAAACTGTTCACGCACAACTGCCGCCCTCAAATCCCTTGTTTTAAGCCCTTCCAGGGCCATATCCATATTGTTATTAATTCGTGAAATTTCTTTGGCCACAAACGTGCTCACCATGGGCTGCCGCTTCGCCAAAGCCCTTAAGCTGTCTTCCAGCAAGGCACACTGCTCTCTCACCACCATTTGCCTTTTGTTCAGGTCTACAAACCTGGGATTATATTCCCTGATTCCGGAAAGCGCTGTAAAAACATCCTCCTGCTCAACGGATGTTTCCACCAGATTCTCCAGCAATAACCGGAGTGTCCGGTAATCTTCAGCCATTCGCTTTTGCTGCTCCTGCTCCATGCTTTTCTGCATTTTTTCGGCCGCTTTCTTCATTTGCTCAGCTGCGTCCTTTTGGTCCTCAGCTGCCTTCTTGTTTTTACCATTCTCAAGCTCATTACCGGCCTTCTGCTGGCTTGACTCTGCCTGATTCTGTTCCTGTTCGCCCAAATCCAACTGCATGGGCTTCTCAAGGCCTTTATTCATCTCCAGGGCTTCTTTCAGCTCTTTGCGAATATCCCTCATTTCCTCGGACAGTTTTTGTTGCTGTTCCTTCAGCTTACCATCTTTATCACCCTTTTGCTGCTGGGTCTTTTCCGCCAGTTTATCCTGCTTATCCGCCAATTTATTCAATCGGTCCAGATTGTCATTCAGTTTCTGCTCCAGCTGCAGTTCCTTAAACTGTTCCATTAGCTGGTTTAAATCCCTGGACTGCTCCTTGTTCATCTGCCTCATTTCATTCATCTTCTCGGCGATTTTCTCCTTGGATGCTTTTTGGTCCAGCAACTTCTGTATTTCCTCCATGAGCTTTTTCATTTCCGGATTCTCCATCTGCTTAAGCAGTTCATCCATCTGTTTCTTGCGCTCCATGGTTTCGGGTTTCTGCGATTGAAATTCTTCTTTCTGTTGCTGCAGTTTTTGTTGCTGCTGCTTCATCTCCTCTATTTTTTTCTCCAGTTCCTGTTGCTTCTTCAGCAAGTCTTCCACGCGCTGCTTTTCTTCCCAGGCCATATTTTTACCCGTATTCAGTTTCTGCTGCAGCTCCTGAGCTTCTTTTTGCATCTGTTTGCTCTGATTAAAGGCCTGCTGAAGCATCTGCTGCACTTTTTCGCCCGATTTCCCGGCATCCTCCCGCACTTCCTTGACGGTTTGCCTTCTCAGTGACTGAATGGCCGTTTTAGAAACTTTTGGCCCATGTATTCCATCATTGTCTCTGGCTTCAAAATAATATTCTACCTCTTCACCGGGGGCCATTCCCAGCACATCCATATCCAGCCCGTAAAGAAAATCCACCCTGCTGCCGCCGGTGGTTTTTACAGGCAATGTTATCCATCCGGACATCTTTTTATCTGCATGATCGGTTTCCATGAACCGATATTTCAGCGCAACACCGCTGATGGCATAGTCATCGGAGGCGGCGCCCACAAACCAAAAACGACGGACACTGCTGCTGTCGTCTTTCTTTTCTACCGAAATTTCGGGAAACTGGTCTGCAATACTGGCAATGCGATACTGCAAGGTATCTGCACCCAAAGACTGGGAATGCCGGGGAAGTACTTTTACCGTTTCAGGGGCAAAACATGCCATGCTGTAGGAAAAAACGGCACTTTTTGCCCGGATTTGTTCTGTTTTACCGGTCCTGATAATCTCTATCGTTTCGGCATCACGGGCTCTGAAATTCCAGGTGATAGTGCTTCCTTCGGGCAATTGAAATTCAGTGGAATTGCTAAATTTCTCGGCACCCTTGCCCGTATAGGCAGGATAGACCACCATTGCCTCAGCATCGGTCAATGCAGGATCAGGCATCAATTTCAGCTTAAAAGCCGCCGATGAAAAACCCATGGCCTCAAATTGAAAAGCAATATCTTCCTGAATATTTCCAATCGCATAGGTGAAAAGGTTCCTGCCGCTCTGCTGCATTTTGATGCGCTGCCCTTTTAGTATCAGATAGGCATCTTCGGGCAAACTTCGGCCTTCAAAGGTTAATTCTACCGTATACGTTCCACCCCGGCGACAGGTATTTTGCGGATTCAACAACCTAAAAGTAAACGGGGCCTGCCTTTCAAAATGTTTGTTGTATTGAAAAAACCGCTTACTGCCATCGGTAATGATATGGCTTTGAAACAACAGCAGCAAAAACAGCAATGCCAGGGGCGGGAGCACAAATTTCAGGTATTTTCGATTTGACTTCAGGTTCACAGCCCCGGTAAACGGAACAGGCCTGAGTTCGCGGATTTTCTGATCAATACCGGCCAGCAGCAGGGAACTGTCCGGATGCTGACGTGCCATGGATTCCAGCTGAAGTAAATTCAATAGCTTATCCTGCACAGAACCAAAATGGTTGCCTATGATTTTTGCAGCCTCATCATAGGAAATCACAGCACCCAGGCGATACATTCCCATCAAGGGCCTGATAATCCACCACCACACCACGGAACCTGTTAGGAGGACATACCCCCAGAAAAGCCCGGTTCTGAACCACACCGGGAAAAAGGCAACGTATTCCGAAAAGGTAATCAATAGAAAAAGCCCCAGCAAGAGCGCAACTGACAGCAAAATACCCCGTATTAATTTTTGCAAATAATACTTGCGGATAAATGCGTCCAGTCTGCTCAGAATCTCCGTAGCCATTCCCTACAAATATAACAAATTTCAGGCCTATTTTATTACAATCAGGGCTTTTTTATTCGCTCAAAAAGCGAATGCATCACAATACCTGCAGCCACCCCGGCATTCAAACTCTCTGTTTTGCCCGCACCGGGTATGCTAATGCGCCTTCCCACTGCTGCAGCCGCACCCTCTCTTATGCCATGGGCTTCACTACCCACCATCATCACCAGCGGATAATCAGGCTGTATGGAACCCACATCATCTCCATCCATAAAACATCCCAATACCTGCTTATCCTTCAGCCATTCCTGCAAATTGCCATACACCCATTTCATACGGGTAAATGAGCCCATACTGGCAGCAATGCACTTGGCATTATACACGTCTGTGCAATCGTCTGACAGCAATACCTGCCTGAAACCAAACCAGTCTGCCGTACGCAATATCGTGCCCAGATTACCGGGGTCTGAAATGCCGTCAAGGGCAAGTATTACCGGCTGACCAAAATCAATTTGATCAACAGTCCACTCCTGCGCTTCCACAATGGCACAAAGCCCCGGCGGCGTATCCATCTGACTTATTTTACCGTAATCCTGCCGGCTGATAAATTCCGGCTCAAAGGGCAGCTGCAGTCCTTGAATGCCCTCCAAAGTGGCCAATATTCTGACTATACGCCAGCCACTGTGGAATACTTCAAGCACATTCTTTCGGCCTTCCACCATGAATTGGCCATATTTTTGCCTGTACTTCGGCATGCGCAGTGACGCATACTGTTTTATATCCGCATTCGATGGCATTTTCCGTTAGCAAATATGCTGCACATACCCGAAAAACCATTCCGGTTTTTTTCCTGATGGTCTGGATAATGGCCGGATGTGGTGTAAAAAAAGGCATTCCCAAGGGCGAATATCTGCTTAAAAAGAATATTGTTACCCTCTCCAGAGAAAAGAGAACAGCACGAGAAAACAAAATAAAATCCTCCGATCTGTCGGCCCAGATCCTGCACAGATCCAATAAGAGGGTGCTGTTCAATAAAATCCCAATCTACCTGTGGGTATATTCGCTCGGAACTTCCCATAAAAACGAGGAAGCCAATTCATCCCAAACCTGGAGAAAACGCATGCGCGAAGATTTTGGCGAACCCCCGATTTTACTGGACAGCGGCTTAACGGTTCTTTCTTCCGGAAATATCGCAAATTACCTTCATAACATGGGATATTTCGACGCCTGCGTAAACACTGAAATCAAAAAAACAAGGCGCAAGGCAGTGGTGAAATATAATGTTAGCATTGGCAATCCCTACCGCATTAATTCCTTCTTTAGGGAGCCGGCAGACACCGCACTAAAGCCGCTGCTGGACAGCATTACCCACAACTCAGATTTTTTCCGCCTTTGGTGGCCGGCCGATTTAAACAAACTCAATGAGGCACGCGAATTTGTTGCCCGTGAAATGCGAAACCACGGTTACTACACCGTAAACCAGGATTATTTCTACTTTGAACTGGATACCCTAAAAAATAAACAGGAGGCCGCAGTATACCTAAAAATGGATTTACCTAAAAATGGCAGACCCTTTCAACAGTATACTTTTGGCAGGCCCACTCTCAAAATAGAAAGCAGCGCTATTTTTCTTTCCAATAATTACCCAGATTCTGTATGGGTAAAGGATAAATTACTCATCATGGGGCACTATCCGTTCAAGGCAGAAACCATGGCCAAACTGATCATGATTGACAGCGGCATGCGCTACTCACAGCTAGCCGGAGAAAACACTTATAAATCCCTTAGCGAAAGCGGCCTTTTCTCCTACGTGGATGTACGCTATGAAATAGACACGGCCAACTTAATCATCACCCCGCGAATACTGGCTAAAGCATTTCAGCGAATGAACGTATCCTTCGAGCCACAAGGACTGTATTCACCCCAGGGAACATCGGGCACCAACTTTCAAACCCAAAGCCAGCGCAGCTTCGGACTCGCCGGTATTCTTTCATTCAATAACCGCAACGCCTTCCACCACGGCGAAAGTTTCAGATTGTCTTCAGTCACATCCTATGAAGCCATTATCCGAAGAAACCAGTCAGGCAACTTATTGTATGGTTTACAACAAGGTTTCAATGCCACACTGTCACTGCCCCATTTTTCCTTGCTGAACGGAATTGACAAACTCACCAAAACACAACGCAGAAATACGGTTTTATCGGTTTCCTATCAATTTGAAAATAACCCCAATTTCAAACGGAGTACCCTGCCCGCCAGTATTACTTTTCAATTTATTCGTTCCCGTTTTAGCTGGTATTACACACCACTCGAACTCAGCTTTAACCGCAACCGGCTCGACCCTTCATTTCTGCCGCGCCTGCCCGCCCTAGATCAGGATTTTGTGAGACGCGTTTTTACCGACCAGTTTATATCAGCTGCCAAACTCGGCTTAATCTATGCCAACAACCGCACCAAACCGGGAGAAACCTATCTCTTTACCCGGGCAGGGCTTGAAACCAGCGGCAATCTTCACCGATGGGTCCGCAGTCTGAGTAAGGGTTTCGACGCAGACAGCAGTTATTCATTGCTTGGCGTAAAATACTTTCAATATGCCAAGATGGAAGGCGAAATCCGCCTAAGGCAAACATTGGATGAACTTAATACCATTGCCTTCAGGGCCAACCTGGGTGTGGTTTTACCCTATGGAAACAGCAACGATGTACCCTACGACAAACGCTACTTTATTGGCGGCAGTAACAGTCTTAGGGCCTGGAGGCCACGCCGGCTGGGACCCGGAACCACGCCCGATACCAGTCTGACCCTGATTGACCGTTCCGGTGAGTTTCTGTTTGAAACCAATTTTGAATATCGCTTCACCGTATTCCCGAAATTTCTGGAAGGTGCCCTATTCTTTGATGCAGGCAATATATGGAACCTGAAGCGCGAAGGACAAACCCAAACAACAGGCACCTTAAACCCCGCAACCTGGGGACAGGAACTGGCCATGAATGCCGGTATTGGTTTTCGCTTCGATTTCAAATTTTTTCTGTTCCGCCTGGATTGGGGCCTGCCCATCAGAGACCCGGCCAAACCTGAAGGGAAACGCTGGTTGCTGGATAAAGCCAACTTTAAGGGACTGGATAGCTATCTGCTCAAAGAAAGTGCCCTGGCCATCGGCATCGGATACCCTTTTTAAACATTACCGTACAATAATTTCGGTTTCGGAACAGTTTTTGTTTAAGTTAATTCCCCATGAAAACCACTGTCAAATTTTTCTTACTTGCATTGATTGCAGTATCGACGATTGGCCTGTTTCAGGCATGCCGCGACAAGGATGGCAGCATCAATATTTTCACCATTCAGGATGATTTAAACCTGGGATTGCAGGTGGCCGAGGAACTGGAGAACGACCCCAAAGTACAGGTACTTGACTCAGCCGCATATCCTGCAGCATATAAATACCTGTATAACCTTCGGGACAGCATCCTCATTCACAATGAGCTAAACTATGAAAAAGAATTTGTGTGGCGTATTCGCATTATAAAGGATGATACCACCCTGAACGCTTTCTGCGCCCCGGGCGGATACATTTATTTTTATACAGCCCTCATCAAATACCTGGAAAGCGAAGATGAACTGGCCGGCGTAATGGGCCACGAAATGGCCCATGCAGATTTAAGACACAGCACCGATGCACTCACCCGTCAGTACGGGCTTGGGGTGCTGTTTGACATTGTCTTCGGTAAAGACAAGGGTCAGCTGGTAAGAATTGCATCTCAGATCAAATTATTGCAATACAGCCGTGAGAATGAGTCTACATCCGACATGTATTCGGTAACATGGCTATACCCCACCGCATACAATGCCAAGGGCGCTGCCGGCTTTTTTCAGAAGCTCATAGATCAGGGACAAAGCGGAGGAGCACCCCAGTGGCTTAGCACACACCCCAATCCGGATAACCGTGTGAAAGCCATTACAGACAAATGGCTGGCCCTGGGAGGAAAAGTCGGTCAGACCTTCACATCCCGCTACAGCGCATTCAAAGCTTCTCTGCCATGAGAAAATGGTTTTTGATATGGCTGCTATTCAGCTTCAGTGCTATTTCCTGGAGCAGAACCCCTACTGATACATTGCACATCAGCGACGAATATTCGTTGGGCCTCATTATTCCTGACACTGTAGCCAGCCGAATTGTGGAAATAAACCGCCTGTTGAGTTTTGCAGAACAACACTTGGGCACACCCTACCGCTATGGGGGTAAAAAACCCGGTGGATTTGACTGCAGCGGATTTGTGATGTATTGTTTTAGCCGTACACAAAACATGCTGCTTAGCCCGTCTGCCACCACCTACTTTAAACATGGAATTAAAGTTCATCCCAATTCTGCCCGCCCCGGTGACATCATTTGCTTTACCGGCTCCAATAGCCGCAACCGCAGTATTGGCCATGTAGGCATCGTGACAGAGGTTACGCCCACCGACATCTATTTTATCCATGCTGCCGTGCATGGGGGTATTCGCTATGATGCACTAAGCACTAATTATTACAAAACCCGATTTCTCCAAATTCAGAGGGTAATCTTTTAATATTCCCCGCGTCATGGGAATGTCAAAAATCCATGACAATTCTTACCAAACCTCCTGATAAATATGTTTTTCAGGGTTTCTGCTGCAACGTATCACTAAAAAAAATATTGGAAAATTCATTTTTAACTTGCAATGTCTTAATATTGTAGCCAAACTACATTTAAACTCACTGTATGAATACAATTTACAAAACCATCAAGCGCAACGGTTTAAAAGCCCTTGCCCTGGGTTTACTGCTCACCGGTTCGGGGTGGGTAAAAGCCCAGTTGAGTGGAACGTACACCATCGGCTCCGGTGGTAGCTTCTCCACTTTCAGCTCATTCGCCAGCACCTTCAACTCTGTGGGTGTAAGCGGTCCGGTAACGCTGAACATGATTTCAAGCACTTCAGAATTCAGCCGGGTAATTCTTTACCAGCACTGGTCATGGCCCACCACCAGCACCAACAAAGTAACCATTAACGGTAATGGTTATACTGTAAGCTATTCGGGCTTCTCATCAGCACCTGAGGTATTTCTATTAGACGGAGCTGACTATTTCAGCTTCAGCGGCATGACCATCCGTAACACCGGTACGTCCTCTAACATTATGGGGGTTCGCTTTACCAACAATGCTGATAACAACCGCATTTCAAGTTGTAACATAGAGTTTTCAAACTACAACTCTTTTGTAACCAGTGGCGGCGGTGCTTATGTTGCGTTTTCAAACTCAACCTCACTGTCTAACCTGAGCGGAGCAAGTTTCAGCGGTGGTAACGGTAGCTTCAACGTAATCAGCAACAACCTGATGAGAACTACAAACTTCAACAGCCCTGGCCCATTCGCCGGTATTTTTGAGGTTCAGAATACCAGCTCTTACACCAGCACAGGTTATGATAACACGTTCCGTAGCAATACCATCCAGAACTACTATGCGTATGGTATTAACAGCGGATATTCTAATGGAACACAGATTGTAGGTAACGACCTTAGCCGTGATAACAACTCAAGCGGTACACCTGCAAGCACGCTGTATTCCTTGTACATACTTTACGGTGGAGCAACCAATCGCGCTGTTAGGATAGACTCAAATAATGTACACGATCTTCCTTTCAGAAATGCTACTGTATTTTCCTCTAATGCTTCTAACTGGAATATTCAGATGGGTGTTGTTACGGGTACTACCACCAATCCATCTTCCATCAAAGGCAACAGAGTAACCAACGTTATGTCTGCCTCAGGTGGTAACCTGGGTATTTTTACTCAGCTAAATAACTTTTGCAACATTGATGATAACATCATCACCAACCTGCGCAATAACGGCACAAGCTCCAGCTTCACTGCCGGTTATGTAAAAGGTATTTATTGCAACGGTGGAAATGACTACAATATTCGCCGTAACACTATCAGAGATTGCAGGCCCAATGCCAACTTCTCAGCCATTTACTGTTCCGGCCAATCGCCTACATCCTACCAAACTTCTATAGCCGACAACTACATTAAAAATAACATTTCACTTAGCACCTCCTACTCGTTCTGGAACATGTATGGAATCTATTGCAACAATGGTGCATGGGATGTGACCCGCAATACCATTGATGAAATGCAGCAGAGCGGTCCTTATGGATATGTTTACCTGTTTTACACAGTTGCAGGAACCGGAAACCACACATGGTCTTCCAACATAGCTACCCATGCCAGAGGTGGTTATTACACCTATGGTTTCTACAGCAGCGCCAACAGCACCGGAGAGGTTCTCTTCAAGCAAAATACGCTGAACTTTAACGTGAGCGCAGGTTTTGGCTGGAACTATTACAACAACTTCACCTATGGCTTTGGTACCGCCAAAACCACCTATGAAGGAAACATTTTCTATGACAATACTTCCTACTATTGGGGCTTCTATTATGGAACTACCAATACCAGAATGACGTTTACCAACAACCACATTTTTGCTCCTTTCTCCGGCTGGGGTATGTATAGCTACTATCCCTCATCTGGTTGGGTATATGACTACAATACCTGGAGAACCTCAGGTGTAGGCGGACAAGTAGGCGACATTTATGCAGATCCGCTATTTACTAACGTAGGTGCCAGAGACTTCCGCCCGCGTGAGTTCATGACTCAAAACAACATAAATACAACCTCCAATGCTCCTAAAGAAAATAACGGGAAAAACCGTAATAATGTTAAATCAGACCGCGGTGCCGTAGAAAACTTTATGGATATTCAGGCGGTAAACTCCAACCTTTCAGTACCCTCAACAGTTTGTGCCGGCTGGGAACAGACTGTTTACATTACCGTAAAAAATCTTTACACTGAAGATACTGCATACAACTTCAATGTGGGCTACACATACACCGGTGGTCCTAAAGTTTCAAGAGTGGTTACAAAGAAATTACTGACAAACGATACTGACAGAATCACCTTTAGCGTTCCCATTCGTATAAATACGGTTGGTAACGTTCGCGTAGCAGTATTTGTCGACATTCCGGATGACAACCAACTGAACGATTCCTTTGCTTTTAACACCATCGTTAAGCCGGCACCCGGAGGAGGAAAATACAGCAAAGGTACCACTACTTCAAAAGCATTCTATGCATTTAGCAAGCCCAATGATGTTACACAGGTAAACCGCGCAGTGCATTACAACGTAAATGCTCCCAATGCCTACAGCAAAACTACCTATTGGAATGGAACCGGTTCTAGCACCGGCAAAGATTGGACTGCATCGGTATATGCTCAAACCAAAGGTGGTACGCTTCTCACAGGTGCCGGCAGCATTCTCAACCATGCCAGCAGCACCAACGACCTGGAAGTGAAATTTGAAACTTCTAATACTGCATACGAGGACAGCATAGTTACGCTGGTAACTAAGATCACTGACCTGAACAATGGTTGTGATACATTCATCAAGCGTGATATCCTGATTTATCCTACCATTGTTCCCGACTTCAAATACCCAAGCAGAATATGTGACGGTGATAACGTTCCATTTGATCAGGCAAGCACAGTGCGCAGCGGTTCTATGGAATTCTTCTGGAACTTTGGAACCGGTGTTGCTGCTGATACATCAAACGCACCATCACCAGTATTCCAGTTCCCCAAGCCCGGAACATACCGCGTGAAAATGTTTGCTAGCACACTGCCGTATGGCTTTGTTTCAATTGACAGTGTGGACATCGTAGTTAACCCTAACCCCACCGTTAAGTTCTCAAAACAGAACGCTTGTGAAGGTCAGGATCTCACTTTCACCAACCTCACTACTCCTTCAACAGGTGTAAATTCTAACTGGAACTGGGGCAATGGTCAGAGCAAGAACGACAACAATACAACCGTTAAATACCGTTATACTGCGACAGGATCTTACGTAGTAACACTAACCGCCAATCTGAATGGTTGTATTGGTACTGCCACCCAGCGTGTGTATCAGTTCCCTGCGCCAAAAGCTTCTTACGCTCAGGTTGCCGGAACTTGCGACAATGATGAATATTTGTTTGAAAACAAATCTACCATCGCTTCCGGTACCTTCGGATCATACTGGAACTTCGGTGATAACACCTACTCTACTGAAGAAGACACCAAGAAAGTATTTGGAACACCCGGTTCTAAGAGCGTGAAGCTTATCACTACCAGCGTATTTGGTTGCAAAGACAGCACTGTTCAGAACATCAACGTACTGGAAAGCCCCAAGGTATCTTTCGTAAATACTCCTGCTTGCTCTCGTACTGCTACCGAATTCACCAATACTACACCTACAGTGGGTGGTGCAGGCGGAACAGTAAAATCGTACAGCTGGAACTTCGGTGATGGTGGTTCTTCTTCACTGGAAAGCCCCAAACACAGCTGGAGCGCTCTGGGTCCTAAGACCATTACTTACAACATCGATTTGATGAATGGTTGTAAAGGATCAGTTACCAAAACCCTGTCAGTTGGCATCCAGCCCAAGGCATCATTCACTGCTGAAAGCGTTTGCCTTGGCAAGCCCATGACGTTTGACAACACCAGCACATGGCCTCAGGGTGACATTAGCTGGTTGTGGAACTTTGGTGACGGAACTACCTCTACCTCATCTAAGCCGGTTCACACCTACAACAAAGCATTTGGACCCAATATCACTCTGTATGCTACCATCGCAGGTGGATGTACTGATTCATTTATCTTACAAACTGCTTTGATTTACGATGGTCCCCGCACTTGTGACTTCACTGTTAACACCGACTACGCTTATGGCTTCCGTGGTGTGAAACTGAATCCTTTGAACACTGCTACTGGTGTGGCCGGTGGTCAGGATAAAGTTAATTACAAGTGGATCTTCCAGGGTGGTGGTACCAACAACACTTCTGGTGTAAATGCTGAAACCCAGTATGACTTCCAGGCAGATGGTAGCTACGATGTTACCATGAGTGCAAGGTCTACCACCGCTCCTTTCTGCGAGTGCAGCATCACCAAGAAAGTGGTTATGAACCGTGCATCGGTGAAAGATTTCGAAACTACCGGTGTGGCTGTGTTCCCTAACCCTAACAACGGTAACTTCAACCTGTCTGTGAAGAGCAACTTCGGCAAAAACCTGAACATTGTTATTACCAACATGTCAGGTGCTGTAGTTAAACAAACCAGCACTGAGAACAATGGTTTGATCAGCATCAACAGCGGTAACCTTTCAGACGGTGTTTACATGGTACGTGTAAGTTCCGGTGAAAACACTGCCGTACGCAGAATCACCATCAGCAAGTAATTCTTGCAAAAACATAACAAAAAAGGCACCCAATTCGGGTGCCTTTTTTTATTGGGGTATATTGTTCCCGGCACCGCTAAATGTTCTTATTACAGGCCATTCAATCGGCAACCCCCATGTTGGCTTGTTCAGCTTTTAAATTTGTCATTAGACTAATTCAATACTTCCGGGTAATACCGAAATTACTCAGCTCAACAACATGCAGGTATAGCTAAAAAAAGCCCCGCCATGCGGCGGGGCTTCTGTAAAAATTAAACGTTTGGATTAATCTGTTTTTTTATCAACTTCCTTACTTTTCGATTTCACCATGGTGATGTTGAGTTCTTCACTATCCTTTTTATGATCTACTTTCAACTCACTGCCCTCCTTAAGGTTCCCCTTTAATACTTCCTCGGCCAGTGGCTCTTCAAGGTATTTCTGTAAAGCACGCTGCAATGGCCTGGCCCCATAATCGGGATCGAAACCTTTATTTGCCAAAAACTCTTTGGCCGCTTTGGTCAGGTTAATCGCATATCCCAGATCGGCAATTCTCTTTAGCATTTTAGACATCCGTAAGTCCAGAATATGGATAATCTCATCCTTACCGAGACTGTTAAACACGATGATGTCGTCTATGCGATTCAAAAATTCGGGCGAGAAGAATTTCTTTAACTGCGTTTCAATGACCTGCTTGCTCTCCTTTTCACGGGATGCCTCCTTGGTGCCGGTAGAAAAACCAACGCCGGTTCCAAAATCCTTCAGGGTGCGGGACCCAATATTGGAAGTCATGATGATGACCGTATTGCGAAAATCAATTTTACGGCCCAAACTATCGGTCATCTGTCCTTCATCCAACACCTGCAACAATAGATTGAATACATCAGGATGGGCTTTCTCTACCTCATCAAACAGGATTACGCTGTATGGCTTTCTTCTTACCTTTTCCGTAAGCAATCCACCCTCTTCATAGCCAACATAGCCGGGAGGTGCACCTACCAGTCGGCTCACGGCAAATTTCTCCATGTATTCACTCATATCAATGCGAATCATGGCATCATCCGAATCAAATAAAAATTCAGACAGGGCTTTGGCCAATTCTGTTTTTCCTACGCCTGTTGGACCCAGAAAAATAAATGAACCAATGGGCCTGTTGGGCTCTTTAAATCCGGCACGCGTGCGCTGAATGGTCTTAGTGAGCTTTTCTACTGCCTTATCCTGACCCACAACCCTGCCTTTGAGTGTATCTGCCATTTTCAACAAACGTCGGCTCTCATCTTCCGCCATCCGTTTTACGGGTATTCCCGTCATCATACTCACTACATCGGCTATATCATCTTCCGTAACGGTAAATTTCTCATCCTTAGACTGTGCTTCCCATTGCGCTTTTGCGGTTTCCAGTGATTCAAGCAAGCGCTTTTCATCATCCCTAAGTCTGGCTGCTTCTTCAAAGTCCTGGCTTTTTACCACCCTGTTTTTTTCAAGCTTTATTTCTTCTATACGTGCTTCGAGATTCACAATTTCTGAAGGAACATGAATATTGCTGATATGTACACGGGCTCCGGCTTCATCCAGAATATCGATGGCCTTGTCGGGCAAATGTCTGTCGCTCATGTAGCGCACACTTAAATCCACGCATGCCTTAACTGCTTCCGGGGTATATACTACGCTGTGGTGTTCTTCGTATTTCTCGCGGATGTTATTCAGAATTTCAACGCTTTCTTCCGGGGTAGCGGGCTCAATCATCACCATCTGGAAACGGCGTTCCAGCGCTCCGTCTTTTTCTATATACTGACGGTATTCATCCAGGGTAGTAGCGCCAATGCACTGTATTTCACCCCTTGCCAATGCGGGCTTGAACATGTTACTGGCATCCAGCGAGCCACTGGCTCCGCCGGCACCCACAATGGTATGAATCTCATCGATGAACAAAATCACATCATCTGCTTTTTCCAGCTCCATCATCAGGGCTTTCATACGCTCCTCAAACTGACCACGGTATTTGGTGCCCGCCACCATGCTGGCAATATCCAGACTAACTACGCGCTTGTTGAACAGCACCCTGCTAACCTTGCGCTGAATAATGCGCAGCGCAAGTCCCTCGGCGATGGCCGTTTTACCCACGCCGGGTTCGCCTATCAGTACAGGATTATTTTTCTTACGACGGCTGAGAATCTGACTTACACGCTCTATCTCCTTTTCCCGGCCCACAATGGGATCCAGCTTACCTTCCTCAGCAGATTTGGTGAGATCCCTGCCAAAATTATCCAAAACCGGGGTTTTGCTCTTGCCTTTGCCTTTGCGTGCCTCAGTCGCTTTTTGCTCTTCGCGATAAAAATCTTCCGGATTATCCTGATCATCCCCCGGCGCCTCTGCTTTGGGCGACTGGGTATCAATTCCCTCCTCCAGGGCCGATTTGAAAATATCATAGGTAATCCCATAGTTAGCCAAAACCTTGGAAGCTGTATTGTCTTCATCCCGCAGTATGCTAAGCAGTAAATGCTCTGTGCCAATTAGATCCGTTTTGAATATTTTGGCCTCCAGATAGGTAATCTTCAGCGCTTTTTCTGCCTGTTTGGTCAGCGGAATATTACCCAGATTGGTGGTGCGGTTGGCGGTTGACTTAATGGTATCTTCGATCGACTTTTTAAGCCGGATGGTGTCAATGTCCAGCAAACGAAGAGTCTGCAGCGCTTTCCCCTCGCCTTCTCTGATGATGCCCAGCAACAAATGCTCACATCCTATATAATCATGCCCCAGCCGAATAGCTTCCTCTCTGCTGTACTGTATTACTTCTTTGACCCTTGGCGAAAATTTGGCTTCCATGTGCTTTTATCCCTTCTTACAAATTTACTATCTAATGATGTTTTATTTTAATGATTAACACACAAACGAATTAATTGTGTGGTTAAGTATACACTGGTCAAAATGCAAGCCAAATTCCGGGAATCAATCCCTTTATGACAATCTGCCACTGAATTTGAGTTATGCACGTTTCTTCCACGTGGGATGTTTAAAAATATAACTGCTCCCAACCGATTTCACCAAGGTTAAAAAACATAATTTTGTTGGTTCTATGGACTCGAACAGCAACACCAACCGCAAACGCAAGAACGCTTCTGTTATTCCCGCCGATTATCAGGGCAGGGTTCCGCCGCATGCCCGCGATCTTGAGGAAGCAGTGCTGGGGGCCATGATGCTGGAAAGTGAAAAGATCAATGAGGTTATTGACATTTTGTCAGAAGCCCACTTTTATGCGCCTGAAAACAAAGTCGTATTTCGTGCCATCAGTGCGCTCAATAAAGAGGGTAAAACTGCGGTAGATCTGCTGACAGTTAATAATCATTTGCGCACTACCAATGAACTTGAATTGATAGGGGGCAGTTATTACCTGGCCATGCTAACCAATAAAGTGACCAGTGCAGCCAACATTGCCTTCCATGCAAGAATTCTTACCCAGAAAATGATTCAGCGTGAGCTGATTAGGGTAGGCGGAGAAATTGCGCATGATGCATTTGATGATTCTGAAGACAGCTTCATTTTATTGGATGAAAGTGAACGTAAACTTTATGAAATCAAGAACAACGGCTTAAAGCGGAATTTTCAGGATATAGACAAACTGGTAGAAAGAGCTTTGAAAGACCTGGAGGAGCGAAGCAAAACAGAAACTGACGGCATTACAGGGGTAGCTTCCGGTTTTTCAGACCTGGACAGAATTACTGCCGGCTGGCAACCCAGCGATCTGGTGATTCTGGCGGCCCGCCCTGCCATGGGTAAAACGGCATTTGCACTTTCATTGGTTAGAAATGCCGCGGTGGATTTTAAGAAATCCGTCATGGTGTTCTCGCTGGAAATGGCCGATGTGCAGCTGGTAAACCGCCTTATCAGTGCTGAAGCGGAAGTGGCCGCCGATAAAATCAGAAAAAGTGACCTTACAGAAGATGAGTGGCTGCGTTTGCAAAGCAAAACCGTGAATCTGAGTCAGAGTAGGATCTTCATCGATGATACCCCTCAGCTGAATATCTTCGACCTGAATGCCAAATGCAGAAGGGTGCATTCACAGCACGGGCTGGATATGGTGGTGGTTGACTATTTGCAATTACTGCGACATGAAACCAAAGGCCAGGGAAACCGGGAACAGGAAATTGCCTTCATTTCGAGGTCACTGAAAGGTTTGGCCAAAGAACTGAGCGTGCCGGTTATTGCCCTCGCTCAGCTGAGCCGTGAAGTAGAAAAACGAAACAACAAAAGGCCTCAGTTATCTGATTTAAGGGAATCGGGCTCTATAGAGCAGGACGCTGATATGGTCATGTTCCTTTACAGGGATGAATACTACCAAAAGACCGGTGCAGGTGGCGATAGCAATCAGAAAGGACCTGACTCCTACAACAATTATGGGGTGGACGGGCTAACCGAAATCATCATTGGTAAAAACCGTCATGGGGCGGTGGGCTCTGCTTTCACCAAGTTTCTAAACAGCTACAGTAAATTTATTGACCTCTCGCCCGAAGAACGCGTGCTCATTCAAAGTCAAAACAGCAGCTATGACGGCGGTTATTCTCATGAACCCGCTACCCAGACACTGCCCAGCAAAATGAACAATTCCTCCGATATGCTGCTGGATGAGGACAACAAAGACAGTTGGAACCACCTTGGAGGTATGGGAGCCAACATCATTGAAGACGACGATTTCTAAACCATAAAAAAACCCTGACGAGGTCAGGGTTTTCACATCAAAATACATACACTGTATTATTCTTCAGCATCGGAAGACGCAGGAATCTTCACAGCGATGATTTTATCTTTCCCATCCGAAGTTTTCCCCTCGATGGTTATGGCTCCGCGCAACGATTTGAGGGTTGAGACTGCCCCCTGAACGCTGTAAACCGGCTCATTATTGATATGGGTGATGAAAAACCCCTGAGAGATACCGGCATCTTTGAAAATGCCTTTTCCCAGAGACTTCACTTTCACTGCATTCTTCAAGCCCAGTGACTGCCGTTCTTCTCGGGTTGCATTTTCAAATTCCACCCCCATTACCGTAGCATTATTCTCTCTTGTGGCTGTTTCAAACGATGTTTTACCACTCTCACTGAGCAATGTAGCATACAAATCAAGATTCTCAGATTTACGACGAACCGTAACTTTAACCTTGTCACCCGGGCGACTCTTCCCTATTTCTTCCTGTAAACGGCTGCTACTGTTCACATCCACATCATTAATCTTCAGTATTACGTCACCTTTCTTGATGCCGGCTTTTTGAGCTGCACCATCATCAACTATTTCAGCCACATACACCCCTTTCAAATCCGGAAATCCTTTGTTGTCTGCAAATTCCTGGTTAATATCCTGTATGGATACACCCAACAAACCACGCTGCACTTTCCCGTATTTCATGATGTCATTCACCACCTTTTTCACCAGATCTACCGGAATGGCAAAAGCATAACCGGCATAAGAGCCCGTTTCTGATGCGATTGCCGTGTTGATTCCAATTAATTCACCGGCAGTATTAACCAGTGCACCACCCGAATTACCGGGATTGATGGCTGCATCTGTTTGAATAAAGTTCTCAATTGCATATTTGTTGCCTTTACTTCGGAT
Organism: Flavobacteriales bacterium; assembly: GCA_947496375.1. Classification (GTDB taxonomy): domain Bacteria; phylum Bacteroidota; class Bacteroidia; order NS11-12g; family UBA955; genus RGEC01. The sequence continues at coordinate 36,315 of CANMCY010000011.1, forward strand.
GAGATCGATATTTCGACCCATAGCGCTGATAATCCCCAGCGTTACGGTACTTTCCAGATTAAAAGGATTACCGACAGCCACAACCCATTGCCCCACCTTTACTCCTTCACTGCTGCCCAGTTTCATGAAGGGTAAACCGGTTTCACCAATTCTAAGCAGCGCCAGATCTGTATTGTTGTCGGTTCCGATGATTTCTGCCACATAGGTGCGCTTATCATTCAGTACCACTTCCACTTTGGTAGCACCTTCAACCACATGGTTATTGGTTACGATGTATCCGTCATCACTCAGAATTACCCCACTGCCGGATCCTGCCCGTGGCATAGGACTTTCGAACCTGAATCCGGGATTACCAAAAAAATCAAAAGGATCTGAGGGTCTGGAATCCCTTCGTTCCGAAGATGCAGAACCGATGCTGGTTTTAATATGCACCACAGCCGGAGTAGAAACTTCCGCCACCCCTGCAAAATCAAACGCGGGGGTTGCACTAAGGCCGGCATATCTAGCCAGCTGGGCACTGTTTTGTTGTTTTTGTTCAATGGACCTATTTCCCGAAACTTTTGTAATTAACGCAAAAGCACTAAGTGATACCAATCCTCCCAGAGAACCGGCCAGAAGCAGGCCCATCCACTTAGATTTGTTGAATGACTTTTCCATACTATTTTTTGATTATCAAATTTTGTTCCGAAAATGAAACTTCAAAACGGACTTATTTCTTGTATTTTTGATGCAGATATTTACCATTTCCGACGAAAGGGTATTAACTATCTGTGAAATGTCAGAAACTACGACCGGTAAAGACCAACAATGGCTTGAGCGCCTGCAGTCCGGCGACCAGGAAGTACTGGTTTTGTTGTATAAAAATAATCACACCATGATTCGCAGCTATGTCTTAAAAAACCAAGGGAGAAATGAAGATGCGGAAGACCTGCTGCAGGACGCCCTCATCGTGTTGTGGCAAAAAGTACAGCAAGGCAATTTCGTACTGAGCAGTAAGTTAAGCACTTACATTATGGCAGTCTGCAAAAACCTATGGCTCAAAAGACTGGGTAAACAACAGCGCTTGGAGGGTGAAGACAAAATACTGCCGCATTTGCATGTAACGGCTGACAATTTTTCAGAAATTTCGGATTTCAAACACTTGCAAAAAGCCATGGATGAAATTGGGGAGACTTGTAAAAAACTGCTCATGATGTTTTACTTTGATGGAAACGACATGGAACAAATTGCAAGAAAGATGCAGTTTGCCAACGCAGACACGGCCAAAGCCAAGAAATATCAGTGTTTTAAGAAATTAGAAACCCTAATCAAGAGCCGTTTTAACAAATCAGATTTCATTGGATGAGCGAAATGGATCCCCATATTGAATTGATTGACCGCTATATCCGAGGTGAACTTTCGGGATCGGAGCTGCAGGCCTTCCTGACAAAATTGCAGAGCGAACCTGCATTCAAAGCACAGGTGGAGCAACAGGAAAAAATCGCAGCTTTGGTGTACGCGTTTGGTCATGCCCAAATGAAGCAATACCTGAGGCAGAGAACCCGACACAGAGGTGTTTTCAGTCTTAGTAAAAAAACCTGGTATTACGCAGCAGCATCGGTGTTGCTGATTGCTTTCTCTACAGCCATTATCCTATGGAAAATCAATCCGGAGGCCGGCAATAAAATGCCATTGACCGCTAAAGGAGATACCCTTTCCGCAGAAAAAAAAGAAGTGATTACAATGGCAAAAGAACAAGACCGGGGAAATGACAATGGAGACACCACAAAAAATACTGAGGTTATTGCCCAGAATGCTGAAAACAACCTCCCCCCTGCCATTGAAGAATTGAATGATGATGAATTTACGGCATCGGCAGAATCACCTGAACCCATTGTCATTGCTTCCAATATTCAGGCCGTTGCGATTTCACTGAATAGCCCTGTCATGTCGCAGAAATCTATGAAGGAAGAAACCGCCGAAATGAAACCTGCCAGAAAATTTAAAACGGAGGCAGAGGTAGCCAAACCCACAACTTCAAGAATTGATGATAACAAGTATGTAACTGAAAATGGGGGAACCGGCTATAAAATGCCTGAAACCAGCAGAACCAAAAAGCAGGTCTTACGCTTTTCTTTCACCTTTTTGGAAACCCTTGAAAAAACGCCTGCCGTTGAAATTGACAAATACAATGATATGTACTTTGTGCGTTGCTTTAACATTGTTTATGGCAATCCATTGGTATACGAGTGGCAAAACCGTTATTTTCTTCACAGTGGTATTAAAACCTATGAATTGAAAAATCTGCCATTACAAAATGGACAGAAAACGCCGGTTTCCGCAGCGCAAGAGGTTACCGACCCAGCCATTTTAAGTCTGATTGGACGATGAGTATAGCATTTGTAAAATACCAGGGAACAGGAAACGATTTTGTGATAATTGATGCCCGACAAAACATACCATCCGGTATGGATGTGAGCATGATTTGCGACAGGCACTACGGAATAGGCGCTGATGGATTGATGCTATTAACGGAAGAAAATGGCTACGACTTCGGGATGATTTACTACAACAGCGATGGCAATATCAGCAGCATGTGCGGCAATGGCGGACGCTGTATTGCCCATTTTGCAGATTCCTTGGGCTTAGGAAATTCCGGCAAGTTGCACTTTCTGGCCATTGACGGGCCGCATCAGGCCCATATTTCAGGAGAAAATGTACGTCTGCAGATGATCGATGTTAAACAATGGGAAATCAGAGACTCCGACACTGTAGTCCTTAATACCGGCTCACCGCATTTCGTACGTTTTACAGAAACAGATCCTGAAAAGCTGGATTTACTTAGCATTGCCCACTCCATTCGCTACAACGATGAATTCTCCTCTGTTGGCATTAATGTCAATTTTGTAAAATCAGCTTCAGGAAACCTCGACATGAGAACTTACGAAAGGGGCGTAGAAGACGAGACTCTCAGCTGCGGAACCGGCGTTACAGCAGCAGCCCTGGCCAGCCATATTTTATATAAAAATTCATCTCCGATAACGGTTAAAACACCGGGAGGTATATTGTCCGTTAGCTTTGATTCAGGGGAAAGCGGATATTCAAACATTTGGCTGCAAGGCCCGGCCAAAATGGTTTTTAGAGGGGAGATATAAAAAAAACTGCCGATCAAATGACCGGCAGTTTACTATTTAGATGGAATAATCCCGGATTACTTTACAACGTTAAATTTAATGCTGTTGCTTCCTTCCTTACCGCTAACGCGAACGAAGTAGTTTCCAACAGGCAAAGACGTGGTATTCAGCTGAACATTATTATTACCTGCATTAACAGATACGCTCTTTTGCTGATATCGCTTACCATCCATGCCATAAATCTCTAGGGTAAGTTTTTCGTTGCCTACACTGCGGAATGATACATTCAACAGGCCAGAAGCAGGCACAGGCCATACCTTCAGGGCAGTATAGGTATCCGAAATACGCTTGGTACCGGTGGTAAGGCTCATACTTTGGTAATATCCACGACCATGTGTACCAATGTATAATTTCATGCCTTCCCAAGGTTTCCACTCATATCCGCGTATTTCAAAAACAGGTGTACGGGCCATACCGTTGTTGGCTTCTGCCCAGTTAGTTCCACCATTTTCAGTCATGAACACGCCTAAATCTGTACCCAGAATGATGCGGTTGGGATTATCAATGTCTATTACGGCATCATAAACAGGCATTTTGGGCAAATCACCGGTAATGTTGGTCCAAACTGGAGTTTCGTCCAGCGCGTTATCTGATTCCATTACATATACCGCATCGCCATAACCACCCAATGTTACCACAACGTGATTGGGATTGGCCTGATCTACATTTACAGAGGTAATTACACGTGAACCGGCACCGGAAGGTGTGATGGTTTTGATGCTCAACCCTTTAGGAATATCATTGATACCTGGGTTGGCAGCCACAGTAAATTTGGCAGTGTCAAGACCGCTCAGTCTTAGGAGCTTTCCGGATTTAGCGATAAACAGGTGAGCGCCATCGGGTGTATTGTCCATTTCCAGGATACGGTCATTGCCTAAGCCGGAAGCAACCCTAAACCAGTTTACATCTTCTATAAAGTTCGTTGGGTTGATGGCTACCCAAACTTCAGCATTTCTGGCCAGGAAGAGCCGTGAGGTTGAATCATTGGGCTCCCAAAGGGTGAAATGGGTGGTAAAATCCACGTCAGGAGGATTTGCAGCCGCGTCATCCGGTTTTATGCGGCTATCCCAGAAAGAGGAGCTTGACTGCCCGCTGTTGCCGGTTCTTGCGATTCTGCCATAGTAGGTACATACGAAGATGGTTTTGGGGTGAAACCTTGAAAATTCCACATCGAAGCCGTCACCACCATAGATTTCAATGGCTGTTTTGGACGGAGCACCATTGATGCTGTTGCCTGAGAAGTTAATTAGCTGGGTACCGTTATCCTGAGAACCGCCCACGATGTGACCCAGTGAATTGGCGGCAACGTTATAACACTGATAAGTGGTAAAGTTGCGATTCATGCGTGTCCAGATGCTGCGATCCTTGCTACCGAAAAGGCCACCATCAGAACCTACCAGCATAAGCGGTGGATTTTGACGGGTATCAAACTGAATGATGTGTTTGTCTGCGTGGATATAGCCATTGTTCCAGGGAGCATCAAAGGTTGAAGCGATTTCGGTGAAGCCATTGATATTGTCCCACATGGCCATGGTTACACCCGCCAGATATACGCGGTTTTTGTTCAGAGGGTCTACTGCCGCCACGTTATCGTAATAACCCTGACCGGTTCCCATATTGTCGGTTACAGAACTGTAGGACACAATCTGGCTCCAGGTTGTTCCACCGTCGGTGGTGCGCCACACTCCGTTCAAGCGGGTCTGGGCGTTTTGAAGATACACATAGTTGGGGTCTTCGGGTGAAATGGCGATAGCTACACGTGCAGAAGGTCCTCCGTAAGTAACCTGGGTGAAATTGGCTCCGTTTGCATCGCTCTTGAATACAGAACCGTTGGAAAAGCTAGCCCAAACAACACCGTTTTTATCTATTTTCACTTCAAGGCAAGAACCACCGCGCTGCTGGGTGATGGTGGTACCATTATTGGTGAGAAGGAATAATCCGTTTTGAGAGCCCACATAAAGTTTGTTGCCAAAAGCTGCCATGGTATTGCAGGCATTGAAACGGCCGTCGGCAGTATTTGCCATGCGGGTAAAGGCAGTGCCCGAATTAGTGGTGCTTTTATATAAACCGTTTCCTATAAATGCGGGCGAACCGTTTCTGGTACCCGACAGATTGGTAAATCCACCTTCACCGGTGCCATAATATATGGTACCGTCATCGGTTTGGGCAATGCAGGTAACATTTAAGTTTTCCTGCTTATCGTTTATTGGAACCCAGCTGGATCCTGAAGTTGAGCTTCTAAACAATCCGCCGCTAACACCACCCATAAACCAGAGGTTGGTGGAATCCTTGTGAAGCAATAATGCACGGCAGCGGCCACCGATATTGTCCGGGCCCATATTGGTCCAAACCAGGGAAGCTCTGCGAAGCATGCTTATTCGGTCGGCCTGAGCCACAGCTGCCTCTATCCATTCCGGTTCTATGGTTCCGGTGCGTGGATTGGCGCGCAGCGCTTTTAAATACTCAAGTGCAGGGCCAATTTCTTCAGTGTTCGATTTCTCCTCAGTCAACCATTTGGCAAATGATGGGCTGCTGAAAGAACCATTTTCGGACAACCAGGCCGCGGCTGAAACCAGCGACAAAGCAGAAGAAAATAAAAGGGCGTGTTTAAACTTCATAAAAAGGTAATATTCTTTTGTAGTCCGCTAATTTACATCCACTTTGCGAAATCGCAACCAAAAAGGCCATCAATTTTTTCAATGATGTCAAAAAAATGACAGGCTAAAGAACACCTAACCACCTAATTGACAGGGCCGCAACAATTACATAACGTGTTTTTCAGCATGGTAGGAACTGCGAACCATGGGACCGCTTTCCACGTGCAGAAACCCTTTAGCAAGGCCGGCGGTTTCCCAGGCCTTGAATTGGTCAGGATGGATATACTCTGCCACGGGTAAGTGCATTTTGGTTGGCTGAAGATACTGACCAAGAGTCAAAACGTGGCATTGATGCTCATGTAAATCATCCATTAACGCCAGCACCTCTTCGGGGGTCTCACCACACCCCATCATGGCACCGCTCTTGGTGCGAAGTCCGTATTCGGCGGTTCTTTTAATTTGCTCCAGACTGCGGGCATACTTGGCTTGCGGTCTAACAATTCTATAAAGGCGCTCGACGGTTTCCATGTTGTGGCTAACCACATCCGGACGCTCATCCAGCACCATATAGAGGAGATCCCACTGGGCTTTAAAGTCCGGGATTAATGTTTCGATGGTGGTTTGTGGATTTTGCCTTTTCACTTCCCTGATGGTGGCAGCCCAAACGCTTGCCCCTTTATCTTTCAGTTCATCGCGATTTACAGAGGTAATGACGCAGTGCTTTACGCCCATCAGTCTCACAGCTTCAGCAACACGAAAGGGCTCATCTATATCATATTCTGTTGGGCGGCCCGTAGCTACTGCACAAAAAGAGCAGCTGCGGGTACAAATATTACCCAGAATCATGAACGTAGCGGTGCCGGCACCCCAGCATTCCCCCATGTTGGGGCAGCGGCCATCCTCACAAATGGTGTGCAGCTTGTGTTCTTTCACGATGCGCTTAACCCGGGTATAATTTTCGCCGGTAGGCAAATCAATTTTCAACCAGGATGGCTTGGAAGGCCTGCGATCTTTTTGGGAGGATATAACCGGTAATTCTAGCAAGATTTAAGGAGAGGGGAACTTTTAACCACCCAATCCAAATGCAAAATTAATGTAAAAAGCAGAGAATACACTTTTATTCAACGCACTGTTGTGTAAAATGGGCAGTTTTCTCGGAAACGCTTCCACGCGTGCACCGAGGGTCAGGGTATTCACATCATTGCGGTAGTTTGCCCATTGAAAATCAATCCCTCCTTGCCAGGTAAGTCCGGGGGTGAATTTACCTTGCGAAAACCCTTCGGAGAAACCGGCTCTACCGGCAATTTCAGTGGATTGATGAATATCCGGATTATACCGAACATCGGTAAAATACTCATTGCCCATGGGGTCTACCTGCAAAATCGTGACATATACAGGCCACGTGTAGGCAAGCGATATTCCGGGACCTGAGGTAACATTAACGCCTACGGCACGTCTGTCTGCGCGCTCACTCATCACCACAGAATAAATCAAACCCGGGCGAAAGGTCCATGCAAAATGAGTCTTATCTACCTTGTAAGTGCTGGCGTTTTGAAAAACCGTATTTACAACCGCGACTTCGCGTGGATGCTGAATATTACCCGCATCCACATAAAAACCGGAGGGTTTGAGCGATAAATGGCTGTAATCATGAAAAAAATGATCTTTTCTAAAGGACGCAGATATGCCGAAGCGTGAAATCCCTGCACCCAGAGAACTCCTGGTGTCTGACTGAGCCCATGAGCATGCACACGAGCAAAGCAAAAGGAATAAGATCACCAATCGCATAGTACAAAGATAAGAGGAACCCGGCATTGGGATTACCCACATTGGTCACTAAAATGAAAAAAAGCATCAAAAACCGGATTTTAGCCCCCACTTTCACCCACCTTTAAAAAAATCCTTGTATTTAAAAGGTTTTAAGGTATTTTTGCTGAATAATTAATCATCTCATTGTGAAAATAACCCACAATAAAACCCGATTAAACGCCGTTATGTGGATAATTGGTGATTAAAAAGGGGAAAATGTGGGAAAAAGTGGGATTTTTGGTTTTTATTTAGCAGACGGAATTCCAAACCTATGTCCGGATTGATTGGCGAGTACCTATGTAAGTTGGATGATAAAGGCAGATTGTCTTTACCATCACGGCTTCGTGCGCAGTTTCCCGAAAGCGCGGGAAACACGCTTGTGGTCAACCGGGGATTTGAAAAGTGTCTCGTTCTGTATACCCGAGAAGACTGGTTGTTAGAAACCGGTAAGCTGACTGTGGTAGATGACTTTCTGAGCCCTGAAATACGCCGTTTTAAGCGCATTTTCACCAATGGTGCCAACCTGGTTCAGATTGACAATGCCCAGCGGGTTCTGATTCCCAAAAAGCTATGCGAATACGCCGAACTTACCGACGAAGTAGTTCTGAGCGCCTACGGCAGCAAAGTGGAAATCTGGAGCCGTTCTAATTATGAAACCGAGCTTTCGGTGGATTCTGACGAACTCAGCAAGCTGGCGCAAAACTTCCATCAACAAGCGGGTAGCAGAAAGGAGCCATGAAATTTGGAATGACACCGACTGCCCTATGCAAGAATATCACGTACCCGTACTGCTAAACCCCAGTGTAGATGCACTGGTATATGATCCTGACGGGATCTATGCAGACGCCACCTTCGGAGGTGGTGGGCATTCGCGTGCTATTCTAAAAAAACTATCAGCCAAAGGCAAGCTTGTGGCTTTTGACAGGGATGATGAGTCGCTGGCAAACGCACCGGATGATAGGCGTTTCACCCTGGTACATCACAACTTTCGCTTTTTGAAGCAATTTATGCGTTACGGCAAAATGCTGCCCCTGAACGGAATCCTGGCAGACCTGGGTATATCATCTCACCAGATCAACGTAGGTGAGCGGGGATTTGCTCACCGGCTTGATGGCCCGCTGGATATGCGAATGGACAAAAAATCACCGGTTACAGCAGCAGACATTATCAATAGCTACCCCGAAGAAAAGCTCAAACACATCTTCAAACTTTGGGGAGAAATACCCAATGCTGGACGACTGGCCGGTACGATTTGCCAGGGAAGAACCGGGAAAACCATCAACACCACAGAACAATTAAAGCAGATGATTTCGTCGTGCACTCCCAAGCATAGCCCGGCCAAATATTTAAGCCAGGTATATCAGGCACTGCGAATTGAGGTTAACGGAGAAATGCAGGCCCTCGAGTCATTATTAAAAGCCGCAGCTGACTGTATCGGTACCGGCGGACGATTAGTCATCATCAGCTACCACAGTCTGGAAGATCGCATGGTTAAGAATTTTCTCCAAACCGGGAACCTTGACGGCATCCGAAAAACTGATATGTATGGCAATGTGGATCGGCCATTTAACCCGGAACCTAACAAAGCTATTGTTCCTGATGAACAGGAAATACAGATAAACAACAGGGCACGCAGCGCCAAAATGAGAATAGGAGTTAAACAATGACAACAGAAAAAGAACCCATAGAGCCACAAGATACTACTGCTGCGCAGGAAGAGATAAACCAACAACAGGAATCTGTCGGAATCTGGTCATGGGTAAAGTTTGGCATGGTGGCATTTTTACTGATGCTGTTCTACATCTACAATCAGCACCATGCAAACAAAGCCCTGCGAAACAAGGAAAACCTGACCAAAGAACTGAAAGAACTTAATAGCGAAAAAATAAGTCTGGAAAGCCAGATTACCAATGCCAGCAAGCAGAGCGAACTGGCTAAAAAACTGGAACAGAGCGGTTTGAAAGAACTCAATGTTCCGCCCGTAAAAATCGAATCCCATGTCAACACCGGCAAATAATAAAGTTAACACGCGGCGTGCCATTCTACTGAGGGCCTATCTCGTTTTCGGGATTGTGCTTGTCTTTGGCATTTCGGTGTTGTTTACCACAGCCAGACTGCAGCTGGGCAGTGACAAAGAATTCAGTGAGGCACTCAAACAAAAAAACTCCCGGGTATTGGATGTAAAAGCCATTCGTGGAAATATTTATGCTGCAGACGGCAGCTTGCTGGCCACTTCTGTTCCTCGCTATGATATGGTATTCGATGCATTTGCTGATGGACTTGGCAGGGACACATTCCGCAAATACATTGACAGTCTTTCCTTATTAATGGCTTCTGAATTCAAGGAAAAAGATGAAGCCGGATGGAAAAATCACTTGACAACGCTTAGGAACCGAAAATCCCGATATGCCCTATTAATAAAGGATCAGGGCTTTGATATCGTAAAAAAGATGAAAACATGGCCCCTGATTCGCAAAGGCAAATTTAAAGGGGGATTCTGGTTTGAAGAACGGGGGAAACGTCTCTATTTCATGGGTGACCTTGCCCGCAGAACCATTGGTTACAGCAAACAAGGCGTATATGTAGGCCTTGAGGGAGCGTTTGACAGTCTATTGCGCGGTAAGGACGGACAGCGCATGGAACAGCGTATGCCGGGCAACACATGGAGACCCATGCAGGCGGGCAATCTGAAAGATCCTGTGAATGGCTATGACATTGTAACCACACTAGACGTGAACCTACAGGATGTAGCTCAAAATGCTTTGCAAAGGGTGCTGGCGAACAATGAAGCAGACCATGGCTGTGCCGTAGTGATGGAAGTTAAAACCGGAGCCATTAAGGCCATGGCCAACCTCAAAAGAAACGAAAACGGCGAATATGTGGAAGTGATGAACTATGCAGTGGATGAATTTGAAGAGCCGGGGTCTACATTCAAGCTAATATCTGCCATGGCGCTGCTGGAAGATGGATACGCCAAACCCACCGACAGCGTGGATGTGCAGGGAGGAGAAGCCAAAATGTATGGTGAAACCATGAAAGATGCCACCAAACCCAACAAAAGAATTCTGACACTGCAGGAAAGCTTCGAAAAATCAAGTAATGTGGGTATTAGCAAACTGGTGCTTAAGCATTATGCCAAGCAGCCGGAAAAATTTGTAAACCATGCGCTGCGTCTGGGTTTAAACTTCAAACCGGAATTTGATGTTCGCACTGCTAACAACCCACTTATTAAAACCAAAAAATCAAAAAATTGGTACAATACCACTTTGCCCTGGATGAGTATAGGATATGAAACCCAGATCTCACCCCTGCAAATGCTGATGTTGTATAACGCTGTGGCCAACAATGGTAAAATGATGCGGCCTTACATGGTGAGCGAAATCAAACACGAGGGTAAATCCATTCGGACCATCACGCCTGTGGTACTGAATGAACAAATATGCAGTGCAACCACCCTGGCCGCCCTGAAAAGTATGATGGAAGGAGTAGTAAACCACGGAACGGCCACCAATTTAAAAAACGACAATTATCAGGTTGCCGGTAAAACAGGCACTGCCAAAATCGCCAAGGGCAAAGCGTATGCCGATGGCAGCTACAAAGCATCGTTCGCAGGATATTTTCCTGCATCCAACCCCCAGTATAGCATTATTGTGGTAATCAACGAACCTAAAAAAGGCATCATTTATGGATCGCTGGTTGCCGGTCCTGTTTTCAAGGACATAGCAGATAAGATTTACAGCAGCTCATTGAAAATTCAGCCGGTAGCCGGGAAAACCGGAGAACCGCAAATTCCCGAAATCCTGAAAGGCAATACAGCTAAAACAAGATTGGTATTAAATGCCCTGAATATCAGCTCACAGCTGGACAGTGGCAAAAACGGTGACTGGGTATCGGGTGAGAAAAAGGGATTTGCCGTATTACTCAGGCCCGCCAAGACAAAACAGGGGTTACTACCTGATTTTAAGGGACTGGGACTGCGTGATGCCATCGTATGGCTCGAACAAAATAAAATTATGATAAGCAGTGAAGGATATGGCCGTATCATTTCACAAAGCATTCCTGCAGGAACCGCCATCGCTAAAGTCACACAAATACACCTAATCCTGGAACCATTTTGACATTTCCCATTAGCGATATCATCACCCGACTGAAACCCAAGGAAATCATTGGCCATAATGACATTTCCATTGAAGGAGTGTGCATCGACAGCAGAAAAGTGCAGCCGGGTTTCCTGTATGCCGCTATGCCCGGAACCCTTGCAGACGGGCACGACTTCATAGCCAAAGCCATAGAGAACGGAGCTACAGCCATACTGGCAAAAAGAATTGAAAATCCTAAGCCGGGCATACTTTACATACTGGTAGAAGATGTGGCTGAATCCATGGGAATTGCCTGTCATCTGTTTTATGGTGAACCCACCCAGAAACTAAAACTGGTAGGCACTACAGGCACCAATGGAAAAACAACCGTCAGCACCCTTTTGTTCGAGCTTTTCAGTACCCTGGGGCATCGCTGCGGACTTATCTCCACCGTAGAAAACAGAATCGGAAATGAAGTAATACCCAGCACACATACTACACCGGATGCCGCCGGAATGAACTACCTACTGGCCCGAATGGTAGAAGCCGGCTGCGAGTATTGCTTTATTGAATGCAGCTCACACGCCATCCATCAGCACAGAATTGCGGGACTTGAATTTACGGGCGGTATTTTCACCAATCTCACCCATGATCACCTAGATTATCACCAAACATTTGACAACTATTTAAAAGCCAAAAAACAGTTTTTTGATTCGCTTCCTTCAACGGCCTGGTCACTGACCAATAAAGATGACCGTAACGGCATGGTGATGTTGCAAAACACCCGATCAGCCCGTTATACCTACGCCATGAAAAGCGGAGCTGATTTCACCGTAAAAATACTGGAAAGTGATTTTCAGGGAATGCAGTTGCGGATAGATGGTAAAGATGCATGGGTTAATATGGTAGGAACCTTCAATGCATACAACCTGGCTGCTGTATACGGCGCTGCATTTCTTCTCACCCATGGTGAAGAAGACATCATATTGCCGCTTACCCGGGCCGGCAGGGTAAATGGCAGATTTGAAGCCATCCACGGCCCTGAAAGGGTCACTGCGATTGTGGATTACGCCCACACACCGGATGCTTTGAAAAATGTAATTAAAACCATCAATGAAATCAGGGGAAATCATGCACAGCTGATAACCGTGGTGGGATGCGGCGGGAACCGCGATGCCGCAAAAAGACCGGAAATGGGCAGAATTGCCGCACGCCTCAGCAGCAAAGTCATTTTTACCAGTGACAATCCCCGGGATGAAGAACCTGAAAACATCATTCAGGAAATGGAGGCCGGCGTGGAAGGACAGTTCTACAAGAAAACCCTAAAAATAACAGACCGCAAAGAAGCCATCAGGACTGCAGTTATGTTAGCAGCCCCCGGAGATGTAATTCTCATTGCAGGTAAAGGTCATGAAACCTATCAGGAAATCAAGGGTGTAAAATACCCCTTTGACGACAAAGCCATCATACAGGCCCTTTTTAACCCCAACAATCCATAATGCTTTATTACTTATTCAAATACCTCGACAGCCAAAACGTAACCGGAGCCGGTGTATTTCAGTACATATCCTTTAGGGCCAGCATGGCGGGAATACTCAGCCTACTGATAGCCCTGCTGATAGGCAAACGAATCATTCGATGGCTTCAAAAACAGCAAATCGGCGAAGAAATACGCAACCTGGGCCTGGAAGGACAACTTCAAAAGAAGGGAACACCTACTATGGGTGGCATCATTATTTTACTGGCCATTATCGTTCCTACCCTGCTTCTGGCAAGACTGGAAAATATATATGTGATGTTGATGTTGGTAAGCACCGCCTGGATGGGCACAATAGGTGCCATTGATGACTACATCAAGGTTTTCAAAAAGAATAAAGAAGGCATGAAAGCCACTACCAAGTTGATTGGTCAGCTATTGCTGGGCGTAGTCATTGCCATTGCCATCGATTTCGCCCATAAATCAGCCCATATCCCGCTGGAAACCAACCTACCCATTACCGGTCACAAACTCAACTACTCCGATCTTATTCCGGGTGAAAACAATGCCTGGTTTATTTTCCTGCCTGTTATTGTATTTATATGTATGGCCGTGACAAATGCGGTCAACCTTACCGACGGCATAGATGGACTGGCTGCAGGCACTACAGCCATTGTGGGCATGGGTCTGGGCGTGCTGGCTTACGCCGCCGGTAACGCAAAAATGGCGGAATATCTCAACATTATATACGTTCCCCAAAGCGGAGAAGTGGTGGTGTTCCTGGCTGCAGTCATTGGTGCATGCCTGGGCTTCCTCTGGTATAATGGTTACCCTGCTCAGGTTTTTATGGGTGATACCGGAAGTCTGGCGCTGGGCGGAGCTATCGCAGCGGTGGCCATCATCATCAAAATGGAACTGCTTATCCCGATACTCTGCGGTGTGTTCTTCGCAGAGAGCCTCAGCGTGGTATTACAAGTAAGCTGGTTCAAATACACCAAGAAAAAATACGGTGAGGGTCGCAGAATTTTCCTGATGAGCCCGCTGCACCACCACTTTCAAAAACTCAATATTCCGGAAAGCAAAATCACCCTAAGATTCTGGCTTATTACCATCATCCTGGTTCTCATATCCATTGCACTGTTAAAACTACGTTGAGCAAGAAACTGGTCATATTGGGAGCAGGCGAATCGGGCACAGGAACCGCTGTTTTGGCCAAGTCCAAAGGGTGGGATGTGTTTGTTTCCGATATGGGGAAAATTGCAGGCAAATACAAGGAAGAACTGGAAGCAAACCATGTAAGATGGGAAGAAGGCCAACATACTGAAAGCGATATTTTAAGCGCTGACGAAATCGTAAAAAGCCCCGGAATTCCATATACGGTGACCATGGTGCAGGCAGCAATCAACAAAGGCATCCCTGTTATTTCCGAAATCGAATTTGCAGGAAGATATACCGATGCCAAAATGGTTTGCATCAGCGGCACAAACGGCAAAAGCACCACCACCCTACTCACCTATCATATCCTAAAAAATGCCGGTTTGAATGTGGGATTGGGGGGCAACATAGGCAAGAGCTTTGCCAGACAGGTGGCTGAAGAAAACCACGATATTTATGTACTTGAGGTGAGCAGTTTTCAGCTGGATGGCAACGATAAATTCCGCGCACACATTTCCGTGCTGACCAACATTACCCCTGACCACCTGGACCGCTATAATTATCAGCTTGAATTGTATGCTTCCAGTAAGTTCAGACTCAGCCGCAATCAGCAAGCAACCGATTACTTCATTTATTGTGCCGATGATGCTATTACCCAGCAATATTTTAACATGAAAACCGGAGAGGCGACTGCCTTGCCAATTACTATAACCGGAGCATACAATCCCGGTGCATACGTAAAAAACAATACTTTATTCATTAATAATAACAAACAAACAATGACCATCAATATGGAAGAAATCTCACTGCGTGGTATCCACAACACGTACAACAGCATGGCAGCAGCCGTGGTAGCCAGTCTCCTGGACGTTCGCAAAGAAACCATCCGCGAAAGTCTCTGTAATTTTCAGAATGCAGAACACCGCCTTGAATTTGTAAGTCAGGTAAATGGGGTGGAATACATCAATGATTCCAAAGCCACCAACGTAAACAGCGCATGGTATGCGCTGGAAAGCATGGACAAACCCGTGGTATGGATTGCAGGCGGAGTAGACAAAGGCAACAACTACAAAGAGCTAAAAGCGCTGGTAAAAGACAAGGTTAAATACATCATTTGCATGGGGCTGGATAATATCAAAATCCACCAGGCGTTTCAGGATGATGTTGACATGATTATCAATACCGGCAGTGCCAAAGAAGCGGTTCATGTTGCAAGCAGACTTGCCAAGAAAGGTGAATGTGTTTTACTCTCTCCGGCCTGTGCAAGCTTCGACCTGTTCGACAACTACGAAGACCGCGGAAGGCAGTTCAAAGAAGCTGTAAGAAACCTGTAAATCATGAACGCAGAAGGCAGCAAATTTAGTAAGATTTTTCGTGGTGACCCCTGGATATGGGCTATCATCATCATTCTTTCGCTGGTGGGGATACTGGCGGTTTACAGCGCTACCGGCGGTCTGGCATTCAGCAAGCAGGGTGGCAATACCGAATTTTATTTCCTTCGCCATACCGGATTTCTGCTCATCGGCTTTGGGTTTCTTTACCTATGCCACCTTGTCAACTATCAGTATTTTTCGCGTGTCTCTCAGCTTTTCATCTGGATTTCCATCATATTGCTGGTGGTGACCCTTGCCGTGGGCAGCGAAATCAATAATGCCACCCGGGTGCTACCCATTCCCGGACTCGGAATCACTTTCCAGACCAGCGACATGGCAAAGCTGTTCCTCATTATGTACATTGCCCGCTATCTCAGCAAAAAACAGGAGGAAATAGACAGCTTTAAGGTATTTCGCAACATTCTGGCAGTGATAATCATCGTGGTTACACTCATTGCTCCGGAAAACCTGAGTACCGCATTGCTGGTGTTTGTAACCTGCTGCCTGTTACTATACATCGGACGAATCAACTTTAAGTACCTGGCCCTGCTGGGTGGAGCCGGAGCTGCAGCCATGGGCCTAATGGTAATTTTTCTTCTGAATATTAACGTAGATAACATGGGGGAAAGCCGCATACCTACCTGGAAGAAGCGAATTGAAACATTCATGGGAAAAGACAACGGAGAAAGCAACTACCAGCAAATGCAATCCAAAATTGCCGTAGCCACAGGAGGTTTGCTGGGTAAAGGTCCCGGCAACAGTACACAGCGAAACTATCTGCCTCACCCCTATTCCGACTTCATCTACGCCATTATTGTTGAAGAATATGGTTTTGTGGGCGGCGCCGGAATGGTATTGTTGTTTCTGATACTCATATTCCGATGTATTAAAATAGTGGTAGACAGCCCCAAGGCATTCGGTGCTTTGCTGGCGCTGGGACTATGCCTCAGCATGAGTTTTCAGGCCTTTGTGAACATGGGGGTTGCCGTGGGAATATTGCCGGTAACCGGACTCACCATCCCCTTAGTCAGTATGGGAGGAACCAGTCTTGTATTCAACAGTATTGCGTTTGGAGTTATTTTAAGTGTGAGCCGTACCATTCAGGAGGAAAAAGCGGAGAAACTGAATGCAGCGTAAATTTCTGATATCGGGAGGGGGCACCGGGGGACACATATTCCCTGCCATTGCCATAGCGCAGCAGCTGGAAAAAGAATATCCGGGCTGTGATATTTTGTTTGTAGGAGCCGCCAATCGAATGGAAATGGAAAAAGTTCCACAGGAAGGATACAATATTATCGGGCTGGATGTGTTGGGGCTGAAAAGGTCCTATAGTCCCGGCAATCTGATCGTCCTCTGGAAATTCATCAAAGCATATTTCAAGTCAAAAAAGATCATCAAAGAATTTAACCCCGATTGCGTGATCGGCACAGGCGGATATGCCAGTCTGGCTGTTCTATACGCCGCATCGGGAATGGGTAAAAAATCCATAATATGGGAAGGTAACGGCTATGCAGGATTGACCAATAAACTGCTGGCAAAACGCGTCAATATCATTTGCACAGGGTTCCCCGATATGGAAAAGGTATTTCCCAAAGAAAAAGTGCGGTTTACCGGAAATCCGGTCCGGGAAAACTTAACTAAGTTACAAAATAAAATTGAATCCTGCAAATTTTTCGGACTGGATGCTGAAAAACCGATATTGTTTGTTACCGGCGGAAGTCTGGGTGCCAAAAGCATCAACCAAGCCATACAGGAAGGCATTGAGACACTTGCGGAGAATGGCGTTCAGATAATCTGGCAAACCGGTAAAAATTTCCGGGCCAACACCCAGGATAAACCCGGAATGCTGGCCATGCCATTCTTAAGGGAAATGGAATTTGCCTACGGTGCCGCAGACCTGGTGATATCCAGGGCAGGCGCCCTCAGCATGTCTGAGATTGCGGTTTGCGGAAAACCGGCAATTCTGGTTCCGTCACCCAATGTCACCGACGACCACCAGACCCAAAATGCATTGCAGTTCTGCAAAATGGGGGCCTCCCTGCTCGTCAGGGATGCAGAAGTAGCCGAACAACTCGTCAATACGGCCATAGCTACCCTTAAAAACCAAGCGCAGATTGGCAGCATGCAAAACAAACTTAGTGAACTGGCCCGACCCAATGCCACCACGGCCATCGTTTCAGCCATTAAAACCCTGATTGCATCATGAACCTAAAGAACATTAGCCACGCATATTTTCTGGGCATCGGCGGCATTGGCATGAGCGCCATTGCCCGCTACCTGAATACGCAGGGCATTGTCGTTTCCGGTTATGACAAGACCCCGTCAGACCTTACCCGGGCGCTTGAAAATGAAGGTATACAAATTACCTATGAAGACAGCATCAGTACTTTACCCGAATGGGTTTCCCAAAATACTGAAAGCATTTTGCGGGTTTATACACCCGCCATTCCCAAAGACCACCTTCAGCTAAATCACCTGAAATCTCAGGGATTGCCGCTGTTTAAAAGAAGCGAGGCACTGGGAATGATCAGTAACAACGCATATTGCATTGCGGTAGCCGGCACCCATGGTAAAACCACAACCTCCACCCTGATTGCCCATTTACTGCATGAAAACAACATCAATTTTACTGCATTCTTGGGCGGAATTTCCGCTAATTATGGCACCAACTACCTCCACCATACCTCGGGAAGAGATATCTTCCCTGATAAGCCCATTGTGGTGCTGGAGGCCGATGAATTTGACCGCAGCTTCCACCGCCTGAACCCGGATATTGCCATCATCACAGCCATAGACCCCGACCATCTGGACATATACGAAAACGAAGAGGCCTTCCGGGAGGCATTCTGCGTTTTTGCAGGTAAAATCAAGCCGGGAGGAAAACTGATTTATCACAACACACTGACTGAAAAATGGCCGGCAGAAATTCAATGTGAAGCATACGGAACCAAAGTAGCAGGCAGCCCTTCCGTAAGCTGTGAAAATGTAACACCCGCCGAAGGTGAATTTCATTTCGATATTGTTATCAATCCCAATGGGGAACAACATCGGCTTCGGGGATGGCAATCGGGGCTTCCCGGATTCCACAACGTGGAGAATGCAACAGCCGCAGTAGCTGCCTGCCTCTCTTTGCCGGGTATATCTGAAGAGGCCTTGCGAAATGGCGTTAAAAGCTACAGGGGCGCCAAAAGACGTTTTGAGTACATTATCAAAACACCGGAATACATTGTGATTGACGACTATGCGCATCATCCACAGGAACTGAATGCCATTATTGGCTCTGTTAAGGCACTTTATCCCGACAAAAGCATTACCGGTATTTTTCAGCCCCATCTTTTCTCCCGAACCCGGGATTTTGCAGATGGTTTTGCCGAAAGTCTGGATAAACTTGACAATCCTATCCTGCTCGACATTTATCCGGCCAGAGAATTACCGATACCCGGAATTACCTCGGAATGGTTACTGGAAAAAATGCAAAATCCTAACAAAAAACACCTGAAAAACGAAGAAGCCATAACCTATATACAAAGCCATAAACCGCCACTGCTCCTGATTCTGGGTGCCGGCGACATAGACCGGCTTGTTCCCGTAATCAAAAACCTATACCATGGCATTTAAATTCAATCATATCAGCAAATCCAGGGTCTGGATGTTTAGCATACTCATAGGCCTGCTCATGACGCTCATTGCCGTATGGGGCGGATTGCGATATTCAGGTAAAAACAGAAACATCGATAAGATAGACATCGCCATTCAACCCGATAGCGGTGTATTTTTCCTGAGTGAACAGGACGTATTTAACATCGTAAACAGAACCTGTGGCAATCCCAAGGGAAAAGCGGCATCGGAGGTTTCACTCACCAAACTGGAAACTACGCTTAAATCCATGCCCTACATTGCATCATCTCAGGTTTATATCAGTCTGGACGGAATACTGAAAATTCAGATTGTACAGCGCAAACCTATCGTTAGAATCACCAATTCCACAGGTGAAACCTATTTTCTGGATTCTTCCGGACATAAAATTCCCTACAGGGGAACCCATGCACCGGATGTGCTTCCTGCAACCGGAAACATAACGGAAAAACTGACCGATTCCGGAAAACTCAAAACGCCTGTGCTGAGACAAGTTTTAAAACTCGCCACCTTTATTGATGCCAACCCGCTGTGGAACGCACAATTTGAACAATGCCATGTAGATAACTCCGGTGACCTAATCTTGGTTCCCCGCGTTGGGAAGCATAGCATTGTAATAGGTGACGCCGAAAATCTACCCGAAAAGTTCTCAAACCTACGCCAGTTCTACGAGAAAGGACTGCGCAATACGGGTTGGAGTAAATACCATACCATCAGTCTCAAATACAAAGGGCAGATCGTAGGGGTTAAGAGTGTCAATTTAACTGAACAGAAAAAAGAAAACGATGTCCAAAAACCAAAACACTAATTCACATCAACAAGATATGGCTTCAAAAAATGATATTATCGTAGGCCTCGACATTGGAACAACCAAGATTTGCGCCATTGTCGGGCAATTGGCCGAGAACGGCAAAATTAACGTACTGGGCATGGGCAAAGCAGCCAGTGCCGGTGGCGTGTCCCGAGGCATGGTAGCCAACATCCGCAAGGCAGAAATCGCCATTCGCGAAGCCGTAGAAGAGGCGCAGAGACAGAGCCAGGTAACCATCAAAAACGTTTTTGTGGGCATTGCCGGCCATCACATTCGTAGTATGCAGCATAGGGGCACCCTTTCCAGACGCAATTCCTTCGAAGAAATTAAGCAGGAGGAGCTGGATAAACTGGAGCAGGAAATGCAATATCTGGCGCTGGAGCCGGGTGTGGAGATTCTGCACGTATTGCCACAGGATTACCGCATAGATGATGAAGACGGGGTAAAAGACCCGGTTGGCAGAATGGGGGTTCGTGTGGAATGTAATTACCACATTATCACCGGCCAAACCGCCGCTGCCCGCCACATTTTTGAGGCCGTTAAAAGGGCCGGACTGGATGTAGCCGACCTGATAGTAGAACCCTACGCTTCCGCATCTGCCGTGCTTTCGCAGGCCGAAATGGATGCCGGTGTGGCCCTGATTGACATTGGTGGTGGCACAACTGACATCTGCGTTTTTGAAGACGGATCCATCCGCCATACAGCCATCATCTCTATCGGAGGAGACCGCATCACCAAGGATTTGAAAGAAGCCTTCGGTATCCTGCCCGAGCAAGCAGAAATTGTGAAAGTGAATTACGGCAGTTGCTACCCTACCGAAAGCATGAAAAATGAAGTGGTGGTAGTTCCCGGTCTCCCCGGCCGCAAACCCAAGGAAATCAGCCGCTTTGCGATTTCACAGGTGATACAGGCCCGCATGGAAGACATCATTGAACGCATCAATTACGAAATAGAGGTTTCTACCATGAAAAATCGCCTCGCAGGGGGCATTGTGCTCACCGGTGGAGGATCCTCACTGGCCAATATCACTCAGCTGGTATCATACCATACAGCGCTGGAAGTGCACATTGGCACTCCCGGACAGCGTTTGGGCAAAGGCATGGTAGACGAAGTCAGAAACCCCATGTTTGCCACCGGCATCGGCCTGGTGCTTCGTGGCTTTGAAACTTCAGCCCGATTTGATGTACCTGAAAACACACCCATCCTTCGTGAAAGCAGTAAAGCAACGGAAGAAGTTCCGGTACCTGTGGCGGAGGCACCTCGCGAAGCAGAAAAAGAACCCCAGAAACCCGGGCTGTTTAGCAGAAACTGGACAGGAAATTTCGGTGGCAAAATCATGAATGATTTTAAAAACTGGATGAAAGACGGAGAAGATTTTACCAACGAATCATAAAAAAATAAAGAATACGATATGTCATCACATTTTGAACCGGATGTAATCCGCATGACCGGAGCCATAATCAAGGTTATTGGCGTGGGAGGAGGCGGAAGCAATGCAGTAAATCACATGTTCCGTCAGGGAATAGAAGGAGTTGAGTTTTATGTATGCAACACCGACGCACAGGCACTGCTGGACAGCCCGGTACCCAATCGCATCCAACTGGGACTTCAGCTTACAGAAGGGCTGGGTGCAGGTTCTGAGCCGGAAATGGGCCGTATGGCCGCATTGGAAAGCCAGCAGCAAATACAGGATCTGCTAAGCAACAATACCAAAATGGTGTTTATTACTGCCGGCATGGGCGGTGGTACCGGAACCGGTGCTGCCCCTGTGATTGCGCAAGTTAGCAAAGGTATGGGTATATTGACGGTGGGCATTGTAACCATACCGTTTGACGATGAGGGACCGGACAGAATCGGACAGGCCATGCAGGGCATAGAAAACCTGAAACCGCATGTGGATGCGCTGCTGACCATCAGCAACGACCGTATCGTGGAAATGTACGGTGATCTGCCCGTAAGACAGGCATTCGCCAAAGCCGATGATATACTTTGCACCGCTGCCAAAGGCATTGCAGAAATCATCACCAAAGCAGGCATCATCAATGTTGATTTTAAAGACGTGCAAACCGCCATGACCGGCAGTGGCAGAGCCATCATGGGAACCGGTGTAGCTGCAGGTCCGGATAGGGCTGAAGAAGCTGCCCGTCATGCACTGGACAGCCCCCTGCTGGACGATACCCGCATCAACAAAGCAAAACACTTGCTGGTCAACATCACCTACGGCTCTAAAGAACCCACCATGGGCGAAACTGCCAGGGTTAAAAAATACTTACAGCAGGAAGCCGGCAATACCGCCCACCTGAAAATGGGAATTACGCACGATGAGCGTCTGGATGAGGAAATCTCCATTACCGTGATTGCAACCGGCTTTGAAGTACCCGTGTCCACCATCCCACAGCGTGTGGTATCAGCGCCGGAAGTATTCGTTAACAACGAAATACACAATGAAGATGGATTTGGAAAAATTCCACAACCCCTCTCCTTCGATGATGTAGTGGTAGAACCACCCGCAGTGCAGCCAAGCATAGAGGAACACGAGCATTTCCGCAACCTGGAACCCTCTCGCCTTTCTCGCGAAAATGTGCTGGAATCGCTGGAAACCCCTGCATACCTGCGTCGTGAAAAGGTGTTGTTTCAGGCCCCTGCCAGCGATAATAATCAGGTATCACGGATTACCATCGCTGAGCAAAACGAAGAGGTAGAGCACCTGGTAAAACCCAACAGACACCTGCACGACAACGTAGACTAAAAGTAATCTATCATACATGGAGTTTATAAACGGGGCGGCCGAAAGGTCGCCTTGTTTATTTCAATAATTTTTCGTATATTTGATTGTATTGACCTGCAACCACCAGATGGTCATACTTTTCCACGGCAGACTGTCTTGCCCTATTTTCAAACAGAACCCGCCCTGTATCGGAGGAATTTACATAATCAGCAATCTTATCCGCCATTAACGATATATCCAATAAACCGGCTAACCATCCGTTTTCACCATCACTGATCATCTCGGGTATGCCTCCTACGGCAAAAGCTGCTACAGGGACCCCACAGGCCATGCTTTCCATGATGGTGGTAGGTAAATTTTCTTCGTGAGAAGTGGTTACATATACCGTGGTGGCCTGATAACATTGTACCATGTCTTGTTCCGCCGTAAGATATCCGGTGAAGGTAACCGGAACCGGAAAATCCAGAACCGCATTGTGCTTGTTTTCGCCTATCAGCAATACATGCAGGTTTTCAATCCCCCGGGAATGCAGCAATCGAATCACTTCCTTAAATTCGACAAAACCCTTTTTGGGATTGCCCAGACTGGCAGCAGCAAATGAAATCACGTTGGCATTACTTGGTATTCCTAGCTTTTCCCTGGCAGCATCAACATCACCTGGACGGAAAAGTCCCGTATCAATGCCATTGGGAATAACCGAAATGCTTTTTCCCGATACGATAGGCGAAAGTTTCGCCTGACCGGCAAGCCAAGTACTCGGCGTGATAAAATGGAGCTTGTCGGAAGAAAAAATCTGTTGTTTTTTCCGAAAAACCCTTGCTGACAAATCATTGTCAGCAGGACTTTTCAAATATTGGCACTGTCCACAACCCGTCATAAAATGATTGCACCCGCGGTTGTGATAACAACCTCCTGTAAAAGGCCACATATCATGGCAGGTCCAAACAACCGGCTTGCCTAGCTCCAGTATGTCCGACAGGCCCTTCAAACTGATAAATCCTTTATTGATCCAGTGCAGATGAATAATATCGGCCTCGGAAAACTCCCTCCAACCCGCTACATCCATGCCTGTTAGCCCGTGCGAGAAGGCAAACCTGACAGAAGCATTCTTTTCAAAGCGCAAAAAATCCAGCTTTTCCCATGCATGGTTCAGCAGCGCCCTGTATCGTTTGAAAAGTGAATTGGCCCACAATGCATATCCGGCTCCTTTTTCACCTGAAAAAACCAGATGATTGCTATCCACCCCCAAGGTATTAAGCGATGCGGAGAGACGGTTTGCTGCTGTAAAGGCACCACCCGCGCTGTTTGCATTCAGATGAAGAACTTTCATGGCTTAACTATCTAAAATTTCTGCATCTGCATTCTGTTTTTCGGAAGCTGTTATTTTCAATTTACTGCTTAGGCGAATGGCCAGCAGTAAGGTTAACAGCATCAGCGCCCCTGCACTCAGGTATGGAAGGAAAAAAGCCGCACTGTAGAGGAATCCGCTCACCACCGGACCCACGGAACGGGCCAAAGAACCCGTACTTTGCAGCAGTCCCAGCGTTTTCCCCTGATCATGCGCAGGGGTATTTACCGAAATGAGGGAATTGATAGCCGGCATCAGCATTCCGTTGCCCATGGCCAGAAAAAGAACCGCAGTCAGCTGAACGGGTATAAACCATTCCTGAGATGGCAGGGGAATGATGGAAAGCCCAACAGCCACTACAGGGCAGCCATACAATAGCATACGCTTTAAACCCAGGGTTTTCTGAATGGTACCGATTAGCCCACCCTGCACAACGGCGCTGCAAATACCGATAAACCCGAACATATAGCCCACCTCCTTTTCCGTGAGGTGGAAATGTTCGCTCCACAGCACGGAAGCGTTCACCTGCATCATGCTGAAAGCTGCTATGTATATTACATTGATAATGAAAAGCTCACCGATGATTTCCTCTTTCCATACATGTCTCAATCCCGTGAAGGAAGAAATGAAAGAACGGTGCTCCGTATTTTTCTCAGACAAACTTTCCGGCAGGGTAAACCAAGCCAGGGCAAAGTTTAGCAGGCACAATGCAGCCGTTGCGAAACCTACCCACATCAGTCCGCCGGCAGAGAACAGCGCTCCGCCAATGGGAGGTCCAAACACAAAACCCAGCCCAAATGCCGCGCCTATCAATCCCATTTTTTTTGCCCTTTCCTGCGGAGGTGTAATGTCTGCAATATAGGCCTGTGCAGCACTGATATTGGCACTACCGATTCCGGCAACTAGGCGGGCAAGAAACAGCACCACAAATGTCTGGCTGATGCCAAGCATGACATACCCTACGGCGGTCGCCAGAATACTTCCCAGAATAATGGGCCTGCGGCCTATTTTATCGCTAAGTGAACCCCAAATGGGCGAAAAGAGGAATTGCATGAGGGAAAACACACTCATGGTGAGGCCCACAGCCACATCCGCATCTAAGTGCAACCCAGACTGTATGGCCATTTTTTTGGCAATTACCGGCAAAATGGGAATGATGATGCCAAATCCCAGCAAATCAATAAAAATGGTGAGAAAAAGGGTCAGAATGCGCTTATCTTTCATGCGTTCTGCCTGATAAGTTGTTTACCCATCCAATGATGGTGAAATGGCTGTAGCGGGCTGTTAACAAAAGACCCCAGCGTTGTGTGCATCACATCTGCCACAGGGGTATTTTCAGTTAAGGTTCCTTTTTCCAGGGCTTCTTTGGCAGCGGAAGATGTGTAAATGTTTGCGGTTTCATCACCTGAAGGCACCAATAGCAATAGCCGGTTCAAAAAATCGATGCCGGTAGCCGTCATAAAATCATTGAGCAGTCTGAAAACCTTATCAATACTGCAACCGGAAGGCGCCTCCACAGATTCATCAACTGCCACGGTTAACAGCGCATTCCAGCGAAAATCAAAACCTGCTGAGAGCTCGCTGCCGTGAGATTTCCAGCCCCTCACAAACTCGCTCATGGCCCCTGTTAACTGCGCTGCCTCTTCGGAATTCAAGTTCCTGTTGGCGATAAAAAACCAAACGCGCGAGCCGGGAGATAGCTGGGTTATGCTCATGGATTGGCGGTGCTTTGATCTACCAGCTCGGCAATATCCAGCACCTGTATTTCATTCTCTTTTTCAAAGTGCTTGGTACCATCTCGCAGCATTGTCATACAGAACGGACAATTCACCGCCAATACTGCAGCCCCGGATTCCAGCACATCCTCCGTACGCTCCACATTTACTTCTTTTTTACCCGACTCGGCTTCTTTGAACATTTGTGCACCCCCGGCACCACAACACAATCCATTGGTTCTGCAACGTTTCAACTCTACCAAATCGGCATCCAGACGCTCAATCACCATGCGGGGCGCTTCGTATACTCCATTTGCTCGGCCCAGGTAGCAACTGTCGTGATAGGTGATTTTTTTACCTTTAAACGGTCCGCCCTCAATGGCCAGGCGACCTTCCTCCAGCAGCTGATTAATGAACTGCGTATGGTGAATCACTTCATAATTGCCGCCAAGCGACGGATATTCATTTTTCAGGGTGTTGTAGCAGTGCGGACAGGCCGTCACCATTTTTTTCACCCCATAGCCATTCAGCAGTTCTATATTTTGCATGGCCTGCATCTGAAACAGAAACTCATTGCCGGCACGCTTGGCAGGATCGCCGGTGCACCCTTCTTCTGTGCCCAGTATGGCGAATTTGATACCCGCTTTTTGCAAAATGGAGGCAAAGGCCTTCGAAACCCGCTGTGCGCGCTCATCAAAGCTGCCTGCACAACCCACCCAAAACAAAATTTCGGGGGTTTCTCCGGCGTTCATATAGTCCTGAATGGTTTTTATCGGATTCATAATTTACGACTGCAATTTCACGATAAACAAGTAAAAAACACAACCGGTTTTTACACATTGTCTGCAACCGCGTAATTTCGTTGATTCATATGCGATTTTTTGGATTCATCGTGTTGCTTTTTTTTGCTGTTCATAGCCACGCCCAAAGCTACCGGGGGTTATCTGTGGTGAATGCCAACACTGCCTGGATATCGGGCAGTAAGGGCATGGTTCTCAGAACCGTTAACGGGGGAAAAAGCTGGGACACCCTCAACCCCAAAGGTTATGTCGGCAAGGATTTCCGCGATATTCACGCTTTTAACAAAAATAAAGCCATCGCCATGAGCAGTGGCGACAGTGGGGTGGTAATCATCACGCGAGATGGTGGAATCAGTTGGAAAGAAATTTACCACGACCACCGTCCCGGCAGTTTTCTGGATGCCATGGATGTTTCCAATGGGAAACTTATCCTGGTTGGAGACGGCATTTTGCAACAAAAAATGTACCAGATTCGTTCTGAAAATGTGCTGAATAATGACTCATTACAAGCATTTACAATTTTTGCCAAAGACCGCGAAAGCTATTACAAACAGGGGTTTGAACCGGACAGCACTTCATCGTATTTTGCGGCCTCGGGCAGCAATGTACAGTGGATTGGCACAAACGTGTTTTGCGCTATTCCCATCGTGGATGAGCAAAGCATTTTTATGCATGTTTCAGATAATTTCATACGCTTTAGAAGCCGGCTTCCGTTTAAACAACAGAAAGCAGGCGGAGCTTACGGATTTTATCTGCACCGTAACAAAACCGGTGTGGCTGTGGGCGGTTCGTTTTACAAGCCCAATGAAAATGACAGTGTGGCCTGCTACACAAGGGATGGCGGCCGCACCTGGTCACCCTGCCAAACCATGCCCAGCGGCTACCGCAGCGGGGTTTGTGCCCACAAAAAAGGCAAAATATGGATTTGCACCGGCCCCAATGGCACAGATTACAGCATGGATGCAGGGAAAAACTGGAAAACCTTATTTTCAGTTGAGGGTTTCAATGTGTGCGCCATCCGCGGTGGTTACCTGTGGCTGGCGGGAAAAGCTTCAGCCGGCATACTGCGACACCCTCTCAAAAAATTAATCAAAAAGCAGCAGGATGCAGAAATCATCAGGACTTCGCCTCGTGGTATTCCTCCTCGGTATTGATTTGCCATAGGTTGTCTTTGCTGCTTATGCCTGACAGGATATTATCCACCGCTGTCATCGCCGTGAGCATGCTGTGGTCGCTGTTATTGTACTTGTGCATACCGTTTCTGCCTATGAGGTATAGATTCCCAATCTGATTTACATAGTCAATCACCCGCGAAAACTCATTATAGGAGCCGGTGTATGCAGGATAGGTTTTGGGCATGCGAATGAGCATGCTATCCAGCACATCGGCAGCATCCAGCAACCCAATTTTTACCATTTCGGAAATCGCCATTTCCTTGAACGCCTCGTCGGTTAACGACCACAATGCGTCACCTTCGTTGCAGAAATACTCCAGACCCAGCCAAACCGTTTCAGCATCGGCCACCAGATACGGGCTCCAGTTATTGAATATCTGCAGCCGCCCGATGTTTACATCCCGCTCCTGAATATAAATCCAGTTGTCCTGCAGGGTTCCGGGTTTCAGCATTTTACACAGCAAACCCACCGTAATAAAATCGCGGTAGGGCAACGCAGTAGCAATTCCCTTGATCCTTTCATCCGCAGGGAAAGAAAATGCTTCAAACAAATCCTTTACCGGCATGGTACTAAAAACCAGATCCGACTTGAATTCCAGGGATTCACCTTGCTCGTTTTCTGCCCAAACGGCCGTGATTGATTCAGGAGAACCATCCAGTTTTATAACCTTGTGTTCAGTCAGTATACGACCTCCCATTTCCTCTACCCTTTTGGCCACGCGCTCCCACATCTGTCCCGGTCCCAGCTTGGGATACAGAAATTTCTCTATGAGCGAAGTTTCTGTGTCTTTCTGTCCAATATGAAATGATTTTTTCCGCCTGAAAATCTGCCGGATTGCATGGGCAATGGCCTTGCTTACCGAGAGACCCTTAACCCTTTGTGCACCCCAGTCTTTGGCAATTTCATGACATTTAAAACCCCATACCTTTTCGGTATAATCCTTGAAAAAAGTGAGGTATAACGCTTTGCCAAACCGATTGATGATAAAGTCTTCCAGGGTAACCTCAGGTTTGCGCGGAAACAAGCGGATATAGGCGTAACTAAACACAATATTAAACACGCGCAGCAGACCCAGGTTCTTGAGGGTCTTCAGGTTCAACGAAACAGGATAACTGAAAAATTTACCCAGAAAATAGATGCGGCTGAGGCGGTTTCTCAACAGCATCACCAACTGTGTTTTATCCGGGTCGGCCTCAGTACCTGCCACCGTGGTCTCCTTACCATGGTAATGAATATGGGCATCGGACGCACCTTTCTCCATCGGCATCATGGATAGCCACCATTGCATTACACGGTCGCTTTTGCTAAAAAAACGATGTCCGCCAATATCCATTCGGTTGCCCTTGTAGTTTACCGTACGGGATATTCCGCCCATGTATGTGGAAGATTCCAGAAGGGTTACCTCGTATTCATCGCTTCGCGACAGCAACTCGTACGCTGCGGTTAATCCTGCCGGTCCGGCACCAATTATCACTGCATGCTTTTTTTTGCTCATTGCGACCTAAAAACCAACAGTGACAATAATCTTGTAGTTTATTTACTGAAAAAATTGTATTTCAGAATGCACCAGATGGCCCTGAAACCGTCTTTCCATCCAATCTTTTTGCCTTCTTCATAGGTGCGGCCATAATAACTGATTCCGACTTCATAAATGCGAATTTTGGGGATGCGTGACACTTTGGCTGTTACCTCAGGTTCAAAACCAAAACGCTTTTCATTGAGCTGTAGGCCCTGTATTACCTCACGACGAAATAATTTGTAACAGGTTTCCATATCGGTCAGGTTTAGGTTGGTGAACATATTTGACAAAAAAGTGAGCATTTTATTGCCAATAGAATGCCAGAAAAACAAGATCCGGTGGGGATTTCCGCCCATAAAACGGCTTCCGTAAACTACATCGGCAAAACCATCCAATATGGGCTGTAGAAGTATGTTGTATTCATTGGGATCATATTCCAGGTCTGCATCCTGGATAATCACAAAATCACCGGTCGCTTTTTGTATGCCTGTGTGCAATGCAGCGCCCTTACCCTGATTCACCTCGTGTTTAAAATACTGAATGTTCAGGTCGGGATTGTTGCCCATATAGGCCTGTATGGCTTCTTCGGTGTTGTCTTTAGAACAATCATTCACAATGATGACCTCTTTGGTTATGTTATTGCGCAGCGAAACTGCCTTTACCCGGTCAAGAATCAGATGAATGGTGCGGCCTTCATTGTAGGCCGGAATGACTATGGAAAGTGTAGACATTGCACAGCAAAACTAATCAATACCGACGAATAGGCAGATTATATTTTCAAACGACACTGCATGAGACCGGGAACCAGAAACACCTTCCCTGTGGCTGCTTCTACACATCGGTAGCGGGTTCGCATGCGTTCACCTTTCACAAAGGTGCGTCCGTCTTTGGTTTCAAACGCAGTGTTGGAGGGCACTTCCTCCACCAGCACCCAGGTAGTATCGGCATCGTATTTTTTGAGGGTTCGCACAAGCTGCGGACTACTGCAACTGCTGGCTTTAGGGTTTGACAGGTAAATATTCAAAGATTGGTGAATATCCTGTGGCAATACCTTTTCCTGAAAAACCGGTGTACTCACCTCCCGAAAAAACCACTTCCACTCCTGCCCATGGGGCTGAACCCGGCCCCTGTGTTTTTCAAAATTCAAAAGGTGCGCCACTTCATGCAGAAATGTGATGAGAAACGCATAGGGATTCAGGTCTTTGTTCACACTGATGCGGTGGTTCTCTCCGGCCAACGGCGGGCGGTAGTCGCCATATTTGGTTTGCCTGGGACGCTTGATATGCAAATGAATGCGATGACGTAGCAACAGGTCTGTGGCATATTCTTCAGTACCTGTGGGCAGGTATTTTTTCAGAACGGCCAACAGCTGCAGCTTTTCAGACATCAGAAGTTTTTAAGGGCAAGTTCGCTGATGGTATCGCCAATGCTGAGACTACTGGTAGCAGCGGGCGATGGCGCATTGAGCACATGGATGCAGCCCGGTGCTTCCCGGATGTAAAAATCATCAATAAGTCCGCCATCTTTGTCGCAGGCCTGTGCCCGAACCCCTGCACCGGCAGGCAGCAGATCTTCCTCCCTGATATCGGGAACCAACTCCTGCAGGGCTTTGGTAAATGCGGCTTTGGAAAAACTGCGGTAATATTCACCCAATCCGGTTTTCCAGTATTTAACCGCTACTTTTCGGAATCCACGCCACAACATGCTTTGCCAGAATTCCGACCAGTTGAATGAAGTACGTTTATACCCCTCGCGGCGAAAGGCAAATACTGCGTTTGGCCCTGCTTCAATTTCTCCGCTGATTCTGCGGGTGAAATGCACACCCAGGAAGGGGAAATTGGGATCCGGAACGGGATAAATCAGGTTTTTCACGAGGTGCGCTTTTTCCGGCTTAATGCTGTAATATTCTCCACGAAACGGGATGATGCGCACATCCAGGTTTTGCCCCGCTATTTCGGCAATTTTGTCGCAGTAGAGGCCCGCACAATTCACCATGAGCTTGCAAACCATCGTTTTTTGGGGCGTAATCACCTCCACCCTGCCCGGCTGGGCTTCCACACCGATAACCTTGTGCGAGGTTAATACCTGCCCACCCAATTGAATGAACTTCTCTGCTATTTTTTTCGATACCAGCCGGTAATTCACAATGCCTGTCTGCGGCACAAAAATGCCTTTGATGCCCGAGCAATGCGGCTCCCGCTCCTGAATTTCGGCTTTGCTTAAGTACTTCAGCCCGGCCAGCCCGTTGTCTATCCCCCGCTGATACAGCTTCTCCAGCTGTCCGAGTTCCTCCTCTTTGGTGGCTACAATCACTTTGCCGCAGAGATCCACAGGAATTTGATTTTCCTTGCAAAAATCCAGCAACATGCTGTATCCCCGAATACAGTTTTCCGCCTTCAGACTGCCCGGCTTATAGTAAATACCGGAGTGAATCACCCCGCTGTTGTTGCCCGTCTGGTGCGCCGAAATATCGGCTTCCTTTTCCAGTAGCAGCACATTCAGTCCGGGTTGTTTTTCTTTGATTTTAAGCGCAGTAGAAAGGCCTACAATACCGCCTCCTACCACCACAATATCCGCTGTCATAATGTGATTGCAAAATAACCGCAGGTTTTCATTTTACCGCAGGGAATTTTTCCTCATTTCGGATGATTTTTTGCCCTATGCTGCATTCCAGACATCGGCGTTTTTCGCAATACAGCTTTTGCAATCCCAGCCATGACTGGCTGTCGTAAGCACTTGCATTTTCAAAACCCAAATCCTGCCATGAACGGGTAATTTTATTGGATTCCGGAGGCAGTTGGGTTAACCAATCCAGGCATTGATCCTGCAGGGCGGTATTGTTATGGTATTGTGCGTAGGCAAACCGCAATGGCAGCATGGCGTTGATGAGTAACCCATCCAGGGTATCATCGCCGGCAACGGCCGAACGGGGCGGACACACATAATCGAAACGATAGTGAGTTTGCCAGTAGGCATGGGGTTGACCGCGCAGGCATTTTTTCATTTCCGCCAAATCGGGGCTATCCATGATGAGACTAAAAAGGCCGTCCTGCTCCAGCAGTGATGACAACTGGGCAATGCGAAGGGTAGGGAAATTTGGGGGCCTGAGCCGACCAAACTTCCATATTTCGGGCGACATCTGCTGCAAATGGTGCTTAACCTGCAAAAAGCGATATTCAGCCATTAATTGCCGGGCATAATCATCCTTGTGGGAGGCATTGAGCAGGCCGCTTTGCCCAAACAGCAAGGCCTGTAGCTTCAAAGGACTGTGCCGGTATTTTTGGATGAGTGAATAGGGTGCGGCGGCGGCCAGCATCTCCATGGCATCACCATTGACCAGTCGGCCCAGGTAGCGCGCCATGAGCGAGTACAGCATTTCTTCCCAATGAAATTGGGTTGTGCTGCCCAGCGACCAGACCCTGTCGGCCTTTTGCCACATGCGTTCCGCCAGTGCACGGTGTTTCATGCTGAGTACAGCGGCGGTGTGCGTGTGTGGATGATGCGGTTTGCAGGGCACGGAAGCCA
>CANMCY010000012.1 GCA_947496375.1 Flavobacteriales bacterium
AGACTAAAAAGGCCGTCCCGCTCCAGCAGTGCTGACAACTGGGCAATGCGAAGGGTAGGAAAATTTGGGGGCCTGAGCCGACCAAACTTCCAAATTTCGGGCGACATCGGCTGCAAATGGTGCTTAACCTGCAAAAAGCGATATTCAGCCATCAATTGCCGGGCATAATCATCCTTGTGGTCGGCACTGAGCAGGCCGCTTTGCCCAAACAGCAAGGCCTGTAGCTTCAAAGGACTGTGCCGATATTTTTGGATGAGTGAATAGGATGCGGCGGATGCCAGCATCTCCATGGCATCACCATTGACCAGCCGGCCCAGGTAGCGCGCCATGAGCAAGTACAGCATTTCTTCCCAATGAAATTGGGTTGTGCTGCCCAGCGACCATACCCTGTCGGCCTTTTGCCACATGCGTTCCGCCAGTGCACGGTGTTTCATGCTGAGTACAGCGGCGGTGTGCGTGTGTGGATGATGCGGTTTGCAGGGCACGGAAGCCAGACTGCGGTTAAGGGTTTGCCAGGTGTGCAGGTAACCAGCGGGAATGCGGTTGCGCAGTTCCAGACAGGGAATGCGGGTGCCGTCTGTACGGAAAACATCCGTATCTGCATGAAGTACCACATGCAGAATTACATTATCATAGGCCTTATCGGTCTGGTGGTTGTGTTTCAGCCAGTCTGATGCATGGATATGAATTTCCACCTGCCCTATCCAGTCCATGGGGCCAATGCGGATGCGTGCTTCAGAAAAATCGGGACCGCTGTTGGGGTTGTGAATCCCTCTGAAATCAAAGTGAATGGGCTGTCCACAAGTGGTAACTGCACTCCGGGTATCGAAAAGACCGTATTGCCATAAAAAATGTAAAAAATACTCCTGCATCAGGTGTAATTATGATGCAATATCGGTAAAAGACTTATTATTACGAAGATTTTTATCTATATTTAACGGAAAATGGGCGGGTTTTTGATTTATATTGGTGGATTACCATACCAACATTGCGCCCTGCAACCCCGACCCCGGCGGGATCGCACATCTCTAGCCTGAACGGCGCATGGAATGCACGACCCCGAAGGTGGTCGTATATTGTATTTGGGGGGGGTGATTGATTTCGTGATTGACGTAAACATCATCGATATGTCGCCCCTATGGGGCTAGTATAATTTCACTCCTTCGGAGTTAATGACCGGATAGACCATTCAACCAACAAATTATTGAACCTATTAACCTAAAAAACAGCACTCGCAGAATTGGGCCTCAAAAACCATTTAATCTTAGAAAGCAATAGAAGCTTCACTTATTTTTAGAAAGCCCGAATGGCGCGCACCGCATGCTTATCCGTCTTTAGCTGGGTTCCGGCACCACCCGCTGAAAAATAGTAGCCCCAGGCAACGTTGCTTTCCACTTCCGTGCTGCTCCAGTAGTAACCAAGTGATAGCGGCTTTGCACCGGCGATGCCATTGAACGCCCTGGCCACCACATTGTAATTGTTCCAAAGCACGGTCAGTTCCTGTATGGAAGGCAAATACCAGTCGCTGAAACCGCCGTCTGTCCAGTCTACACAAAGTTTTGCTGCGCTTGTTGTATGCCCGCTTTGGGCCACAATGGCGTTGCTGTTGGTCAATCCATCCCATACGGTTTGTGCATTGCTACCCACCGCTAGGCTAATCATATTGCTCCATGTAGTGCTTGCACTCAAATCGGTAGTGGAAACCACCAGTCCGTGCTCTTCGCCTTTGTCATCTTTCCACAGTTGAAATATAACCCCACCGCCAAAGGCTTCGCCAATGTGGTGTTTAAAACTGACGGCACCGGAAACAGCGCTTGCCGAGGCCGCGTGCATGGCATAGGGCACGCTCAATAGCTGGCTAACGCCGGTAATATTGTAATTGGTTCCACCGGCAGGATCGGTTTCTGTTTTAATAAAGAAGGGACCTTGGCTCCAGTCTATGGCAGCAATGGAACCGCTTTGAATGGTACCTCCCCCTATTTCCAAGGTAGCCAATCCGTTTATATTGGTGCTGGTGGTGTGGGTTTCAACATACACAGCATTTCCAACTGTTGATGACTGCAAAATACTGATGCGCATACCCACGGGCTTATTGATGAGCAATGCGTTTTTATCATCGCGGATAACGGCCTGATAGCTGAATTTGGCAGGGGGCTGAGCATGGAGGAATAGCACGTAAAACAATAGAATCGGGAATAGTAGGGTATATTTGGGCATGGGTGGGAATTAATAGTTTCAAAATTACTAGCTTTTTATCTGTTAGGTACAATCGGCATTTTAGTATTTATGAATAAACGGATAGTGGGGCATAGTAATGGCACAAAGGGAATTTGTTTGTTATAAAATGAAAATTCAATAAAGCTTGTTTAAAACGCTTACCGCAAATACTATTTCGCCTTATTGGCCTTTTTTGAAATGAAGGACTATGGCAAAAAGGAAAATTTATTACATGAATTTCGGGTATTTTAATTGCTATTATCGTAGCTACCTATCAGATATCAAAAACCAAAAATCAATTTATAAAAGAACACTATCAGGAATAAATTCATTTTATTTTCAATAATATATAGTCTTTCCAAAATGCTTCCGCTTCTTGTTTTTCGTCATCAGACATAGCCGAATAAGGAAATGCAGGCGCATACATACCTGGAAAAATAGTAACTAGGCAGTAATCCCCATCCTTTAATTCAGCAACAACCGTAACAAATTGTGTTTTGGGCAAGGTGTGCAGTTCTATGTATGATACACTAAAACCATTTCTTGTTTCTGTTAGAACCTCAGCATTTGGATAATCCTTTCTCAGGCCCACACCATAAAATCCGGTAAAGGCGAGTTCCGGAAAATAATACTCATGTGCCTCTCTATAGTTGGACTGCTTAACAATACGAATAGGGACCATAGTCGAGAGGACCGAAAGAAGCGAATCTACATCCGGGAATACATCAAGATTAAATTTACTACCACTTTTCTCTGACGGCACAAAATGCACTTTCAGATGGGCAATAGCAGCTTCAGAAACTGAATAGAACATTAATTTTTGGGATTTTTAAACAATTTTCGCTTAATTTTTTTAGTATTCTCCGGGAATAAATAGGCGAGTACAGGTACACTTAAAAACAGAACAAGAATTACCAAGCTCGAATAGAATAAACAGGATGACCAGTTCACCCGAACCCTAACTTTCTCCAAAATATTGAGAATATCATTAACTGACGACAAACCCGTTAGCAGCGAAACAAGTCCCAATAATGCCGCCTGTCGTTTCTCCTGATCTTCCTGTATGCTTGCCGCCAGTTTTCCCAAACGCTTTTCAAATTGTTCAATCTCGGTGCCTATACCCAGCGCATGGTGTATTTTTTTGTAAAATATATTGGGTAGAAAATTAAAAGAAATGTGTGAGAAATTATAGTTATTGACAAAAGCCTCAAAGTTTGACCTAATCTTTACCGGATTATCACTAAATACAGCATTGAATCTAAATAAATTATAGCGTAAAAATAAATTATAAATATAAATGGCAAAATAGACACGGTTATAGATATTAAAAGAATAAAATCCATTCTCTTTATATTGAAACACCTGTTTATTGCCTATAATGGTGAAAGAATCCAGTAAGGCAAGACCTGTGTAGTTATTAAATACCTTAATGCTATTTTGCATTAATTCTTCATAATAAATAAGAGAAGGCGCATTATAATCTTGCTCTTCCACGGTGCCAATTCTGGAACCTGTTCCAATTTCATATACCAGATAATCGCGGCTATACAGTTTCTCATCATCAGGTTCTACAGTATTAATAACTGTATAAATTTTAAATTTAGAACCACTGTAATCATCGGCCTGCACATTGGCGCCTCTTAATGGGATATTACACAATACTTCCTTACTTATAAATTCATGAAAAACAAGGGGATGCCCGGAAAACATTAGTTTGGCATCAAAAGAACGTAACCCGAATATGAGATCACTCAGGTATTCAAATGTATGTTGTATTGGCTTGAAAGAGAGTGCAAAAATCCCTGTTCCATTATCAAATAAAAATAATTCTTGCCGGCTACAAATGGCCTCTACATGCCGAGCATTTTTAATGGAACCCAGAGTAATGACCATTGAAAATTCCTTTGCCCGCTGCAATCCATGCATTCTCTTCCCTTCCGACTTGCCTGTAAACATCAAAGATGAAAATTCGCTGTAGTAGGTATCCCGATAATAAAGAACCGATTCATCCTGCTCATTTTGATAGTCAGAATGTGTTTCCGGAACTTTTTCAGAAAGTGGAATATCCATGTATCCAGCATTAATGAGTGCTTTTTTTTGTTTATTATCAAAGGAAAAAACACCCGTTACTTTTATGAGGGCAGCATCTATGGTGGGTAATGGCTTCATCTATGGCAAATATATTAAACGCATCCCAATTGATACTATACTATTTCCCATTAATACAGTATGTTTGTCCATACTTTAATGTTGAAATGAAAACCATTGCAGAATCTGAAACTATTTATACTGAACTTATGATTCCGTCCTATGCCAATTTTGGCGGCAAGGTGCATGGCGGTATAATTTTATCTATCATGGATAAAGTAGCTTATGTATGCGCCAGCAAGCACAGCGGCAGTTATGTGGTAACCGTAGCGGTGGAAGGTGTTGAATTTTTGAGTCCTGTGGAGGTTGGTGACTTACTCACGATTAAGGCCTCCATTAATTATGTGGGAAATACCACCATGATTGTGGGTATGCGCACAGAGTGCTTTAATCCGAGAACCAGCCATACCAGGCATACCAACAGCTGCTATTTTACCATGGCTGCAAAAAATGACGATGGCACGCTGAAAGAAGTTCCCGGACTGATTATCTCAAACCATCAGCAATTGGTGCGCTTTTGCGAAGGCAAACTCATTCGGGACTTGTCCAAAAAGAAACGTGAGGCATTAAAAAATAATTTTGCGGAATACAAAGTAGAGGAACTCAAAGAATTATGTTCTTTGGAAAAATGCAATGTAGAATTCCTAAAATAGGACATTTATATCATTTACTGAAAACAATTAAGTTGTTTTTTTATTTATTTCTGCATTTATTTGCCCTAATAACACATATAGTTTATGAAAAAACTTTACCTTCTTCTTGCCCTGCTTTTATTTGTGGCATTCTGTTACCTCATTTACAAAACCTGGGACATCTTTGGATTTTGGAACATTATTCTTACTGGCGTTTTTTCCTTGTTCACAGGAATTTTGCTCAGCCGTTTTGCCCGCGCCAGAAAGGAAGTAGGCGATGAAGTCATTTACAATCCCAAAGAATTTCCTAAAATCGCTCAAATCGCTGTTAGTATTGGCATCTGTTACTACCTTTTTACCGTTGTTTCGTCCAAGAACATTTCCAGTTATGAGTATACTTTTGGCCTGATTTACATATTCTTACTCACCTGTCTCCCCATTGTGATCAGTTTCATCAAAATTATCAGAGACAGAAATGATTTTGTGTCGGTATCTGATACAGTCGTTCGATATAAAGACAATTCACATACCGGTGAAATTAAAATTGACCAAATACAAACTTGCTCTTATAATAAAAAAGGAATGTTATTGGAGTTGAAGGACGGTAGCTCCAGGCTCATTGAACTACATAACATGAATTTTTCCTCTATAGATATTTTTTCACTGGTTAATGAGATAAATAAATATTTACCAAAAACATCCGAAACAGCGGAAGATGCAACAGAACAAAACAAAACTATTTAATCTGGTCTGATTATATTATTTATATCCAATTTATTTTGATATCCTTCGTAAATAAACACAGGCGAAAAGCAATCATGATTGCTTTCATCGCC
The DNA here is from genome assembly GCA_947496375.1 of Flavobacteriales bacterium. GTDB lineage: Bacteria > Bacteroidota > Bacteroidia > NS11-12g > UBA955 > RGEC01. The sequence goes on from CANMCY010000012.1 coordinate 5,834, forward strand.
ATATTGATTGTTCTTTACTTTACAGGTAAAACATACTTCTGGGGCTTGCTGCTTATAGGAGGTTTCCTTACCATTAAGATATTATGGGAATTGATTTTTTGCAGGGCAAGGAAAACAAAAGAAGGTATGGAATTTAACCTACCGCTTTTTGCTGAAATATCGCAGTTTATTTTACTGCTTGGCCTAGCAGGACTTTCTATTTATTCATTGATTTCTTATTCGCCGCCCTGGTACGCATGGATTTTGCCGACTATCTATGCGATAATGCTATTGTTTAAAGCAATGGATATATTTTCCAACAGAAACGATAAGTTAATTTTGAATGAAAACCGATTGATTTGGTTCAACGATGGCAATAAATTGGACCATAAGGTAGTTTCTTATAGCTTCAAAAATGAAAAATCCAAGGCTATGCAAATGACATTATACAATGACAAAGGTTGGCACTTGCACCTTGTTGATGAGGAAGGCGGACTACACAAGCTTGATTTAATGACCATGAATCTTAATGGTTTCAAATCTGCCATTCAGCAAGAATTAAATAAACTGGGTGTAAAAGAGCTTGAATGATAGACTATATGTCTAAGAACTTTATATTTACTTACTTAATCTCTGCTGTCTGCGTTATCTTACAATTCCATACCGCAAAGGCACAAATCCTGAATATTGACAGCGAACTAAAAGACTCTATGGATAGAAAGCGATACCTGCTGATTTCAGGAAACTTCAGCCACGACAAGCAAAAGAGAAGCATAAACGACCTTACATCAGGTATAGAATTGGTCCAAAAACTTAAAAACCGCTACGCGCTGGTGTTGGTGGGGCAGACCAACGTGGTTCTTTCAGGAAGGGAAATTATTCAGAATGAGGGCTATTTTCAGTGGCGATACCGGGATCCGGATATACGCAAAACAAGCATGGAAGGATATGTTCAATTTCAATGGAATGGGCTTTGGGGAATGGAAAAAAGGGCGCTTGCAGGTGCCAATATCCGACAAAGAATTTTAGATAAAAAAAGCGGTGATTTTTATGTAGGTCTGGGTGGTTTTTATGAAACTGAAACTTGGAACTATAAAGGTGTTGAAGATGCCTCCAAGATCCCATTAAACCCTGTAGCTGTAACATTCAACCGCTTTCGAATTAACACCTATTTTAAAACGGCTAAGAAACTATTTAAAAACTGTGATATGATCGCTGAATCATTTTTTCAGGCCAATGCTTTATCACTCAATAACCCATCTGTTCGTTGGTGTATGCTTGGAAAAATAAACTATCAATTAACGGATAAATTCATATTAACCTTTAATTACGACCATATATATAATCAAGCCCCTCCGGTACCTATCAAAAAAATGTATTCAGGGTATTCATTGGAACTAAACATAAGGTTATAAATAATCAATTAACTTATTTTCAGATTATTTATTAAAAATCAGGATAAGAAAACATCATTATTGCCATGTTTTCTGCAAATATTATTAATATCATATTCCCTATTATGGATTTTAATGGCGAATACTTGCATGAAAGCATTACGCCCCATACTACAGTTTTACAGATTAAATAAAAATAGTAATCCTAAAATTAGGTTTAATTTAAAGTAATGGCACAATTAAGAGGCCAAAAATGCAACCGCTTTCTTCGCTTCCTCTTAAGTAAGAGCATATTTTTCAATGAGACTGTCAGCCATAGATTCTGGCCCAATTTCAGCATACTGCTTTTTTAGGGATTCCAAATCTGCATCCAATTCATTCATCATTAAAATGGTCATGCCCTCAATTTGATCAAAAACACCACTATTTTCAATTTGTTCACTCAACTTTTTATCTGCTTCGATGTAAGCGAGTCCATCTTCCCTCGTAACACCATACCCAATGAGCTTTTCAAGGTAAGCTGCATCATCAATTTGACCGGAACCTCTTTGAAACTGCATTTGAATAAATCCCTCATCTTCCAGAAGCGATGAATACTTCTCAATAAAATCTTCGTGTGTCATACTAGGACAATTTATTATTTAAACTATAATTTAAAAATGTAGATTCTAATAATTTATAAAAACGCAATTTACTTTTAAAAGTATTTATATAATGTTGTATTATTTAATGATCAGTTTTGGATAATAATCATCCCCGGTCATATCATTATCCATCCACACATCGTCTTCATCATACCAGAATCCATTTCTCTGTTGAGTTTGATGATCATACACAAGCACATAAATTTCGTTATCGGTGCCAAGCTCTTGTAATTCGTCCCAAATTTTAACATCATTCATTGATAAATCGCTGTAGTTAAGCAAAATACTGTAGGAACTTTCTTCATCTTCTTCATCATCTTTAACTTCAACACGTTTTGTGGGTTCCCCTAATAAGGAAACAACAACATTAACACAGGCGTCAGCCTTTTCGGGTTCTGAGGGGAAGAAAGAATTTAAATCTATGGTTATCATATTACAAATATATTAAATACTCATTAGATTTGCTCAACATAAACCCTAAACCAAAACCAAATTCCTTATGATTTCTTTTCCTAATACTAAAATGGAACCTTCTGATATCAATCCTCAACTATTACAAGCAATAGCAGAACTCCCGGTTCACATATCTCAACCATTATACCGCATATACGATTCAAAACTGTATTTCAAAAAACTCCATCTGGTATCTGACCTGCTGATAGGTTGCTTCAGACTCTATGGCCATGCTTTAATACAAATAGCACGCAAGGAAAATTCCATATCTGAATCACTTGAACTTTCCATTGAAACATTACTTTCAAAGGATAGCCATGGACTTTGGAATACTACCATTATAAAACTGCTACAAGAAATTGAAAAAGCAGAATCCATTTCGCTTTCCCCGGAGATTTTTACCCTTTTTGGCGTAACCCTGAAAAAGCGAAAACAGCCGGTAATCAAACAGTTTACCGTAAAAAACACTGTCATTGACAGCACGGGCAAAAAGCAATTGATTGACACCACTAACACCCCTTTGGAATTATTAATTAATTTCAGAAATAAATATGTTGGCCATGGCACAGTGTACTCAGAAGAAGAAAGCCATAAGATATTTCTTGTATATGAAAATGTACTTCTCGAACTTATCAATTTATTGAATCAATGCAAAGATTTTCAGTTTTTGGATTCTGAAAACAAAATTACCCTTCATGGGTACGATAAAATCTGTAGCGGAAAAATTGAATTTTCATACGATGGCAATAGATACCAATTCGAATCGGTTGAGCAGCTTAGTATAGAAGTTGGTGAATACCTCAACGAGTCAGATAGCGGCAACCTTGTATCGGAAGACAATACAGATAAAAACATCATCCAGACCTACCCATATGTTATTGCACATCCATATAAAAGGGCATTGGAAGAAACAGATGGTTATAAACGCCTGCATCTCCTGAAAGAGACTTTCCTAAATTACCTTAAATATGTTGGATTAATCACAGCCTCTGAGTATTTCAACAGTGATTTAAAAATTGGAGAAATAAATCGTGCATTTAAAAATTACCTTTTTAGGCCACAATTCGGCCATTGGAATGCTTTTGTGCGCAGCGCCATCAAGGCTTTGATTGAAAATAAACACCATTGGTTTGTTGCTGAATTACCTGAATATTATGATGAGATTGAAACCCGGCCTTACGCTAAAAATGGAATTACGGACATAGGCAAATTGATTGAATTCAGAAACCATTATCTGGGACATGGGACCGTGCCGTCAGAAAAACAGTGCAAGCAGTTATGGGCAGACTATTTTCCGCTGTTGAAAGGATTGCTGCAGAAAATGGCATTTTGTAAAAACTACACGATTGTAAGCAGCGACAAAACCATTGCCTGGCGCCTGATGGGTGATGAAATTACCCAGGTCAATTTGCGGCAAAAACTAAAATCAAATATAGCTATGCTCAATAACCACAATGAGGAACTTAGCATTGTGCCGTTTTTTATCTTACCCGGTGAGTATTTTATAAAAGAAGTTTCTGAAAGGGCAAAACTGATGGTGTATGAGCAAAATACAGGTAGCCGAATTGTATTTTTTAGTCCGGAAAGTGTGCATGGAGAAACCAACAATGAGAGGGTACTTGAGCAACTGAATTTGATGATTCGTGAAAAAGAAAAACAAGAACCCGTTGATATAAAAAATTTAAATGAATCAGCCTGGAAGGCACTGCTGAAAGAAAACAATGAAGCAACCCTTCAAAGTCTGCTAAACGAAAAGAAAGTTATTAAAGGGATTTATCAGGAAAGACAGGATGCCGAGATAGCGCTACGCTCCTGGATTGGTGCTCGGGCAGGGCTTTTCTTTTTATCGGCAGAAGCCGGCAGTGGCAAAACCAATCTTTTAGTAGAGATGAGCCGACAATATGGGGAACGAGGATTTGACACGATATTACTTCGCGGCAATCGTTTTCGCACACCAGATATTTGGGAGGAGTTGTGTTATCGACTAAATTTAACTCCAGACAGCTCTTTTGAAGATGCTGGTTTTGTCAAGTATGAACAGGAAAATCCACTATTAATTTTGATAGATGGGGCAAATGAAAATTCCAATTCAAAGGCATTGTTTGACTCGATTCTTACATTTCTTGAAAAATACAAAGGTGGGCATATTAAAATTGTGCTGAGCTGGCGCGTAAACACAAAGAGTGAACTACCAAAAGCAGATGACAAGTATGAATCCATCATATACAGCGATGCGAAAGAAGGCGACCGGGAAGAAAACATCATTGCCCGCTCCTGCTATTGGCTGAAACCGTTGAATAAAGTAGAAGTAGAGGGTGCCTGGAATAAATATGTGAATGATAAACAAGACAAGGTTAGGCGAAAACCCAATTTCTCTTATGAAGAACTGACCTACCATGACCGTTCATTGAGTGATCAGTTAGATAACCCATTACTGCTTCGCTTATTTCTGGAACTAAACAATGGTAAAGGCCTGCCCAAAAGCCGGGGAGGATTTATTAGTATTTGGTCATTATATCACGAGAAACTAATCTCACAATAATCGTTATGACAGATAATCATTTGTTGATCTATCGCCTGGCCGGACTCATGTTAGAACATGAGCAGCATATATTGCCTGTGGATTTGTTGTTCGACGATGACCAAATTGGAGATTTTGTGAAGAGCATTCAAATAGATTCGCCCTATCAGCAAATGTTAATAGAAGGTGTGTTGACTGAATCTGTAAAGGAAGAAAAACTTTTTGTAAGCTTTACGGTAGAGGGGTATTTTCATTATGTGTTGGGAATGGTCATGGAATCACAGTTTGCAAACCACAGCGCACAAGACATACATCATAAAGTTTCGTGTAATCAATTAAATGGGATAACTGAAGGGCTGAAACATTTTTTGATTAGGGAAACTGACAATCAGAAATTTGACACATTGTTATGGTTCGTGGACTTTGGAAAAAACTTCAAAAATGTAATTGTTGACTCACTTTCATATGCCTATTTAAAGATTGGTGACCGCTCACCCGTTGGGGGTACCATCGAACTGACCAAGGGTTTATTTGAAAACCCAACTGACAGTGATATAGAAATTATTGACAGTGTTTTGGATAGATTGGAAAAACTACAAAAAAACAGTGTTTCCAAGCAAATCATCCATGAAGTCTTGCACTATATAAAGACCGACAGCCCTCAAAAAGCCGGTTTGTTTGTAAAGGCAATTCAATACTTAAAATCGGATGAAAAAATAGAGAAACTTGATAGACTGACATCTTTGGATTTTGATAACGGTGATCCGGAAACTGTTAAATTATATCAGAACATTGGCTCTGAATGGAATACCCTGGGACAATACAGCAAAGCAATAGCGGCGTATAACAAAGCAATAGCGGCCGTAGATCCACAGAACATCCGCCAAATTGAAATATCAGCAGAGATTTACAACAATCTTGGCAATGCCTTTAAATACAACGGGCAATTCGATGAAAGCCTTAGCCATTTTAATAAATCTTTGGATATTTATATATCGCATTTTGGTGAAGGCCATGTAGCATTAGGTACTACTTACGGCAATCTGGCTCTTAATTACCAAGAACAAGATAATTTAGAAAAAGCTATGCATTATTATGAAAAAGCCATTATGCTCGAAGAACGGCTGCATGGGTATTATCATCCAAACATAGCCATTACCTATAACAATTTAGGGACTTTATCGGTGGAACAATTAAATTTTACCATGGCGAAAGTATATTATGAAAAATCACTAAAAATATTCCTTAGCATTTTTGGTCCCATTCACCAATGGGTTGCAACGGCATACAATAATATTTCATTGATGCACATCAAAGAAAAGAATTTTAGTCTTGGCCTTGAATATGGTAATAAAGCTTTGATTATAATAGAGACATTGTTTGGTACCAAACACCCTTGGTATGCAACAACTATCAGTAATATTGGTGGTATTTCTCTTGAATTGAGGGAATTTAATAAAGCACTTGTTAATTTTACACAAGGGCTGGAAATCAAACTGGAATTGTACGGAGAAGACAACCTCAATATCGGATATTCTTACTACAACATTGGTAAATGCCATTATGAATTAAAAAACTATCACCCTGCAAGATTACACTATCATAAAGCTTGGACAATATTCAAGAACGCATTGAGTGAAAATCACAGCATATCAAAAAAAACCCAAGATTATTTGACAAAATTAAATGACCTCTAACCACCTCCTACTCTACCGCCTGGCAGAACTCATGCTTGAACATGAGCAGCATATATTGCCTGTGGATTTGTTATTCGACGATGACAAAATTGGGGATTTTGTAAAGAGTATTCAGATCGATTCACCCTATCAGCAGATGTTAATAGAAGGTGTGTTGACTGAATCTGTAAAGGATGAAAAACTTTTTGTAAGCTTTACGGTAGAGGGGTATTTTCATTATGTATTGGGAGAGGTAATTTACAATCGAACTGACGGATTGGGTGCTGAAGCCTTGAAGCAAATTGTTGAGGATAACAAGTTGAATGGTGCAAAGGAAGGGGTAGAGCAATGTTTGCTTAGGGATGTGCAACAGGATAACTTATTACGGTTAATGTGGCTAATTGATTGTGAAGATGGTTTGACAGACTTATGTAGCATCCCATTGGCATATTCTTTCTTAAACATTAAAGAACCAGCAAAATCGGAAAAAGAACTTACCGAGGCTTATAATAATCAAATCAAAAGGACATTAATAAAATTATTGGAAGAACCAACTGACAATGATATTGAATCACTTAGTCAATGTATCAAACATTTAGAAGAAGCTCAAAAGACTAAAGTAGTAGCTTCGATTTATTGGCATATAAATGAAATGTTAGAGCCAATTAATTTGAAAAAATCAATAATACTCACCAAATCCATTAAATATTTATCAGAGGTTGACCGCAAAATCAAACTTCAACGTATTACCGAATTCAAGTTAGAAGAAGAATCAGATTTATCGGCAATATTTTTTAATTTCATAGCGATACAATTTAACTTTATAAACGAATATGATAAAGCTATTGAGTACTTTGAAAAATCACTAGCAATTGAATTATTATTTTATGACGAGCAGCATCCATCAATAGGATCAATCTACAATAATTTAGGATTAGTATGCATGGAAAAGGGCGACTATGACAAGGCGTTAGAATACCATGAAAAGTCGTTGGCGATTAGTTTAAAGGCACATGGAGATCAACACACTTCAACTGGAACGTCTTATAATAATTTGGGAAGTGTTTGGAGCGAAAAAGGGGACCATAATAAGGCAATTGAATACTTTGTAAAATCATTGAAAATAGCTTTAAAAGTAGAAGGAGAACAACATACTTCCACAGCGGTTGTATACAATAATATTGCAAAAGTATGGACAGATCAATTGAACTTTGAGAAAGCAATTGAGTACATTGAAAAATCACTCATAATAAGATTAAAAGTACTCGGCGAACAACATCTATCAACCGGAGAATCACTAAACAATCTCGGATCCGTTTGGCAAAAAATGGGAGACTATGACAAGGCCATTGAATATTATAATAAATCATTGGAGATAGATATAAAAGTACTTGGTGAAAAACATATTTCTATAGGAATTTCATATAATAATTTAGGATGTGTATGGAGCGATAAAGGCGTCTACGAAAAAGCACTAGATTACCATTATAAATCACTAAATATTAAATTATTATTTTATGACGAAAAGCATCCTTCAATAGGTATTTCTTACAATAATTTAGGGTTGGTCTGGCGCGAGTTAGGGGACTACAACAAAGCGATTGAATGTTTTGAAAAGTCCTTGGCAATATATTTGACGGCGCAGGGAGAAATGCATCCTTTAACCAGCGAATCTTATTATAATTTAGGAAGTGTATGGAGACTTAAAGGCGACTTTGAAAGTTCAATTAAATATTATGAAAAATCCTTGGAGATAGACATAAAAGTCCATGGTTACCTCCATCCTATAACCAGCGAATCATACAATAATTTAGGACTATTATGGTGCGAACAGGGGAACTACGACAAAGCGATTGAATATTATGAGAAGTCATTGGAGATTTACTTGAAGGTTAATGGTGCTCAACACCTATACACTGGGATATCCTGCAATAATTTAGGTTCAGCATGGAAAGAGAAAGGCGAATATGACAAAGCAATTGAATTCTATGAAAAGTCTTTGGCGATTGACCTGAAAGTTCATGGAGAACAACACCCTTCAACTGGAATATCTTTTAATAATTTGGGTTCCGTATGGGAGGAGAAAGGCGTATATGACAAAGCAATTGAATACTACGAAAAGTCTTTGGCGATTAACTTGAAAGTTCATGGAGAACAACACCCTTCAACTGGAACATCTTTTAACAATTTGGGTTCCGTATGGGAGGAGAAAGGCGTATATGACAAAGCAATTGAACACTATGAAAAGTCTTTGGAGATTAACTTGAAAGTTCATGGAGAACAACATACTTCAACTGGAATAACTTATAACAATTTAGGCAATGCGTACAGGGACATAAAAAATAAATTTAATGCAAGAGAAATGTATGAGAAAGCACATGCCATTTTTTTAAGATCATATGGTGAAGCACATGAGCACACAAAGCTTATTACAGAAAAACTAGAAAAACTCAATGACCTATAACCACCTCCTACTCTACCGCCTGGCAGAACTCATGCTTGAACATGAGCAGCATATATTGCCTGTGGATTTGTTATTCGACGATGACAAAATTGGTGATTTTGTTAAGAGTATTCAGATCGATTCTCCCTATCAGCAGATGTTATTAGAAGGTGTGTTGACTGAATCGGTAAAGGATGAAAAACTTTTTGTAAGCTTTACGGTAGAGGGGTATTTTCATTATGTATTAGGAGAGGTATTACATGATGATGAGAGATTGAATGACCCCAAAACTCTAACAGTTCTACTAGAGTCAAATAGATTAACCGGACTGAAGGAAGGCATTGAACAGTGCATTCTATTTGATATCCGGAATCACAATTATTCTCGGCTATTTGGTATGATTGATTTGGGTGGTATTGTGTTGGAATGTTGTGAATTTCCTCTGGCTTTTGCATTTAATTTTCAATCAAATTCCGGAAAGAATATTGACGATTTAAATTTGTTAAGGGAACAACAAATTGATTTTATTTTAACGCTATTATTGGCAGATTTTACAGAGAATGATCTGCTTGTCCTAAAAAGTAGTCTATTAAAATTATACAATTTACAGCAGATTAAGGTAATGAAGTCCATATATCGTAAGGTTTTTCAGTATCTTAAACCGAAAGATAAGTTATCTTTGGAGTTGTATATCAAATGTATACAATACTTAGAAAAGTCAGATGTTAGTTTGGCACTTAACATTATTGATAATTCTTATAAGGATATCATTGCTGATGACAATATTGAATTTTACTTAAAAATTGTATTTCAATATAATCGGTTAGGAGACTATAGTAAATCTTTACATTATTTATTGCATTGCGAAAGTGTAGTTAATGAAGGCATTTCAGTTGATTATAAAGTAGAGTCTAAATTGCATTCTGCTCTTGCTACTGTATATTTTAATTTGGAAGACTATGATAAGTCTCTTGGATTTTGGGATTCAAGTATTCGAACTTTATTAAACATTTCTGATAAAACTCCGATGGAACTGGGTTCAAGGTATAATAACAAGGCCACTACGTTGATGGTTTTAAGGAGATATGATGATGCTGCAAAATATTTTAGTTTGGCATTTGAACTACAATCTAAGAATTATGGATTATCACATGTGAGTATTACTAATTATTATACGAATATTGCAGTTTTGTATAGTAGAAAAAGAGATTTTCAAATGGCAAGAACGATGTATGAAAAATCACTTGAACTGAGGAAAAGGATATTCGGTGAAAATCACGAGCAAGTTGCAAATAATTATAATGGTTTAGGAGTCACTTTGGGAAAGATGGGAGATATGAAAGGTGCAATGGGGTTTTTAATGAAAGCGTTGGAGATTCAATTGGTTATTTTTGGTGAAATTCACCCAGAGCCGGCACTTACATACAAAAATATTGGTATGGGTTATTACTTTAATAATTTTAGAGAAGATGCCTTGAATTTTCTGCAAATAGCCCATGGAATTTATACAAAATTGTACACCGAGGATCATCGGGCAGTCAAAGAAATTGAGAGAACCTTATATAATATTTTAAGAAATTAATATTGCGTTAGATAATTAGAGTTAAAGAAGATTAAGGAATGTAGGTGGTGACAATTAATTATTAAGTTCCTATGAAATAAACTACAGCAAATTTCATTGATTTTGTAGACCTGCTTTTGCAAGAGGCCTTTTGCAGAACAGGATTTAATTCTTAACTGCATGCAGGGCCGGGCAATAGAATATTACACTAACTGTGTCAAATTTAAGAAAACCACTTAAACTTGACATATCAAAATAAACAAAAATCCATTCGACTACGAAGAATTCAAAAAGAGCTTTGCCACACGATTTAAGGAGAGTAAAAGTCTTCTGGGCAAATACGGAGTATTAACGCAACTGATTAAGGAGTTTTTGGAGGAAGCGCTCGTAGGTAGATGAAAGGACACATTAAAGTAAATTACAAACTTAATTAAATCATAATACAAAGAGCTGATTATTAGGACAGATTTGAATCATCAATATGTCACCAAGATTATAATGATTTTGTAAATATTCAACGGCTTGAATAAAATGTAACCTTACAGTACGATTGTTGTTTGCTGTTCGATTGATTGGTGATTGAAATTGCGTTCCATCAGGAAAAATCAGCGTAACTATTTCACCTATTTGACCAAAACAATGATCTACCCCGACCCCAGGATTCATGAAGCTTTGATTATAGTAGGTCTCACCGAGTTTCCAATTGAAAGCACCACAGATAGAATTACAATTTTTAGTATTTGGAGAAATTGTTTGATTGATTAAATTATCAATTTCTATTTCATCCTCAAAATCCTCTAATGTAGTTTTTGGAATGCCGTGCGTATTGTTCCAATCAGGTTTAAAAGAATAAATGAGACTATCCTCTAAGCCAGCGGGCAAATTCAAATTGTACCCACCCCACTGAAGTGCTGGAATATCGGCAAGGATAAATATCTTGATAGATTGATTTTTTTCAAGCAAATCAATTATCGATCTTTTAATCCTATTATTAGTACTATTTCCATACCCGAGTTTATATTGTGACATCCTAGTTTCAATACCCTTGGTAGTCTTTCCTATATATTTAACTGATGATTCTAAACGGTCGGAAATAGACACAAATGCATAAAGCACATTTCTGGAACCCATATTTTTGGTATTATACATTTGAGAGTTTATTGAGATTTCTATGGTATCGCTGTTAATCAATTCACATTCTCCTATCTCAATAAAATTGAGTTCAATTAAATCTTGAATATCTGCCATGTCTTATAATTATTAGAACAAAGAAATATATAATTAATCAAAAAGTCAAAACAACAATATTAACTATTTGTAAAGAAATAAAGCACCCACCTATATTCAAACTCCATTAACCCTTGCATCAGCCAAACAATAATTATTAAATAGTTGCTCTTATTAAATGATCACCCAATTACTTATCAATGTAGTCCATATTAGTTAAATCTAAAAGCCGGAAAATCCAGAACCCTGAAATTCTTTCTTATCGAACTTTAGAATTCTACAGACACTCTATGACCTATAAAAATGTCAATGTAGAATTCACCATCCCGTACCATTAATCTGGGATAACTGCACTGTGGGCAATTATCAAGAACTAAATAAGGATGCAAGCACTTCCAAACTTTCAAATCTCTGCTAACTAAATACAAATAACCGTCTACAAAGTCGGTGTGGACTAAAGAAAATTACAGTATTACACATACACCTTTGAAGCCATGTTGCCTTCAAAAATATTGAACTCGAAAATGCAGCTAAAAAATCACTGATAGATGTTCAAGAGTTTTTTCATCTATAGAGGATGCAATCCATTCATCATCTTCATCATACCAATACCCTACCCTTTTCTTATTCTCTAAATTGTAAACAATAACATAAAGCCCTAAATCTACTACAAGGTCTTTTAAAAAATCTAAGTCCACTTCAGAGATGTCTGGGTATTTTATTTAAAAATCAAACCCATAACTTTCATCATCGGGATTTTTGAAAACTTGTTCAGAAAATGCCGTTGAGCCTTATTTGGATTCAAGGGCATTCAAGATGTTTAACTTATTTTCTTCTGCTTCCTCTCCAAAAAAGACATTAAAATGTATCACTATGGCCATGACGTGATTTACTATAATTAGTTTTACGTATCAAAAAAATTCAAGTAATATCAGTAAAAACTTTTGCCAGTTAATTTCTGAAAGTTATAATTATATGTTTTGCCTAATTATAAATAGTCCTAACTTTTAGAGGTACCTACGATAGGTACTAAGACTATTATGAAACAGTTAACAGGATAAAATTTCTAAAATTTCTTTTCCTACATTTGTTATTTCAAAATCACTGTATGATGAGCAATCAACACTCAAAGATTTGTTATTAGTTTCTAAAGTTAAGCTATGTAACCAATCATACTCGTAATCAATTGAAATTGTCTCAAGATCTCCATTACCTTCAAAAAAGCTAGATGACCCAGTTTCTATTTCTTTTTCTTCAATAAAAAATCTAATTGATTTATTTTCTCCACCGTCCGTTTCTTCATAATCACAGTTTTCAAATTTCAACAACTTAAAATCATTTAATGCTCTATCGATATCAGCTTTATTAGAAATGGTATAAATAAATCTATAAATTGCCTTGTTATAATAAAGTGCGTGTCCTTGCTTGTTATCAATTATCCCAAATTCTTTTGAAATGTCTCGGGTTAGTCCACTAAAGATAATTTTCATAAAATGTTACTTCTATTGCAAAAGTAAAGAATATCATTAATTAGTTCCCGCATTTGTCCCAAATAAATTTAAACCAAACAACTTACTGACCTAAAATATCTGTATAAATTCAACCAATGAAATTAGGTCAAAAACAAGTCGAGTGTAAAAAAATATCAGGCATGATTGGACTTGAGTGCATTTCAAATGTTTGACCTATGTTTGACCCGGCTAAAAATAAACAAGGCTTCCAGATATCTGAAAGCCTTGTGTTTACTGAGTCGGGATGACAAGATTACTCGACTCAGCTCTTGATGGGGGCCACCATCAAAACCCCGGGCTTTCAGCGTTTGTCATGCTGAGCCTGTCGAACGCATGACCAACGACTAACCCGAGACTGTCGACTTTCAACTGTAAACTATCAACTAAATCGTTACTCGGCTGCGCCTCGTGATCTTCAGGGGGTGGGCTGCAACGAAAATCCTCAATACGCTACGCGTCTTCGGGCTTTTTTACGCATGTCCTTCGCTTGCTCCCGGCTCTGCCGCGGCAGACTCGGCCTTGCGTAAAAAAGCCCCGGCTATCGCCGAGGCTTTTCGTTGAGTCGGGATGACAAGATTCGAACTTGCGACCCCTTGCACCCCATGCAAGTGCGCTACCGGGCTGCGCTACATCCCGATGTGGTTTTTTTTCCGGTATCTGCGACACTTTCTGCCGCCGGCATGGGATCGGGTCTCCCGTTAAGGGGCTGCAAAAGTAACATAAAGATGGCAATTCAGCAAAAGTTAACCACCAATTGATGCCACTTTCCGCATCTTTCCCGCATATTTGCAGTATGGAAACCGGATTTCTTCATCTGCACAAAACAACCGTTATTCTCTTTCTGGCCCTGTACCTCTTTAAATGGATCGCCCTAACCTTCAATGTGGAAGGCCTAAAAGCTTTCTTTGCCAAAAAAGGACTGCGCATCTTTGAAATGGTCATCAGCACCCTGTTTCTGGTTACCGGCATGTACTTAATGGTAAAAATGCCTGCAGAACTCCGCACCAACCTACTCTGGATTAAAATCGCCCTAGTATTTGCCTCCATACCCCTCGCAGTGATTGGCTTTAAGCGTAGTAACAAAATTCTCGCTACCCTGAGCGTCCTTCTCATCATCACTTCATACGGCCTGGCCGAAATGCACAAAAAGAATAAAGGCAAATCCGCAACCATTGAAACTACTGCCACCCTCAGCGGACAGGAAATCTATGCCAAACTCAACTGCGCCATTTGTCATGGACAAGACGGCAAACTCATGCTCAACGGTGCCAAAGACCTTACTGCATCTACCCTCAGCCGCGCCGATATCGAACACCAGATTCTCAATGGCAAAAATGCCATGCCTGCCTACAAAGATGCACTAACCCCCGAGCAACTCAAATCGCTCACGGATTACGTAACATCCTTACAGCAGAAATAAGGTTGTTTATTATACAGCAGAACACTTATCGCAATATTACGATAAATATCGTAATTCAACAATAAAGATTATCAGACAAGGTCTGTAAGACTCAATTCCAGCCCCTTGGCACTGATACCTGTATGCCGGGGATTGAACTGATGCAGTCGCATTACCGAGCTGTGAATAATCTGACTCACATCCTTGAAAATCGCCACATCCGTTACCTCGGCCTCTTTCTTCATCAGGTAGGCAAAAACCCTGGCCATGCCGCAGTTGGCAATAAAGTCAGGGATAACCGCCATCTGTCCGTCAGCAAGCCGACTGATGGGACCCATGAAAATTTCTTTATCAGCAAACGGCACGTTGGCACCACAGCTTACTACTTCCATGCCCGCTTTGGCCATGCGGTTCACCTGATCTTCGGTTACCAGGCGGCTGGCCGCTCCGGGAATGAATATTTCAGCGGGTAAATCCCATATTTTCTCATTCACTTCCTCAAAGCTCAGCATATTGTCAGCAACCAGTTTGTTGCCCTCACGGTTCAGAAACAGCTGTCTTACTTCCTCTTCACCCAGTCCGTTGGGCACAATAATGCCCCCTTCCCTGTCGATGATACCGGCAACCCTTACCCCGTATTTGGTAAGATAATAGGCAGCAGCGGCCGCCACGTTGCCCCAGCCCTGAATGATAGCCAGTTTGCCGTTCATAAAGCCGCCGTATACTTCGTAGTAATGGCGAACCGCTTCGCACACACCCCAGCCGGTAATCATGTCAGCAATGGTATAGCCACGCGATGTATCGGGGCTTAGTCGCTCGTCGGTGATGGGCAGCACAACGCCATCCTGCAGGCGTGAAATGGCCCTGAGACGCTCTTCGGCAGTATAGTTTTTCAGGTGGCCATTAACAGTACCCTCCTGTGGGTGCAGCAATCCATTGGCCGCGGTGTAGGGAATTACTTCGTGAATTTCATCCACGTTTAAATCGCCACCGGTTCCATAATACTGCTTCAGCAAGGGATGAACAGCTTTATACCAGCGCTCAAGAACGCCCTTTTTACGGGGGTCGGCGGGATCGAAGTTAATGCCGCTTTTAGCGCCGCCTATGGGCGGTCCGGCCACGGTGAATTTCACTTCCATGGTTTTGGCAAGACTTTCCACTTCCCTTTTGTCAAGACCTTTACGCATGCGGGTTCCGCCGCCTGCGGCGCCATTCCTTAGCGAGTTGATTACCACCCAGCCCTCGGCCTCGGTTTCACTGTCTTTCCATTCAAATACAATTTCGGGTCTTTTGCCTTCAAATTTGGCAATGAGTTGATCTAGTTTCACGGTTTAAGTTTACAATAGTTTAGAAAAATCACCATCCAAAGAACCGCTGATGGCAGCGCGGGAAGCGCCGGTAGCGGCATTTCGGATGTTGGGTATATTTTTTACGCGCATGGCGCCGAGCAAAGCAAAGATGAGGGCCTCTTTGTAATCAACCATCAATGCATCGGGAATCACAATTTCTGCTTCGGTTTCAGCGCGCAGGTGATCAATTAGGGAAGCATTGTGGGCACCACCTCCGGTAACAAGCACAGCGCGGCCTGCGCCGTTTTCGCCGTGAATGCTGTTAATGGATGCCGCAATCTGTCTGGCAATGTGTACCACCAGGGTTTTCATGCGGTCAGGGGCCGGCTCCTGGTCAAAATCGCGCACGATATGCCAGAAACCCTTGTTAATCCACTCTCTCCCCAAACTTTTGGGCGCACTTTGGCGGTAGTATTCAATGTCATTAAGGCGATTGAGCAGCGGGAAAATAATCTGACCGCTTTCTGCTATCTGTCCGTTGGTATCGTAGGCCTGTCCAATCTCTCTGGCAATGCGGTTCAGCACAATATTACAGGGAGCAATGTCGAAGGCCATTCTGCGGCCATTGACTTCAGCACTGATATTGGAAAAACCGCCCAGGTTGAGGCAGCTGTCGTATTCGGGAAAAAGCAATTCATCGCCGATGCCCACCAGTGGGGCACCCTGGCCACCGAGGGCAACATCTGCCCTGCGGAAATTGGACACCACAGGCAGGTTACAGATGGCACTGAGGGTGGCCCCGTCTCCCACCTGCGCGGTCAGGCGGTGGTCGGGATGGTGAAAAATGGTATGACCGTGTGAAGCCACCAGGTCAGGGGTTATGCCATTTTCTGCGCAAAAACGGTTCACCAGTTCACCCAGAAATCTGCCGTAAAACACATCGGTTTTGGCATACAGCTCGGTGGTCTGGTACTTAAGCTGCGAAAGGCGCACACGCCATTTTTCATCGTAGGGGTAGGTTTTGGCTGCCTCAATGCGGGCTGACCATTCGGTACCGTTGAACTCAACGTTACACAGCGCCAGATCTGCACCATCCATGCTGGTCCCGCTCATAATTCCAATCACTTTCATAGATGCGTGGTTAGGGGTACAAAAATAGGTGTTAATGCGAAAATCCCTAAAAACTGCATTTGCCCCTAAATTTTGTATGTTTGTGCTGATTCATTCATGAAAAGAAAATCATTCCTAACGGCAGCCGCGCTGATGGCAGCCGCCGGCAGCAGGGCAGGCGTTCGCAGGCAATTCATGCAAATGCCCGCTGAAACCGACGATGAGCAATACTGGAGTGCCCTGAGGGCCTCCCTGTTTCCCATCGAAAACGGACGTATATTCCTGAATAACGGCACCATGGGTATTACCCCCTACCCCGTTCTTTCGGCATTGCAAAACGGCTTTGAACACGCCGCCAGCAAAGGCGCCTATCCCGGCCATACCGATGATTTGCAAAAAGCCATTGCGGAGCTTATTGGCTGCGACTTTGACGAAATTGCCATCACCAAAAACGTGAGTGAAGGCATTAACCATGCCTGCTGGGGCATACCCATGAGCAAAGGCGATGAGGTACTGATGACCACCCATGAACACGCAGGCGGATGCATTACATGGCTTCATAGGGCCAATATGGAGGGCATTGTCATCAAAACTTTTGCTTTGGGAAAAACTGCAAATGAGACTTTGGAGAATTTGCAAAAAGCCGTAACCAAAAAAACCAGGGTTATTGCGGTTCCCCATATTCCCTGCACCATAGGGCAAATATTGCCGGTGAATGAAATCTGCGAATTTGCCATAAACCGCGGAATTGTCACAGCCATTGACGGAGCGCACCCCCTGGGCATGATTCGCTTTAATGTGAAGGAAATGGGCTGCGATTACTACAGCGGATGCCTTCACAAATGGGCCCTGGCGCCGTTGGGACTGGGCTATTTCTATATTAACAGAAAAAAGCTGGATAAAACCCGTTGTACGCATGTGGCGGCCTATTCCAGCAATGAGTTCAATATGGCGGCTACGCCACCCACCGGGGGCAAACTGGTAGACAACGCCCACCGCTTTTCCTACGGCACCTTTTGCGGACCTATGTATGAAGCAGGCCTGGAAGCCCTGAAACTTTACAAAAAAATCGGGCCGGAGCGCATAGAAACCCGTGTGCGGGCATTGGCCGCCTACCTGCAGGAATCGCTGATGGCACTGGGCGATAAGATCATCATGCTCACCCCAACTGAAGCCAAAAGCCGCGGGGCACAGATTGCCTTCCGCATCAACAACGGCAACCCCAAGGCAAGCTCGGAGTTTGTGACCTCACTCTACAGCAAGAAAATTACGCTGCGCTATGTGGGCGAAAACGGGGTGGACTGCGTGCGTGTGAGCACCCATTACTACAACAGCCGTGAAGAAATAGACACCCTTGTTTCGGAAATTAAAAAAGTGCTGGGATAAGTGCTTACCCAACAGGCAGAAATCCTTTTACAGCAATGGCGTTCCGGGCAATCGGAATTCCCGGTGAGCAGCAGCGGCACTACCGGTGAGCCGGGCATTTTCATACTGAAACGTTCACTGATAGAACTGAGTTGCCGAATGACCGCAAAAGCCCTGTCAGTAGGCCCTTCAGACCGCATTTTCTGTTGTCTGCCTACCGACAAAGTGGGCGGCATGATGCAACTGTTTCGCTCGGAAGTGTGGCAGATTCCCATTGATGTGGCAGCGCCCACAGCCCATCCTTTAAAGGATTATACCGGGCACGCTAGCATCATTTCCCTCACCCCTATGCAGCTAAGCCATACCTGGCAAGATGAAAACGCCCGTAAGGCATTGCTTACCTTCAGGGTGGTACTGATTGGGGGTGCCGGCATCTCAGAAACGCTGGAAGACGCCCTGAAATCTGTGACAGGAACCGCATTTTACCATACCTACGGCATGACCGAAACCTACAGCCACGTGGCGTTGCGGCGAATTGGTAAACCGGGATTTTCTTTTATTCTGCCAACGGAAGCATCCTTGAAAAATGACGGCTGCCTTCAATTCAGCAACGATCTTACGGAAAATCGCGTATTGCAAACCTCCGATGTTGCAATTTTCGCAAATGATGGCACATTCCGCATTACCGGAAGGGCCGACAACATCATCAATTCGGGAGGGGTTAAAATTTCGGCTGAAAGCATAGAAGCCATCATTCATCAACATTCCGGACTGGAAGAAGGTACCTTTTTCTGTGCCGGAATACCGGATGAAATACTGGGCCAAAAAATGGTTTTGGTGCTACTGAAGGGCATTCCAGCCCCCGATTTGCAAAAAATCCCATTTGAATACGCCTATTTAAGGCCAAAGGAAGTGATGGTAGCGGAACGATTTATTTTCACAGAAACCCAGAAAATCAGGCGTAGGGAAACACTGTCCCTTATTTATAGCTAACAGGGGTAACGACATATCCCATGCGCCTGAGGCCGGCTACAAGGCCATCCTCTTTCATCAGGTGGGCCGCACCCACCGCTACAAAACACCTTTCCTTGTCCAGCAGGCCCTCCAGCTTTTTCAGCCAAAGGGTGTTTCTATCAGAAAGCAATTGTCGGGTCCAGACGGCTTCTTCGGCATCACCGGTCACAGATCGGTCCATGATGTATTCCATGCTGTCCATCTGCTGTCGTTCATAAAACGCCGGCATTCTCAGACTGAGCTTAATATAGGCCTGCATGGCGCTGTCCTCTTCGCCTTGCAGCAGTCGCTTCAGCGAACGGAACTGCAATGCCAGCGATGGCTTGGTGAACATTACCTCAAACTGGTCTTCCGGGGTTTCCAGAAAATCACGCCGGTAGCCGTTTTTATAGGCATAATCCGCAATCCCCTGATCGATAGGAACCATTCGCTCATACACCAGGTCTTTGTATGCATCTCCGTACATGCGGGCACTGATGATGGATTCAACCAGCGCGGGACGGTAATCATCGTAAACAGCGGCTTTTATGGGCGGATCACCCTGTTGCAGGATGCTATCCAGTTTTTGCCACTGCGCAGGGCTTAAACTGTCAGAAAGTTTCACCCCCTCGGGCATGGCGGCATATCGGAACATAGAGAACATGGCACCACGGTCGGTGAGGTCCACTTCGGTTATGATTCTGGAGCATTTTTTAAGACTATCGAAGGGGGCGGGATGTGCCTCGAAATAGCGATAATTGGCCAGGTGCATGGTACCAAAAAGAAAGGAACTTTTTTGGGTAACCGGATGCGTTACGCGCCACAGCAGCTGGGCATGAAGGACCGTTGAGGCCCAACCCGTCAGCAATATGGCAAATAATAACTTTTTCATCGGGTGGCAGTTGGGTTATACTCATACATTTCCCTGAGCAGGTAATTGTAAAATTCTTCCGCCTTTTCGTTATTCTGGTTGGGATAAAGCCAGGTAAAGGTTTTTTGCTGCTCCTTGGTTTGCCAAATGATAGACTTGTAAATATTATCGGGCAGGGGCTTATCACTGCTACCGGCAAATACATCCGGCAATTCCCGAAAGTAGCGGCGGGCCACGCGACCCGGCATAGCGTTCATGTGGATGTAAAGAGAATCGGTTTGTTCACGGCGATAGATCTTACCATTAGGCAGCAGCCAGAAATGGGTGTATGCACCCGTAATTCCGCCCCCCTCACCTATCATCACCCAGCGTCGCGCCTTGGTGGGATCGGACACGCTGCATGATGTAACAGCAATCAGCAGCAACAGCAGGGCAAAGAGGTACATTTTCATGTTTTTCATATCGGCAGCTTACCGGATTGGATAAGGTAAAAAACCCCGGCTGAAACAACAATTACGGCCAGCAATTTAATCAGTGAAGATAGCACAAATTTTTTGATGAAGAATTCGGGCATGGCAGCTGCTTTCAGCTTTTTCCATATCATCATCACAATCACACCATTGTTAAACAGCAGCAATGCCGCCACATAGCTGCTAAACAACCAGGCGAAAGTAAACTGCCCAAACCGGGATGCCAGCAAAAATGCGGTAATAATAACAACCAGAAATAACAGGGACCATTTACGGACAGAGGCGGTAATATCCAAAAACAGGCCCTTTTCCTGCATGGAAAGGGTATTGAGTCCTTTACCCAACACCACACGTGCCAGAATCTGTGCTGCCAGATAAAGGGCAATGCAAATAATCAATCCTGTCATTTACTGCAAAATTGCACGTAAATAGGGGGAATACCAAACCGGCGGTGCGATTAGGAAAAACCGAGTAACTGTGAGCTTTGGTGGCTCCATTTTTCAGATGTACAAAGGCGGTTGATGAGCTCAAACTCAGGGGTACGGCGATTTAACAGCGATTGAACAGCAAGCTTTCGGGCAATGTTGTAAATCTCGGCCGCACTCAGTTTATGGCGGGATGCCAGCCATTCGGCTTCCTGTAATTTCAAGGAAGGAATGGCCTGTTTCCAGATATTTACAGCCACGGCAAACTCAGGCAGCTCAAACTGCACTTTGTAGAGAAATCTGCGTTCAAAGGCATCATCGAGGTTGCGGGTCATGTTGGTAGTGGCAATCAGTATACCATTAAAATTTTCAAGCTCCTCCAGCAGAATATTTTGCAGGGCATTGTTCATTTGATCCACAGAGGAATTCACGGCCATGCGGCGGGTGAGCAGACCATCACACTCATTGAGGAGTAAAATGGGCTCGGGTTTAAGGTATTGCAGGGCCCGGCTGTAATCCTGAAAATACGTTTTGAGGTTTTTTTCGCTATCGCCCACCCATTTACTCATTATCTGGGTAACATCCAGTCGAAATACGGCTCTGCCGGTTTGTCGCGCCAACTGCAGGGCCAGCTCGGTTTTGCCCGTTCCCGGAGACCCGTGAAACAATATGGTAAGACCGCTCATGCGGCCCTGGGCGGGCATTTTACGTTTAAATTCTTTAAACTTGGTGGGGGCAATCAGCCGGCGAAGATCCCGCACCTGCGCATCCACATCCGGATTGAACAACAGGTCGGCCGGTTTTATTTTCTTAGGGTCTATCGCATTGGGCGGAAGCGTTTTAAATCGCTCTTTCAGGGATGCTTCCAGTTCGGCAGAAATTTCCGGCATCAGCGCGTCAACGCCTTTATTGGTAAGCTCCAGCTCAATATCATCGTTCATCAGCGCCCCGCCCGCCTGAACGACCAGTTTTTGCTTCATAGGGGCCCATACACCGGAAGATATCTGCTGTTTAAGGGTGGGGTAATTGGCACCTGAACGCACAAAACGCTCGATGTAGCGCAGCTCAAAGGGGCGGTTATCCATGAGAAAACGGGCAATGATGGCACACAATACAAAACGGTGCAGAATGTTATTATTGCTCCTCATTTGTTTTACCAGCGTTAAATTGTCATTTACCGTAAAAAGAAAATCCATCTCTTCGTGCAGTTCACGCTCGGTCACAAAATCATGGTCCAGCAGGTTAAAACGGAAGTACTCCATCATCCGATAGACCCCTATGGGCTTGAGTTCACGGATAAACTTGATATCATTCTTTCGGGCGGCAGACCACACGGCCCTTTGAAGCACAATTTTGGTTTCATGCATGTGGCTTTCCGTATCAGAAACCACGCGCATGCGTTTGAAACTATACAGCACATCAAAAGCATCACCGCGATTACCCATCTGCCTTTCGGCCAGCTCATACAGGCGGTTCTCCTCTATCGGAGAAATTCTGTATTGATGATGAAATATGAGGGCAAATACCACCAGTTCATCACGGGTCATATTCAGACATTGGGCACAGGCATCAATGTGGGCATCGGTCTTGGCCTTATTTGCCTCCATGTTGCCGGCAATGGTTTTGCGGTAAACGGCAGCAAAGCAATCGGCTAGTGTGGGAAAGTGTTGAAAGAGGGGGCTGTTGGGTTCCATATTACAAATTTTTTAAAGTTAAACGCATCCTATTCGCGTAGTGAAAATTTACACCCCGGATGCAGGGGATATAAATTGATGAAAAGCCATATCAAAGCAGAAGTTTTTTAAAATTTTCAAGATTTTTTCCTGTTTAGTTGCCTGCAAATCACAATATGCTCCTTCACGCTTTAATACTATTGTTTAGATTATATAGATAGACAAAATAATTAACAATATAGATTTGTTTTTATTACTTAAACCTGTATTATTGCAAACTTATTAAAAACCCAAATTATCGATATGGTTACATATCACTATATTTAAAAGTAATTCCAAAATAAATCAAATATGTCAAATGAAATAACCCTTGCGGAGGCCATCACCATGACCCACGCTTACCAGAACGACCCACTGTTTGCCGGACAGACCATAGCGGCTAAACTCAACAATGCATCCTACCTGGAAATCATTAACCAACCCGGCTGTGTGGAAGTAAGAACTTACTTTGCCAAAGACGCTGCAGGTGTACTCACCCTGGTGGCAGTGGGTGTGGACGGCAATGGCAACGATATGACATCGGGAAAAATCATGGATAAATTCAGACGCTGCCCAACCGAATGCCCACAAAATTCACCGCTTATGTAAGATGGTATTGATTATTGAGCACCTCCACACCGCGCTAATTATTATTACCACTATACTGGGGATAATGAGTGTAGCGAAAAAAGGGTTTATAAAATCTATGTCCACCATCTATGTTTATGTTTTTATAGGAACCATTTTTGAAATTGCATTTGTGGTGAATGACGGCAATAAAGGGGGGGGGTACTATTTAGGCAACTACATTTATCCGTTAATCTTTCCTACATGTGTTTTCGTGAGCGTTTTAATTCGGCTTTTTGATAGCTATATCAAGAAAATTATTATTTTCTTAACGGCATTGGCTATTTTATTTATAATGCTTGATACCGCAATTTTTCCTGCAGTAAATTATTTGATTGCCCTATCCGGCATTGCAATTACCCTGATTGCAGTATCACAAAATAAATCATTAAAATGGCATCATTTGATAGATGCGCTTTTTGCACTTAATTTGTTTGAAACAATAATAGAGTATTTTATGGAAAGCAAATTCAATTACTGGAATGATTCTGTGTATGTAGATTATTTCCTTTTTTTCTATAGCGTTCCTATAACTTTTCTATATCTATTTTTAATCGATGTTAAATTCTGGAGATCAATTACTCGTTGAGATTTTTTACCTGCTGCTACCGGGCATCATTTTATTTGTAACGGTGCTGCTGGTTTCGTTTTTTTATGTCAGAAGATTTAACCGCATCATGAGGCGGTATAAAATTCAGAAACTGGCAGAAGTAGAGAATGAAAGGAAGCGCATTGCCAATGATTTGCATGATTTTGTGGGCAGCAAGCTGTTGAAAATCAAAAGTGAACTGCACGATAGTTTACATAAATCAAATGAGCCGGTTTATTATAACAATGTGGCGCAGGGCATTTCGGATTTGAACAAATTCCATGATGACCTCCGATACCTTGTGGAATATATATATCCGAAAGAACTCATGTCGGGCAATGTCCGTGATGGTTTCCTTCGCCTGGCAGACGACATGAGCAATGCTACTACAGAAATCATCATGGATATTGAGTTTGAGCATCAGCCGTCGCGCAATGTGATGCATCAGCTGTATCGATTGCTTCAGGAGAAAATTTCAAACATTGTGACGCATGAAAGACCTCCCAAAATCTTTATCGGGCTATATGAAACCATTGAAGATAAAGAGGGATTGCTGTCCATTTCCTATTTGGCCAACCATCCAAACAACTCCAAAATTACAAAATCAAAAAGGCGAAGTGGCGGAAGGGGTTTATTCATCATCAAAGAAAGGCTAAAAGTGCTAAAAGCACGTATTCAAAGCGAATACGATTACGGTTTTTACAAGGAAAACATTATCTTTCCCATTGATTAGCAATACATGAAAATTCTGATATTGGAGGACCACCCGGGAATTTTCCATTTGCTTGAAATGATTGTGAGAGAGGTTTCAGAATCTACAACCATTGAGCATCATTTGGACTGGAAAAATGCGCTGCAGACTTTAAAATCAAGCCCGCCGGATTATGTTATTACAGACATTCAGATTGGCGAATACAAGCAGCTGGAACTCATGGAAGAATGCAAGGAACTGAAAATTCCTTTTATGGTTTTTTCGGGCTATATGAACTCCACCATACTTGGGCATTGCGATGAATACAGGGCCAGGGTGGTTGTGGCCAAGTCAGCACCCATTGAAGATTTAAAACTGGGCATACAAAATTTACTAAACGATGGATTTTATCGTTGCTCGATTTGCTCTGAGCTGGGAAAGGTAAAAAGCCGTGTTTCTGAAGAAATACCCAGGGTTTTATTTACACAGGCAGAGGAATTTGTTATACTGGCCCAGATAGAGGGGAAGACCACATTACAGCTATCTGAAGAAACACGTAAATCCATTTACACGATTCGGAATCAGCGGATGAAACTCATGGAAAAAAACGGCTGCACCATGGAAGAAATTGTGCGCAGGTACCTGTTTTGGCATACCAAGGGGTAATACCTCTTTGTGGCAGCAAACATCCCTTTAGTAACCGATGCACCTATGTATCTATGTATGTATGCGTGCGTGCGTGTGCTTGTGTATGCACACATAAATATAGCGGGATTTTACAAAATGGTTGTTTTTTGTCAACGTTGACGAATAAATGGGGATGGCTCCAAACCCATGCAATTTTGTAGAACACATTTCAATCCAATTTATTTTTTATTATGAACAAAACAACTGAAACCACCATCGCAAATGCCGTCAATCTCTTTATTATTGATGAAAGCGGCTCCATGGCCTCCGTGACCGAAAGCACCCGCGAAACCTTTATTGGCTTGCTGGAAAAAATCAAACAGGAACAGACCGAAATGCCCGAGCTGCAGCAGTTTGTGAACCTATGGACCTTTGCAGACAATCGCTTCAATGAGCGCCTGATTTTTCAGGAGGTGCAGCGCTGGAACGGCCAAGCTCCCGATTACAGACCTACGGGAGGCACGCCGCTGAACGACGCCATTGGCAACGCCCTTAAGAAACTGGAAAATTACCTGTTTGTAAAAAACCTGCCTGCAGAAAGCACCCGTGTAAGCGTATTTGTGCTTACAGACGGCGAGGAAAACAGCAGCCGCGAATGGACCACTGCCGGTATCCGCCAGTATATTGGCGAATGCGAAACCAAGGGCTGGGAGTTTACCTACTACGGCACCGACCACGATGTGTGGAGAGCCGCTGAGGCCCTGAACATTAAGAACCACGGCTATTTCAGCAAAAATTCGGCCGGCATGCGGGATATGGTGAATGAGCACAATTACGCAGAATACAACAAAAAAATGGCGTATTTGCAAAAATTGAAAAACCCTAATCCGTAACGGAGATTAGGCTGTAAGCGCAGCAATGCGATAGGGACGGTTCCGCTCTCCGCTGATGATGTAAGGTTGTATCAAACTTACATCCATGCGAGAGCGGAATCTCGCTTTTATACGGGATATACTCTGATTCATGCTGCTGTTGTCTTTGGAGAGTATAAACATGGGCTCCAGAATGCTGTTGATTCGGTCCTCGTCTTCTATGCCGGTTACCCCGCGGTAAATATTACGCATTTCATCCAGGTATTGAGGTCTGTCACTCAATTTAAAACCATTGGGATGATTGTAAAACAGACGGTACAGGGAAAAATCCAGGGGTTTCAGTTGAACAAAGGTATCAATCTCCACAAAATCAATGCTGTTTCTGAAACCGTTGATGCTCAAACGAAACGGCCTGCGTTCAGCTTCAAGCATAATCTGACCCAACACAGGTACAAGCTCTCTGCCTGCCTGCGGGTGATGATAAACTTCCTGCAATAATGCGCGTACAACTTTGTAAAATCCCTTTTCGGTTTCTGTTCGCTGAATGGCCTGCAGAGTGTGTAATACATCCTCGTCTTCCAGTATAGCCTGCTTATCGTAATCTACTCCCGGCTCCCGGAAATCGGGACTTCCAACAACACTGTCGTACAAGTTTCTTAGCCAGTTTTGCCTATTGTCGGAGATATCGGGCGTTGTTTTAAACGACTGTTCCCTATCAATTGAAGCATTGTAATTCAGTTCGGGGCTTGACGGAATGCCGCTTTGTGCTATCTGCAGCATAAGGCCGCACATGGCTTTTTCTGATTGAAATTCACGATGAGCGCAGCACCAGGTACCATCATACCCAAAATAGAGCAGATAATGCTGTTGATCTGCCTCAATATTGAGCTTTCGCAGCATCAGGTGGCCGGCCAGTTGCAGGTTCACACCGCGCAGCAGTTCCCCCACCAGAATACCCTGCTTGCGGCGGTGCAGCGATTTTAACCCCGGGAAATGGTAGGTCCAGTAATCTTCATCTGTCTGAGACAGATCCAGCGTGTCGTTGTCCAGGTCGGGGGGAAACGCCAGCGACATGCCATGCTGCTCGAGTTGTTCGCACAGCGCAAAACGCATGCCGGAGGAAAGGCGCCCATTTGAATCCGGGCTCAGGTTGATGTAAACAAAGCTGTTGGGAGGAAATAAAAAGTTAAGTCTGTCAGAAATTTTCTCAAAGATGGGCTGGAGTATCATGCGCGTGTATTTCTCCAAAAATACAAACTCCATCTTTAAAAACAAACAATTGACCTTTGGGCAGTGCCTGCCAGTTTTCGTTATCTGTTATGGCCGCCGTGGCAATCACCACACCCCGGGTATCCGGATTTTTTTCATCTTCCAGGTTCAGTGACATATCCAGGTCAGACAGTGTAATCCTGCCGAACGGGGCCTTGCGGATGGCATAGTGCAGGGATTTGCCGGGTGTGGCGGTGTGGTATACAAACAATCGTTCTCCATCGCTGAAAATACAGTTGAATTTTCCGAGGGAATTGATGTGTTTCAGGATATCCTGAATTTTCGGATAATGGCCCGGCCGCTCCAGTTCCAGCTTTTGTTCTTTCATCGCACCCAGCAAATGGCAGAAGGCATGTTCGGAGTCGGTTTCTCCTGCGGGCTGGTATCCTTTCAAAGCAAGCGATTCATGCCCGTTTAGTACGCCATTATGGGCAAAAACAATGCTCTTTTTACGGTAATAACGCATAAACGGATGGGTGTTTTGCTGCAAGTGATTTCCATGCGTTGCAAAGCGCAGGTGGGAAAGGATGTTTTTGCTTTTCACCCAGGGGCCATCATAGACCGCCTCAAACAGACTGCTGTTCATGGCATTTCGGGGTTCCTTGATGATCTGTGCCTCTCCATCGGGGAACCAGGCCAGGCCCCAGCCGTGGCTGTGCACGCGGGCTCGTTGCTGAAAACCTTTGAGGGAAAAACGGGGGTTGATATTCTGATTAAAATGAAGGGCTAATAATTCGCACATGGTGGATTGGTGGATTGGTTGATTGGTTGATTGGTTTAACGGTTAGTTTATTGGTTGATTAGGGAAATTTGTATTTACCATTACACTATTAAACCATTAAACTCATTATTACGCACTTAATTTACAGCAAGAACCTTAATGTAAATTTCTTCGGGGTAGCCACCGCCAAAGACGTACTCGGTTACAGGGCAAAGCCACAGCTCATGGTTAATCTGCAGCACATTGTAATAGGCGCCGTAATCCACCGGGGCGTGGCCAATATCCGCCAGCAATTCCTTGTCAAGGCCATCTCTTACTTTTTGCAGTTGATAATCAAACGGGGCAGCGGAATCAGTGCTGATTTCCACCTGAACACGGTGCCCGTTTCCGGATACCCTATCCAAAAAGGTGTCTGCACCGGCCACCATCATCAGATTGGCTTTGGTGCCAAGGCCTGCATTTAAAAATTCGGGTAAGTCGATGTACCAGATTCCGTCTTCTTTGTAAAATGTGTGATTCATAGAGATAATTTAAAATTGAGATACAAAGTTCCGGTCGAAACCAAGAAACAGGCAAAATCCGTCAACCTTGACGAAATATTGAATTTTTATAAAAATCCCTTATATTTAAGAAGATGCTTTACCGGTTTTTTGTGGGCAAAAACCACAATTCACGTTAGCATGACCCCGCGGGTATCAATCGCTATTTTTTTGACGGGCAATCCCTCATTTTACTATCCTGCAATAGTTTTTTGGCGCTGCTTTCCACAATGGGTGTGCATGACACATTTTTTCGGTTGGCAGGATTACTCACAATATGCAGATACATCGTTTTTCCGGCTTCACATTTAATGGAGAAGGCAGTTTCATTTTCCCTGGCTTTCAGCTTTCTTTTGGCAGAAAATGAAACAAAAAAGGTATGCTCACCAATGGAAGGTGACAAGATCATATGCTGACCTGCGGTAAGACTGCATTCTTTCATTCCGTCCACATATACCCAGGCCGGTTTACTACCGGGTAAATCATCTTCGGCTCGCAAAACAATCACAGAAGATGTAGTAGCATCCCGGGAATTTTGGGCAAAAGACAACGAAAACCATAACGACAGTCCTGTCAATAGCAATATTTTTTTGCTGAATATGGCTTTCATATTAATCATTCTAAGTTAATCAACTCAAAATTAACCCATTAAATCAAGATTTACACAGGGAATTGTATTAAATTTATATAACCATTCGATGGTTATATATGCACTACATTTTTTGTTTGTAGAAACGATGCATGGCCCAAACATGCGGCATACTGAGACAGGCCAGAAATATAAAAAATACAGAAATAAATTGTTCTTTATTCCACGGGATAAATTGAGCTTCTGTCAACAAAAAGAAACCCGTTAACAAGGCAACTGCGCCCAGGGTAAACGGCAATGCCTTCAGAAAAAGCAATCGGTTGCCTGCCCGCATGCCTTGCCTGAGATGCATCCAGCCATTCATGCTGTGTTGCCCAATAAAATACAAACCAAAGGCAGAAATTACCGGCAAATGCATACCGATTGTCAGCATTAGCAGACTCCACAAAATCGCCGGCTTTTTCTCGTGCAGCCCCCAGGCAAATGCCGGAAGCAGCGCTGCATAGCCCACCACATTATCGGGCACCATTGAAATATGGATATTCATCCCTTTTAAAATCTGAGCCACCTCAGAAACATGGGAAAACAGGATGATGCCCAGAATCAGCACACCCCAAAAAAATGATTTGATGTGCGGCAAACGACCAATTTGCCATTCCTGTATATCTGCCTGCCCGAAATGAAATGCCGAATACAACAGAAAAATCAAAAGGGAAGCAACCGGAAACCATTGCCATAGCAGCAGATACAACAGCATAATTCCCAGGTATTTTAGTATAAAAACAGGTCGGGGTTTTCCATGAATTTTACCGGATTCCAGCAGGTGATCCACGGCACCGTGGGGTATTCCCACAGCCAGCAAACCCGCTGTCAGCAGCACCCACTGAAGGGGTAAATACCATGAGGGCGATAATCCATAAATAAGCCATAGTATCAAGGCAATTGCGGTTAATATTGCTGGCTTGGAAACAGCAGGCGGATTATATTTAAGATCCTGCCTTAAAGCAGCCAAAAAAGGGCGGAAAGGCAAACTCATCAAAATTCCCACATCCTGAATCAATGTAGTTTTCTCATCCAGGAAGCGCAATATTCGAGGGGTGCGATTTTTCTTGAATAACTGCTGAAAAATGGGTTTACCCCACTCGGGTTTATTGCAGAGTATCCACAACAGGAGTCGGTCGTAGAAACGAAAGCGGGCGGAGAAAACAAGTGGTTTGGCGGCTTGGCCCTCTTGTAAATTTTGGCAAATTTCAACCGCCTGCCTATGCATGTTTTTGAAGGCATAACCGGTTCCCGGTTTAATGGCTCCTGCCCTGCCTCCCAGTCGGGTCACCCCCCGCATTTCATGCACCCTGAGCGGCGCGGAACACATGGGAATGCAGCCCGTTTCGGTTTCGAGTATTCGGACCTCTCCAAAGTATTTTGCAATGTATTGCTCCAACACCGTTTTGGCTTCTGTATCGGTGATGATTTGCGCGCCAAAACGGGTAAGTTCCACCAAGGCCCTGTTTTCTGCCATGGGCAGCACATACATAAACTGGGTTGCGCCCTGCTGCTCCACATTAAAATCCATCATATCCATGATTTCCGGATTTGACAGCGGCTGGGTGGTTTCTATTACATAACCTATAAATGATTGAAAAAGGGCGGTTTCATTGGGCTTTGGAGGCAAATACCCTGCAGGCCGGCTGTCATAAACATGCCCTGCAATAAACATACCCCTATCGGTAGAAACCTCCACACTCTCTCCCACTGAAACCACGGACAGTACCGGCGTTTCTAAGCGTTCAATATTATTACGCTCCACCAGGGCGCTAAGTGCCTCATGCATAGTAACCCCGGGTATGCAATGGTATTGCAGCGGATGAAGGTTTTTGGGCGTTTCCCTGTTTATCCGCAGATAATCCCAGCTTTTTTGAATTAAACTGCCACAGTCTGCAAGCAGCGTTTCATCAGGTTTTGCCCAGAAAGAAAAGGTCTTTCGTTTAAGCGAAGTAAAATCCGCATCAACAAGCACCACTTTTTTACCGGCGAGCAACCCTGCCTTCTCCATGCGCAACAGCAACAACGTGGCAGATGCACCGGCTCCTGCAAACAGGTAATCGCAATGTATGGGCTGTGTTGTTATCATGGCTGTTTCAAAAAAAAGGGGTTCATGATAAGCTCAGAACCCCTTTTTGAAAAATTACAATTAAATCTTAGTCTTCGCTTCTGCTCAGGGCATATACTACCAGACCAAATCCGATTTTGTTTACGGCATCACCAATGTTGTAGATGATGTCCATGTTCAGGTTCCAGTTCTTGCAGAACTCATACCACTGACCATCGGCAGTACCTACGAGGTAACCCAGAGGATAGATACCCCATCCGATAACTACGAATTTCAGCAGAGAATCGATGGCTTTCTGTACAGCAGGGCTGCTGGCTTTTGAAAGCTGAGCCACTTCGCCTTTCCATACCATCCACACGATCCAGAAATAAGCAGCACCTGATACCAGACCCCAGAAGGCAGCCTGATTGCGGGCAACCGCTTCACCCCAGTAGCCAGTAACCAACATGATTACGGAAGCAAAGATGAGTTTCCACAGCAGACCTACTTTGGCACCTGCCTTCTTGGTGATGAGGTAGAATTCTACGCACATCAAAGGCACAGTCAGCAACCAGTCAACATAGCGGAAGAATACAGGAGACTCTCCACCGGTTTCCAGGTTGTAGCCGCGCATGTAGTAGTAGTGCACAGCTGCAATGAAGGTGATGATACCGGATACCAGAACAGATGTTCTCCAGCTTTTAGAGGTGTTACCCAGTTCAAAGAAGAAGAACACAGAAGCGGCCATCATGGCCATTGTGCCGATGAAGAACGTAAATGCTACGTAGTTGTCGGCTGCGATGACGTTAGTCGTCGTCAATAGGTTGAAATGTTCCATACGTGTATGTATTTAATGATGTACACAAATGAACAAACTTTTGATATTTGTGTTTGCATGATTGTAATTTTTTTCGTATATTGCGTGGCATTATCCACAATAATTATCTTAAGAAAAGTACAATAATTTCAGATGTTTATTCTTGAATCAGTTGTATTCATTGATTTTCAATACGGTATTACAAAATAAAAAAGGCCGATATGAAAGCTCCCGAAAAAACAACAATGTGGATAACTAATTTCCACAGCCCATAAAAAATTAAAACAACCTGGGTTTAATTCAGCATGCCATGTTTGGGGCTTGTTGACACAGATTGCCTTACAAAGGAAGATGAGCTGAAAGACATACTGATGATTCGCTCAATCAAGGTAGTTATAGGGTAATGGTGATGCTTGCATAATGCGGGCATTACCGATTTTTCGGGATGAAGGTTTGGCATGGCATTTACATCCAAAACATAAATCTCACCGTCTTCATCTACTTTAAAATCAGTCCTAGACATTCCTCTCAGACCTATAACTTCATGGAGTGAAAGTGCCTGCTGCATCAGGGCAGCTCTGCTATGCAAGGACAATTCAGGGTCAAAAACCCTGTATGTTTCACCATACTCCTGTCCTGCAATAAATACATCAGCACCACTTTTAGGCAATATTTCCACAGGAGGTAAGGCAAAATAGTCACCAATGCCATTAGCCGGCACTATGGCAACAGAGAACTCCCTACCAATGATATAGGGCTGTATTACCTTATTGTCAAGATGATCCGGGTTACTTTTGAACCAAAGTCCACTTTCGATGATAATATTTCGATGGCAACTCCCATTAAAAGGTTTTGCTATATATAAATTATCGTCTTCCAAGTCGGTAATTCCCCCACAAATAACCGGT
Source organism: Flavobacteriales bacterium (assembly GCA_947496375.1). Taxonomy (GTDB): domain Bacteria; phylum Bacteroidota; class Bacteroidia; order NS11-12g; family UBA955; genus RGEC01. The sequence goes on from CANMCY010000012.1 coordinate 39,215, forward strand.
GTGTTAACACCAAGAGGCAAACAAATCTGAGGCAATAAGGTCTTATCCTGAGCGACAGCCATCGCCCCTGAGAATGCAGTTGTAACCCTGAAATTTTGTGCTTCCAACCAAGTAGCTACCTCTACCTGCCCTGCATCTCTGTAACCGTATGATAGGTTAAAAATCAGGTCAAATTCTGACAACTTATCTTTCATCTCCTCCGAAAAGCCGTTGAAATGGACGATTTCACTACTCCAATACTCCGGCACATGGCTTTGGATGAAACGCAGCGTTTCAGCATTAACGTTCTCTTTCCATGGTGTTAACTTTGATTTTGTGTACAGTAGGGCAAGCTTCATAAAGAATGGTTAAAGATTTTTAAGCGGTTGTATTCCGCTAAATTACCCTCACAAACCACAGGCAAAAAACATCGCCACAATGACCTTGGTTCAAGCAAAATAATTCAATAACAATATCAAGTGAAACTGGACCTTAATTCCCTATAATTTGACTAAATACTTACTTTGTTAAACATAGATTTATGAATGCCTAACAAACTATTGTAAAAAAATAACAAAAACACAAAATGGCCCGAAAGAGGATATCAGGGGGCTGTGGTGAAGGACACCTCGTTGCTGTAGATATTGGAGTTTTTGTATATGCGAAGGTAATATTTTGTATTGGGTGCAAGCCCTGTAAGGGTAGCTGTAATTTTACTCTGTGATATTGTGCAGTTTTTTTCGGAAGCACTTCCATACATCGGATTTGGAGAGAGACTCCAAAGAACCCTGAAGTTTGCACCTTGATCACAACTTCGAACAGCAACTGCCTCTATTTCAGCTGTATTGGCACTAAAGGTTGCAACCGAATTTAAAGTCACTTCAGTTCCATTTAATTTGGCACCCGAAAAACAGGCAGTATTCAGTGCGGCATTATTGGCATTGATATACATATAGGGTTCCTGACCGTTGCAATTAATTTCCTTCAGATTACAAATATTTAAAACGCTTAGTAATGCGTTTCCGGAAACATACAGGTAATTGGAAATCGACTGGAGCTTGGGCGCATGGATGGCAGTCAAGTGCAAATTCCTATCAACATAAACATAGGAAGATGTTTGTTCTAATTCGGGCAACAGTAGCTCAGTAATATTATTGGTCTGGTATAGGTATAAAATACCCTTAATTTTCCTCAGTGCGGGATAACTGATTTTTGTAGGATACAGATAGCTGCTGGCATGAAAAGAAACATCACTTAATACGGTATCCAACTTTTGTATGATGGCAGTATCTGTGTTTTTAAGGGTGGTAAATGTTACCACAGAAGAGTAAGACAACCCCATGTTATTGGATGCAAACGCCCTGCAGCGATAGGTAGAATTGATAAGCAGTTTAGTGAGGTTGGCAGTAAAAAGAGAATCGCCGGTATTCAAAACAACGGCATTGCTATCTTTGGTGGGCATGCCATATTTTGACCAGCAAAAACCCTGCTGAGATATGGGATCACCGCCATTTGACAGTACAGCGGCCACCAGCTCGGCACTGTTATGGGCAACATTCAATGTTTGTGTTATTTTTACGGTAGGAGGAAACAACGTATCGGTAACAAAACTGTAAACTTGACCATAGGAAATTCCTTTTTTGTTTTCGGCATAGGCACGATAGTGGTATTTCGTGGCCGGTTTCAGTCCATTGAGCATTGCCATTATGCTATCACCGGCACTGTTGTCGTCCCGAAATTTGTGCACAAGAGATGGCGTGGATGTAGTATCCCAACAAATGCCTTTTCTGAATACTGCAGAGCCATTGTTATTCAGCACCACGCCACCACATTGTGCGCTATATGGGCCTATTCCACCGGCAATGCCTGTTCGTAATGTGGGAATTTTTATGAGGGTACCGGGCCCCGGATAGTAAAACACAATGCTATCGAGATCAGCGGCAACAATGGATTGCCTATGAATGATGTAACCGTTTTTCATAAAATACATCGTATCGGTCTGTGCAGAAACCGTAAATCGGCACAGCACAGCAAACAGCAATATCAGCAGATATTTATGCATATCAGTAAGTTTTGATGATGGAATAATGAAAGGTGTTTTCCTCATTGCGGAGGGTTGCCCGGTAAATACCGTGAGGGAAAGGCGGCAGGACAAAATGCAATTGATTGTTGGATGAAATTTGCGAAAGTGTGAGCAAGGTTTTGCCGTCGGTAGCGCATAAGCTGAGGGTCCAAGATGCAGACTGAGAAGCCAAACCTGAGAAAAACAGATTATGGCTGAACGGGTTTGGCCAAACTGTGGGTATCGGTTTAATGATGGGATTAATGGTTATTGTATTTTGTACAGTAACAAAGCGAATGTTTCTTATTGTAGCTACAGCATTTGAAAGTAATTTTTGATTATTCCCCCCTATCACAAGCTCTCCTTGGCTGTTGAATTGCCATTTCCGAATCTGTGCCTGCGGTATAGATTTCACCCCCACTTGGTTGTCGGAAATTTGCATGAAACGCTGCTGGGAAAAGGCAAATTTACCCATGCAAAAAACCAGCAACGCAGCCAAACGGAATGAATAACTATAAGACATCACTATGGATTGTTTAAAACAAATTTATAGACTTTAGTTACATGGCATGTAATGCTAATATTAACAATAAGCGATGCGAACCGGTTTAAAACTGAGTTGCACCGATTGAATGATGTCCCTAGCATATCCATGAAGCACATTGGCCGTTATTTTAATTGTCAAGAATATTTACTATTATTGCTTTTTAATAAACACAGTCCTCCACTTATGGCAAGCTTGTACATCATTCCTTTGCTCTGCATTATACTGGTTTTTTACCTGGCCGGCTTTGAAATGCAATACAGATCTGGCAGTGATTCTGTTTACCTCCCCGACAAACACCTTACCCTGATTGAGTTTCTGACCCAACATAAAACCAAAACCAAAGATTACAGCAGGCCCCCGAAAGAATATGGCGCCTACCAACATTTCATTAAAGGAACCTTGGATGGCACTACTGCCTCATTCATTTATGAATATCCGCTGATTCAAAAAATACAGGGTCGCTCGCACATTACCCTCGAACCGGAGGAGACTTCCAAGCAAGTAGATACGTTTGGACTTCCCATGAAACTGATCCAAAAAAATGAAGATGGCTTCGGCATCGCACCCGGTGTCACCCGGGCTGAAATGGACCTGCACTTTAATAGCAACGGCTGGTACTTCGATGGGAATACCCAAATGGGAGTGGCCTACCCTACGTTAATCCATCAGTTTGATGCCCTTACAGGAAAAATTGCAGCTGATTTGAGAGAACAACTATCAGCACACAATAAAGACAATTATTTCAACAGGGTGCAGGCCACGCTAAACTTTGTTCAATTCATTCCCTATGGTCAACCCAATTTTGATACCGAAGACTGGTATTATCACGAACTCAGCCTTCCGCCCGAGAGCTTTATTCTGGGCTATGCCGATTGCGACAGCAAATCCCTGTTTTTCTCCTCCATTCTTTCACACCTCATTCCCAAAGAAAATATTATTATTGTGCATTGTATGGTACAATCTTCCTCCAGCAGAACCAATGGGGCCCATGCCATGGCGGCCGTTTCAGACCTCAATATCGCAGGAGAAAGCATCCTTCACAACCAAAAATCTTACCTGCTGCTTGAAACTACCGCACCCAGCGCCATCGGCAGTTTTGACTGGGCTTCCTTTCAACTAACAGATATCAGACCCCTGGCATAATGTATAACTTTTTTGAATGGCTCAGCGAACTCGATAAAAGCACACAGCTGCTGCTGTTCCTGCTGGTGGTAGCCGCCATGGTGATTATTCCCTATGCATCGCTCATTAAAAAGTATATACTTTTTCTCATAAAACCCGAGCCCCTTAAAATCGTATTTTTCAAATTGGAATCTACACCGCATGTGCATGTTGGCAAAGACAGCGATGGAACAGATTTGTATGCCGAAATAGCCGGAGAAGGGATTTTCATTGACGGCTGTTCAGCTACGCTGATATGGGAAGTAACAGGTGCGCGCAACATAGACATCCACCCTGTAGGAAAATCCTTGGAGGGAAATGCCGCTACGGTTATTATCAATGTGTCACAACCTGAATACACCCTCACAGCCAAGGGCTTTAACGGGAAAACCCTTTCTGCTACCCTGCGCATTCCCGAGGAAGATTTGTATCGGCTGGATTTAGCGCCACTGGGCGATCTAGCCCATACCGGGAATGACCGATCGCTGAATACCGCACCCCTTACCCAATCATTTCCAACAAACCGGCATTTTACCCGGGATCAACCTTTGACAGGAAACAGAAATAACCTGATTGGCCCGCAAATCAGCCGTTTAAACCCCGAACCCGTGGCCCTTCGCAATGAAAAAAGACGTATTTTACATACCGCACTCGACAAACGAAAAATAATGGCTGTGTACAACTACAGCACTACGAAATACAATGCCCTCAAGCATTTCTTCAATGAAACAGAAGCAGATTATTCAAATACAATCAAACAATAAAAAATAAATATACATCATGAATGAACATGTAGACTATTCAGCCAAACCGGCCAAAGGGGCCACCCGCTTTCTGTGGTGGTGCGCCGGTGCAGACAAGGATATTTTAAAATATTCCAGTTATGCCGATCACGTAAAGTATGTTGGTATCGGAGGCATCGTACTGGCCACAGGTATCCTGGCCAGTCTTTCTATGTTTTTTGCCATCAATTACATTTTTGAAAATGCAGCCATTGCCATCCCGGTAGGATTGCTATGGGGTGCCATTATCTTTAACCTGGACCGCTTTATTGTATCCAGCACGGGGAAAGGCGACGGCACAGACACCATCACCTGGAAAGAACTGGGTAACGCTACCCCACGTCTTGCCATGGCGATGATTCTGGGTTTTACTATTTCCGCTCCCCTGGAGGTTTATATTTTCCAGAAAGAGATTAATAAACAATTCTTTTTGCAAGATCAAGAAGAACAGAGACAATTAAAGAAAAAAATTGAGGAGAGCTTTGAAAAACAACCTGATGTCATTCGACTTAATGAAGAAAAAAGAATAATTCAAAAAAATATAGATGGTGACGCACTCAAAGCTAAGTATTACGATAGTCTTTCTGGAGTTGAGAATGACTCAAAAAGAGGAGGCTGCCACGGAAGTTGTGAACAGTATCGGAAAATGGCTGATGATTACCGGAAAATAATTCAAGAAAATGAAGCCAAAAAGAAGCTATTAGAGATTGAATTGCAGAAGTATGAAGTTGTTAGAGACAAATCAATTAATGAATTGATGGAAAAAAATAAATATCATGGTCTATTAGATAGAATTATTGCCCTGGAAGCCATCCCTGGTTCTTCCCTACCCGCCTGGATGATTCGCCTGATGTTCGTTTTCATAGAAATTGCGCCCGTGCTATTGAAACTCATGCTCATCAAATCACCGTATGACTACATGAGCGAAAACGTAAATCAGATTCTGGAAACCAAGCAGGGTATTAACCGTGAGCATATCATTGATGAAAACAACAAGCTTCATACGATGAAAGGTTTCTATAACCCCAAGCGCATCATTGCCATTGTGGAACACCAGAATGCCAAAGAAGAAGAAAACGCCAAAGAAGCCATTACCCTGTTTGCCAAACAGGAAAAAGAAGACATTCAAAAAGACCCTTCTTCATTCGTAAAACCCGACAATCAAGCATAAGTAATTCGGCTGCATGTCGCTTCCATTTCTTTTTGTTCAGGGAACCTTTAGCGGGAACTACTTTACCGATCAGGGTAGCACCCTGGTAGATGGACAACCCATGCCTGGCCCCGACAGACACCATGTGCGTTTGTATCGGGGTGAACTGCATGATATATTGCCGCTTAAAGAATTCAAACCGCAGGACCACCTGAACCGCGATGCCCTTTACCTATACAACGTCACCAATATTCAACTGCATCCGGGCAACAAACAATACATTCAGGAAAAGATTGTTTACGATTTCGAACAGGTTGTCATCAAAGATGCGCGGGTAAAAGATTCCTGGGAAATTAATGGCAAGACCTACGGCATTGTAGAAGGAACTTTTTTGGGTAAAATTAAAGTGCCATCCAATGCCCCGGAACCGACTGACCCGCAACCGCCCGCACCTGAACCCATCAATCCGGAAAAGCCCCCCATAGTAACGCAATTCAGCGGTTGCCTAACCAAGTTGTGGGATATTCTGAAGTGGCTGCTTCTGTTGCTGTTGCTTTTGCTACTATTAAAAAAGTGCAATCCCAGCGGCTGCAACCTGGGCTTGAATAACTGCAAGGATTGTCAGGAAGAGCTTGCCCGTCTGCGCAAGCAAATAGACAGCTTAAATGGAGACAACACCATAGGTTGCAGTCAGGCAGCCAAATCCGGAGGTCGTGGCATTACCGAGAAAAAGCATATTCTGGGCAATCAATCAGGAAGGGTAATCATACAATACGACATGGAAACCGTACCCGATAAAATGGAAGTGTTTTACGAAGGTACCCTGGTAGCTTCCACCAATCAGGTGCCAGGGAATGAAAAGGGTTTTGTAGGCGGCAAGAATGCAGCCAAATGCTGTGGAGCGCTCACCTTTGATTTTCAGTACAACAAAGACGACCATTGCATGGTGCGGGTTACAGGCGGCAGCAGCGACACTAAATGGAAATACACATTGTTTTGCCCACAGCAATAAAACCGTAATCAAGTAAAAAATAATATGCGGCTTAGCGACCAGATAGGAATTGACAGCGATATCATGCAGAAACTTTCTGCAGATGTTGTTAAGCGGCAAATATTTATTTACAACGGCATATCGCTGATGCTGCTGGTAATTGGTTTGATTAGTGCGGTTTCAGCCACCGTGTATTCGCTCATACTCTTTCACAGCTGGCTTATTGCCCTTGGTGTGGGCATATTTATCGGTGCAGTGGTGTTTAATCTTTACCGGCTGTTTCTGATGACAGGTTTAGATCTGAAAGGGAGCACACTCGAACATTATCACATCAAGCACGAAAACCACTACCGGGAACACAATCTGTATGCGCTGGATGGCAAAGTCTACCAGCATGCAGATGAAGTCCTTAAAGGATGGGCAGTTACCGCCAAAGACAAGCTTCGCAGTAAAATCAGTATAAACCCTGCAGCCCCGCGCAACCTTTTCACCATTTTCGTACGGGTATTTGTGATGGCGCTGCTGGCCGTAATTTTTGCCAATGGCCTGGAAATTCTGATGTTCAGCCAGCAAATCAACATGGCACTGTCTGACCTAAAACAGGTGCTTCCACCCGAAGACTGGACCTACAAATACATTCTGACCCCCGATCCGGATGAGCCATTCATTTTGATCAATGCCAATTCGCTGCTGCTCACTTTCGATGCACTGGCTTCGGGACTTGGCAAATGGAAGTTATGGATGGACATCATGGTACTTGCCATCTACATGATACCGCTGATGGTTATCTACCGTTCCATGGAGGTCAGGCATGGTGCCTATGTGCAGGAACTGGCACTGCATGAAATCAACAAAACCACCTACCATTACCTGATTACCCAGAAATACTGTCATGTGATTGACACAGAAATTAAAGCAATGAAATTGCAATTCCGTAAGTATGGGAATCATACAAACAACATTGCAGAAACAACATCGGCATGACCCGTGAAAAGAAATATTTCAATGTTTCCCAGCTGTTATTCTGGGCACTGATTGTATTGCTGATTGTTTTGTCATTCCTGAAATCAGACCTGGGGTTGTTTAACGAAAACGAACTCAGTCGCCGCCATGCAGAGGCGGATTCACTGAACAAGATTGCCTTGCAGGAACAGGAAGAACAAGAGGAAGAGGAAAATGCGCAAGACAATGATCCGGAAAACACCATTAAAAGAACCTGGAAATGGGAATCTTTCGATGGTAAGATTTACACCCTTTCGTTTTCTATTCCCAAAAAAGCCTACGAATCGGCGCGGCAAAACCGGCTGAAACTGCCCGCTGATCCGAATTGCTGGACCGGCATGTTCCGACATGACAGATCAGGACTGAAAGATATGGTGGAAGGTTACCGCAACATTATTGAAGAACAGAAACTGGACTACCGGCAAGCCATGCAAATGGTGGTTTCCAGTGCCCAGAATTTCGATTACACCTATATTACGTGGGCCAAGGATCCCTGTCGTGATATTCGCGATGCCAACGGCGAAAAACCCTCGCAGGATTGCAAACCGAAACCCTATCCTTATGGATGCTGCGACAATGTAGAACCATTTGCTGTGTATTCTCCGCTGGAATATGCGGTAAACGGGGCCGGTGACTGCGACACTAAATCCCTTTTTGCCATGTCCATACTCAAATACCTGAACATGGGATTTGATGCAGAAATGCTGATGGGCGAAGTTGAGGCAGGACATCATGCCATGCTGGGTATATGCGTTCCAAACCCACCTTTCAGAAAGCACTCTGTAAGGGATATGCGCACCGGAAAACGTTATTATGCCTGGGAATGCACGCAACGGAATAATGCGGCAGAACTGGGCGCTCCCGTATGGCAAATCTTTAAAAACTGGGAAGTAGTACCCATCAGATAAAAACAACATAACAACTATGAATACAGGATTATTTAACCTACTCGTACTAATGGTTTTGGGAATCGGATACATGTTCGGATTCATCAAAATGCAACAGCGATTTTTTGCCAAGTTTTCAAACCCCACCAAAAATCAGGCAGTGCTGATTGTGTTTATTGCTTCCTTGCTCATGGCAGGAATAAACCTATACCACGTAGCCGATCTCACCAACCAGGCATTTACATTCTTTATTTCAAACAACCAGCTTTCCAGTGCCATCACTTACGCTATTGGATACTTTGCCGGCATGTGGGTATTTTCATTAATATTTTTCAGATTGAGTTATTTGGTGGTGGGCATGCTCACGCATGAAAACGAAGATGTGGAGCTCACAAAAAATAATGTAGAGCTGGCATGGACACATGCTGTCATCCTCATTGTTTTGGCATTTGTCATTGCCCCTGCCCTAATCAACATTGCCGCCGGCTTTATTCCCTATCCGAAGTTTCCCAGTATGTAATCAGTAGAGGCATAAAAAAAGCCCTCTGAAAAGGGCTTTTTGTTGTGGTATCGGACGATTGCGCTGATTCGGTTAAAATACGGATCATCTCCCAATTTGGGCTATCTTTATCCCTATATAAATTTTCATCATTATATTCTTCCAGAACGGGTTATTTAAAAATATCTTTTTTGAATAACATTCGTTCAGAGAATCAATTATTATGTCAAAGAGGTATTGTTGCCTGTCTTAGGTTATCACAGCTACGGTATTTTTATGAAAATACAAGTTTTTCACCAATCAACAATAAATACGCGTAAACCCTATCCACTTTATGTATATTTGATAACATGAAAGTTGAATTTTCTGAAAGTACAAACAGTTTCCCCATATCAAGCCATGGTGATCTGCTAAAAACCATATTAACAAAGTATGCCAATAATAGTCAAACGACAAAAGTGACACTCTATGCTGTGCAAGAAATAGTTCAAAACATAAAAGATGAATGGGAGTGGATACAAAAAAAGGCGGCCTATTTTGATGAATCCACAACAATAATCATTACCCGGCTATTAAAGCAGCAGCAAAAAATAAACAATATGGCAAAACGATTTAAAATCAAAGAAGAACCCGGTTTCGGAGATGTTCAATACCTGAACATAGCTGCAAAGTGGATTCGTTTTGAAAAAGACTTAAAATTCTCGCTTAATACGTTGCAGAATGCCATTGAGAATATGAAACAGTTATCACCACAGCAGACAAAATTAAGTTCAGATAAATACTGGATTATCGAAAAACAGAAAGAAATTTGGACTGAAAGGCAACCTTCCAACAAAGGCAAGGCAAAGCACGACATTACAATCGAGATGCCTTTGACAATATCATCAGGTATCAATATGGTTGCAATATCAGGGAATGGACAAGGTAGTATTCGCAAATATTTTACTTTTTGGCAATATAAAAAAGATCGATGGGTAAATATAAAATAGCCACAGCTCCATTTTTCTTAGTAAGTTTACAACTATATATTTGAATCAGAATACCTATGGAAATTATTAATTTTATGTCGCCTGGCACTGATGTTTTTGGAAGAAAATACCCATTGGAGATAACCTGCAAAGATGGTTCTGTTTTTTTTGGCCATATAAAGACCTATAATAATGCAGTAAAGAAAATATATTTTTTACTCTTGGGAAGCAATGAAGACTGGATTAATCAGAGAGAGCCGGATGTTCAACACAGGGAAAATATTACTATTCATACAGAAACCATTGATAGTATTCGCGTCTTCAAAAATTACTAGTTCCTACACCAGATTTACTATTAAATACCCACGCCAGAAACTGCTATTATGTCAACTTACGGACAAATACTTAACACCAAGCAGCTAATTGCTTTTCTAGATCACATTTTCAGAGACAATAAGGACAACAACCCAAAAAGAAATACCCCTGTTTTAATCTGGGGAAAACACGGTTTGGGGAAAACTGAGAGCATTATGGATTATGCCCGAAAGAAAAACTGGAAAATAGCCTATTGTGCGCCTGCACAATTTGAAGAAATGGGCGATTTACATGGCATGCCAATAGTCCGGGACCCCAATCCCAAGGTACACGGTGATGAAGTAACCATATACAGTCCCCCGGCATGGATACCGAAAGAACCCGGACCCGGGCTGTTGATTCTGGATGACATCAACAGGGCCGATGATAGAATCCTACGAGGCGTAATGCAGTTGCTTCAGAATTTTGAACTTATGTCATGGACACTTCCGCCCAACTGGCATATCATTGCCACAGCCAATCCTGATGACGGGAATTATTCGGTTACAACTATGGATGAGGCCATGCTGACAAGAATGTTGCATGTGACCCTTGAATTTGACGTGAAAAGCTGGCTGGATTGGGCAATTGAAAACGATATAGATAGACGCGGTTTTAATTTTGTTGCTACTTACCCCGAATCCATAACAGGCAATCGCACAACCCCCAGAAGTCTGGTGCAATTTTTCGAACATTTAAAAGGGATTGAGAATTTAAATGAGAATATTGAGATGGTAAATATTCTTGCAAGCAGCACACTCGATGCTACTACTGTTTCATCTTTTATTGCATACATCAATAATGACCTTGATGTTTTACTTTCACCTGAAGATATCCTTGACAGCAAAGATTGGGATAATACCTCAAAGCAAGTACAGAAAATTGCTATTGATAAAGATGGCGCCTTCAGACTGGACCGCCTATCTACGGTTATAATGCGGATTTCTCAATTTCTACTGCATAATAATTACCAAGGCGGAGCAAAACATAAAGAAAATTTAATTGCCTTTATGCATTTGGATTGTATACCTTCTGACCTTAAAATGTCTCTCTATTTAGACTTATCTAAAATAGGAAATCCACAGATAAAAGAAATAATTAAGGATCCAAAACTGGCTAAATTGATGTTAAATTCAATGTAAATAACATCAAATTATTAATCCCAATTAAGCTTAATTACCTTACCGGATTCCAGCAGATGCTGACCGGAATCACTGCCCACTATAACATATAAAATTTTGTATTTACACTTAACGTCAGGGGCGGATGCACCACCATCTGTAAAATAAATTACTCCCGCGTACTTTGTTTTTGATTCGTTAATAAATTCCAATGCAGGATTAAAATCTGTCCCTCCCCTGCCTTCCGCCTGAAAAGAATAATTTTTGGTAAATTTCTGGGCTGTCTGAACCCTGGCATCTGCTTGAATAATCAAAATTTCAGCCCCACGGTTATGTATATTTCTAATTTCATGCATAAACGCTTCCAGCTCTCTATTGTGAACAGAACCAGATGTATCGATAACGACTGCAAGTTTCCAGCCCGGTTCTCGTTTAATTCTTACACCAGGTCTGGTCCCAAAACGTTTACTCTCTCGCTTGATAGTTCTATATACCTTGGTGCTTCGGGTGCCTGACGCAAATAAACGTAGTGCCTTTTTCCAGTCCAGCTTTGATTTTAAACGCTTTTCCAACATTTCTATTTCTTCAACAACTTCACCAGGCAAATACCCTCGCCCCCGGTTTGGTAATTTGCCTAGACTATCCATAATCTTTTTGGCTAACTGCTTTTCTGCAGCGGAATCACGGCCAGGCATATATTCCTGTAGGGATTCTCCGATGGTGTTTTTGCCCCAAAGAGAATGGTTTCCTAGGTTTTCTCTACCATAAACAGCATCTAACAGCGCCTTAGGACTGACATCAGAATCTGTTAACTGCTCATATTTTCCATCCTTGATTTTTTGGAGTTCTGCATAATAATATTCCAACGTTTCATTTTCGCGAAGATTAACACTATTAAATATTTGCAGCGTTACGGCACCGTCCGGCAAATCATTACTGCTGATAAACTGATTAATCACAATATCTGCAGCAAGATTCAGCAGCTTTAAATCGGCAAAATCAGACTGCCGGAACAAATGCCTGAAAACAAGATGTAATACTTCATGTTTTAATACTGCAACCTTTTGTTTTATCCCTTTAAGCTCTTTAGTATAAAAATCAGCATTCACGAACAGCGCAATCTGATTGTCTTTAAAACCAACGGCAATGGTTGGAATCCGGTTTGTAAAGACACGAACGAGGCCTGACAACATGTGAGCAAAAAAAGGCTCCTTAATCAATAACTGATTAACACAGTGAGATAGCTCTTCATTTGCTTTTTGGTTTGATGACATTATCTCATACTCTCTTCAAATATAATATCTTGACGATTAGAATATTTTTATTAATGAACACTTTTATCTATAATTGCTATACATCATTCAATAATTTGATTCCCTCTGAATTTATACGAAATAAAGGTCTAAGCAAAAAAGAATTCGTCAAATTGACCTCCTTGCTTCAATCAAAAGAATACAGTGAGATATTCGTAGGTGTATCTATTGTTGAAGGGCTGATGGATGAAAATCTGATAGATTTCTTACTGGATGGATTGACATATAAAAATTACACACTAAAAACACCCGATTTTTTCAATGCCGGACCAAAAGCCAAACCATATACCACAACTGCCTTACTAGGCATACTGCAGGCAGCTTCTGCTTTCCCGAAATGGAATAATTTTATTACCAAAATTAAGCATATACTGCTTGTTTGCGACCAGCCTGACTATCTTGGTGTCTTTAAACAGGCAGACTCTGTCTGTCTACTCCGTAAAAATAATTATGGTAATTACAAACCTGAGATATGGAACTTCCCCGATAATGTTACGGCGGGAGTCGCCATAGGAAATCAGATATGGATGGAGAAAAATCTATCCATAGATAAATTCAGCAATGGTGAACGTATTCCGGAAGCCATGACTGAGAGCCAATGGTATAGTTTTCAGGACCAATATAAACCGGGCATGGCGTGTTACAACTATAATGCCAACAATGAAACCGTCTGCGGTAAACTCTACAATGGCATTTCTATTATAGATTCGAGAAAATTGGCTCCAAAAGGCTGGCATATTCCATCATCAGCAGAATTTGAGAAGCTGATTACACATCTCGGAGGGCACTCAAAAGCAGGCAATAAATTAAAAAGCAAGACCGGATGGGCTCATGGTGGTCATGGCAATAACAAGAGCGGTTTTAATGCTTTTCCAGGGGGCTATATCAACTACCAGGGAATAAATTATGGCCCCAAATTCGAAAACTATTCAAACTTACCTGCCGGTTACATTCCCTTTGAGCATGGGCCCGAAGTTCCAGGAGACGCAGCAGGCTGGTGGACCACTGATTTAGATACAGACCCCGGTAAATCATTTCTATATTATGTAGAAGGGGATTCAGATAATGTTCATAAAACAAGCAATTATATGAGCGATGGATTTTCTGTTCGATGCATCTGGGACTATTCAATATAAATTAAAATGAAAAATAAAAAGTTAACCCTCAAAGAAATTGATAATTTTAAAAAAATTTTCAAACAAATGGTAATATCCAATGAACCTGAAACCATAATTTCAGCTGTTGGAATGGCTGAGGGCCTGGATGATGAAAGGTTATATGATATAATGCTGGATGGAATTCGCATTGAAAAAAAATCAAATAGACTTCTGCCTTCAGATTTTTTTATGGACAATGGACCAAGAGGTATTCCTAAAGAATGGGGCACTTATAATACCTCCTATCCATATAATGCGATGAAAAAGATAATTAATAATGGTTTTCATCCATACAGATTTACAGCTATGACAGGCATATTAAATGCCGCTAGTAAATACCCTAAATGGCAGGCTTTTGTAAATGAAATCAAAGAATTAAGAAGTCCCTGTTTTTATCTGGATTTTTTAAACTGTTTTAAAAACCTGGATATTTTGTACTTGGAAAATGGAGACAGATTTGAAAAAGGCATCGACATGCCCTGTCTTAAAAAAATATTCTGGTACAGTTTTGGTCATGGAGAATGCCCTTATGATGAAACCGGAATCAGTTTACATGCCATAAACAAGTGTCACAATCTTACCCATCTTGAAATAGAAGGAAATTTGTTTCTCCATGATGGTTTTGAGGGAATAGACGAAATGAGAAATTTAGAAACCCTAATCGTTGAAAAACTACAGGGCAACTTTCTAAGCGGATTTAGTCCGCTTGGCTCTTGTAAAAAAATTAGTATTCTGAGTATAAATAAAAAAACAGAATACCCTAGAACCAAGTATGACACGTTTCATAATCATTCATCCACAATAATGAATTCACCCAATTATCAAGTTTCGGGAGAATCCAACTATGCACATCGTTGGGTTGATCCCCCCAATGTGATTTATGATGAACTATACCCACCGGTTAACATCTCAAATCTAAAAGGTTTAGAAAATTTATATGAGTTAAAAGTATTGATACTAAAGGGTTTTCATTCCTTAACAGATACAACTGCACTTACAAACTGCAAAAATCTTGAAGAAATTCATATTTTATCTAACTCTGTAGCCAACCTAGTATTCCACAAAAAACTGCCACAATTAAGAAAATTAAAGTTAAAATGTAAAGAGTTAAAAACAATTGCTTGCCAGGAATATCCGGATATGCTTGAGGAATTTATTATAGAATCCAATAAGTTTAATTTTTCCTAACGATATAACCATGACAATCATGTTAAATTCAAAATATTTTATTAGGAATGTATACAATTGCACACATTAATAAAGTTTGGCTTTATTTGCATTGTGTTATCTGAATAAACTTAAAATAAACCGTAGTATTAAGAGTAAGGCATATAACTATTAACAATTCGGAATGTCACATATCCTTAGTAATGTTCTGTAAATTGAACAGCTTAAAACGAATTTGATATGATTTTTTTATAAATATAAAAATACTAACATTACAGAATTTCTAAGTTTATGTTTTTTATAATATGTAATGGTGTTAACCTGTTAAATAATTCCTCTCTTACTATTGCATTTTGCACGTTTATACGTATGTTCGTAATAAATTAATATAAAAACACTCAACATGAAACACGCACTTAACTTTTGTGTCCTTTTGGCAAGCATTCTATTAATATCCTGCAATCAAGCTTCTCCAGAAAACAATTCAAGCAGTGATTCAATCAGTAAAGAGGGACAAACGAATATTGAAGAACCAACAACAGACGAGGTAAAAATAGGAGATCAAATATGGATGACCAAAAACCTTGATGTTGCAACATTTAGAAATGGCGACCCTATTCCTGAGGCAAAAACAGACGAGGAATGGGTACGTGCTGGGAAAAATAGAAAACCAGCCATGTGTTATTACAATAATGACGAGGCCAATAAAAAATATGGAAGATTATATAATCGATATGCAGTAACAGATAAGAGAGGACTAGCTCCAAAAGACTGGCATATTCCTACTGATAGTGAGTTTGAAACACTTACGCAATCCGTTGGCGGTTATGAGGTTGCTGGCAAAAAACTAAAAACAAAGAATGGCTGGGAAGACAACAAAAACGGGGATAATAGTTCTGGTTTTTTTGGCTACCCAAATGGTTTACGATATACCGAGGGCACTTTCAGACACATGCACCAATATGTAAGATACTGGACGGCAGATGAAACTGCGGAGGAAACCAATGGACGCTACCTTCACCTATCGCTCGAATCATTTCCCAGCCACCCTCATGATGCCACCGAAGGCTTGTCAGTAAGATGCATTAAAGATTAATATTAGAATACTGCCCTTTTCAATTGAAAAATTAAAAGTCCCTTACTATCATAATAATCACTATTAACAACATAGGTTGGTAATGGTATTTTTATTCAATCATTGAAACTAAAACATGCAGTTTACTGATCCCTCCTATCTTAGAATTATTGAGCACGGCTTACTTACAGGAATTTATAATAAAGATGACGGCTTCAATTTACCCATCGGCCTGACCGAAATTTATGAAAGTTACTTTCCACCAGAAACCAATGTCAACGAAAGAAAAGATTTACTGGAATTCTTTTGCACATGGGCTTTAATTAAAAAGGAAATAAGTATTGATTTCATTAAGCCTATTCTCCCTAATTTAAGTGCTGAAAAGGCACAGGAAATATTTAACAACCATAGCAAATTATTCAACATAAGCTCTAATGGTAAATGTACCCTATACCATGATCGCTTAAGGGTATTCTTTTTACAAAAAATAAGCCATAAATACTTAGTAGATATTAATCAAAATATAATAAATAAGTGTTACAAATCCTTAAAAGACAAAAAAGAAAATGAATGGTCCATTTATGCATTAGAACATCTTGGATCGCACCTATTGTGGACAGCCACCTTGAAAAAACAAAATGGCAAATCACTAAAGCACTTAGCCTACAGCATCCATATTTGGAAACAACAGAAAAAATATTGCGGCAACTATGATTGGAGCCGGAAAATCTTAGAAGAGGCAATGATCTGGGCAAGCATGAACAATGAGAAAGATATCATAGAATGTACTGTTAAACAGATTAATTTAAGAAACTTTGAAATATCCCAATTTATAACAGACATTAAAACCTATATCGGCGATAATGACATAGAAAAAGCAATCAGTATAATTAATATTATTTACAATGAATCACACCTCTATAAAACCACTGTATTAATAGCATCAATCATATATGTTAAATTCGGCAAGCACAAGGATAATATTGATTTAGAAAATATAATTGATCGAATAATAAATGAGATAGATGAAAATTTAAAAGAGATTAAATCTAAATCTTTATTATCAGCTGATGAATATGAAGAATATAATAAAACAATAAACGGCACCCTAATTTTGATACAGAATAATTGGGGCAAAACAAGAATTAGTAAATCTTTTGCATTGATTGAATTTGATGACAACAAAGAACAGCACATTAATAGCGTAAACAAGTATGTATCCATGGAAGATTCAGAGCTAATGGTAAATCTTGATAATTTTACTGGCACTATAGATAACCCATACGAGTTGTGCAAAACAATTGCCAACATCTCTGCTGAGCTATTTAAACGGAATTATACAACCGACGCCATGAGATATCTGGAGGAAAGCATCCTCATAATGAAAAAACATAGCGTACAAAGCGCCTGGCCAATTGTCATAAGAACTCTTGTACAAATGGGCCGAACTGATGATGCAGATAAACACATAGAATCGCTCGAGAAAAGTATTTTATTTTGCAGTGATCAAGAATATCATGATCTGAATAAAGCATTTGAAGGTTCCCTATATTGTGGGATTGTGGCAAGTATCAATAACAATTCATTTCCGGAAGTTTGGATAAATAGACTATGCAATTACTATTTCACGGAATATAATTTATCAACTACAATAATAGATAGAAGTTTCCAAAAGTTACAGGCAATATTAGAAGCACTTAGCCAATCAAACCTAAAGACTAAAATGCCTGAAATCATCGAAAGAATAACAGAACTATGGGGTAACTATGTAAAATACGGCAATAAACCAATTAATAAACATATATACTTTTTAAAATTTGTTCTTTCTGCATTAGGTAAAATCCAATCATCAGAAGATACTATTAATACTCTCATAAGAGGGAACTACTCAATTCAGCGGAATGAAGAAAGCCAACGTAAAGACTTCAATACTGACAAGATTATCAAGACCTTTATAGCGGCCAACAAATACTATGAAGCATGGATTGTTGCAGAAAACACTCAAAATGAAACTGAAACCAACCAATGGGAAGTGATATTATTTGCCATTAAAAAGGGTCATTATGACGATGCCCATGGATTGATAAAAATGCATATTAATAAGTATAATTATTTCGGCGAAAATGAAATAATAGAAATAAAAACTGAGAGACAGTTGATGAAAATGAAGGCATTGTATCACAATTATAAAGAATCCTTAGAGATGTTCACTAGACTCTGTAACATTGCGGAAACTAAATATCCTATTTATGAGAAGGTAATGGATTTAATTGAAATAGCTGAATTGGCATATAACCAAAAAGAAACTGAATATGCCACAACCGTTCTGGATTTTGCTGGAAGAATTATCAAAAAATCAGGTAAAAATGAATCATATGCAGTTCAATCCTTAGTAAAAGAATATGCCAGACAGCATGCCTTGGATAAATCCCTTGAAATTATTAATAATTTACCAAACCCAAAGGATAGAGCAGCTTATATTTTAGATATCATTCAAATTTTGTGTACCCAAGGAAAGCTTGACGAAGCAGTTGAACTTTCAGAGAATTGGGAATTATATGGAGCAGAAAAAGAATTTATGAGATACGCGATTACCGAATTGCTAGAAGAGAAGAAATTTGAAAAAGCCATTGAATTAAACTCATATATTTCAGGAGAACAGCGATTTATCGCCTACAATGCAATCATAGAAGCACTTGAGAAAAACAATCTCACATCGTTGACCCAAAAAACGATTGCCGAAGCTTTTGAATACTTTTTGAATAACATAAACCACCGTGAAAATTATTCTGATTATTCAAATAATCTAGCGACAATTTCTAATCATCTTCACAAGACCAGTAAATTACAAACCATTACTTCACTTATTAAAATTTATAAAAAATCCAAATATGATTCCATTCTAATTCAACAATACGCTTTATTTTTAGCATTAAAAGGCCAAATTAATAATGCACTGAAAACTGCTAAATCAATTACCGATATTTCATTAAAAGGACAAACCTTTAAACAAATAGCAATCATACAATTTAGAAAAAACGAATTTAACGAATCTATCAACATAGCCAAAGCTATCTCCATAAAAGAAATACAGGATGAAACATTGAGCGAACTGGCAATAGAAGCCGCACTGGCTGGTATGTGGGAAAAATCACAACAAATTGGCGGCACAATAGAAGATAATCAATACAGATATGAATGCTGGCATAAAATATTTAGAAAAACCTATTGCCGAATTAACGACAACACATTCATCACAATAATGAATAAGATATATACACCCGAAATGAAAGATGCTTTTACGCGGCTTTGGTTTGATGAGCTTGTAAAATCTGAAACATTATGCGATTTTTCACCTAAAGAGATATTCCCAATCGGTTGCTTTAACATTGGGCAGAAGACGGTTCTATTGCGTGAATATTTCACATGGAAACTATTTTCTGATGGGTTGTCGGATAAAGAAGTAAAACTTTACAAAGAATGCATGAACATTACTAAGGAACTTAATTTAAAAAGTAATTTAGAAATATATTTGAAGGAAAATCCTCTATGTTTACATTTTAACTAAAAAGAAGTATGAATATTTTTAAAAAAGTTGGATTGGTTTTACTAGCCATAACTGCAGCCGGATTGGTTTATTATTATATTCCCGAAAAGCAACTACCGGCAAATGCCAAGATAACGAGGATTGTTGTGAACAAATCTGAAAGAAAAATGATGGTATATGAAGGCGTTAAGCTACTAAACACCTACACTGTTGCTTTGGGCAAGTCACCGATAGGTGATAAACAAAAAGAGGGCGATAACAAAACGCCAGAAGGCAATTACAACATTACCAGAAAATATGGTTTGGGGGTATGCGGATATCACAAAGGCCTATATATAAATTATCCAACTCCGGCTCAGACTGCTCAGGGAAAAAAAGGTGGAGATATTTTGATTCACGGACAAGACCCCAAATACAGTTTCACGGGCAAGTTTCACCGATGGAAAGACTGGACAGCAGGTTGTATTGCTGTTACAGATGAAGAAATAGATGATATTTACGATCGGGTAATAATCGGTTGTCCGGTCACTATCAATCCATAAAATAAAAGCCGATTTGCTATTATTCCTTTAAGGTTGTAAATCTGCAAATAGCCCAAAATGGCTTACAGGGATAGCAGTGAGCTATGTTGTCTTTCACAGTGATTTTGGTAAATTTCAAATCCATATTCGTGTAAACCTTTTTCGTTTTATCAAAAACAATATACTGTTTAATTTCATATCCTTTAGGAGAACGGCTCACGGCAAACCCATTCAGCGCATAGGATAGTCGCCAGTCTTCATCCTGTATGAACTTCACCTCTTTCACTTTCTCACCAACTTTCAGCTTCTTTGCGGCATTTACAACCACAGGCGATTTCTGAAAATAACCGGAATCAAGAAATAGTGTATCACCCGAACCCGAAGTGTATCTGTCAAGTATTTGAGCGGCCTCGGGCGCAATAATCCTACCACCCAGAATGAGGGTCTGTACTTTCATTCTCTCTGGGTTAAAATCGCCTTTTACGGCTATGTATAAAAACAGCACAAGAAATAGTGTCATTAAAATAAATATTGTTTTCTTTATAATTTTCATGGTTGTGAATATAATTAAAAACAATTACATAAAGCCAAAAACATTTGCAACGATTTGTTATGTATGCATGATCAACCTTTTCTATGAATTGGTTATATCGGATTTATAGAGCTCATGAAAAACATCAAGGTTAATAATTTTCTCTGCCTGTTGCACAAAACCGACATTGCTACCGGACTTTAGATCTTTTCTGATTTTATCCAACAACAATAAATATAATATTTCATAATTGGATGAAAATTTGGCAAGCAGAAAATTCCTTATTTCATCATTAAGCTCATTGCCTTTTTTGTATCCTCCAATGATAAAATCATACAGACATTCTCTAAGCGACTTTTCTGAAATAGGATTATACTTATTCCTATCTGAAAAATGTTCGCACAACATGATAAAATCGTCTTTCACTAAACTCTCAGCAATCTTTTTTCTTGCATAAAGCGGATATTGGTCTTTCAAAATAATATCCATCAAATCCTGGTGTTCAGTGTAGGTGTTTTTGAAAGTTTCTATATATGATGCATGGTCATTATTAAGCAAATATTTAAATATGGAAGTGAAGAATGCTTTATGCTCTACTTGGCCATATAATTGATGCAGTGTATCAAAATCATACTTTATTATGTAGTAACCGATTAGTTTGTCAATTAACATGGTTGTTTTTTCATTCCACAGTTCGGCATTTTGCCATAATAATTCAAGCAACTCCCGTTCAGCTATAAACATCCAAGCTTCTTCCAAAAATAAAACCTTTACATCCCTATTTTCAATTTTCCCAAAGCTGTTCAACGCTTTTTGCAGATCCTTTTCTGTAATATGGCGGATTGTACTATAAACATACTTTCTGTCATTATCATCTTCATAATATTGCTGCAGTACAGCGGACAATTCGGATAATTGAACATCATTTATTTTGAGTTTACAGATATTACCTACTGATACTAAATACGACTTTATGTCTGCCAGAAGCTGAGATCCAGGGCTGTTCTCAATCAAATATAGTAAAACATGAATTGCCTTTTCGGCATCAACTTCCAATACAGCGAGATACTCATCCAAAAAATACTGCAAAGCAAAATACTGAATATCATAATTATTTGACAAATCGAACATAACTTTAGCCCTTATAGTCTGAGGTATTAAAGCTCTAATAGTAACTTCTCTCTGATAATCCTGCCTCCTTCTTGAATCAATTCTTTTTTCATGAAGAAACTGCAGTGTATTTGAATATATTATAGACGAAATACTCATTTCTTTTTTTCCGATTATCTGCAATAACTGAAACCAGACTTTATCAATGGTTTCCTGATTCGATAAAAATAGTCTGGTACAGATTTTTTCCATTCCGGAAATCCAAATGGAAAGGTCGGCGGTTTTGTGAACCTGCACCAGTAAGTCACTCAGGTTATTCAAATGAATTCTTAAGACATCCGGTTTATATTCAGCAGGTTTTTGAAATACAGTGTCCGCTTCGAATCGCAGATGCTTTAAATTCCTGGGGATAATCTTTGTATCAAACAACAGTGATGTTTCTATAAGTCGTTTAAAACCATCATCATTATCCATAAAATATTCAGATGCCTTTGCAGAATATTTATCGGAAGTCCCTACCACTCCAAAATTCGTATTGTCATAAAAGTCATCACTATTAATAATTCTTATTTTTTCATATATTTTATTTTTCCATACATCAGCAAGCTCGTGCATACCCTTTTTTTTATAATAATCAACCATGGCAAAACAGGATTGCAAATCTTGCACACTTTGGTTAAAAGAATTGAATGCGTCGGGTGTGAATAGAAAGCTCATACCAGATATTTTGCAGTTTCGTTTATAGGATTTTGATTAAATTCAAAAGGATTATTTGCGGATTCAAATGCACCATTTGAGTTTGGTCGAGTTTCCATTTCCTCTAAAATTAAATTCAATTTTGAATATTTTTTCATCGCAGAAAAAACAATAGCCCGTAAAGTAAAAAGCTTGGATTGCTCAGTATTGTTAAATTTCTCCCATGTCTTCAGTTGTCCTTTATTTAACAGGCAAACATATTTTTTAAACAATTCAGGATTTAAGCCATAGCCGCCTGTATACGTGTTATAAAACCGGAATACATAATCATTAAATGCATTGGATATTTTTGTATGTTGGGCTATAGACCCTAACACAGTTTGAATTGAGGCAGCTATCTTTTCGGAATCAGAGATTTCCAGACAGTGTTCCACAACCAGATCAAGCACAAAAGCCTGGAATACACTACTTTTTATCTGTTTAATAAGATACAAAGCATTCTCAATAAACTGCTCCTTTTGAGCTTGGCTCAGACTTGTCTTTATTTCACTCAGTAACTCATCTCGATTACATGCTATTATCTTATTTTCATTTATATAATATTTAACCGCTATTTTCCTGAAAGGACTTTTAATATGGTTATATATTTGGGGTAGTTTTTCGGCAGCTATAACTTCTTTTTTCAGCAAATCTCTAATAACATCAGCAAATATGACTATATAGTCCTTTTTTAAGAGCTCTGATAACACAGTTTTCATCCAAAACAAAAATGGTTCGTTATTTCTTTGACTGATGTGAAAATTCATTAATTTCAAACCTGTTTCAATGGAAACATCGGAATTGGCAAACTTCTTTCTCAATTGTTCCTCTACCCTGTTTGCATCATCATTTGCTTCATTTTTCTTTAGAAATGCATATGTTTCAAGAATAAGACCCATTTGCTCATTGGGATGTTTGTCTATTTGCCAAATTGCAATATCTGCCATTTTCTTTACCGAAGCAGGCAGATTTTTATTGAGCATTAACCGGAGAAGAATAGTGTTATAATTTGGCGTTATTTTAGTTTGTTGGAACAGTGGATTTAATCTTTTGGTCTTTTGGCTTTTATCTTTCAAATCATTGATTATGTTTATCATTTCTACAGCAAGCACGCGAGAGATTTTTTGCTTTTGATATTTTTCAGCATGCAAGCAAATCCATTCGAGTACATTCAGTTTGCTATCGGTTGTGGCCACTTGTTTATAATGGCTTAGGATATATACATAAATGCGTTTCTGTAATTTTTTATTTCTGTGTATATGGTCACAACATTTTGACAGGGTCGCTAAATTTAGTAGCTCATTATTATTCTGGACGATTTCATTAAGCAGAATGTGGCAGTAGCGAACATCAGGCCTTATACCTATTTCATCCATATGCTGCATCACTGCGCAAATACATTGTAATTTTAAGGCTTCGGAAGGGATAGTAGTGATAATTGCTCTTTGCATCGCTATTGCTTCATTTCTTAAAGCAATGTTTTTAGAGACTACTTTATTCAAACATTCTATTTTAAAATTGTATTTTTCGACCTTTATATTTTTATACACATTACCATACATATTGACCCGTTTTTCAGCATTTTTATCAATAGCATCTATGATTTCAGCTATTCTGGCTATATCATGGGTTTGCAATTCTCTGTCGAGTATTTTTTCTATATTATGGATATAATTTTCCTGTTGTGAGTCCAGTTTTATTATTTTAATAAGCAGGGAAAGATTGTAATGCTCATGTGCCAGCAAGCCCGTGATGTTTTGGGGATGTTTCCACCAGTCCATTCTGTCTACACCCAATTGAAATAGGGCTGCCTGATACCTGTAAATCATTTTCAGCGGATAGTATTCGGGCCATCGGACATTGAATTTTTCCTCATTCAATGAAAACAAATCAAAGAGAATATTAACAGTACTGCGAATGAATCTTTCTGTAAATTTATGTCTGCCTGTAAGCAGCAGTTCATGGAATAGCAACAGAATCATTTTTGCCTTCCGCACACCGCTAAAGGTATTCAGTCTGTCGGCAAGTAATTCTGTATTTTCTGATTCAAGAATGGCGTAAATATCCTTAAAACTGTTTTGTTCCTGATGCTGAGCAGTTAGCAATTTTAAAGCTGCTTCGTACGCCTTATTATTGTTTTTAGAATAAATAGCATAACGAATAAACTGTGATAGATCATCTTTTACCCATGTATATGCCCTGTTTATTTTTATCTGCCTTTCTCTTAATACATCATTATCCAATGATTGCAAGAATTTTGAGTTATCACCCTTTATAAGGGCATGCATTAATAAATATTGGTTGATAAATTCCAGCGCGTAAATTTCCGCATCGTTATTTTTCTGATTTGCCAGGTTTTTTTCAAGTAAAGCAATAATTCTGTTACAACATGCTACGAAATCATTGGCATCTATCTTTTGTAATACAAAAATTCTAAATCGCTCATGAAATAACACATACTTTCCACTCTCTGGACTATTGAACCACTTGCTGTATCGTGCAATGTAATCCAAAATATCCTCCTCACTCCATCCACCCAGCAATGGAACAACAAAGGCCGCGCTAACCTCTTTTTTCAGGAGTGCCCAAACAGAAAAGAATTCCAGAAACTTTTTGCGTTCCTTTACATTGCTTTCCGGTGGAAGGGCTTTCTCAAATATACCGGCCAGCCCATCGGGCAATGCTGCGGGATTGTCTTTGTTGATAGCGCCTGCAGCCAGGTCATCTGCAATGCTGCGTAGGTAGGAAGGATCAATGAAATTCATGCCGCAGCACCTTTTTGCAATACGGCCTTTATAAAGGCATCGGAAACATTAAATTTTTCCAAGGCGGCCCTAACAGCATTCTCTGTTAAACCCTGCAAGGGCTGTAATTCCGGGATGGCCTGCAACTGAAAACGCCCCCCAAGCTGGAAACCATTTTTGGACTGCCCTGGTAGCGAACGGTATGTAAAAATCCAGCGAATACACTCAGGAGATTTCCATTCATCCTCCATTTCATCTTTATCATTGTAGGTATAAAACCAGTCCGTAATCTTTAGCTGGGCATTGGCAACTTCAGCTTCATCGAGCGCATCCACAATGACAACCAACGGCTTATCTGCATATTTCCTGGGCGGTTGATAGCAATTGCCAAGTAGTGCCTGAAACAAGTGTATGGCATCAAAATAGCGGGAAGGCAGTCTGTCCATTTTCTTTTGTAATTTCTCATCTTCTATTTGCCATACCCCTGCGCCATTCATACCCGACATTTTCTTGCCCTGCAGTATTAAATGGTACAAGACCGCGTGCAGGTTATTCGCGATACCCGAACCACAGAAATGATACATCACCGGAATATCGGCATGCATCAGGGCATCTATAATACCGGCTGTGAGAGCTCCTTTACCCATACCGGCCTCAGCGTATATGGGAAGTACATTTTGAGAACTATTGCTATTTACCCAGTCCAGAACTGCCTGCAGTTCGTTATCCCGGCCCACAAAACACTCCAAGTAATATTTTATACGGTCTGCATGGTCAAAAACCTGTCCGGCACCACCTCGCAATGCCTGCTGTATGGGTTCAAATTTTTCAGTAATTGGCGCATTTTGTGCCGGAACTGTTTCATCGCCTAAAAAAGTATTGATAAACTTGGCCTTGGTTTTTTGTTCGTATAAACCCTGAAATAAGTAGGGCAGTCCCTCTTTATCACCCTCCTGAACGAAGGGATGCAATAGCAATGAATGACCCTGTTTCTTCCAAAAAAACCGACTATCCTCCAAAACCACATCACCGCCTTCAAACAGCGAATAAAGTTTTGACATTGCATCCAAAATATCCATGCCTTTGCTCAATTCAGCCGCATGTTCGGGTACTATCCGAACATATTGGTGAACAAATTTGTTTCTGAATGTCACAAAACGATCAAGTAATGTGCTATTATCTTTTTTTGGAATTGCACTTGCCCACGGACTGTTTGGTTGCATTGAGGCATACCAGAGGTTCTTCCAGTTGCTATCACTGGGCAGGGTTTCGCGAAGGTTGTCCATTACCTGTTTCAGAAACAGCGCATCGTTTGATGTATCTCCGTCGTGGAGCTTTTCACTGAGCTGAATGACCGCTCCCATGCGAAGAAAAAGGGTGCCCATACCCAAGCCGGCCATAAACAGATTATTGATGCTTCCGGGATTCTTATTCAGGTTTTCAAGAGATGCATCCCCGGTCAAATCAAGTTCGTTTTTAAGACTTAGGTAGCGGCTATGGTATTGTATAAAAGGGTTCATACAGATAATATTTTATGTTGGTATTCCAGTTTTACATCTCTTCGGCCTAAAGCGAGATAAATTGGGGTGACTTCCGTCATTTTGCTGGGAAAACCATGGAGTTCATCCACTTCGTCTTCCTCAAATTTTTCGCGGGTTAAGGGTATCCAGGGCGCAAGTACATCCATAATTTCATGTACATATTCAATATTGAAATCATGGTCATCGGCGAATTTTCTGGCAACTACGGTCTTCTTTTTTCTAAGTTCTTTCAGCATAGTTTCAAGAATGATTTCCAGTATTTTCACATCTTCCCGTTCATCAGGCTTTTCTGCTGATGGGCCTTTGAATCGCAAATAATTATGAAGTGCAGGCATTACCGATTGAATATCGGGTACAGCGGGATTGGGCCGGTCAACTGGATAGCAGCTGGCGTTAAAAAACCGTTCCAGGTATCGAAAATGCTGCCCCACAGCAATAAGCAGAATTCCGCTATTGCCAAGCAGTTGATTTAGCTGTGTTATGTGCTGATTACTGAACATGGCCAATTGAATTCCATCCAGCAATACCACCACTTTTTCTTTTACCTGCTTCCGCAAATTGGGCAGCCAGTCTGCAGGTTTTTTATCTTTCGTTTTTATTTGTTTATTAGGATCCAACATTTCCTGCAAATGCTGAAGCAAAAAACTACCTGTATAAGATAAACCTTCTGCATTGATACGCAGGGCAAGGGTTTTGATATCGGGCTGACTACAAAGCCATGCACCAACATCTAGGTAAGCCGTGCTTTTGGATTCCATATCAGGGTGTATCCAACAGGCAAGTGCTCCAGTTTCATTGTTTTCAATAAAAGTCCTAATATCTGGATTGATGCCGTTTGGATTACCTTTAGCAAAAATACTGCACTCCTCCTCTCTAAACGCCTCGCCCGTTTCGCGTAGAATGCGTTGAGAAAGTTTTCCAAATGCAGTATCATTATCAAACCCAACCCATTGATTTACTTCGGTTATGTTCCATTGCCCTGTAAAGGCCTGTTTAGAAATAAAATGATACTCATTGGGAACATCAAAAAAACGGCTTTTGTGCAAATCAATGAGAGTGCGGGCTATTTTGTTGGCTTCTTCCAGATTCCGTTCGGGAGGAAGCACGAAGAAACCATGCATTACAGCATTTCTAAGTTCAGCCAGCCGGTGTATATCTTTACAAAGAATTAAATTTTTGTTTTCCGTTTCCCAGAAGAATCTGCCTTTTTCAGAATCACAAAAATCGTCAATCTCCCTAATCATATTGGCAGCCCAGCGATATATTGGGCCCGCATTGTAATCGTGTCCTGAAGAATTGAAAAGTCCTATTAAAAAGTCATTGTATACTTCTTTCTGCACAGGCTGATTAAGATAGGCAGCTATACCCACTGCCGCAATCTGGTGAAGAATTTCTTCGGCGAGCACAACAAGTTCGTCTGCTGCATAGGCGTCTTCTTCTTCCAGAACTGTATTGATTGCTGCAAATAAGCGTAAGTTTTGAGCATACAGAGTTTTTGCCTTTACAAGATCCGGCGATAAATCAGATATTTTTTTCATCTTGCTAAATTCTTAGGTTGTAATTACTGAGTTGCAATATATTGCAGAATATTTTATCAAAATGAGTGAAAATATTATTGTTGCACTGCACAGTCAGCCCCCTTCAAGTCCCTCAGAATATCTCGGCGCCGAAGTGACAATGGGTACATTAACAGAGGAAAACATATCTGATCTGATTCAATTAATTACAAATGATAATCTGTTTGAGAATTTGAGCACCGATGAAGAAGATCCTCATCTATGGTCACAATTTCTATGTGATTGGTTGGGAATAGATAATTTGTACCACCGCTCGGGTCTCATTTATTATGATAATCTGAAAGATGAGGCCTCAGACAAATATTCCCATTCAACAGACAACTGGGTTTTTGGAGTTGATGACTACAATCTATCCAGTTATTATGATTGGGGTCTATGTGTAATTTTAAAATCACCAATCTGGAATTCAGTATTAAAAATCTATTCAAAGGGTATTGTAAAACTTAGTTTTGAAATTAAAGATTTATATTTTTTTGCAGAAGGTGACTTCACTGAAGATCATAAAGGAATTTGCTATGTCAGCAATCTGTCTGAAAATGACACAAAGTCGAAATTCACTTATACTGAGCAGTTTGGATTTAATATAAGAAAAGGCATAGACTCATTTCATCCATTGATGAACAATTTAGGGTTTTGCGGATTCAATCTTCTGCATTCAGTTTATGTACATGGTAGAGAATTGACAAGGGTCAGGGAATTTGAAGAAAATAATCAAATACATGGTGATGCGCATCTGCTGTTTAAAAATGGTAAGTTAATAGCTTGGTTATCTAACAATAACCATTTCGAACACATTTTCCCTTTTTGTAATTCAGTAGTTGACATCCCTTGTATAAGTCCTTATTTAAAATTAAATCACCCTGAAGAATACGAGGCAGCTGTCATTAATTTGATTGATAAACTGATGACTTAATTATTACCTATAATAGAGGAAAAACATGGTATTTATTTCTAAGTTTACATTAATATGTAAATAATCCTCAAATTTTAAACCATTAAACCAACTTTTAAGAAAGTGTTGGGATATAGCAATACTATACAAGAAATACTCTAACAAGTAAAAATAATAATTATTGCTAGTCTTACATCAAAAATTCCAGATACAATCAGACTCATTTTATCAAATGTAGTTTATCTAACAACAAAAAACCCCCTAACGGGGGCTTCTGGTGGTATCGGACGG
>CANMCY010000013.1 GCA_947496375.1 Flavobacteriales bacterium
CATTGACCTTCAGATTCTTTCTTAATTCGTAAGACGCACCCAGCAATATTTCTGTACTCAACGTGCTGCGGAATGCCCTGCGCACCGTGTCCAATCCAAACATTCCGACAACCGAATCAGCGAGTCTTGCAAAATATCCTTCTGCATCCAATGATGAATCAGCGGATGATATGGGGAATCCTTCATACACATAGGTTGCGTTGGGATTGGATGAACGGATTCCTACACTATTTTGAGTCCAGTTAATATAACCCAGATCGATTATGCTGCCCGAAAGGTTCAGTTTCTTGGACAGGGCATATTCAAGGCCAAGATCCAGCCCCCATCCCCTGTTTTTAATGCCCTTAATCGCACCCATCTCATTGAAGGCGGGAGACCCGCCATTAGCAGGTAAAATTTCACCGAGCGAACTGGCCATATTTAACTCTACATTGCTGTTAACTTCAAATGCATAATCTTCAGGACGGGTGCGCACTTTTAGACTTGCCTGTTTCAATTCTGCCCTGCTTATGCCTTGCAGGTATTTAACTTTTGTTCCTAGCGTGAGTTTATCTGAAAGTCTGTAGGCATAACCCAGTCCAAATTCTCTGTAATGGTACAAATCCGCACTGAATCTAAAATCAAACGTTTCACCCAGGTTGGGACCGCCATTTCCATCAATAATGAACCTAAACAAATCTTTGGGATAGCCCATTTTGAAGCCCACCTTATCGGTCAAATTGGCTGAAAAGAAATGCTTTTTGGCCTGAAATCCAAAATTTATCCAGGTTTGATCCAGCTTCAGACTAATATAGTTTTGATTTGACAATACATTCAGTAATTTATTCAAATTCAGTAACGTATCTCCGTTTCCTACATCAATAGAACTGGAAATCTCATTGATATTAAATCCGGTATTGGCTATCTGCATACCCAGACTATTGAATCCCGGCAATCCGATAAACCACTTTGCATCAGGAACCAGGGCCGGGTTCAAGGACATGCGCTGTGGCAGACTCTCGGTGTGATAGAGACTGAAATTTTGTTGCGCTGAAAGCCCCGAAAAGACCGACAACAAAAGCGCTAAAATGATAGGTTGTTTATAGTTCTGCATCGGCTGATAATTTAACTTCGACTCCCATTTTAAACTTCAGTTTATCATCAGCAGTAATCAGAACAGGAACTGAATTCCCACTGTAGGTTGAGGTAGGTATCCATGCCCTGATTCTGACATGCTTAGCATGAATAATATTCATGATTTTTGGTTTGTTTAAAACCAGTTCCCACTGCTCAATTGAGGGAGATATAACGGCACCAGCCGCATCTACATTGGCCTGTTTCAGCAAATACCGAAAAGGCTGAAAAAGAGAGTCCAAAGTATTGAATTTATCATCCATGAAATAGGCCTGCAGACCTACACCTAAAGGCAATCCATTTTCTGTGTAGAACTTAAATTTTATCATTTCCACAAATTCAGCTTCACTGCCCAGCCCAAGGTCCATTTTAGATGTATCTTCCAGCACCAAATCTTTGGTGCTAACAGTCATCGGCAGTTCAACAGTAACTGTCAAGCCCAATTGACTGTTGTCCCAAATAAAGCCCTTCGAAGCGGAAGTTGTAGCGTTTACTGAATATGATAAATAATATGGTTCTGATTTCATTACTGTGGCCACATTGCTGCCACCTGCCTTAGTAAGGTAAATAGAATCTCTGATACTGGTTTCGGAAGCACTTGAAGGTGCAGAAGCTATATTGCCCGTGGCGTTGTAGCCATTTAAAGCAGTAGGAATCCCGGATTTATCAATCAGTGCCAGTTGCGAAATCTGATACTGTGATGCCAATCCCATCGAATTATCAAAACGCAGTTTCACCCTTGCATCTTCAAAAACAATGTTGCCTTTCAGGATTTCATTTGAGAATATTGTCAAATCTATGGAATCCTGAACTGCAAATAGGTTTGGCTGATTCAAATAGCCATGCAGCTTCCTAAACTTAAGACCTTCAGTGGAAATATTAAATTCCAGCTGATCATTATTGCCTACAATGCCACTTTTGGTTATTTCCCAAACTATTTTTACCCTGAACCGATTATACCCGGGACTAGCTTTTGACAAATCCAAACTTTCCAACCCATTAATATTATGGGTACGACTTCTGTAAATGAATCCGGGAGTAGTCCAATTGTGTGTAAATGAAATCTCATTATTGCCATTATTCAAATCCAACAGCTGAATAGAAACCTTTCCCTGATGAGAAGTATTCACTGATAAATTAGCTCCAAATACACCTGCCTTTAACCAAATAGAATCTAATTGATTGCCTGAGCCCGGATTTAAATCAAACACCAAATTTCTTTCAACCGAAACAAATCCGGAATTGTTCAATGTATTCAACTCGTTTGAAGTAGGAACTATTACACTATTAAACAAGCGATTATCTATTGTATACATTTCATCTCCCCTCATAGAAAAGTGCATGGCATCATAATGAATCACCATGGCTTTATTCGGCAATTGATTAACCAAATCGTTGTTTACCAAGCCCACAGCGTCCTGCAAATTCAAATCCACATTCACAATGGGAGCAGCATAATTCCCTTTCCATCGAATGCCATTCAAATGCTCAAATTTTTCAAGCCGGTCTTTTAAACAGGCGGAAAACAACAGAGCCACCATAAGTCCGGCAAAGGCCTTCTTAGCCCCTGTATCCAAGTAAAATAAGTTTCTCAAAGGAATCGCAATTAATAACGCAATATACATCCGTTGTACCAAAATCGGGTATTTAATACGGTTAAATGAATGATATAGCTTGTTTTTTAGAAAGTTTTTTATTTATTTCGCACCCCCGGATTTAGGAGACCCGGGTATAAACTAAAAAAGAAGAAAAATGGCAACTAAAATCAGATTGCAAAGACATGGCCGGAAGAAACGTGCTTTCTTCCACATTGTGGTGGCGGATTCGCGTGCTCCTAGGGATGGCCGTTTTATCGATAAAATCGGTACTTACAACCCTATCACCAATCCTGCAACCATCGACATTAACCTAGAAAAGGCCGTTCAATGGATGGCCAATGGCGCTCAACCCTCAGACACGGCCCGTGCCATTCTGAGCTATAAAGGCGTTCTCTACAAACATCACTTGCAGGTGGGAGTGCGCAAAGGCGCTATCACACAGGAACAGGCAGATGCAAAATTTGCTGAATGGATGACCTCCAAAGAAACCAGAATTGCAGACAAACGCAGTAACCTGGAAAAAGCGAGCAACACCCGCAAATCAGACGCCCTTAAAGCAGAAGCACAGAAGCGCGAAGCGATTGCAGCCCGCGTACTGGCCAAGCAAAACAGCATTAGCGAAGAAGCAGTAGAAGAAACTACTGACAGCGAAGCAACCGAAGAAATGGCTACTGAAGAAAGTGCAACTGCTGAGGTAACCACCACCGAGGAAACTGCTGCTGAAACAGCTGCTGAAGAGCCTGCTGCAGAAGAACCCGCTACAGAGGAACCCGCCGCTGAAGAATCTGCACCGGCTGAAGGTGAAAACGCCGAGTAATTGCTTATGATACCTCCCCTGACCCGCATTGGTCGGATTGCCGGAAAACACGGATTTAGGGGGGAAATGAATATTGCCCTGGATGATGAATCTACGGCAAAAATCCTAAAAAAAGGGAATTTCCTTTTCATCGAAATTGATGGCAAGGGGGTTCCCTTTCTCATTGAAGGGGTATCCGGTAATACTGCCGTTGTTAAGCTTGCCGATATTGATACTGAGGAGGATGTAAAATCACTGGCCGGCAATGTAATTTTGATCGAAAGCTCCAAGGTAAAACAACAAGTAACATTCAGTTGGGATAACCTTAAAGGTTTCACCATCAAGGATACCCGGACCGATTTTGAAGGCGCAATTGAACAGGTGGAAATATATCCCCAAGGGCCGATAATGCTGGTAAAAAAGAACAACAAAAGTCACCTTATCCCGATAGTAGAAGAGTGGATTATCCGCATAGAAGAAGATAAAAACCAAATTTTCATGGAACTTCCGGAAGGACTTACCGAACTTTGAAAAACATTGCTGCGAATCGACATCATATCAGCCGTGCCCGGTTTACTAGAAAGTCCGCTGGGTCAAAGCATCCCGAAAAGAGCTACTGACAAGAAGCTTGCTGAAATTCACATTCACAACCTGCATGAATATGGTTTGGGAAAATACCGTCAAATCGATGATTATCCCTTTGGGGGTGGTGCAGGCATGGTGCTGATGCCGGAGCCCTTATCCAATCTTATTGAAAAGTTAAAAGCAGAACGGCAGTACGATGAAATTATTTACACCAGCCCGGATGGTGACAGATTTGAGCAGGGTATTGCCAATGCCTTGTCGCTTAAGCAAAATATCATCATAATTTGCGGCCATTACAAAGGGATAGACCAACGAATTCGAGACATGTACGTAACCCGGGAAATATCATTGGGAGATTTTGTTCTGAGCGGCGGTGAAATTGCAGCTGCAGCCATTGCGGATGCTGTAATACGACTGCTACCCGGTGTACTGGGCAATGAAGAAAGTGCACTGTCTGACAGTTTCCAGGACGGCCTGCTTGCTCCCCCTCTGTTCACTAGGCCCGAGATATTCAAAGACCGCAAAGTACCTGCGATATTGATGAGCGGCGATCACAAAAAAATAGAAACATGGAGACTGGAGCAATCCCTGGAAAGAACCCAAAAACTAAGACCCGATTTATACAAAAAACTTGATAACGATTAAACAAGGTATCCTTCAACATACATGAAACTTACACTCAAACGCCCCCTGGTTATTTTTGATCTTGAAACAACAGGTATTAATACCTCAGCAGACCGCATTGTGGAAATATGCATGATAAAGGTTTTTCCCGAAGGACATGAAGAGCTTCGCACCTACCGCATAAACCCGGGTATTCCCATACCTCCCCAAGCCACGGCAGTACACGGCATTTCAGATGAAGATGTGGCAGATAAACCCACATTTAAAATGATGGCAGCAGAACTGAATCAGTTTATGCAGGAATGTGATTTTGGTGGATTCAACAGCAATAAATTTGATTTCCCTATGCTGGTGGAAGAATTCTACCGAGCCGGCGTGGAGTTTGAGGTAGATAAACGCAAATTCATTGATGCACAGCGCATTTTTCATGTGAAAGAACCCAGAAACCTCACTGCAGCGTATAAGTTTTACTGTAATCGGGAACTGGAAAATGCACACAGTGCCGAAGCAGACACCCTGGCTACCTGGGCCATTCTCAAAGCACAAATTGAACGTTATGAGGATTTACCCGGCGATATAGATGCATTGCACAAAATGAGTGGGCAAAGCAACCTGGCAGACCTTGCTGGCAGATTTGTTTACAACGACAAGGGAGAAATCATATTCAACTTTGGCAAACATAAAAATAAAGCGGTTAAAGATGTTTTGCGCGATGAGCCCGGCTACTACAACTGGATGATGGACGGGGACTTCCCCATGCAAACCAAAAATGTACTTACCCGCATTCGTCAAAGCATGCGCAACGAATGAAAAATTCAATCAGGGAGTTTGAAAGCTGGATTCTGTATCGCGACGATGATTTTATCGTTGTAAACAAACCTCCTTTTGTCCCTTCCCTGCACGAGCGCGGAAAATTCACCCATATATCGCTGCTGGAAATGGCCCGAGAATTCAACCCGGACGCCACACTCTGCCATCGGCTTGACCGGGAAACCAGCGGCGCTGTGGTTATTGCACTCAATGCAGATGCCTACCGGCACATGAGTATTCAGTTTGAAGACCGCAAGGTGGAGAAAATATACCATGCTGTGGTGGAAGGTCAGATCCATTTTAATGACCATCTGGTGGATTTACCCATACAAACAGAAATTCCCGGTAGGGTGCGAATTGACCGATCCGGCAAACCTTCTGCAACCTTTTTTAAAGCGCTGGAGGTTTTCAGACATTTTACCCTCATGGAATGTCAGCCGGTTACCGGCAGGATGCACCAAATACGCGTGCACCTTGAATCGCAAAACACCCATATACTCGGAGATGAACTGTACGGAGGTAAAATGTTTTTACTTTCTCAGCTAAAACGCAAACATAAAGGTGAGGACAGCCCACTGATAAAACGGTTTGCCTTGCATGCGGCGTTAATAGCATTCAGAAAATTAAATGATGAGGTAGTTGGCGTAGAAGCACCCTATCCTAAGGACATGGAAGTACTGCTCAAAATTCTGCGAAAATACGATGCCGTTTAATGCGACTGCTTTGTAAAATATGGCCACTTTTTGTAGGTATTGCACTGTGGCTTGCATTTGCACTGCCTCCTGATTTCAGGGATATGAGTGAGGCTGAAATGGGCCGAAAATTATTTTTCGATAAGCGCTTTTCACTCAATAACAGCATCAGTTGCGCCGATTGCCACCTCCCCACTTTTGCCTTCTCTGATACAACCGCTTTATCCAGAGGATTTGATCGCGGAACCACAACACGCAACGCCCCGCCACTTACCAACCTGGGCGGAAGGCCCTATTTTTTCTGGGATGGTCGAGCTACTTCATTGGAAGAACAGGTGTTACAACCCATACAACATCCGATTGAAATGGGCATGACTCTAAAAGAATTGAATCGAAGATTACGGGCGGATAAATTTTATGTGAATTGGTTCCGAAAGCATTACGGGCAAATGCCGGACGCCTATCTGGCTGCCCGCGCCATTGCGGCCTTTGAACGCACGCTGGAAACAGGCAATGCACCCTTAGACCGTTTTATGGAAGGAGATTCTTCAGCCATCAGCATCTCAGCCATGCGAGGCAGGGATATTTTTATCGAAAAAGCAAAGTGTTTTGAATGCCATTTCACCCCGGATTTTACTGCAGATGAATTCAAAAATATTGGATTGTTTAATGGAAAACACCTCAATGACAGCGGCCGTTATGTTGTAACGAACAATAAAAGTGATATTGGCAAATTCCGGGTTCCGGGTTTACGAAATGTGGCTTTAACAGCACCCTACATGCACAACGGCATGTTTAAAACCCTTGAAGAAGTAATAGATTATTACAATGACCCTGCTGCCATAGTTCCAGATGCCATCAATCGCGATACCTTACTCAATGGCAAACTGGGTCTCACACAACAGGAAAAAGCAGATCTCCTGGCGTTTTTACATACACTAACATCTGCTTCGGCATCGCGTAAATAAGATAGAAATGGCAGAAAAGGAGCTGGAAGCAATAAAAACCAAACTCAAGCAATTAAAAAAGAAGCCGCCCGCCAATCTGGATGCACAGTTTTCAGAGGCCAATGATGCCGTTTTCAGTAAGTTTGATTGTTTAACCTGTGCCAATTGCTGCAAAACCACCTCCCCCATGTTGTTTGAAAAAGATATTGAAAGATTGTCTAAACACCTAAAAATGAGACCGGGTGCCTTCATTGAACAATATCTTTTTCTGGATACGGATGGCATCTATGCTTTCAGGCAAACCCCTTGCCCATTTTTGGGCGGTGATAATTACTGCAGCGTTTATGAACATAGGCCCAAGGCCTGTAGGGAATACCCGCACACCAACATGCGCAAAATGCATACACTGCTTTCACTGGCAGAAAAAAACCTGGCTATATGTCCTGCAATTGCTAAAATTATTCAGCGCATTGAAAATGCCTAAAACCCTGCCAATTAGGGCAATCTGTACCTTATATTTGCAGTGCATTTATGAAAAATATCCGCAACTTCTGCATCATTGCCCACATTGACCATGGAAAAAGCACGCTGGCAGACCGGTTGCTGGAATACACCGGAACAATAGACAAAAGACAACTTCAGGCCCAGACACTGGATGATATGGACCTGGAAAGAGAACGGGGTATTACCATTAAAAGCCATGCCATTCAGATGAATTATAAACTGGACGGCGAAGATTATGTATTAAACCTGATTGACACACCCGGTCACGTAGATTTTAGCTATGAGGTGAGCCGCAGTATTGCCGCCTGTGAAGGGGCTCTACTAATTGTAGATGCAAGCCAGGGCATTGAGGCACAGACCATTAGTAACCTATTTATGGCGCTGGAACATGGACTCGAAATCATTCCGGTATTAAATAAAATTGACCTACCGGGTGCAATGCCGGAAGAGGTAAAAGATGAAATTGTGGATTTGCTGGGCTGCAACCGCGAAGAAATCATTGCTGCCAGCGGCAAAACCGGACAGGGCGTGCATGATATTCTTAGGGCCATTGTAGAACGTGTTCCTGCTCCCAAAGGCAATCCCGACGCACCTTTAAAGGCCTTGATTTTTGATTCGGTATTCAACTCCTTTCGCGGTATCATTGCCTATTACAGGGTAATTGATGGCAGCATCAAAACCGGTCAGCATGTAAAATTTATGAACACCGGGCACGATTATCATGCGGATGAAATTGGCGTGCTAAAACTGGACTTACTGCCCAAAAAAGAAATTAAAGCAGGTGATGTAGGGTATATTATTTCCGGAATCAAAGATGCCAAGGAGGTAAAAGTGGGGGATACCATTTCTGATTTCGTGAACCCAACCACAGAAACCATCAAAGGGTTTGAAGATGTTAAGCCCATGGTATTTGCCGGTATTTATCCTGTGGATACAGAGGATTATGAGGAGCTGCGGGAAAGTATGCAGAAATTGCAACTCAATGATGCCAGTATCGTGTTTGAACCTGAAAGTTCTGCTGCGCTGGGTTTCGGCTTCCGCTGCGGATTCTTGGGCATGTTGCACCTGGAAATTATTCAGGAAAGACTGGAGAGAGAATTTGGGATGACAGTAATTACCACGGTACCCAACGTAAGCTATGTGGCTTATGACATGAAAGGTGAAGTAATTCCGGTGAACAATCCAAGTGATTTACCCCCACCCGAAAAAATAGATTATGTGGAAGAACCCTACATTACGGCTTCTGTAATCACGAAATCTGAATATGTGGGCTCGGTAATGAGTCTTTGCCTTGATAAACGTGGAATTTTAAAAAATCAGGTTTACATAACATCCGACCGGGTGGAAATGACCTTTGAAATGCCATTGGCAGAAATTGTGTTTGATTTTTATGACCGCCTGAAAACCATCAGTAAGGGTTATGCCAGCTTTGATTATCAACCCCTGGGTTACAAAGAGAGCAAACTGGTAAAAATGGATATTATGCTCAATGGCAAGCAGGTAGACGCGCTTAGTGCGATTATCCACCGAGATAATGCCTTTGATCTGGGTAAGAAAATCTGTAAAAAATTAAAGGATCTCATCCCCCGCCAACAATTTGAAATTGCGATACAGGCGGCCATTGGTGCCAAAATTATTTCAAGGGAAAATATATCTGCGATACGCAAGGATGTGACAGCCAAATGTTATGGTGGCGACATTAGCCGAAAACGCAAACTGCTTGAAAAACAAAAAGCAGGTAAAAAGCGCATGCGCCAGGTGGGTAACGTTGAAATTCCCCAAAGTGCCTTCATGGCAGTTTTAAAGCTGAACGATTAATTAAATCGATATTTTTCAAATTATTTTGAAAAGTGGCAGAAATTACCTATATTAGTGGGTATAGGTTTGTTAATTTTTTTGTCATTTTGGAATTGTTTTATTTATTATCGTTATCTCAAATTCCGGGCATTGGTCCCATATCAGGTAAAACGCTCATCAGCCATTGCGGTTCGGCAGAAGCGGTATTCAGAGAAAAGAAACGGGTACTGGAAAAAATACCCGGGATAGGCAGTATGGGAGCCGCAGCCATCCGCCATGAATCTGGGGCACAAGCCGCGGAAAATGAGCTGAAATTTATAGAAAAAGCGCAAATCCGGGTTCTTCCCTATACTTCACCTGAATACCCTGTAAGACTCAAGCAAATTCTGGATAGTCCTTTGGTGCTGTTTGTAAAGGGACGGACAGAATTAAATCCCCTCAGAACCTGCGGTATTGTTGGCACCCGAAAGAATACGCCGGAAGGAGCGCTAATTGCGCGCAATATGGTATCCGGGCTAAAACCTCACGCCTGTCACATCATAAGCGGACTGGCCTTTGGAATAGACATCGTGGCACATAAAACTGCGGTTGAAGAGCAAATACCTACCCTTGCTGTGGTAGCTCACGGACTGGACATGGTTTATCCCTTGCGCCATAAATCAGTGGCGGATAAAATGCTGGAAGCAGGCGGGGCTATGGTCAGTGAATTGTTTAGCGGCACTCCGCTTCATCCCGATTTATTTCCGCGCCGAAACCGCATTGTTGCAGGTATGTGTGATGCTGTTGTTGTTATCGAAAGCATGATCAGGGGCGGAAGTATGATTACCGCGCAAATTGCCCACAGCTATGACAGGGATGTTTTTGCCGTACCGGGTAAACCCGGAGATAAGATGAGCGAGGGCTGCAATTTTTTAATAAAAAACCTAAAGGCGGGATTATGCGAAAACGCAGGAGATATTGCACGCGGCATGAACTGGGATTTGGGAATACCGAAAACCAAGCAACCTCAGACTACCTTATTATTTGATTTGACACCCGAAGAAAAACTGATAATGGATTGCCTGAAAGGGAAAAGCCGACATTTTGACGAGTTGCTGCTCTCTACGGGGCTTCCGATGAGCAGACTCACGCTTTTATTGCTGGAAATGGAAATGAAACAAATGGTAAACAGCTTACCTGGGAAAATCTACAAGAATCTGGCCTTTGGCTGATTACTTCTTTCCGCCGGGCTTCCGGGGTTTGGCGGCAGATTTTTGCTGCTGGGTCTTCATCACCTCTTCCAGTTTTCGGGAAAAATTACTTTTCTTCACCGGTTTTTTTCTGGCATCGGCAATTTGTTGGTGTAGCTTCTGATCGTCTACCAAACGACGTATGGCAAACTGCTGACCAAAAGTAACCATGTTGCTTACGAAGTAATACCAGGTTAGTCCGCTGGGGTAATCATTCAGAACACCCAGGAAGATAACAGGCATAATGTACCCTATCCATTTCATTTGGCCTGTAACCCCGGAAATCTGGTTATTCAGGTGAGTATAAATAAGGGTTGAAATGGTCATCAGCAAGGTAAATAAACTGATATGATCGCCATAGCCAGGAATATGAAAGCCCAGATCCAGAATGCTGTCATATGCACTTAAATCATGGCTCCATAGGAAGGTTTTTTGTCTGAGCTCAAATAAAACAGGGAAAAACTGAAATAAAGCAAACAGAATGGGCATTTGCAGCAGCATTGGCACACAGCCACTCATGGGATTAACGCCGGCTTTCTTATATAGTGCCAGGTTTTCCATCTGAATTTTTTGCATGTCACTACCATGTTTTTCCTTTATTTCTTCAATTTCCGGCTTCAGAATTCTCATTTTAGCCGTTGAGATGTAACTTTTGTAAACCAGCGGCAGCAATACAAACTTGATAATCAGGGTAAGCAATAGGATCAGAATACCCATGCTGCCAATCTTACCATCTAGAAAATTAAAAATGGGCAGTACCATCCAGCGGTTAACCCAGCCAAAAATGCCCCAGCCCAGCGGTATCATCCGGTGTAATTCATGGTCTTTAAATCCGGGATCGATGGATTGAAGCGTTTTGTAACTATTAGGGCCAAAGTAAAATGCGAGATTCCACGTCTTTTCTTTCTCCCTGCTGTAAGGCAAAAAGAGCTCAGATTGCATCGCTTTTATATATCCGGGTTCACGCGTTTCTTTCCATTCCAGGTTGCTGCCCTGAGCAAATCCCTCTTTATTAATAAGGGTTGCATTAAAATACTGCTGTTTGAAGGCAACCCACTGCAGATTACCGGGGATTTTTTCCAGTCTTTCAGGACTGCTTGCAGAGAGCGATTCGGGATGCTCGCCGGGTATCCTGTAAGTAATTGTACTGTGTTGATTTTCAAACTGCATTCCCTTTTCCTGCTTGTGTAAAGCTGCCTTCCACACAAACTTCAGATCGTTGTTCCGCTGAAGTTCATTTTCCAGACCGGAAACCTTAACCGTATAATTCAACAGAAAATCCTGAGAAGACAACTTGTATTGCTGTTCAATGTAACCGCCATTTTTGTGTTCAAGTCTGTACACAATTACCTCGGGTGATGATTGCATCACCTTCCAGTTCAGACTGTTGGTGCGGAACATATCATCTTTGGTCATCAGCTCAAAATATGCTTCGGTGTGCTTGGCATCCAACAGCACCAAATCAGTGGAATCGGCCCTTTTGTAGCGGTTAAGTTTCACCTGAACGGGCCTTCCGCCCAGACTGCTGAATTTGATAGATACAGCAGAATTTGCCAAAGTTATTTCATGCGGTTTCTGATATTTGCAATCCAAAAAACCATTGATTACAGAGTCCTGGGAATTTGCACTTTTCTCATTGAGGGCCGCAGTATCTGCAGCATTCTGTGTGGGCTGGGTTGTATCTGATTTGGCGTCAACCCGGGCAATGCTGTCGGCAGCTTTGCGCTGAATGTCCATTTCTGCCTGTGAAGGAGCTGCCCACCAGTAGTAGCCAACCAAAATGAGAAAAATAAGTGAGAAACCGATGATTGTATTGCGATCCATTTTGAAAGGGCGAAATTAGGAATATTCCACTTAATATCACAGCTCCAGAGGCATTGTAGGCGAATTATGGGTTACCCATTCGAAAGGACAAATAAAAATCGACCTTTATGCTGCAACGGCGACAATAATTTCTTACCTTTGCGGCTCGAAAAACCTCATGGCAAATACAGGTAAAATTTCCCAAATCATCGGAGCCGTTGTTGACGTAAGCTTTAACGAAGCCGGCTCCACCCTTCCTAAAATCTATAACGCATTGCACGTTACCCGCGAAAACGGGCAAAAGGTAGTGCTTGAAGTTCAACAGCATCTCGGTGAGAATATTGTAAGAACCATTGCGATGGATAGCACCGATGGTCTGCGTCGCGGTATGGACGCAATTGACACGGGTAACGCTATTACCATGCCCACAGGCGAAGCCATCCGTGGCCGTCTGCTCAACGTAGTGGGAGAAGCCATTGATGGCATGCAGGCTACAGACAGCAGCAATGGCCGTCCCATTCACGCTAAAGCACCTTCATTCGAAAATCTGAGCACGTCTACAGAGCCACTGTTCACCGGCATCAAGGTAATTGATTTGCTGGAACCTTATGCAAAGGGCGGTAAGATTGGTTTGTTCGGTGGCGCCGGTGTAGGCAAAACCGTATTGATTATGGAGCTGATTAACAATATCGCAAAAGCATATAGCGGTATGTCGGTATTTGCCGGAGTGGGTGAGCGTACCCGTGAAGGAAATGACCTGCTCCGTGAAATGATAGAATCAGGCGTTATCAAATATGGCAAAGAGTTCAATAAAAGTATGGAAGAAGGCGGATGGGATTTGAACAAAGTTGACATGAATGAACTGAGCCAAAGTCAGGCCACCCTTGTTTTCGGGCAGATGAACGAACCTCCCGGAGCCCGTGCCCGTGTGGCACTGAGCGGTCTTACCGTAGCTGAATACTTCCGCGACGGTGACGGACAGGGCGCAGGACGCGACATTCTCTTCTTTATTGATAATATTTTCCGTTTCACCCAGGCCGGTTCCGAAGTATCGGCACTGCTGGGACGTATGCCTTCTGCGGTAGGTTATCAACCAACACTGGCAACAGAAATGGGTGTGATGCAGGAACGCATTACGTCTACCACCCGTGGATCTATCACCTCGGTTCAGGCCGTTTACGTGCCTGCTGATGACTTGACTGACCCGGCACCTGCTACTACGTTTGCTCACCTTGATGCAACCACGGTACTAAGCCGTAAAATTGCGGAATTGGGTATTTATCCTGCCGTGGATCCATTGGATTCAACAAGCCGTATCCTCACTCCGGATATCTTAGGAAAAGAACACTATGATTGCGCACAGCGCGTTAAAGCATTGCTTCAGCGCTATAAAGAACTGCAGGACATCATCGCGATTCTGGGTATGGATGAACTGAGTGAAGACGATAAGCTGGTGGTACACCGTGCACGCCGTGTTCAGCGATTCCTGTCTCAGCCCTTCCACGTAGCCGAGCAATTCACTGGTATCCCCGGTGTGCTGGTTGACATTAAGGAAACCATCAAGGCCTTTAATATGATTATGGATGGCGAGGTAGACGAATATCCTGAAGCTGCATTTAACCTGGTAGGAACCATCGAAGATGCAGTTGCCAAAGGCAAGAAAATGTTGGAAGAAGCTGCTGCCTAATGAAAGTTGAAATCTTAACCCCGGATAAAACGCTATTCAGCGGTGATGCTGATGTGGTAACTGTTCCCGGAATAAACGGCAGTTTACAAATACTTGAAAATCACGCCCCAATGATTGCCAACCTGAAGAAAGGAAGTCTTAGCATCAAAAGCAAAGACGGCAAGCAACAGTTCGACGTAACC
The DNA here is from genome assembly GCA_947496375.1 of Flavobacteriales bacterium. GTDB lineage: Bacteria > Bacteroidota > Bacteroidia > NS11-12g > UBA955 > RGEC01. The sequence goes on from CANMCY010000013.1 coordinate 14,368, forward strand.
GGAGGACTGGTTGAGGTTTTGAAAAACAATGTAATCGTTTTGGTTTAAGACTTATTTGAACTACACACCAAAAGGCCGGCACGACCGGCCTTTTTTGTTGACCGTTTTGTCATGCCTTTATCATTTATAATGTATAACTTTTCAACAACTAAGCCCAACAAAACAAACCACTCCAATTAGTCAAAACCAGCACCAATAAGGTTTTCAAGCATTAAACAGCGTTTACAAGAATATGCATTGTTTATTTTGTATAACTTATACAGCGCATAATTTACACAAATTACTTGAACAAAAGGTGTGTTTTGTTCAACTTTGCTAAACAATACTATGACAAAACTAACCACAGACTTCAACAATCTCATGGTGCATGAGCTGCAACCCCTGAGAAATTATGCATTGTCGTTGACCCACAATATGGATGATACGAAAGACCTGGTGCAGGAAACTTTGTTGAAAGCCCTGCGCTACAAAGACAAATTTGCGGAGGGCACCAATCTTCGTGGCTGGTTGTATACGATTATGAAGAATAACTTCATAAACAATTACCGCAGGGATGCCAAGCGGAACACATTTCTTGACAGTACAGACAATACCTACTTTATTGACCTCCCCAGCCATAGGGTAGATAATGACGCAGAGTTGAAGTTTATTCGAAAAGACCTGGAAGAAGCCATCGACAGTCTGCCACTTGAACTTAAAATCACCTTCACCATGAATGCCGAAGGTTATAAATACCATGAAATAGCCGAAGAGTTAAACATTCCTATTGGAACTGTAAAAACCCGAATCTTCGTTGCAAGACGTATACTGCGGGAGCAACTGGCATCCTATGGTACTGAATTTGGTATGAATGCCATGAATGCTTAACATTAATTAACGAACTTTGCAGGCATCCCGATTGGGATGCCTTTTTTATATATATGAATAAAAGCCTGTATCTCTGGATTAACATAGTCACCTTAATCGGGCCACTGGCATTATCTTTCGATAAACGCGTGGCATTTCACAAAGTATGGAAGCACTTTCTCACGGCCATGTTAATCACCTCAGCCATCTACCTGATATGGGATGTCATTTTCACAGCACTGGGTATCTGGCACTTTAACCCGGAATATGTGACCGGTTTTTATATCATCAATCTGCCATGGGAAGAAATTTTCTTTTTTGTGGCTGTGCCATACGCCTGCCTCTTTATTTATGCATGCTTAAGACATTACCTCCCAAAAATCGAGCATAGGAATGTGGGACGTCTAATTTCATTATTGCTACTCTCATTCAGTATTGGCATGGTGGTATTGCATTACAACAAGCTCTACACAGCCGTCACATTCAGCTTACTGGCATTTACCATCCTAAACCAGTTACTGGTAACCCGAGGCAGTTACATTACCCATCTGTATGTTGCATGGCTAATCAGTGTGATACCCATGTTTGTGGTCAATGGCCTGCTAACCGGACTTCCGATCCTGATTTATGAAAATACTGAAAATATGGGCATCCGAATTCCCTCATTCTTACCGGGGATGCAGTACGGAATTCCCCTTGAGGATTTTTTCTACAACTTACTCTATATGATGTGGATGATATGGATATTTGAGGCAAGAAAAAATAAACAAGCCATACATCTTTTCACACCCGAAATCGAGCAGCAACGCTAATTAGCGGGAGGTATCGCTTTGGGTATGTTTTTTCTCACTGGCTCTTTTGGCTTTTTTACGCTGTGATTTACCCCAGGGCAACGGCAAAAACTTCTCAGGGTAGTGATTGATGTCATAGGCAAGCGTTTCGAGATTGCGGGTCGTTTTTACCAAATTATCGTATAGCACAGGATCTTTAGCCAATTTGCCCAATGAACCCTTCCCTTGTTCAATATTGCGGGTAATAACAGCTAACGCGGCAGCGGTTTCCTCCAAATCTTTACCAATTTTGTGTAATTCAATACTATCCAGGCGAGCAGTGGTGCGGTGAATATTGCTTAGACTGCCCTCAATGCTTTTATTGTACTGATCCAGATTAGAAGAGAATTTTGCTGCATTGTTTAAGGTAGCGGTCAATCCGGGTTTAGATGCCGCCAGGGTACTTTGAATTTCGGCAATGGTATTGTTCAGCGATGCAAGAACAACGGGCAGTTGATCTACGGCTGCCGTCAGACTTTGTCTGGCAATAATGGCATTTAGATGGGTTAACAGAGAATCTGCACCTGCTGCAATGGGAGCAATTTTTTCGTTCACCATGCTCATCACATCTTGGGTGTACATAGGCAATAGCGTATCTCCATCTTCCGCCATCAATTTGGAATTTCCCGGAATGAGTTTGAGGGTAGTTGATCCCAATAAAGCAGATTCAATTTTAATCTTTGAATTTTTAGGAATCTTAACTTCGCTGTAAATTTCAATGGATGTAACAATCTTGCCGGACTGTGGGTCCATTTCCATATTGCGAAGCTGCCCAACCCTAAAGCCATTATACATCACCGCAGTATTGTCCGCCAGTCCCTGCGCACTGTCATACAACACCACAAAATCCCTGGCACCTCCCAGCGGATTATCCTTCCCCACCATATAATTATAGCCCAGGATAAGAACTGTTATTGAAACAGCTGCCAGTGTACCAACTTTGGTTTCTTTGGAAATTCCTTTAAATAATGCCACAATAAAAGATATTCAAAGATAATACTAATTAACGACGTAAATTACTGCTATCAGCATTAACCGGCTTGGAATCATCCTGATTTTTAGGGGTAGCCATTTTCTCTACCTCTTTTTTATACTGCCTGATGGCCCTAAAAATACCCTTGGCAATGGTTCGCTGACCATCATCTGTTTTCAGAACTCCCCTATCTGAAGTATTGGTTAAAAAACCAATTTCTACCAAAACTGAGGGCATGGCTGTTTGCCACAGAACTAAAAATCCCGCCTGCTTTACCCCACGACTTTTTATTCTGGAGATTCTTTGGGTGTGGGCTTCTACCAGGGTACTAAATTTCAAACTTTGCTGCAAAAACGCATTCTGAACCAGGGAAAAAATGATATGCCCTTCAGGAGAATTTGGGTCAAAACCACCGTATCTCTCATTGGTTTTATAGTTTGACTCAAACTTAATGGCGGCATTCTCTCTTTTGGCTACATCCAAGTTGCCCTGACTTTTATGCAAACCCATAAAATACGTCTCTGAACCGGCTGCAGTGGTATTCACATTGCTGTTGCAATGTATGGAAATAAACAAATCTGCCTTAATTTTATTGGCCATGTTCGGGCGTTCCCATAATTCAACAAACTTGTCCGTCTTGCGGGTATAAATCACCTGAACATCCTGCATACTATCCTCAATCATTTTGCCCAGTTTCATGGATACCGCCAGGGTTACAGCCTTCTCCCAAATCTCATTGGCTCCGTTGCAGCCGGGGTCTAATCCCCCGTGTCCGGGATCTATTACAATGGTTTTTACCTGTTTGCCCGGCATGCGATTAAACGGCTTTCCGGAAGGCAAAGTAAAAATCATTAACATCAACAAAAGGCCGACAACAAAGCGTCTCATAGCGTTTCTTTTTTTCATAACTTCATAAACCTTGCCAAAATTTTATCACATTCATTGAAAATATCGAGGAATGGCAAAGTTTTTGACGAATTTCGCGGTAACTATCCAATGCTTCAACAAGGCCCTGTAAATCTTTATAAACTCTCTCTGTGGAAGTTTTGCCTTGTTTTGATTTTAACAGCCCTAATAACCCGTGCAGAAAAGACTTTCGGACAAGTGTCAAATCCTGCCGACACTTCCCGAATTAGCATAAGCCGACCCAAAAGTGAACTCGACAAGCCCATTATTTACAAGGCCGCGGATTCCATTTGGTTTAACCTGAAAAAAAATAGGGTTTATCTGTATAAAAATGCATCCATTGAATATGGAGATATGAACCTTACAGCCCATTTCATTGAGATAGACCTAAACAAAAAAGAGATATTTGCTACCGGCGGACCAGACAGTACAGGCAAATACAGCAATTTACCCGTATTAAAAGACGGCAACGACAACTACAAGGCAGACAGTATACGATACAACAGCCAGTCTAAAAAAGGGCGCGTATACGGGGTGAGACTTACTCAGGATGAAGCGGTTATCCACCTGAATAAAGTGCTAAAACAGGAAGACGGCAGTTTTGTGGGACAAAACGGTAAAATCACCACCTGTAATGAAGACCATCCCCATTTTTATTTTAATGCAAGCCGTGTGAAAGTAATTCCCAACAATAAAGCTCTGTTTGGAGCTGCCAATCTTGTTGTGGAGGATGTCCCAACCCCACTGGCGGTACCCTTTGGAATTGCGCCATTGAAAAAAGGGCAACGAAACGGGATTTTATTTCCCGGCTACGGATATAACCAATTTAATAAAAGTTTCTACCTGCAAAACTTTGGATACTATATGGGGCTGGGCGAATTTGCTGATTTATCGGTCAATACAGACGCCTATTTAAATGGCGACTTACGACTGGGTATTACCACCAACCTGATCAAGCGTTACAAATACCGCAGCAATTTCGGGCTAGGGGCCAGCTGGTTCGGAAATGGGATTGAACGAAGCAGCCCGGCGTTCAAAAAAAATCTGGATTTAAGCATCAGGGGCAATTTTGCCTTTGATCCGAAGTATTTGCCGGGTATTTCATTAAATGGAGATATCAATATACAGACTGGCAATTTTAACCGATTAAACTCCAGGGATATCAATTCGATAAGCAACCAGCAATTTCAAAGCTCCATCAACTTTGGTAAAACCTTTTTACAAAACAAAGTAAACTTTACGGCAGCAGCCAGACACTCGCAAAACACGGCCAACAGAGACTTCCGGCTGGAATTGCCCAGCATGAATCTGGGTGTTTCATCGCTCACTCCATTTGCCGGAAAAAACAGCAGTAGAAATAAATGGTATGAGCAGCTGCGTCTGAGCTACAACATGCAATTCAGTAATGTAATCAACACCAAGGACAGCATACTCTTTAGCAGGGATTACAAGCAGGCACTGCAAAAAACGCAAAGCGGAATTAACCACAGCATTCCTATCAATACGAATATAAAATTGCTCAATGGAATCGTGAATATGTCACCCTCATTTAACTACCGTGAAACCTGGTACCTAAAAGCCACGGAAAAATTCATGGATACTGCGGGGGTGGTTCAGTCACGAGAAGAAAACGGATTTTATCGTTTGAATAACTGGGATTTCAACACGGGTTTCACCACCAATATTTACGGTACTTTCCAGCGCAACCATGCCAAAAAAATCAAAGCACTGCGACATACGATTACCCCAACCATCAGTCTGGGATATCAGCCCAAAATCAATGCAGCTTTGAGGGGTTGGGAGCAAAGCTATACCGATACCGGGGGAAAATCCATTCGGTATAACCGTTTTGAAAGGGGTATTTATGGAGGTGGCCAAAGTCAGTCTGAAAGCGGATATGTAGGCATTGGCATCAATAACAACCTGCAGGGTAAAAAAGTGGTGAGCACAGACAGCAGCGGTGAAGAGAAACTTGAAAAATTCAATTTAATTGATCAGTTGAGTTTTAATACCCGATACAATATGGTGGCAGAAAAGTTTAAATGGAGTGACGTACAGGCCAATTTCAACACCACCCTGATGAAAAACTTCAACATTACCGCCCGATCTGCTTTCAGTCTGTATCAAAGAGATTCTTTATTAAAAAATGTGCAGCGGTTTTTGTACGAAGACAGGCAAGCCCCTCTGCGCATGAGGAATGCCGGCGTTAGTATCAGTACGCGCCTGAGCCCGGAAATGTTCAAAAAGAAAGTGCAGGCCGAAAACACCAAAACCCTCAAACCCGAGGATGACCCTGAGAAAAAAGACATTCAAACCAAACCTGACGAATATTATCATTTCGACATTCCCTGGAGTCTGGCCTTTACCTACGTATTTGATTACAATGCGGAAGCCAAAACCCGCTCACAACAAATTGGGAGTAACAGAATCAACATCAGCGGCGATATTAGTCTGACCCCCGAATGGAAAATCGGCTACACCACCGGCTACGATTTGCACAACAAAGAGATTGCATCCAGCCAGTTTACGGTTTCGAGAAATTTACACTGCTGGCAAATCGATTTTAACTGGGTCCCATCCGGGTTTGCCAAACAATGGACCTTCAGTATCAGGCCCAAATCAGGGATGTTGCAGGACCTTAAACTTAACAAACGAGCGTTCTTTAATCCCGTTATGTTCTAAACATTTGTCAAACTTAATTGTTACAAATATATGACTCTCTCCATCGGACAAGCAGCCCCAAACTTTACCCTATTCAATGACCAGAAAAAAGAAGTAACGCTCAGCGACTTCTTAGGCAAAAACGTGGTGCTCCTCTTCGTGCCACAGGCGTTCACCGGTGTTTGCACCGCAGAATTGTGCCAGATGCGCGATAGCTACCATGATTACGCTAATTTAAATGCCGAAATTCTGTCGGTTTCTGTAGATTCTGTTTTCACCCTTGAAAAATGGAAAAAAGACGAAGGTTACAACTTCAACCTCCTTTCCGACTTCAACAAAGAGGTGAGCCGCGCCTATGGTTCTCTTTATGAAGAATGGATTTTTGGCATGAAAGGGGTTTCAAAGCGCAGTGCGTTCGTCATTGACAAAGAAGGAATAATCCGCTACGCCGAAGTACTGGAAAACCCCGGAGAAATGCCCAACTTACAGGCAGTAAAAGATACTGTAGCATCCCTCTGACCATTGAAATGAGCATAAAATAATCTCCGCAAAATATGAGGAGATTATTTTATTTAAAGCCATTTTATTGCCATTAAGGTGGTGATTTATTAAATTGCGGATATGCGCCTCGTATTAATGAGCTTGTTGTTGTGGGTCGTTCTTTCGGCGCCGGCACAATCTACCCCCGCTCCAGAACATTTACGAATTAAATATTATTATCAACCGGGCGACAGCATAATACCTTCCATAAAACCGGATGCCTATCTGTTCAAGCTACTCAAAGACTGGAAATTCCTAAATCCCGACAGCACCCGGGTAGAACCATGCGATGGCTTTGACACCATTCTTCCCTTATACCACTACGATTTTATGGCCAGGCATGGCGGTTTTTTCTTTCTGCCTACAGAAATTAGCAACCTTGCATACCGCAAGTTTCTGGTTTCTACCCGCAACCCTGCATACACCCCTGACACCAACTGCTGGCTAGGACCTAAGCAATTCAGCGAACCCCTTTCACATTACTATTTTCAACATCCGGCCTATAATGATTATCCCGTATGCGGCATTTCATTCAATCAGGCAAAGGCCTACTGTTTATGGCTACAAGACAGTTTAAACAATATGCTGACAACTAGAAAAACACCTCAGCGCATTCAGGTAGATATACCCAGTTCAGACGAATGGGTTCATATTTATTACTATGCTATCCGTCAGCATGAAATCAAATACAAACTTAAGCTACCCAAACCCACCTACCTACAATTTGCCTCTCCCGGCAATCATAACAGGGTTATTTCCGGGACATGGTATAGTTCAAGAATGGCCCCCATCAAGCCCAATTCAACAGATTTTTTTGTTTATACAGCTCCCATAAATGGGATGGCTGCAGTGGGCGGGGTTTATCACGTCATGGGCAACGTAGCAGAGTGGACAAGGAGTTCTGCACAAAGCCATCTTTTTAACCATAAAGAATACATATACACGGTTACCGGACGGATAACTCCTAATGTGTATGAAAACCACAGTGCAGCCACCTTAGAAAAATTCATTCGGGGAGATGCGATGAATAACCTGATGGTTATTAAAGGCGGTTCCTGGATGGACGATCCTTATTATCTTCAACCCGGGGCTCTATTTTTTCAGGATAAAAACAAGGGGCAGGCCAATATTGGATTCAGACCAATTATTAGGGTTGTCAAGCCTTAAAGCACCTCAATTTCGTTGCGTATAAGGTCTTCGAAAGTTTCCCTGCGTCTAATAAGCTTCGCCTCACCGTTAATCACCAGTACTTCAGCAGGTCTGAATCGCGCATTATAATTGTTGCTCATGGTAAAACCATAAGCACCTGCATTGTAAATAGCCAAAATATCGCCTTCGCGTACTTCTGCTATTTTGCGGTCATAGCCCAGCGTATCGGTTTCGCAGATGTAGCCTACCACAGAATATAAACGGGGCAGACCCTCAGCGTTACTTACATTTTCAATGCGGTGATAGGCGTCATAAAACATAGGTCTGATGAGGTGATTCTGACCGCTGTCTACACCAATAAATACCGTACTGGTAGTTTGCTTAATAACATTTGCCTTCACCAGTAAATAACCGGCCTCGCTCACAATAAACTTACCCGGCTCAAACCAAAGTTCCAGTTCCCTGCCATAGTGGGCACAGAAACGCTGAAATGCCTCTGCGATGCGGCTTCCGGTATCTGAAATATCGGTTACTATATCTCCCTCCTTATAGGGAACTTTAAATCCGCTGCCAAAATCCATAAACTCCAGATCCGGGAAGTCTGAGGCGGCTTCAAACAGCAGTTCAGCTCCGCGTAAAAATACATCTGCATCCAGAATATCGCTGCCTGTATGCATGTGCAGTCCATTAATCTTCATTTGATGGCTTTGAACTACGCGCAGCACATGTCGCAACTGATAAATGCTAATACCAAATTTAGAATCGATATGACCCACTGAAATGTGGCTATGACCTCCGGCCATGATGTGAGGATTGAGCCGCAAACAGCACTTAACACTACCGCCATAGTAATGTCCGAATTCCTCCAGAATACTGATATTGTCAATATTGATATGAACACCCAGTTTTACGGCTTCCTGAATCTCCTCAAAATCAACACAGTTAGGAGTATACATGATTTGTTCGGGTGAAAAACCCGCCCTGAGGCCAAGCTGCACCTCCTGAATACTGACTGCATCCAGACCGGCACCTTCATTCTTCAATACACGCAGTATATTTACATTGTTAAGAGCTTTCAATGCATAATGCAGGCTGACTTTCACCCCCGGAAAAGCATTCTTCAAACGGTGATACTGCGTCTTAACTTTTTCTGCATCGTACACATACACAGGTGTACCAAACTGCGCTGCGATTTCGGTGGCGTCTATAGAACCAATTTTCATTTTTTACTCTTTATTTCATAAAAAAAGCGGAGAATAAATCCCCGCTTTTTTGCGAAGACTTATTGTATTAAGCTTTCTTTATGCTTTTATTTTTTTTCAGTCCAAAATCCACTACCACAGGAGTAGCAATGAATATGGATGAATAAGTACCTACAATGATACCCAGCACCAGTGCCAGTGAGAAACCTTTTAATGCATCGCCTCCAAACAGGAAGAGGATAATACATACGAAGAAAACGGTAGCGGAGGTAATCAGGGTACGGCTTAGTGTTTGGTTAATAGCCATGTTGATGAGCTTGTGATCATCTTTTTCCACGCGGCTGTTACCTGAAAGGAATTCACGTATACGGTCGAATACAATTACCGTATCATTCATAGAATAACCGATAACTGTAAGCAATGCAGCAATCAGGTGCTGATCAAATTCCACAGGGAAGGGAACCCAGCCATCCATAATACTGTAGCAAGCCAGAATGAACACAATATCGTGAATCAGGGCAATGGTGGCACCCAGACCATAGGCAGCACTGCGGAAACGCAGTAAGATGTAGGCAAACATTAAGAATACGGCTACGATCAGCAATACGGTAGACTTGTTGCGCGTGCTGGCTGCGACAGAAGAACCCACCTTAGAGGTTCCCTTGATCGAATCTGAAGACACACCCAATTCTTTCAGTGCATTGACTACCTCAGTAGTGGTTTTGTCTCTGGCCTCCTTGCTATTCTCATTCAGTCTGTGGGTGGTAATTACACGGAACTGACCTTCTTTACCAAAAGTCTTGGCTTCGTTGCTGCTTCCGGGGAATGCTTTATCCAGGGTTTCCTTAATCTTACCCACAGAAACATCTTTGGCCTTATCAAACTGAATGATGAATGAATTACCCCCTTTAAAGTCGATACCGGTTGTTAAGCCCCCCTTGTAAATAAAGCTGCCTATACCAAAAAGAATGATAGGCAGAGAGAGAACGTAGGCACGCTTACGGTATTTAACAAAATCAAAATTGGTGTTGTTCAATACGTTCTCGCTGTAAGGGAAAGAGAATTTGAGGTCTTTTTTCTTATTAACCCGATTTTCGAGCATCCAGCGGGTAACCAATAAAGAGGTATAAACGGAGGTAAATACACCGATTACAAAAATCACGGCAAAACCATAAGCAGGTCCGGAACCGGCCATCAACAGCGCTATACCTGCCAACAGGGTTGTTAAATTGGAGTCAATAATGGCGGACAATGCGTATTTGAAACCGTTTTTAACGGCTTGTGCCAAACTGATTTTATTTCTAAGCTCTTCTTTAATACGTTCATAAATAAGAACGTTGGCATCCACCGCCATACCAATGGTCAATACGATACCGGCCATACCTGGAAGGGTAAGTGAGGCACCTAGACTGGCCAAAATGCCAAAAATCAGGAACATGTTGGCAAACACGGCTATGATTGAGTACACCCCTGCCCTGTTGTAGTAAAGAACCATGAAAATAAGGATACCCACAAAGCCCATGAGCAGTGAATTGGTACCTCTGCTAATCGATTCTTCACCCAGTGAAGGTCCCACCACATCGCTGGCCACAATTCTTGCTGGCGCAGGCAATTTACCTGCTTTCAACACGTTGGCCAAATCATCTGCTTCTTTGATATCGAAGTTTCCGGTAATCTGGCTTTGGCCTCCGCTAATTTTTTGGTTTACAACGGGAGCAGAGTATACACGGTCATCCAGTACAATGGCGATGTGCTTATTAATATTGGCACCTGTAATCTGGGCCCAGCGGCTGGCGGCCTGCGGCGACATTTCCATGCTCACTTCCACTTCACCTGTCTGGCTGGTTTGCGAACGTGCATCTGAAATGATATTTTCTTCTTCACTGGCAAGGGCGGCCTTACCATCACGATCCAGTTTCAGGAAATATACCAGGTGCTGGTCACTATATTCTTCAATGAGTTTGTTGGCAGCACTCTCTGATTTTTTATCATTTTTCATGAGTGCACTTTTCAGTTCGCCCAGATCAATGGGTTTGGAACTGAAGGCAACCTTGAGGGTTCCTTCCATCACGGAAGCATACTGTGGTTTCTGAAGTTCGGCAATCAGCGCATCCCTGTCGGAACCGCGCACAGATGCAACAGAGCTTCCCATAGATACGAAGTAGCTGTACCCTTTCAGTCTTAACAACAACTTTCCAAGCGGGCCGTCATCTTTTGATTTTGAAGCTATTGCTGTATCTTTTTTGGCAACTACACCTGGGGTATCTGTCTTGGTTATACTTGTATCTGTTTTTGCAGCCAGTGCGGATTGTTTACCGGCTTTGTACAGCACATCAAGCATTTTACTGGCCTCTGCTCCTTTTTGTGTATTTCCATACACCTCATAGAATTCCAGATTGGCACTTTTTTCCAACAGGTCTTCCAGACGGCGGGGATTATCAACACCGGGCAATTCCACGCTGATGCGGCCACCGTCAATTTTCTGTATGGTGGGCTGTGTTACGTTGGCCTGGTTGATACGTTTTTCAACAACATCATATACCCTGTCTATGGCCGTTCCGGTTTCGTCGCTTAATATTTTACGAACCTGTGCTTCTGTACTGGAAGACTGTATTCCATTGGGGTTATTGCTTTTGGCAAATACGTTAACAATTTTACGATTGGGAGCTACCTTGGTGAAAGCAGACATGAAATTGTCTACGTAATTACCACCTTTGTTTTTCTCGTCTTCATCGGCCTGCGCAATGGCTTTCTGAAGGTCTGAATCGGAAGGATCATTTGCCATCCCTTTGATGATGGCGCCTTTATCTACTTCCAGAATAACGTTCATCCCCCCACGCAAATCGAGCCCGAGGTTAATTTCACGCTGTTTACATTCAAAGTAGTTGTAACTGGCTATCCACAGGTCGTAGATGGTTTCACGCGAACCCAGACTATCGATGTAGCCACGGTAAGCTTTGCCATAGTTGAGGCCTTTTTTCTGTTGTTTTTCGGCAAATTGCTGGGCCTTGGTTTCGAAACTTTGTGCTTTCCAGGTGAATGACAGCTGAAATAAACAAGCGATGGCCAAAACGACCGAGAATACAATAACGGAACGATTATTCTTCATGTGATTGAGTCAATGCGGTTTTTAGGAAGTCGCGAAAATACGGAAAAAATTACGAACTGCAAGGAAAAAAAGCAGTTCCAACAAGCAATTTCACATTTGATGTAAAAGCTTGCTAATTTCGACCATAGATTGTTTTTGCATACAATCAAAATGGCCTTTGGGACAGGCATTGAAACCAATTTTACTGCAAGGGCGGCATGCTACGCCTGCTACTTCTGCGAGGATTGGCTTTGAATTCATTGTTTCCGGCAAAAATGGTCCCATGCCAAAATCGGGTATGGTATTGCCCCAGATAGATACAATCGGCTTTCGCAATGCCGCAGCTATATGCATCAAACCTGTGTCATGGGTGACCACTTTTGTGGCACTTGCCAGCACCTGCGCACTTTGATCCAACGTGAGTTTACCGCACATATTGGTTACGCGGTCGGGAAACTGCGATGCCAATATTTCTCCCACTTGCGAATCATTTCCATCCCCCAGTAAAACCCAGTATTCATTTGAGGTTTTTATTAATTCTTCAATTTTGTTTAGGGGCATACGCTTGGTTGCCCAAGTTCCGCCAATGGCATAAGCAGTGTAACGCATGCCTTGCAAACCATTCACCTCCGATTCCGTGTAAAAAAAATCCAGGCCTTTACCGTCGTATTTCACGCCCCATTTTTTTATCGTATCCATATATCTGTATACGACGTGCTCACAGGGTTTGGTGGAAAGTTTTTTCACCAGAAGCCATTTGCGTAGATTTTGCTTGCGAAAAACATGAAATGACACACCGGGAAGCAAAGTTCGAAGAAGCCGGGTTCGAAGATTGGCGTGCAAATCCAACACTGCGGTGTATTTTTCATTTCTAAGCGATTTTGCCAGCGATGAAACACTGCCTTGCAGGGTTATTACCTTATCTATATGGGGATTGGCTTCCAGAATGCCCGCATACTGGGGCTTAGTGGCATAATGAATTTCTACCTCCGGCAACTGTTCTTTCAAACAGCGCACCACCGGTGTTGTGAGCACAATATCACCAATGGAACTGAAGCGAAGAATCAGAATTTTCATAAACCCGGCACGAAGTTACGGTCTTTTCAAAGACAGCCATGCTTCAAATTCCACAAGGGTTTTGGCGTTGAGCGTCATTTCTTTGGTGAGTCCGCCCTTACGCGCCGCCAGGGTACCAAAGTACATATCATGGTAACCTTCCTTTTCATGCGCATCGGGGTTGATGGAGATGAGTACCCCTTTTTCAAGTGCATACGGAATGTGTGTCCAGTCTAAATCTAAACGAAACGGATGGGCATTCAGCTCAATGGCAACCCCGTTGGCAGCACAGGCATCAATCAAATAGCGGTGGTTTACGGGATAACCTTTTCGCACCAGCAACAAACGACCGGTGGGATGCCCCAGAATGCGGGTGTAGGGATTTTCAATGGCTTTGATGAGACGCTGCATGGCGCGATCTTCGGTCATATTTAATGGAGAATGAATGCTGGCCACAATCAAATCAAATTTTGCAAGCAAATCAGGTTCGTAATCCAAGGAACCATCATTGAGAATATCGCTCTCAATGCCTTTGATTATGCGAAAGGGAGCCAATTCGGCATTCAACGCATCAATTTCTTCCATTTGCCTCAAAACCTTTTCGTTGCTCAGGCCCTGTGCATAGCCGGCTGTGCGGCTGTGATCGCAAATACCCAGGTATTCGTAGCCCAGCTTTTTGGCATGTTCGGCCATTTCCCGCAGACTATGAAGTCCGTCGCTGTAGGTGGTATGATTGTGTAAAATTCCTTTCAGATCCTTGAATTCAATCAGGGCTTCCTTTCCGGCGGATTGTAATTCTCCGATACCCTCTCTCCTTTCCGGCAAAATGTAAGGGAAACCCAATTGCTGATAAATTTCAACTTCTGTTCGCCCTTGAATGGTAGAGCTTTCATCCATACCCAATGCCTGAAAATGGGCAGCAGAGCCGGTTCCTAAAAACCACTGCTTTTCAAAATCGCTTGCAGGTGTGGTTTCGAAGGCAAACAAAAATCCGTTAGCGTCCCGGAATTTGAGTTCGTTATCGGTGCTGCGTTCCAGTTGATTTGTGGTGGCAAACTCCAACAATTCCGTTTCTTTCAGGGTGGTTAATATGGCTATGGATTCAAGCACAATGGCGTTTCGGCGAAAATCACCGGTAAATTCTGTGCGTGAGGATAGAAACTGCGTTCTGATTTTTTGCAACATTTCCACGGCCGGTGCCTCCGCCCTGGCGTAGTGAAACCAGCCACGGGCGTTCAGCGCAAACTGAATGGACTGCTGTATTTCATGCTGTGTTTTAAGGCCAAAACCGGGAAATTCCACCAGCCGGTTTTCGCGGCAGGCATCGAGCAAATCTTCTATGGTTTCAATGCCCATCTTACGCCAAATCACGCCCACTTTTTTGGGACCAAGTCCTTTCACCTTCAGCATTTCCAGTACACCGGGCGGGGTTTTGGCGATGAGTTGTTCCAGTTCGGGAAACGTGCCGGTTTGCAACAGGTTTTTGATGGCAGACAACACACTTTTCCCAATACCGGGAAGCGCTGCGAGGGTTTCATCACTCATGTTCTGCAACGGATCCTTGAACTTTTTGATATTGAAAGCCGCCGCCGAAAGCGCCTTTACCTTAAAAGGATTTTCCTCATGTAGTTCAGCCAGTTTGGCGTAGGTACCCAGCAGGGCAGATATGTCGTAGTTGTCCATGAAATATGAATATACGAAAAAAGGGGGAATTTTCCAAATAAAAAGGAATTCAATCCTGTAATAACTTCAGCTCACCGCTTTCAAATGCCTTGTCAAAATCCACCCAAATAATCATGTTGGGGTTTTCGCCCTTTAGATACATTATATTCATGGGCTGACCTGATTTTTTATTGCTGAGTACTTCCACACCCAGCACCACAAATTTGCGGCCTGCATATTCTTTGGGAAGCTCTGCCACGTCAAAATCGCCGGTGGCAAAAAACGACTGAAAAAAACCATTGCCCGTGGCTGTATCATAAGCAGGTTCATTCCCGGCCCAACGGGTTTTGCGGTACATATCCAGATGTTTAAACTCTGAACCGCCTGTCTTTCCTATCTGCAGTGTATCACCGCGTTTGAGCTCTACCTCCACCTGCTCGTTTTTCTGAGCCAAAACTGCATTACAAGCAAACAATGAGATAAAAAACAAACTGCGCATATTTCAAAGATATCAAAAAAAGTGCCGCAATTATTGCGTTTCTTTCATCAATGCGGCCATTTCACGGCTCACCACGGCACTCAGGGCCACACCCATGCCACCCATGCGCACGCAGGCATACAATCCCTCATCCATTCGCTGAACTATGGGTGTTCTGTTTTGATGCATGCCCATGGTTCCGGCCCATTGGTGTTCAATTTCAAAGGTTTCACCCGGCACCACCACATCACGGAGGTAATTTTCCAGATACTGCGTAATATGTTGTGACGTTTCCAGTTCGGGGGTGGTTTCACCTTCAAAATCCAAGTTGCGGCCACCGCCAATGAGGATACGGGTTCCTAAACTGCGGAAATAAATGTAACCTTTATCGGCGTGCATCAATCCGCGCCAGGCAAGGCCGGGAATGGAAGATGTCACAAGCACTTGTCCGCGGGCGGGTAATACCTCCAGCTCGGGCAACAGATGGGCAGCATAGCCATTTGTGCAGACCACCAAATTTCTGGCGTCGAAGCGATAACCTTCGTTGGTATTTACGCGCCACTTGCCGCTATCTAACTTCTCGGGTGGCAAAGCGGTGAGTCCGCCCATAATTCGCACGCCGGCAACAATCGCCGCTTCCTGCACTTTTTTATACAGCAGATGGGTTTGCACCATTCCCTCCAGCGGGGTATAAACACCATTTTCCAGCACCTTCATACCCAGCTTGGATGTGCTTTTCATCTGAAACGGTTTTTCGCCTGCCACAGAATCAAGGGCGCTGTTTACCTTATCGATATTGGCGGCTATGGTTTCGTATTCCGCAAGATCTTCGGGTGTAAAAATCTCATAACCCCCGGTTTTTTCATATCCGATAGCAGTTTCGCCAAAATCTTCCAACAGCTGTTGAAGCCCCTTGTATCGTTTTTCATACAAAGCATAAGCCGTGTTTTCATCGGTACGACTGATATCATCTAAAATTTCGCCCATGCTGCCAAAACAGGCAAAACCGGCATTACGGGTACTCGCGCCCAGACTGATAGGTGCACGGTCTATCACCCATACCTCGCGATGAGGCCATTGGTTCTTAATATGACGGGCGGTTTGCAACCCCACCATTCCGGAACCAATGATAAGAATATCGGCATTTTTTAGCCATTGTTGTTCCCAGAATGAAAGGTTAGGCAGGGGTTTCACGACACAAAGGTCGTGAAATTGCCCCTACCTTTCCATATATCGCTTAACAGCTTTTGGGGTACTGTACCATACCCGCCCTTCTTTAAAGGCTTCGAGCTCACCACGCCTTGCCAACAGACTCAGGTATTCCTGACCGTAGGGCACGGCTGGATCATTGGCAATTTGTTCCAATGGAAGGTAATCGTCATAGCCATTGCCTAATGCGGAAAGATACAGTTCAAGGCTGCGCTCGGCTCCCTGAAAAAACAGCAATAGTAGCTTATCAAACTTACCCTGATTGGCTTCATTCAGCGCACGGTAGTATTTGTCTCTGTCTGCACGGAGGATAATTAGCGGCGGGTAACCCATCCCCATTAGGATAAGGTTCATGGCAAGTCTTCCGGTGCGGCCATTTCCATCAAAAAAGGGATGAATCCAAACAAAGCGATGGTGAAATACTGCTGCAAGACTTACCGGATCAAGCTTTTGGGGATTTTGATGCACCCATTCAATCAGCTCATCCAGCAAATCGGGCACCTTCAGCGGATTGGGTGGAATAAAATTGGCACCGGTGATTTGCACCCGCCCGGTTCGAAATCTTCCGCAGAATTCATCATCTATGGAGGCCATGACCAAGCCATGCAGCGTGAGGATATCAGACGCAGTGATATTTTTACCCGGACAAACTACTTCTTCAAGCCAAGATATGGCTTTATGGTGGTTAATCGCTTCAAAATGCTCGCGCATAGTTTTACCGCCTATGGTGAGGCCATCCTGCAACACCACGCGGGTTTCGCGCAAGCTAAGGGTATTGCCTTCTATGCTGTTGGAATTGTAGGTCCATTCCACGGAAATATCTTGCCGCAAACGCTGCAGTGCCGCGTTTGGAAAAGGGCGTAGCTTATCCAGCCTTGTTTTCTTTTCAAGGACGCGAGACTCCTGCTCCGAAGACAAACCATGTAGCGGACACCAATCTTTCATCCCCACAAAGATAATATCGGGTAAACGTATTTTTCATATTCCCGATATTTTAACAGCAATTTTCTTACGCAGTAGTAAAATTCAAAAGAAAATATTTGTCTAAAATCAGCCGATGGCTTCGGCTATAACAGTATTATAAGGCCTTGCAAAATCGCTTACCTCTCCCCAACTGTTGCCGTTCACCACCACTCCGGCGGTTTGTACGGTGCCAATATGTGTTGCGCTAACGCCTGCCTGTTGCATAGCGGTTTCAAACGCTGCTTTCTTATCTGATGAAACACTCACCAGCACCCGGCTTTGGCCTTCGCCAAACAACCAGGCATCATTGCGCATACCGCTCAGGGTACAGATATCAAAGCCAAGTTTACCTGCCATGGCACTTTCCAGCGCTGCCACAAACAACCCGCCTTCGCTGATATCGTGGGTACTTTGCAATAAACCGCTGGTGATTGCACCATAAACCGCCATCTGCACTGCATATTCCTCATCCAGTTCGAAATGGGGACAAGGACTGTATTCTACCCCTTTCAGCTTTGCCAGATACTGGCTGCTGCCTAAGTCATTGTGGGCTTTACCTACCAGATAAATTAAATCACCGGCGGCTTTAAAATCCAGGCTCATTCTGTGTTCCGGTTTTTCAATGATTCCCACCATACCGATGGTTGGGGTTGGATACACCGCATTGCCATTGGTGCTTTGGTTATAGAAACTCACATTGCCTCCGGTAACCGGCGTATCAAACTTGCGGCAGGCCTTACCCATGCCATCAATGGCATGTTTGAATTGGTAATATACCTCAGTATTGTAGGGATTACCAAAATTGAGACAATTGGTAACACCTGTTGGCACACCACCCGTAACGCGGATGTTTCTGGCGGCTTCAGCCACAGCTATCTGCGTACCTTTATCGGGATCGGCGAAAATGTAGCGGCTGTTGCAATCCACGGTTAGTGCCAGACTCTTGTTGGTACCTTTCACCATCACCACTGCGGCATCGCTGGGTTTGTTGGTGCTTTGGTTTACGGTTCCCACCATGCTGTCGTATTGCTCATACACCCAGCGCTTGCTGGCAATGTTGGGTTCAGCGCAAAGTTTCAGGGCTGCTTCGCGGGCTTGTTCCAAGGAAATATCACTAATAGAATCCAAAGAAAATTTATTAATCTCCGCAAAATATGCGGGGATTGTCCACTCTCTTTTATACACCGGTGCGCCACCGCCCAGCACAAGACTCTCAGCAGGAATATCGCCTTCCAACACTCCATTCATATAATAACGAACCCTGCCGGAATCAGTAACTTCACCAATATGGGCATAGGAAATTTCCCATTTTTCAAAAACATCAATGGCCTTTTGCTCCATACCTTTCTGCACCACCACCAGCATACGTTCCTGGCTCTCGCTCAGCAGCAATTCCCAGGCCTTCATATCGGCCTGACGCATGGGGACTTTATCCAGCCATACGTCCATGCCCACGCCGCTTTTGGCACTCATTTCACTGGTTGAACAGGTAATACCCGCTGCACCCATGTCCTGCATGCCTACCACAGCCCCGGTTTCAATGAGTTCCATGGTGGCTTCCAGAATCAGCTTTTCCCAAAAGGGATCACCCACCTGCACGCTGGGCAAATCCTGAATACTATCTTCACTCATATCCTTGCTGGCGAATGCGGCACCGTGAATACCGTCTTTTCCGGTAGCCGAACCAAAAATATACACAGGATTACCCGGAGGGCCTGCCGCCGCAGAAATGCTTTTGCCTACGGGTACAATCCCCACACTCATGGCATTCACGAGGTTATTCTGCTCGTAGCAATCATCGAAATACACTTCACCGCCCACCGTAGGAATACCAAAGGCATTGCCGTAATCGCCAATGCCCTTCACCACGCCTTTCATCAGCCATTTGGTGCGATCGGTTTTAAGGTTTCCAAATCGCAAGCTGTTCAGTTGGGCTATAGGCCTTGCACCCATGGAAAAAATATCGCGGTTAATACCGCCCACACCGGTTGCTGCACCCTGATAGGGCTCAATGGCGCTTGGATGGTTATGGCTTTCTATTTTAAAACAACAGGCAAGACCATCTCCAATATCCACCAGACCGGCATTTTCTTCGCCGGCGGCGGCCAGCATCTTGCTGCCTTCACGGGGTAGCGTTTTCAGCCAGGTGATGGAATTTTTGTAACTGCAATGTTCACTCCACATCACGGAATAAACGCTGATTTCAGTAAAATTGGGTTCACGCCCAAGGATCTGACATATTTTGTGAAATTCTTCTTCCAAAAGGCCTAGCTGTTTGGCCTGTTCAATGGTGGCGGCTTGCATTGGGTACAAATTTAGTGCAGATTTAAGCCACACTATCCTCAATTTACTGACACTTTTTGCCCGAAAAAATCAACGCAAAAGCACAACACTGCCTTTTATGGCATTGCGCCTAACGCGGCTGCCAACAGGCATCTCATACTGAAATACGTAATGATAAACCCCTTCTATGCAATCCTGTTCGGCAGATTTACCATTCCATTGATAAATTCCTTTATCCCTGCTATCAAATACTTTTCCGCCCCAACGATCATAAATCAACATGAGCAATGGTTTTCCGCCCCTGACAAAGATCTGAAAGTCATTATTCTTATCATCATTATTGGGGGTAAAAGCGGTAGGAATGAATAAGTCGCACAACTCTTCCTGATAACGAACGGTTACCGCATCCGAAGCTACACCACAAGGATTGGTTACAGTGACGCTGTAATTCCCTCCCTTGGTTACATAAATCACCGAATCCGTTTGACCGTTGCTCCATTGATAGCGGCTTTGGGGCCACGTAGCTGTTAGTTTGAGCATACCACCTTTACATAGTAACGTATCTGAGGGAAGCTGAACTAGAGGTGCGTCTCCCAGAAAAATTCTCAGTGAATCAGACCAAATACAACCAAGGTCATCCACACTGGCCCGAAATATTCCTCCGGAATTAACCAAAATGGAATTACCCGCCTGACCCGTATTCCATGTAACCGTGCCGGGAGCGGTAACCGTAAGATTAAGACTACTTCCGTTGCAAAGACTGGTATCCCTTCCAAGATTAAAGCGGGGCAAAGGGTGCACAGTGATAGGTGCTGTTGCAGAATCAGGGCAATCCGCATCGGGAATGGTATATTTTACCGTATAATTTCCAGGAGGAGAACAAGAGAAGGAGTTGCCTGAAATGGGGCCACCCGAGAAAACTCCACCGGGTGTAACTGGCGATAATGAGATGGATGGGGAATTTTCACATACAAAAGCGGGAAGACCGGTGAATGCCGCTGAAACATTGGCCCTCACACGCACAAAAACGGTATCTGTACTAGAACATCCCTCTTTGCTTCTGGCACTGTGAATCACCCTAAAAGTCCCCGTATCCTTGTAGGAATGAGTGGCGTTTTGCAACACAGAAGAATCGCCATCCCCAAAATACCAACGGTAAAAGACCAGGCCTGAAGTGGAATTCTGGAAGGCAAAACTGTTGTTTTTAAGACACTGAATTGAATCGTTGATTTTGAGTCCGCTGCTGGGATCAGCAATTACGCGCACAAAAATGGCTGCAGTGTCCGTGCAACCCGTATTGAACACATTTCCATTCAAACCATAGGTAGTTTCGCTTCTAAAAAATATCCTGTATTTTCCAGGTGAAGTGTAGAAACGGTCCGGATTAGGAAAAGTGGTACTGTCTGCTCCGCCTAGATACCACATAACCCGCTTTCCGCAACGTGGGATTGCAGGAATGGTTGTTTTATCCTCAAAGTAAAAATGGTTCCCATTCAGGCACTGAGCGGTATCCCAGTTTCTTACAGTCGGGCTGCTTTTGGGTCGGGGAACGATGAATACACTGGTCGGACTGGTGAAATTATTGTTACATCCCAGCGAGGGTGAAGCAATGAGCTGAACGGCATAATTACCTCCTGCATTGTAAGTGTAAGAGGCGTTTACACCTGTGTCTTTGTTACCATCTCGGTAAAGCCAGGTATAAGTTATCCATCCAAAACTGGCCTGAGATTTATTGGTAAAGGTGACTTTATTGGTTTTTTCACAACTATCTGTGCGACTAAAACTAAAGTCTAACTTCAGTGAATGGGTAGTAAACGATAAACTGGATGACTTCGATGTCAGGTAATCAGGGGCAATTCCATCGTGTTCAAAAACAGTAAAATGATAAGTGGTGCCCGGCTGTAACCCGGTAATGGTAACGCTATTTCCGATATTGTCATAGACCACATAGTTACCCGAACCCAGGTGCGATCCTGCTCCGAAAGCTGAAAAAGCCGTGTATTTTGTGCCATCCGAAGGCATCACATCAACCGGACTGCCCTCTTTCATCACCACAGTCCTCCAGGCACCGTCTCCTTTGGCAAACGTTAAATTTACCGCTATACATGTAAGGCCTCCAAACTGAAGATTGCTCGCCGGTACAGTAGGTTCAGCAGCTTTTACACTCCAAAAAAAGGAAAGGAATATGGAGGTAAAAAGAAGAGGGCGCATGGGTAAGTTTTGGCAAATATAACCCTACGGACTGCCTTATTCAGACCTATAGGTTAAATCTATGACAGCTTTCAACTCCCCATGGTTGCCTCAATAGAGAAATAGTTTATTAAATCGTTGATTTTCAGGCATAAATCACATCCTCATCGGATATATTTTTTTCGCCCCTGAATTTCAGAAAAACCCTTGCCAACGTTAATACATCCTTGCAACAATAGCGTGCGATGCGATCTAAGTCATGGTCTTGCCAGTAAACAGAACCCACCATTGAGCCATCTATGTCATCTTTTGGGGTAGGAATTTCAAATAAATGTGCCAGTAAATTTAATGAGGTAAAACTTTTCCTGTCGCCAAATTTCCAAAGTTCCAACGTATCTAAATGGGGAACTTCCCATGGTTTTTTACCTTGAATATCCAACAGTTTGGGCAGCGCTATTCCTTGCACCATCATTCTTCTGGCCAGATAGGGGAAATCGAATTCTTTGCCATTGTGAGCGCACAGCAAATAAGTAGCGCCGTTAAAACTTTTATTGAGCAAATTGGCAAATTCCTGGAGAACGGTACGTTCATCATCCCCATAGTAGGATTTAACCCGAAACTGCGTGCCATCTTTACCTCTTCGAATCAATCCTACCCCTATACATATCACCTTACCAAATTCGGCATAGATACTGGCCTGATCATAAATATCGGCCTCCGTTTGTTGTTCCTTTAGCAGATTTCTGGCCTTCCGCTTCCACAAATCCTGCCAATCTGAATTTAAATCTTCAAAGCTCCTGTGTGCCGATACCGTCTCAATGTCCAGAAAAACGATGTTTTCCAGCTGAACCTGTTTGAGGTTTATACCATCCATAAGAAATTACGAATATACGAATTTTTTCTTATTTTTACAAGTCACCTCCTCAATACCGATTTCTCAAGGAAAAAAGTTCCGAATGGCAAAAAAGAGAGCAATAAAGACCAGACGGCCTGCGAAAAAGTAAGCTGCTTTTTGATAAGCATAAACAATATCAGAAGCGAAAAAGCAACAAACAGCACACCATGAATACCACCGATATAAGTTACGGCCGGAGGCCAGTGAAATAAGTACTTCAGTGGCATGGCAACACCCAAAAGCAACAAATAACTCACACCCTCCAGGTGCCCAACCTGAATCAATCTTTTTTCAATCTTTTGTGCAGATCTATTTTGCATACGACAAAAATAGCAGTTTATGGAGCTATGCACAATTGCGGATAACTTAATCAATTGAGTTATTGGGATTATGGTGAAATTCGCACTGCATGTCGCATGAAATTGAGAATAAAACCAAAAGGCGCAGGCCAAGTGCCCTGCCCGGCATTACAAGCCTGGCTTTGGTTATGTTCATGTTGGGGTTACTCTCAGTCAGCTACCTTGGCTTTCAGGGACTGAGTAAAAGTCTGGTCGAAAGCAGCAGCCTGGATATTTACTTCAAGGATTCCTGCACAGAGCCGGCTGTGAATGCGCTGGACCAGAAATTAAAGCAGGAAAAATGGTTTAAATCATCGCGTTTTGTAAGTCGTGAGGCCGGCATGAAAGAGATGGCGGAGACACAGGATCCCGCATTTATGCAATATGTAGAACTGAATGCACTGCCCCTGAGTCTTGAACTTTATTTCAAGGCAGAATTTGCCACGGCAAATCAATTGGAGCGGGTTGCTGCAGAACTGCGATCCCTGGATATCGTTGAAAGTGTAATTTACCAAAAAAACCTATTGGAATCCGTTAACGATAATGTGACTAAAATTCAGCTCTCTATTTTGGGTTTAACCCTAGTATTCGTAATCATTGCCATTGGCCTCATTCACAATTCCACACGTTTGAACATCTTCTCCAATCGATTTATCATCAAGAGTATGCAGCTGGTTGGCGCCACGCACGGTTTCATCATCAGGCCCATCATGGGAAAATTTATCCTCTATGCAATCATTGCATTTCCCATTTCACTGATTTTGTTGGCCGCAACACTCAAGGGCATTCAGTATATATGGAGTGGCTTTGGTTCTATTGCCGAATTCACAGCATTCATAGACCCGGTAAAGGCCGCAATTTGCATGGCTAGCACAGCAGTATGCGGAATTTTAATTGCGGCAGGTAGTGCATGGTTCAGTACACGTAAGTATCTTCGTAGCAAAATTGAAAACCTATACTAATGAGTACGAAAAAAAATATCCCTCAGGAAATTGAAAAAAACACTCAATCCAAGCAGAATCCCATGGTTTTTGGATCGCTAAACTACCTGCTTTTAGGTGGTTCATTGGTGGTGTTGGTGATTGGGTTCGCACTGATGAGCGGCACCACCGACATATATAACAGCACAAAAATCACCATTGCTCCTATCGTTGTTATGCTTGGATTTGCACTGGGTATTGTTTCCATTTTTTACAAAGGCAAATCAAATTCCGGTGAATGACCTGGGTTGAAAACCTCATTCTATCCGTTATAGAAGGGATTTCTGAGTACTTACCCATCAGCAGCACAGGCCATTTGATGATGGCAGGTGAGGTAATGAAACTCGACCCCACCAAAATAGATACGTACATTATCAGTATACAGTTTGGTGCCATTCTTGCCGTTGTCGCTGCATATCCGGGCAGATTTTTTTCGTTTAAGGATACATCATTTTATCTCAAACTTTTTGCAGGTTTCCTGCCTGCAGCGCTACTGGGACTGATGTTTGACGAATTCCTGGAGAAATTACTTCAAACCCCTTACATCGTTGGCTTCACGCTCATCATCATTGGTTTCTTTCTACTGTTTATGGAAAAACTTTTACCCGAAGGGAAAAAAACGGTGGATGAAGTTACCTACAAAGACGCATTGAAAATAGGACTGGTACAAAGCTTTGCCATGATACCCGGAGTAAGCCGAAGTGCTGCCTCCATTGCAGGTGCACTGGGCTGTAAACTCAGCAGGGTCGCAGCTACCGAATTCAGTTTTTTTCTGGCCGTGCCAACCCTGTCTGCAGCAGGTTTGTACAAACTCATGAAGAACTGGGATAAGTTGACTACAACACAACTGGAAGACATCGCGCTGGGTAATATCTTCAGCTTTGTTACTGCATTAATTGCCATCCGCTTTTTTATACAACTCGTCAAAAACAAAGGATTTGCATGGTTTGGCTACTATCGTATTGCGGTAGGTCTGGCATTTCTGTTGTATCTTTACCTTTAAATTTTTTATAATGTGGGCAATTCAAAGAATCTCACGGGCGTTGGCATTTTCAGCCATAATGATTGGCATGAGTGCATTCACCGGGCATCCAACCGGATATTCTGTAAAACTGGGCCGACTCAAATATAGCGGTGGCGGAGATTGGTACAGCTCAAAAACAGCCCTTGGAAACCTTGCTAAATTCTGCAATACCAGACTGGCTATGAGTATTGATCCCGTAGAAAACATTGTAGACATAGGCGGTCCTGATCTTTTTAACTACCCCTATGTTTTTATGACCGGCCATGGCAATGTGGTTTTTAGCGATGCTGATGCCGGTAACCTCAGAAAATATTTAGAGAGTGGTGGATTTTTGCACATTTGTGATAACTACGGCATGGACAAATTTGTGCGGACCCAAATGAAAAAAGTATTCCCTGAACTTGAATTCAAGGAACTCCCCCACCGACATCCAATCTATTCAGCTCCATTTTTATTTAACACAGGCCTTCCCAAAATACATCAGCATGATGGAAAATCTCCGCAGGGATTTGGTTTGATACATAAAGGCCGACTGGTTTGTTTTTATGATTATGAATGCGACCTTGGAAATGGCTGGGAAGACCCGGAAGTTCACAATGATCCCGAACCTACCAGGCAAAAAGCATTGCAAATGGGTGCCAATATTTTACATTACGTATTCAGAAACTGATGCCCGACGATAGTAAAAAAATTGCATTTCTTATCAATCCTGTATCAGGAAGTGCTGCAGTTCGCAAAAAGGGAGTTGCAATGGTGGAAGCATTGAAATCAATGAGCGGTTATTCTGTTTTCGAAACTCAATCAGCTGCAGAACTGCTGGAAATTACAAAACACCTGGCTCAGAAAAATTATCGTGCCGTATTTGCCTGCGGCGGAGACGGTACATTGAATCTCGTGAGCAGCCAGTTGGTGGCAACTGAAACCGGTATGGGCATCATTCCAATGGGTTCGGGCAATGGCTATGCCAGACATCACCATATATCACTAAAATGGCAGGAAGCGCTGCAGGCAGCAGAAAACCCTAAAATATCGGTACGGGATACCGCACTTTTTAATGGTTACCACTTTCTCAATATCGCAGGGATTGGTTATGCCGCTAAAATCAGCCATGAATTTAAAAGAGAAGAGCACAGAGGTCTAAAAGGTTACGTAAAAACCGTGTTCAAAAACCTAAAAATGGATGCTTTCAATGTCAGAATCAACAATGAACACAGCTCATGGGAAGGGAAAGTATGGATGGTTGATTTTTGCAATGGCAGCCAGTGGGGTAATAATTTCAGGGTTGATCCGGCCGCCAGGGATGATGACGGTGCTTTATCGGCAGTCATTTTTCGTAAAGCCAACCCCTTAAAAATCCCGGCCATCGGTTTCCGACTGGCTACCGGCAGTGTCAGCACAAGTCCTGATGTCTATAGAATTTCAGGGAGCCGATTCATTATACAGTTTGAAGGGAAAAGACCATTGCACCTTGATGGGGAAGCTGCCGACATTATTGTAAATAGCGCTGTTATTGAGGTTGTTCCCAAAAGTTTGATTGTATGGACCCCGGGATAAAAATCCTGTCCTCTGCCCAAAACAAACAGTGTGACGCCCTTACCACTGCCGAAGAAGGGATGAGTAATCACGACCTGATGGACAGGGCCACAGCCCGCATTTTTCAGTACCTCCAACATCAATTATCCGGTAACATTCCGGTCACATTTATATGCGGCCCCGGCAATAATGGTGCCGATGGACTTTGCCTTGCCTTGATGTCTGCAACCAAAGGGTATTCGGTAGAAACCAAAATCTGCTTGCTGGGGAAGCCCCCATCCGCCGAGCTTGATTTTCGCATGAAACTATATGCATCACAACGGCAATTAAACTTGCAGGTGATTCAACATGTGGATGAACTTACCCTACAAGAGAATTCGGTCATCATTGATGCCCTTTTTGGGACAGGGCTCTCCACACCGCTACAACACCAATGGGCATCGCTTATTCATTCCATCAATAATCAAAACAGACATATCATTTCCATAGATATGCCCAGCGGTTTAACAGATGAGTCCAACGAAGTAAATTCTCCGTGTATAAGTTCCAAAAAGGTAATTGCGATTCAGACGGCAAAACCATCGCTATTGTATGCTGAAAACCAGGTTGATTTTGACATTGTGGATTGTGGCATTCACACAGATCACTTAGTGTCAAACCGCTTTTTTCTTGATCCTAAAAACCCAATGGTGGCCACGCAAATGCAGGAATTATTGCCTCAAAGGCCCAGACACAGCCACAAAGGCACTTATGGCCACACCTTGCTGATTGGGGGCAATTACGGGATGCATGGAGCCATTGCAATGGCTGCAAAATCTTGCTATGAAGCCGGCAGCGGATTAACAACCGTGCTTACAACAGAACTTTCAATCCCGTACTTTTCCGGCATCCCGGAGATTATGTTGTATGCGCAGGAACTCAATGCTGAAGCCGTTTTACGGCTTCCAATGGCTAAATTTCAATCTTTGGCTATTGGTCCCGGCTTGGGTGTTACGGCTGAAACTGTCGATTGGCTTAAAACTGTTCTGACCAATCACAAGTCACCCATGATTCTGGATGCGGATGCATTGAATATTCTGGCTCAAAACAAAGACCTGATGAAGCTTATCCCTGCAGGATCGCTGCTTACGCCGCATCCCGGAGAATTTGATCGGCTGTTTGGTGCAACTTCCAATGGACAGGATAAGGAAAATATAGCACTGAAAACATCCACTGAACTGGGCTTATTTATTCTCGCCAAGAATACCTACAGTTTTTTGAGCTGCCCGGATGGCAAGGTCTTTTATAATGGCACGGGCAGTTCTGGTTTGGCCAGAGGAGGTAGCGGCGATAAATTGACCGGTATGATTGCCGGACTTTATGCCCAAAACCAACGAATGAGAGATGCAGCCCTTGCGGGCATGTATTATTCGGGAATCGGAAAACCGATTATTTAACTTCCCTTACCCAGGACTGTGTGAGGCCAACCTCAGAACTTAGCAGAAATCTGTCAGCTTCGTTACGCGTTTTGAAATACTTCACATACACGTAGAAGCTGTTATTCTTGCGATCAAAATACTTGTATGAAAACTGATCGTTCATATACAAATTCTTGATCATTTTATTGGCCTTAGATTCATCTGAACTCACGCCGGTTACGATATAAAAACCGGGAGCTGCCTTGGCATTACTATCGAGCTTGGCTATGGTTATACCTGCTGTATCTATGCCCTGTCCTGCCTCAATAAATCCTGGCAAACTTGAAACCGTAATTTGAACTTTGCGCCTTTCATCGGATTTAGTCTCGGATGGAGCAGTCGGCTCGACTGGAGCAGCTGCAGCTCCCCTGCCCAAACCAATGGTAAAGAAAAATTCATGTCCGTTGCCCAGTACCTCCCGCGATTTGCCTGTAGGGTACATGAAGGCATATCCAAAACGAGTTCCTCCGCCCAAATTCACACCCACATTGCCCCCAAACTGAGCGGCATCGTTGCCCGAAAATCCAAACCAGAATTTATCCTTATAGCTCATGTTCAGGTTCATCTGACCTCTGTAATTTTCAAAATCCCACAGGGTCACATTGGCCATGGGTTGAATCTTTACGTTTTCGCCTACCTCAAATGAATAACCTAAAATCACATTTGATACACTCTGAAGATTGTATTTGGCAGCATAATTAAAATAAGAGTAATCAAAACGAGGTTTGGGAAGACGGCTGGTAGAAACTCCAAACATCAAACCTTTGTTGGTATACAATGCTGATGCTCTGAGGTCTGCGCGGGTTACTGCCGGACTGAATATCAAAGAATTGATAACAGGATCATTGGCATGGATGTAAACCGCCTTGCCGGCATCAAAACTCTGGTTCATGAAACCCAAAGATACGCCTAAACTGAGTTTACTGTTTTCATTGAAAGGAATGGCATACGCATAAGAGAGGTATGCATTCTGAAGATTTGAAAAACCTGCGCTCTCTTTCAGATAGAAGACACCAAATGAAGTCCGTTCATTGGGCAATGGCAGCACTACATTAGCCAATACATTCTGGGGTGTTCCCTGCACTGCCGAATAAACCCGATTAAAGAAAAGGGACGCTGTGGCTGTCTTTTGCAAAGACATGGCAGCGGGGTTAATGATGGAAGGATCCAGAAAAAACTGATCTATGCGTGAACTCATCTGAGCACCGGACTTGCCGGAAAAACCCAGGAACGCAAGAATGAAGATATATTTTGTAATTTTCACAGGATTAGCGGATTACGTGAATGAAACCTTTTAATTCAGAATGATTGCCACGATGGTGCAGTAGGTAGTAATAAATACCGTCCGGCAATTCCTTGTTATTTTTATCAACGGCATTCCAGTCATTCAGATAGTTGTTACTCTCATAAATAACTTTGCCGGAATAATCTACAATGGTGAGATCATACTGATCCAGCTCATTGAGTTCACCTATATCCCATACATCATTATCTCCATCTGCATTGGGGGTGATGATATTGGGAATGCGGGTGAAGGGAGGATCAATAACGGTTACGGTAACTGTGTCATCATCTATACAACCGTTTGCATTGGTTCCCGTTACAATGTAACTGCGTGTCTGTACTGTGGTAGATTTTACAGTAGCACCGGTAGTAGCATTAAGACCGGCAGCAGGACTCCAGCTGTAGGTTGTGGCGCCTGTCGCAAACAAGGTAGCGGTGCCACCTCGGTAAATGGTGGTATCAGAGAATGCTGTAACAGTTGCATTGGGGTAAACCAGCACCGTATCATCATCTTCTACAAAGCACAATGGCCCGTTGAAAGCACGCACTCTGTAACGGATGGCAGAATAGAACACTTTCGTTCTGTTGGTATCATTGTCATTCAACCAAACCACATTGGTACCTCCATTTGCTCGTACCGTTAGACTGTCACCCGAACAGAACGGTGAAGTACCGGTGAGATTGAAAGTAAGGTTGGGATAGGTAGTAAATGTGTAGTTCTTGGTGATGGAATCTGTGCAACCCTCGGCTGTTGTTACTAAATAGGTAATAGTGTAGGGTCCTGCACTATTGAGGAACAGTTTTGCCGGGCTCACAGCAGATACATTGGCGCCATTCGCTTTCCACATTCTGCTGGCAATGGCTGAACTGGCAGTGAGGGCAGAATCAGAGAAGACAATACTGTCAGGTACACAATTGCCTGCTTTTGAAAAATTTACATTGAGTGTACCTCTTACCGAATAAAGCTGACTAACACTGTCGGCACACCCTTTATCTGTAATCGCCACCAATGTAGCGTTGTAGTTGCCTACTGCAGCGTATGTGTGTGTGCTGTCTGCCAACAAATCTGTAGTTCCATCATCCCATTTCCAAAAGGCAGTAACAATGGACTGAGACTGTGTAGTTGACAATGTAGGAGAGGAAGTGAATTTATTACCCTTCAGACACTGTGTTTGTGTGTTTCCGGTAATTGACGGATCCAGAACGAACCCTAACAGCGGCAGACCATACACGGTAAACGTTTTGGTTATGCTATCTCTGCAGCCATTAACTGTTGTTCCATACAATGAAGCAGTATGCGAACCGATAGAAGCGTACTTAGCTTTGGCCATTGTATCACCGGAAATACTGTTCCCGTCTGCCTTCCATGACCATGTTATCTGATTTTCAGGCGGATTGGTATTGGCAATTCTGTTGAATACGGCGGTATCAGAAATACAGATATCTTTCACGGTGAAATTCGGTACTGGCAATGGATAAACGGTAACTGATTTGCTGATACTGTCTTTACAACCCTGCAAAGAAGTGCCCTTAAGCTGCACCACATGCGGACCGTCGGTACTGAACTTGTATTTGAATGAGGTGTCTGAACTTACCAGCACTCCATCCACTTTCCAGCGCCATGATAATTGTGCATCAGGGGGTGTTGTGTTTCTTACGCGAAGAAAATAAGCACTATCCGAGATACAAAGAGACGGTGCAGTAAAGTTGGGCACAGGAAGACTTTGAATATTGAACGTTTTTAGGGTACTGTCCGCACATCCGTTAATGGACACAGCCACCATGTTGGCACTGTGGGAGCCAGGCGTGGTAAATTTATATTTTACCATGGTATCCGTATTCTGGAAAACCCCATCAATAGACCATGAATAGCTTACCTGATTATCAGGCGGATTGGTATTTCTGAAACGTACAAATACTGCAGTATCATTTACACATCCGGAAGGCGTAGGAAAATCTACATAAGGTTTGGCAAAAACACGAACGGTTTTGTCAGTAGAATCGGTGCAACCAGCATTGGATGAAACGATTAACCTTACATTGTAATTGCCGGATGCAGCATACAAATGATTTACATTAGAACCGGAACCAGATCCGCCATCACCAAAGAACCAGGTTCTCGCTACGATGGTTGCGGGGGCTGTGATAACCGAAGAGTCTGAAAAATCTGTCGATAAGCTTTCGCAAACCTCTGTGAAACCAAAGTTAACATCAGGCAGACCCAGCACCCTAACGGTGGTAAATGCGGAATCTTCATAACCTGCACTGTTCATTACCTTTAATTTCACGGTGAATAAACCTGTATCACCATAGGTATAGCTGGGATACTGAGATGAAGATGTATCGGTAGTTAGAAGTGCATCACCAAAGTCCCAGAAATAGGTTGTGATTGGGAAACGCAGACTAAGTGAGGCCTCATTAAAATTGGTTGATGTTCCCAGGCAGTTTACGTAAGTATCAGGCAACACGGCAAAAACTTCATCAGATCCTAAAACATTATGGCCCAGACTGTCATTTGCGTAGGTGAAATAAGCCAGGGTATCAGCAGCAGACACATTGTATAAAGTGCCGGAATTATTGGCAGAACCATTGCCCCCAAGGGAAACCCAGTTGCCTGTACCCCTGTGCATGACCAAACGCAAACGGGCTGAATCTTTTACTTCATCATCTATATTTTGGTAATCATAACCCGGCTCAAGATAAAAGTTGCTGATGGTATTGAAGCTATCGGCAAACAATTGAAAATACCTCACTGTACTAACGTTGCGAATGCCTGCGGGCAAAGCACCGGAAACAGGCGCTGCTCCATAAAGCATCTGGCTTCGAACATAGGTTGTATCCGATGCGGACTTGGTAAAGGTTAAGCGGATTTTTCGGTAATCATAAGAAGCATATTCTCCCAAGTGATATGAAACATCTGCTGTTCCTGCAATAGCCGACCCAATTAGATAAGGACCATCCACAAAAGAGTTTGAACTTCCTCCCAACTGTACGGCTCCGGGAGCCAGTTTAAATGCAGCACCATTGATATCCGTTTTGAGGTAACCGGCGCTCATGTCAAACGTATCGGTTACGGTCAGGGACTTTCCAGTTGTTCCGATGATATTGGCAACAATACCTGAGCCATTCAGGGTGAATGCCTTGAGTGCAGTGTTCCCCACATGGATCGAAATATCTTTCGTTGTCAGGGGGAAATGCTCTGCAAAAAATCCATCGCCCATGTAGATTGTATCCCCTGCAGCGGCCGAATCATAGGCGGCCGACAGGGTTTTCAGGGGGCCGTTATTCCCGGAAACAAACACGGGGGATTTACCATCGTACGTATTGTCACCGGCCGTATCCACATACCAAATGGCTGAAAAGGCAAACTGACAAATAAAGAATGAGAATCCTAACAAGGTTAATTTTTTCACTGCGAGGAGAGGTTTTATGAAAGCTATTTTCATAATAAATATAGGGCAAAAATAGTGAAAAAAAATGACATTTCCTTATTGAGGAAAATACCGATTTTTAGTTTTGATAAATTAATATTTAAAAATCAGCCAAAGCGATTGGGCTTGACCTTGAAAGGCAGGAGCATACCCTCCACCTTATCAATAATTTCTTTGGCCTGTAACACAATCTTTTCTCCTTCAGGAGTCAACTTTACCGGTAGACTTTTTCTATCGAAAATTAGCACCCCCAGTCGGTCTTCCAATACCCTAATTTGCTGACTTACGGTACTTTGCTCAGCAGACACCACATCTGCGGCTTTGCTAAAGCTGCCGGTCTCTGATACTGCGACAATGTATTGCAATTGCCTGAGCGTTACAAGCATCAGTATTCAGTAATTAAAAGGGCAGATCCTCACCACCGGCAGAAGGGTCAGTGGCAATATCCGGGTTAAGTAACATGCTATCCACATCCGCGGGGGTTTCAGTCATCGACATTGAGGCGGGCGAACTTCCTGTGGCAGGGGCATTTCCCTTGCGCTGCACGTTCCATGCTTTTATATCATTGTACCAGCGACCGTTATACTCACGACAGTCAATATCAAAACTAACCGTTACGTCTTCTCCCTTTTGAACCTGAAACTGATCCACTTTATCTCCCCATATGGCCATGAGTGCACGTTTGGGGTATTGGCCGCCCTGAACTTCAAGAATAAACTCCTGTTTCTGCCAGGGATTACCGCTTTTGTTGGTGCCCGTCACTTTGGGCAATACTTCGAAAACTTTTCCTGTGATTTCCATAAATATAAGGCAAAAATATCAGATTTCCAAATGGGGTAATACACGCTCTATCCACGAAGTAAAAATCACTTGGATCGGATTGCGTCTACGGGATTGAGTCTTGCACCGGATGAAGCGGGCAAGAGACCGGCCAGCAAGCCTACAAGCACGGAAACACCCATACCCAGCAGTACATCGTAAGGCATCAGATAAAGGGTGAATGTACTATCCAATTGTTTTTCAAGCAAAAAATTTAGCAGCTGAAGGGTTGCCCAAACCATGCCCAGCCCAATCAATCCGCCCAACATACAAAGGATAACAGACTCGGTAAGAAACTGGGCTAGAATAAAACTCTTTTTAGCTCCCAGGGCTTTTTGTATCCCGATTTCCTGTGTTCTCTCCTTTACGGAAACAAACATGATGTTGGCCACACCAAAGCACCCTACCAACATAGAGAAACCACCAATAATTACCCCTATAACTTTAATGGTTCCAAACAGTTCGCTTACGGCATTGGTAATCATGCTCATCCGGTTGACTGAAAATGTAGGTTCCTGATAGGGACCTATTCTTCGGTAACGCTTCATTAGCTGCGCTGTTTCAAAAGATAAATCGTCCAACAACACACCCGGTGCCGCCTTTAGTAAAATTTGGGTTCCTTCAGAATTTTCTTTATAATTCATGATGGACATGCCTAATTTCAGTGGAATCATCACACGTTCATCCGCACTGGCATTGATAATACTCTGACCTTCCTTGCGGAAAACACCGATGATCCTGCAAACCTGATTTTTAACCCGAATTTCTTTACCCAAAGGGTCAGCCCCCTGAAACAGATTTTCAGCGACATTGGCCCCTATAATACACACAGATCTGCCTGCTGCACTCTCATCTTCGGTAAAATAGCGTCCCATTTCCACATCGGCTTTCTGCACCTCATTATATCGATGAGACACACAATTGATTGGCGCCTGGGTCAATGAAATACCCTTATATTCGATTTTACCGGTTGAACTAAACGCAAAGGCAACTGCACTGGCCCACCTGGCATCTATATTATCTTCCAGGAATCTTGCCTCATCTAAACTTGTTTCAGGCCTCTTCAGATACTTCCACCATGGGTAATTGCCTCCAAACTCATCCCAGGGCCATTTCTGAACAAACAACACATCCGTGCCAAATGAAGAAAAGTTATCATTGATATTTTTTTCCATGGAATGCACAAGGGCATACACTACAATAATGCAATAAATACCAATGGTGATACCCAATACAGAAAGCACTGACCTGAGCTTGTTTTTTCGCAGCGCGTCCATGGCCATACTCAGACTTTCCCATAGAAATGCACCGGCTTTCATTATGGCAAATTTAGGTTTTTATTCCCATTAAATCAGGGCTTTTTGCGGAGTCGGAGGGAATTAAACTCCCTGCGATAAATCAATCCCCCACCCAGTGTATTGCCGCTCACTCCATTGGTAATGGTACTGTTATTTTGCTGCAACAATAAATTATTACTTCTGCTAAAAGCTTTCACACGCCAGTTTTCATTCCTGGTCATATATTCCAGGTTAAAATTCAGCGGCAGCGCCACATTGCTAACCAGCATTGCTACAGTAGGATCATAATTCACATCGAGTCTCAGACGCTCGGTTAAAAACCATTCACTGTTAATAAATACCTTCGTGTTGGTGCCGGTGGCACTTCTCACATCGTCTATATTTACCTGAATACGGGTAGGGATGCCCAGTCTTGAAAAAATATCATTGACCACGGTACTTGCCACTCCTGAAAGACTGCTGCCTGCCACACCACTGCCACTCACCCCTCCGGTACCACTGCCTGTGGCAAAGGAAGGAGGAATGAAATTGCCAAAAAGTAACAGTGCAACTGCCTGCCTCATGGTTTCATCTTTATCTGATCGAATACGCTGAATTACAGAATACACATCGCCGGAAGCACCGCCAGCTGCCTGTAAATCGGGTGCCTGTAAATCAAATGCTATCTCCGGTGCAAACAGATTGCCTTTCATCTGCAACTGACTGATGATGCGGGTGGCCGGATAATCCTTATTGGTCGAAGATACAGCAGACATGAGTGCCGAAGGAGACAGCTTCTTTTCAAAACTGCCCGTCATGCTAATATTAACATTGTACGGATCGCCATCCCAGGAAATTACCCCTCCTTTATCCAGTGCAATTTTCCGGGTAATAACATTAATTCCGGGAAGGGAGAATACGTAATCCCCCTCTGATACTATATAATTTCCGTAAAGTGAGAAACGCTCATTTTCATCATACAACATTCTTAATGTTCCGGTACCCCTTCCCCGTATTACATCTCCCAATTTTTTATCGATTACAAACTGTGCTTCCGCATCCGGAGTTGCTTCCAGAAATAAATTAATTCTGTGTATGGCATCACCTCCATCCGGCTTTACCCTGTTTAACGCCGTCCTTGAACCCTTTACCCTGAATTTAACATGACCACCACCAAAAGATGTTTCCTCTACGGATGAATACATTAGGTTTATCAACGTGTTTTTTCTCGTTTTAAGGTTGATATCCATTGAAATCTGATCCAGAGGCCCGAAAATCCTGCAATTTCCATCTGCATAACCTAACCCATAATACAGACTGTTATCCTTTTCAGTCGTATTGAGGACTTTCAAATTCCTTGCACTATCTATTTTCAGATCCAAAAACCAGTTCTTAAAGTAATCATGTTTTACAGCGACTTTCGCCCAGGCGAAATTCTTTCCGGTTTCATCTACCAGCTTTGCGGGCTTGAAGGTATAAAAGCCGGTTTCGTCAGCCATAATTGAAGCATTCAGTTTGTAATAGGTATTGAGATAATCAATTTTAAAATACGCTCCGGCAATATTAGCGCTGCCTGTAAGTTCCGGCTTGTCTGCATTGCCTCCCAAATGAAAATTGCCGGAAATTTTACCTTCCTGCAGTGTAACCACATCCCTCAAGAAAGGCTGCATGCATTTCAATGAAACATTGGCAGGAATATTCAGCTTTACATCAAACTGTTCCCCTATTTTTCTTTTTTCGTAGGCAATACTACCCTTGGCCGAGACACCGTCAAGCGGTCCGTTTACAAAACCGGCTATAAGCCCCAAGCGACCGGGCTCCCCATTGTCATTTAAACCCACATCTAGATCGCCATATTCAACCCCCATATATTCAAGGTTTCGGGCAGAAAAATCGCCCCATATCCTGGGTTTTTTAAATGCAGACGAAATGTGTATTCCGGCGTTTATTCGGCCGTTGAGACTATCCAGTCCTCCCCCCGGAAATAAAGGATTTAAATTTTGCAGTGAAAAATTGCCCGCATCAATATTGAGGGTATCGGAATGGAGGTCAGACATCACCCCATTTACCTCAAAGAATGCATCCCTGCTTTCGAAATACATATTATTTACTTTGATTCTGCCTTTGGGTAAAAAAGTTATGCCGGCATTTCCCGATACCTGCCACTCATTATGCATAAGCTCCAGCCGACTATTGGCCAGATGCATGGCCACTGAATCTTTGAAAACTTCACTGTGGGTGATAAAATCTATTTCCTCGTTCCAGCGGGAATCTTTCATTTTCAGCTCCATATTCACATCTGAAAGACAGGCGGTTCCGGTAATGTCGATGTTGTTAAACCAGCTCGAATCGTGATGACTAAGACTGGCTGCCGATATATTAAAATCAAGATGATTGCTGTCTGCTTTTCTGGCGTTACAGCTTAACTGCTTCGCGGAAATCTGGCCAAAGCAAACATCCATGGGATCGACTTTCAATGACATAGTTTCCGATTTCCCATTGAACATACCTGAAGCAGCAAAGGCAGTGGTATTGAAAGAAGGGTGAAGAAATCCAGTCAGCAAACCTGTTTGTGGAATTTGAACTGAAAATGAAAATGAGTCCGCATATTTGGCATCGGTATGTCTAAATCGCCTGGAAAGTATGGTTGCTACCTCATTCTGCAACACTGGAACAATATTCGCGATGTTAAAATTGCCCTTAACCTCGGCTGTAATGGCTTCCCCGTATGCTAACAAGACACTTTGTCCTGCCTGATTCCGCTTTTCGACTATCTGATTGGCATAACTATAAACCCTTCCGGTTCTGTGTACAGAAACATCATTCAGTGATATCCGACCCTGAAGATCCCGGGAATTGAAACCTTCAGCATTGACCGTTGCTACACCAAAAAATAGGGTTTGTGCCGTATCTAAACCCAGGGATGACAAATCGGTGCCCCGTGCATTTACCGTAAAATTCCAGTGTGGATCTTTTGGGGTGAAATTGGCTATTCCTTTAAAATCAATGTTTAGCGCCGGATCGTCAAAATTGGCCTCCCCTTCAAACTTGTCTGAATTTAAAACACCATTAATGCGTGCCCGTGTGAACGTTTTACCCATGATCTGGTACAATGGAATGTCGCCATTTAAACGCATATTAAATCTTTCAGTCGTGAGGCCTTCCCCTTCCAAATCCAGCTGAAAAGCAAAATCACCGAGTTCCTTTTCCAACGATAACAACTGGCCTAAAGCAAGACTTTCAGAAGAGAAACGCCCGGCAAACTGGGCATTTTCCATCCCTTCTTCAAAGTTCATAAATCCGTTGGCCTGAATATTCCCAATATCTGCCTGTAAGTTTCCGTTTAAGTTAAAATCCAGCAGCTGCCCATTAAAGTCGCCTACGTAACTAATTGCACCTGCTTTAAAGACAACTTCGGGCAGTGCTATACCGGGCATCAGTCGCTCCAAATCTGCAGCATCTGTTTTCAGGGATTCAATATCAAATTCGCAGTACATGGTTCGCCATTCAGGTAAACCATCAAAAAACAAGTCACCTTCAAAAGCAGTTTGACCGGCAGTGGTCAGCCTTGTGTTTTTCAATGTCAATCGGTCAAAAGTGCCTGAAATATCAGTGGTCACTTTTAGCAATTCCTGATGCCCTTTGAGGGTTTCATCAAAAATGGATAACTCATCTAAACAAATACGGCTTTGGCTTACATGGGCTTTCCATTGCGTGTTGCTAATGAATTTGTCCAGATACTTATAACCGGGATATTGGAAATGCAAATCGCCTTCTACCAATGAGCAAGGCATTTTCAGGGTCAACTTATCAAAATCCATCCCTTTGTTATGGATATTACAGACCGCATTAAAAGCATCAATATGCAGACCGCTTCTCTCTTTGGTTTTTAGATCCACTGCCGTAAAGTGGAGGGAATCATCAATCAGCCAAAAATCCTTGCAGATTCCTGAAATATTGTTAAATTCAAGATGATACTCATCAATTTTACCCGGTATCGAGGGATTATGTCGTTCATCAAAATAATGAAACCGGGTGTCCTTGATACGTGCATTTGCCCAATAAACAGCCCAGGGTTTGGATCGGATTTTATTTTTTTTGGGTGGACCGTTAATGTAATCCACCAGAAAATCGATGTTTTGCCCTTTGACCCCTTTGTGGTGCCCAACCCTGATGTACCCCCCAACTATATCACCATCAATAAAATCAATCTTTTTACTCAACCGATCCCATTTTCTGAGATTAAGCTCTAATACCCTAATAAAAATCATGCTGTCCCCTTGCTGGTCGCTCATAAACAGACCCTCAGCGTGGAGGTTTTGCACAAGGTCGAATTCAATGGATTTGATAGAAACCGAGCAACCCAACTGCTTTTCCAAATGATTGGCCACACGGTTTGCCAGATAGGTTTGTACGGCCCTGCTACGCAACAAAATACCCAGCAAACCCGCAGATAAAAGCAGAAACAGCAAAAACCTGAGTATAAACTTTCGTAATTTTGTCCGCCGCTTTTTCAACCGTTTCGAAATTAGGGTAACTAAAGGGGCTCGCTATCCACCAACCATGCTATATTCCACTATATTGGGCATAGAAAGCAGTTGCGACGACACCGCCGTAGCTATATGGCACAGAGGCAAAATCCTTGCCAATATCACCGCAAGCCAGGCCATTCACCGGGAATATGGTGGTGTTGTACCTGAACTGGCTTCCCGTGCCCATCAGAGCAATATCATCCCCACGCTTCAACATGCCTTAAAAAAAGCCCAAATGGAAGTTGCAGATATCGATGCCATCGCTGTAACCCAGGGACCGGGACTGATGGGGAGTTTACTGGTTGGTTTAAACACTGCGAAAGGGCTTTCCTTAGCCCTCAAAAAACCCTTGGTGGGCGTAAATCACCTGCAGGCCCATGTGGCAGCATTATACCTGGAAGAACCCCAACCTGCTTTCCCGATTTTGGTATTGCTGGTAAGCGGCGGACATACACAATTGATTTTGGTGAGTGATTACAGCGAAATGAAGATTGTGGGCACCACCCTGGATGATGCAGCCGGCGAGGCATTCGATAAGGCGGCCAAACTCATGGGGCTCCCCTATCCCGGAGGCCCTCAGATTGAAAAATGCGCATCGTTGGGTGATCCAAATGCATTTACATTTCCCAAAGCCAAAGTACCCGGCTTTGACATGAGCTTTTCAGGAATTAAAACCGCCCTTCTGTATTTTCTGCGCAACGAGACAGAAAAAAACCCGAATTTCCTGGAACATCACCTGTCGGATGTCTGCGCTTCTTTCCAGCAAAGTATTGCAGACTACGTAGCTGATAAAACCCGAAAAGCCATTGAGGCATACAAACCACGGTCCATCGCGATTGTTGGCGGTGTATCTGCCAACACATCACTGAGAATACGCTGGCAGGAACTGGCACGGGAATACTCCTTACAATGTCTGATTCCCTCCTTTGAATACTGCACCGACAATGCCGCTATGATTTGCATGGCAGGGCACTTTTTACTGGAAAAAGAACAGTTGCTTCCACTGGATGCACTCCCCTTCTCAAAAAGCTAAAAGCTGTATAATTTTTGTTATATTCGCCGTAAATTCTGCGGAGAATGGGATACATACATCAATTACCGGAATGGCCTTCCTTCCACTATCAATATACCAAAATTTCCGGATTGCTGGAAAGGGTTAATTTTCTTCAGGGGCAGCTGCATGGCCGAATGGAAGGTTTTTCACCAGACCTCAGAAAACAGGCCATTATACATGCTTTAACACTGGAAACACTGGCCAGCAATGCCATAGAAGATTCCATATTCGATTATGGTGAGGTAGAATCCGCCATTGCCAGATGCATGAAAATCCGAATGCCGTCCATGGTCGCTTCCGGAGGCATGGCCAAAGGCGCTGCCGAAGCGCTGGTATCAGGCATGTCGCATCATGATAAAAAGCTCACCATTGAAAATTTATGCCAATGGCATACCCAACTTTATCCCGGAATTTCAGCCAATAAAATGGGGGCATGGCGAGATACAGGGCTGGAAATCAGGGACACTGCCAAGCAACGAATCCGTTTTGAGGCACCGGCTCCGAAAAAATTGGCTGAGGAAATGAAAAAATGGGTGTTGTGGATGAATCAGGATACACAGGAAAGCAGCGTAATAAAAGCCGCCATTGCCCAGTTCTGGCTATTGACCCTTCACCCATTTGCGGATGGTAACGGCCCGGTTTCAAGGGTGGTTTCGCTTATGCTCATGGCCCGGTCAGAAAACGGATTACCCAGATATTATGCCCCCTCTGTGCAAATGCTGAAAGACAAAGACGTCTATTTCCAAATATTGGAAAACTCCCAAAAGGGCAACCTAAATTTGACTGACTGGATTGAATGGTATCTGGGAATAATTGAAAAATCTATCCTTGAAGTGAAATCGACTCAGGCATTCGTCATCAGCCGTCAAAAACTGGAAGACAAAATGTCAGCCCTGGGTCTTTCCGGCAGGCAAAAAAGAATATTGCAGAAGCTATCTACACTTGAAAAACCCAATTTCACTTGCCAAGAATGGTCCGAAATAGCAGGGTATTCGGCTGATACTGCACTAAGGGAAATAAGAATGTTACTGAACCAGCGAATGTTGCAAAAATTGCCCAAAGGTGGCAGAAGCACGCGCTACAAAATAGTTTTTCAATAAGGGTTTGGGATAATAGTGTAAAAATCAACGAAAACTATGCCTCGTTGATTATGAGATACAATCTTCAATATACGAAAAAAACCCGAAAAAAGCAAGTTTTTTCCTGTGAGAATGATTGTATAATCTTGTTTAAAATCATTATTTTTGCCGTTCTTATAAAATTATGGCTGTAATACAAAAGCTCAGAAATTCAGGATTGGTGGTAGTGGTTATCATTGCCGCCTTGGTTTTGTTTGTAGTAGGTGATATACTGACCGGCAACCGATTAGGGTTAGGTGATGGACTGCAAGGTGTTGTTGGAACCATCAATGGTAATCAGGTTAAAACCAAAGAACTGGAGGAAAAAGCCCAGGATTTGTTCAATTCCTTTTTGGAAAGAGACCAATCCGGAGAACTCAATGATCCTGAAAAATTCAAAATGGCCATGGAACAGGCATGGTCTCAGGGTTGGAGCGAGATTTTGAGAAACCAGACCATCGATAAAGAACTGAAACTTTCGGGTGTGGTTATTTCAGATGAAGACATCAATGACTTACTGGTAGGACCCAACCCGCTGGAATACGTGAAGGGGGATCCCAATTTCCAGACAGATGGAAGGTATGACCGCAAAAAAGTGGAGGACCTTTTCCGTAAAAACCGCAAAGACAAAGCACGTGTGCAAGCGCTGAACCGCTATGTCAACAGCATTCGCCAGAGCGAGGGTATGAAACGCTATGGAAATTATATAGCCAAATGCCTGTACAAACCCAAATCTATCCGCAAATACGAATATCTTGCTGCAAACTCAAGCTTGTCAGGCAAGATTGTCAGTATCAACTACAGCACAATTTCCGACAACAGCATTAAAGTAACTGATGCAGATCTGGAAAAGTACCTGAACAAACATAGAGAGCAGTACAAAAACAAAGAGGAACTCAGAGACATCCAATATCTGGTATGGAAAATCATTCCAAGCTCAGAAGACAGTGCGTATGTTCAGAAACAAGCTATGGGTGCCGCTGCTTCCATGAAAGAAGAAACCAATCCTGATACTGTAGGTGAGGGTATCTCCATGTTTGTGTCTCGCGGCAATCTTCCTAAAAGCACACCCAAGGAGGTTTCAGAAATTGTATGGTCGATGCCTACCCTCTCCGTTGCGGGTCCATTCTACAAAGAAGGAACTTATGCTGTTTATCGCAAAATTGCAGAGAAAAAGGATAGTACTCCTTCTGTGAATGTGGCACATATCCTCCTTAAGGTAGGTGAAGCACCCAATAAGCAACTGCTGGCTGACAGCGCTGCTGTTCTGGCAAAAGCCAATGAACTGGCTGCACAAATCAGGGCTGGTGCTGATATGGCAAAACTTGCTTCTGAATGGAGTTCAGATCCCGGTTCTTCTTCCAACGGAGGATCTTATGGCTGGGTGGGTAAAGAGACTTACGACAACTATGTGGCTCCCTACAGAAACTTCGCACTCCGTGCCGCTCAGGGCCAGGTTGAGGTAGTAAAATCAGAACTGGGGCTGCATGTGATGAAAGCACTTGCCAGTCCTGATTACACACAAATCAAATACGAAGAGCAAAAATTTGAAATTGTTGCCG
The DNA here is from genome assembly GCA_947496375.1 of Flavobacteriales bacterium. GTDB lineage: Bacteria > Bacteroidota > Bacteroidia > NS11-12g > UBA955 > RGEC01. The sequence goes on from CANMCY010000013.1 coordinate 57,708, forward strand.
GCACCAAAACCGTGAAAGAAGTAGACCAGGTTAGCCGCAAATTCAGAAACATGATTGTGGAAGGTGATGCAAAGAGTTTTCAGGGTGCAGTAGATAAAATGGGATTGAATGTTTTGGTTCAAAAAGATGTAAAATCAGACATCAGAAATTTACCCGGTATTGAAGAATATTCAGACATCAGAAGTATCCTTGACTGGATGTTTGACGCCAACAGAAAAACCAATGACATTTCAGACAGATTTGCCTTTTCAAACAGGCATGTTGTAATTTTAATGAATGGAGTAAAGAATGCCGGCTATGCCGATCTGGAAGATGTGAGGGAAAAAATCGAACCATTGGTTAGGATTGAATTAAAAGCAGAGAAAATCGCTGAGAAATTCGAAAAAGCCATGAAAAACTCTAAGTCTTTGGAGGAACTGGCACAAAAGACAGGAAGCTCAATTATTCCGGTGGATGGTGTGAGAATCAATCAGACCATGCTTCCTCAGTTAAACAATGAGCCCAAAATTGTAGGCGCCCTGTTTGGCATTGAATTGAAAAAAATCAGCAAACCGATTGCCGGTAATAATGGTGTTGCCGTTGCCTTAATTGAAAAGCGGGATAAAATTGAAGTACCCAATTCTGTGCTCACAAATGCCGGCTTCCAGTATACCGGTGAAATGTTGATGAATTTCCTTGGACAATATGCCTCAAGGTCTGCAGAAATTGCAGATTACCGATATAAATATTCTGAAAGTGCAGAAATAAACGATTTGGGGAATATTATCCTTAAACTTAAATAATAGAAAGGCCCCTGAAAATGGGGCTTTTTTAATGACAACAATTCATCAAAAAGAAATAGCTGATTAGTATATTGCGAACAGAAAATTCATATTCAATATGTCTGAAATAACACACGAAATTTCCCTTGACAATTTTCATCATCAGATTACCTGGTCCATTCAGAATTACTGTTCTCATGGATTGAATTCATCTGCGTTTAACAACGTGGTAATAGGCGGTTTAGGGGGGTCAGGAATTGGAGGCCGTATCGCAAGACTGGCCACGATAAACCAATTCCCGCTTCCAATTGAAGTTTTTTCTGCCTACAATTTACCCGCATATGCCAATGAAAAAACCCTGGTAATCCTTTGCTCCTACAGCGGCAATACAGAAGAAACCCTGGCCATGTACAGAGAAGCAAAAACCAAGGGTTGCACCATGATTTGCCTTGCCAGCGGTGGTAAAATCATGCAGCAGGCACAGGAAGACAACATCCCCTGCTACAAGATTGAAACGGGCTACCAGCCGCGCATGACGCTGGGCTACAGTCTTAGCACCCTGCTACTCATACTTTCTGATTTAATTGGAATTGACGTTAAAAACAAACTCAGCAATACGGCAAACCTATTGACCAAGAATGACGGGTTAAAAGACGAAGCCAACGATATTATCAATGTTTTCCGACAGACCATCAGCGATAAGTTTGTGGTTATTTGCGATCCGGATTTTGAAGCCATTGCTATTCGTTTTTGCCAGCAAATTCAGGAAAATGCCAAAGGTGAAGCATTCATTACCATGCTCCCGGAAGCCAATCATAATGTGATAGAAAGCTATCAGGATACACAGAATACCAATTTCATTTTATTAAATAGTGGTAATAACAGCCGCACCAATCTGCGATTTCAGTTCTTGAAATCATTGCTGGAAGAACAGAACAACCGTATTTACACGTTTGCAGAATCCGGATCTGATATACAGCGACTATTTGAGGTTATCCATATTTTGGACTGGGTGAGCATTTATGCCTCTAACCTGCGTAATGCCGACAACATGCATGTGCACATCATCATGCGCCTTAAGGGTTTTCTTGACTCCATAAAATAGACCCCAAAAGTGGTCGGAAGCAACATAAAGGTAACCTTTCTGGGAACAGGAACATCGCAAGGTGTTCCCCCTATCGGTTGTACTTCCGAAGTATGTCTGAGCCATAACCCCAAAGACAAAAGACTGAGAAGCAGTATTCATTTGGATATTGACGGCATCAGTATTGTAATAGATGCAGGGCCGGATTTTCGGTATCAGATGATCAGGGCCGGAATTAATCGCATTGATGCTTTGCTATTCACCCATGAACACCGTGACCACACGGCAGGCCTTGATGACATCAGGCCCTACAATTATTTGCAGGAAGATCATCTTGACGTTTATTGCACACAGCGGGTATTAAATACTTTTAAAAAGCAATACCATTATATTTTTGATAAAAACCCCTATCCGGGCATTCCGCTAATTCGTTTTCATCACATTGATAACAAACCTTTTGAAGTACGTGGTATACCCATCATTCCCATTGAAGTTATGCATTATAAACTTCCCGTTCTGGGTTTTAGGGTTGGTAATTTCACCTATATCACCGACGCAAATTACATTGCTGAAGAAGAACAGAATAAGGCCAAAGGAAGCAGGCACCTAGTGTTGAATGCACTCAGAAAAGAAAGTCACATCTCCCATTTCACGCTGGATGAGGCGGTTGATCAGGCATCCAAAATTGGCGCAGAAAACACCTGGTTCACCCACATGAGCCATCAGATAGGATTACATGACGAAGTAAATGCAGCACTTCCCTATAATATGCAACTGGCATTTGACGGTCAAGTGATTGAAATGCCTTTTTAATGAATAAATATAAAACGGCCCATTTCAGTTTCAGAACCATCCTTATTTACGGCAAAAACAAAATAGACGCCGCTGCTGGGGCGCGTGCCATTTAACCGCAGCCCATTCCATGTGGCAGTGCCGCCATTGGCCTGCGTAATGTACACCAGATTTCCGGTGGCATCCGTAATTCTGATTTCAGCATCCCTGGCCAGACCTTCTATGGTTACCAAACCGCTGTATCCCGGTTTTACAGGATTGGGATAAATCTTAATATTTCCAAATTGGTCAGAGGCCGCACTGGCATCGCTGCGATAAGATACAATGCCTTTGTCTGTTCCGAAAAACACTTCACCGGTTTTATCCTGTTGCCCTATGCAAATAACCCGGTTATCGGGCAGCGGACTGTTTTCTGACCTAAACTGCCACAAGACTTTCTGGCCATTCGGTTCTACAAGGAAAACTCCATTATTCGTGGCAAACCATTTTCGGTTGCCTCCATCTACACAGATATCATTAATACTTTCCTCGCCCAATAAATATCCATCCACCCCATTCTGGCGTATAATTAACCGGTCGGCATTAACCCCTTCAAAAACCGATATAGGATTGGTAAATACATTCAGCCCTTGTGTTGTGCCAATCCAGACATACCCGTTGGAATCGCAGGACAGTGAAGTAACTTCAGCGGTGATTAAACCATCGCGGTTACCCAAGGTTCGGCTTCTGTCATCAAACACATTGCCCGGTGTATTATTATCGTCGTAAACCAGTACCCCGCCTGAAATTAACACTATCCATTTATACCCATTTTTGTCCACCACCAGCTTTCCTATGTCGGAAGTCCCCACGGGAATGGCAGTCCACTGACCTGATTTATTCATCATGTGAAGACCCGCACCCGGAGCACCAAAGTTGGTAACCCATAGGTTTCCTTTTTGATCAGATGCAATACCTGAAGCCCGAACCATATTTATAACCGGTGTTGGCTGCATTGTGCTGTTGCCGGCATCCCAACGGTTAATGGCATCTCTGCCCCTAAATTCAAGCAACCCATTCACATGTGTGGCTACATAGTTTTTTCCGGTAACAGGATTGTGATGCACGAAAGTATAATCATATAAACCGGTATTGAAAGAACTAGATGGATTGCTGCTCCATGCATTGTCATCAAACAGGTAGAAACCTGTGGGATTATAGGCATTGCCAAAGGTATTGCTCACTCCGCCCGCAGTGGTAAACATGGTATTTCCCGACTGTGTCATCGCAAATACGGAGGTTCCGGATGGACCGGAAGGCTCAAAAGCAATTTCATTCACATCGGTTTGTTTGATTACACCCGGTCCGATTCCTGTGCAAAACCAAAAGTAGCCTTCGGCATCCGTGGTGCCGTCGCTCAGCAGATTGACCGCTTTTCGGGATATACCTGCATTGGTCACCGTAAAAATCCCACCACCTCTAAACACATTTAATTTACCCGCATACTGCTGTATTCTGCCGGTAACATTCTTTTGATTAACAATGACAACGGCTTTACCCCTGTGCAATCTGTATACAAGACTATCGGCCGCAAAATATAAACTGTCATTGAAGGGTTGCAAATGAGAACAGAAATTACCATTAAAAACCCTTTTCCAGTTATTGAAATCGTTTAGATTTACGGAAGCAGCGTATTTAGCACGTATAATACCATTGGCCGTGCCTGCATAGATGGAATCGCCCAATACAGCGGTGGCCAGAATTCCAATACTTTGCCCTCCCGGACCAATGGCAGTGTAGCTGTCACTGATTTCTTCTTTCAACAGATCAAGAACCAAAATTCCAAAATTGGTGCTAATAATGGCTTTCTCCCCGACCACTTGCACGTGAATAATTCGCTTATCACCCTGAATGAGTTTGCTATACAGGCCTTTTACCTGGGTTAAAGTCCGGTCATTTTTCAGCAATTCTATCATTCCATTATTGTAGCCAATAATGAGAATTTTAAAATCAGGTGCATACCGCATGCAAGAAACTCCTGAAGCTTCAAAACCATCGAGCTTGATTAATGTCTTCATCTCCCCATCCCGGATATCGGTACGGAATAGTCCACCTGCAGATGCTGCATACACATAGGTCCCGGAAGACTCGCATACCCTGGCAACTTTATAACTGGCATGGATACGCCATTTACCGATGGGTGGCATTGTATCCTGGGCACTAACTGCAGTAAAAAAGCAGGTCAGCGCAATCCAGCAAAGGACTAAACCCTTAATTGAGTGTGTATCTGATTTCAAATCCAAAATCGGTTAAGGCGGTATAGAACTGGTTGGCGATGCGGGGCGACATGATGGTTTTATTGTAACGCAAAGCCATGTTAATTTTATTATTGACCTGATAAGTTGCAGCAGGTCCTATTCTCACCTGTTTGGTTCCGGCAGTGGCACGATTGTCGTTTTGGTCTATTTTACGTGTAATGGTAATATTGTCGGCCACGTTCACGGTCATGTCAAACCTGAAATCATTGGGAAGATAAAGTTTTCTGCCGTTTCTACGGAAAGGTAGGGTAAGCCCGGTAACCCTATATCCCGCTTGAAACTGAACCTCATTATTTCGCATTTCAGTCACGTTAAATTGCGCTGCAAAAAGCTTGAGTATGCGCGACCTTTTGTAATCAAAAGAAAGCGTCCAGTTATTACGGGTTGCAATGTTGATTCCCAGCAGTGGATAGAATCCTTCTGAAATGGTCACATCCGAAATTTGGCGCTGAGGTGTAAAATCTTCACCGGGTTTCACCGCCTGACCGGCATCATAGCGCAGGTTTTGGGTGAAACTTCCTATCGAGTAGCGGCCATTGTAGCCATGCCGGATATTGATATTGGAGAATATTTTACTGATGGCCTTTATTCGGGTTAATCCATTGTAGTTGATGTTCCAGCCCGGTAAAGGAATCTTAGGAAAACCAGAAACAGCGGCCCTTCCTGGATCCATGCCGGAATAGGTTGCATAGAATGCACCAATCAGAACATCCTGCTGCTGTTTACTGTAGCCGATAGGGAACTTGGTGAGGGTATCCTCTCCCGGATTGAGTACCCGCTGGTCTGCAAACATAAGTTTCTGTGCAATGCTGTATCGATTGGCCTGAAACTGTGTAAATACCTCATTCACCCTATTGTCGCCCAACACATTATCTTTCACAAAATGGGTTCGAATAAAGTTGCCGGTGATGTTAAAATTACCCATTTGGGTTAACCCCTGATCTACCCATGAAGTCCCATCCCAGCGGAAAACACTTTGAGTACCCTCCATATTATTTCGACTCAGATCCAGTTGAATCCTTAGGCTTTTTATGGGCTCTATGGTAATATTACCGTTAAATGCCTCTGTGGTAGAAGTTCGGTAAAAATTACTTTGCCTTGAATCTTCATTCAGTGCGCCACTTCTGGCCAGGCGGTAACGAATATTTTCTTCCTGCCATCCAAAAACAAACGGCAGACCCGGTTGAACATGCTTGAAGTTGTGTCCGAAATAATCCGGTTTGTATCGAAATCCCGGCATATCGGTCGTTTGTTTCACGCTGTAGCTGAAGCCGGCGTTTTTGAACATACTTACAAAATTCCCTACGGCTATTTTGATGGGATTTGCTTTTTTACCGCTCTCTTTACTTTTGTCTATGGCACTCTCATATTTTACATCCTCATCAGATTTTTTATTTTTATCCGATTTCTTTTTCGAGGGTTTCTCCAAATCACGCAGCCATGGGATTTTTTGGTATAGACTCTGAAAATTCAATTGCCCTTGAATATTGATATCTCGGGCATTGCTAATACGGTTACCCAACGAAGAAAAAGCAGGCGGTGCCTGATTCCATTCATAACTTCCCGTGTAATTCACACTGGTGTTGATCCAATCCAGGCGGCGGAATTTTGCAAACGGCAAGGTATAGTTGCCATTGACGGAATGATTAAACCGGGTCATTCTTCCGAGTGTATTGAATTCTTTGCGCACCAGCTCCCTCCTTCCTTCTGAATCCAGACTGCCGTAGGGCTCTTCAATACGGGCATTGGCCGTGGCGTTGTAATTGATGGTGAGTGAGCTAAACAGTGGCAGACTCGCATTGTACACCCTATTTAGGGTGAAATTCTTATCAAATAGCCGGGGATTTACCTGGCGGAAATTGTTGTTGTTTCTTGCTTGCATCTCGCTGTAAAAGCGATTCACTTGCCACTGTGTAGAAAAATTCGATGGCAGCAGATTAAAATTAATTTCTTTGATTGGATTTAACCAACCCGACTTCAGCTTTTTAAAGGGTCTTATGAATTTGGTTGGTATGGAATACTGATATCCCAGTGCTCCTTGGGTGGTTTCGGCAAAAAACTCCTCAATCTGCTGATTTCTGCGGTAATTTCTCTGAAAACTATAGGTGGCATTAAAGTTAGATAAACTCCAGGGCATGGTTTTTTTACCCGGTCTGGCCGCAATTCTGACATTATTAAAATTGATACTATACAGTGATGAATAGTCTTCTGCTGCTTTTCTCACGGCATCTCGCTGGGCTTTATCCACAATTCCGTTCAGGAATGTTGTCATTTCAATATCCGGATTCAGCGGATTGAATTTCGGTCGGATGTAGTTTTCGGAATAGCCAATGTACATGGGGAAACTAATACCGGCCTTTTTAGGGAAAAACTTACCCAGTTCAAGGTTGCTGGCCACGTCGTAATTCATGGTGGTGCTCAAACTTCGATCGTTCAGTTTTTTATCTACATCCCCAAATCCGATAGTTCGGATACTGCCTGCCAGATTCACAGCACCAAAGTCGGCCAGGGTAGTCTGTATATTACCCAACGCGGCCCAGCCCCCTTTATTTGCTATATTCTTCACTCGCAACTCGTTCACCCAAACTTCAAAACACTGGGGTGCTTCCGTGTTATTCTTAATCCCAATCATCATCACCCTTACGTTTCCTACATCCGGCAAGCCCAGTACGGTAAGCTTCCCCCTTTGGGCAGGGCGAATGAAAGGAGCAGACATAGGCCACCCGGCATTTTGCCTGTCAATCTTCAGCTGATATAATCGTTCGAGTTCCAAATCAATGAAATTTTCATCAGGCCATATCAATTTATCAGCGCCGGGTGTACCTCTATTAATGTTTCCGCGGGTGATTTTCAAAGGAATTTCATATTCGTAGTAATTGTTGGTAAGATCCGTTCCGAATCGGATAAAACAGGAAACATCACCATCTTTCAGCTGAGGAGCTGAGGGCGCTTCAGCATGAACATACAATTGAAGGTTCTTATAGTTTCGGATGTCATACTGACTGGTTTTAAACGCGCCTCTGGCATCGCCGGGCAGCATATTGCAGGTGGCCAAAGACAAGGACTGTTCGTTCTCGAGTACCGTACCCAGAGAAGCCATATTTTGCACCCTTACCACCCCCGGCGGAGTTACATAGGCAACCGGTGATCTTTGCCCATTTTCTTCAATATTGACGGTGGATACCACAAACTTGGTATTGTCATTGGGATCCTGCGGAACGATTACACCGGGTGTCTTCAGCGAATTTACATACCTACGCCAGTCTGCTCTCACCAGGTTGATGTACCCCATGCGCAAAACGGCGCTGTCAGAGAAACCCGTCATTACCATGCGCATGAAACGGATACTCTTAAAATCACTGATATTGCCTACAGACTTCTGAAACTGTCGAATAGGAATTTTAAATTGATACCAGTTTATTTCTTCCTCTTTACCATTGCGAAGTTTAACGCGTTTTTTGGCAATATCTGCCACATAATTCTTACCAATCTGCAGGTCAGCCGCACTGATTTTAATCTGATACTGATAATAATCTTCGCTCTGATTCAGGGTAAAATCTTTATTGATATCCTCGTCGTTGGGAGCGGTGCTCGAGGATTTGGGCATATCATTGTACTTACCCGTAAATCGGTCTGGATTTGAATTGCCCTGCATTCCCTGAAAATGGCTGTATCTGCCAATGATGTCAGCATCTGACGTGGTATATTTATCTTCCAGATAATGCACAAAATTATCATTGGAAGGATCACTCACTGCCTGATTATAAATGGCTGAATTTACCCCGAAATTGGCTTCCAATAACTGTAAATACGATTGGTCGAAATGCAGTCGCTCCTGTTCATCATTCATGCCATCAAGCCCTGCATCCTGTTCTTTCAGGGTTCCGGGATCATTATTAAATGCAAAATTGATCTGTGGGATGGATGGTACAATCCCAAAAGCCGTTGTGTCGGTATTGGTGAAATCTGATGAAGATGGACGCCCATTTTCGAAAGATTTCCTCCTGTCCGGCAAAATATCTTCGCTTATGCTGCCCAAATGAAGATAAAAATCCCCTTTCAATCCCGGATTTTTAATCAGCGGATCCATCATCCAGATTTCGATGTAATCAATATTTGCGGCTTCGAAATCATTTTGATCCACGCGTCGCATAATCCCTGCCCAGCTTTTTTCCGGCTGCAGTAAACGACCTGTTGAATTGATTTGAGCGGGGTTCGAATTAAAGTTATACAATCCACGCTGCGAAGGCCGGTATACCATATCCAGGGTGGTTAGCAGCGTGGGGGTACCCTGAGGAAACTGTCGCTGGGGAAACACTTCCCGCTGATCGATTTGCCGCATGTAGGGATCGCTTAAAATCTCATCCACCCGAGTACGGATGTTATCCGGCATATCTTCCTCGCGATAGAATAGCTGATCTATGCTGTAGTAGGACAGACTGGCATGCCTGCCTAACCATCGCAGCTTATTGGAATCCAGGGTTTCGGGAAACAGATCGGGTTGCTTTTGAGGAACGCTGGCTATGGTCCAGTTGGAAATCTGCTTCAGATCATTGGGCAATTCAGCGTTTTCAAAATCTTCCAGGTTTGATACCC
>CANMCY010000014.1 GCA_947496375.1 Flavobacteriales bacterium
AATTTTGGAAGACAACTGGGATCTGAGCGTGCTGCGCGCCACCGCTGTGGTTCGTTTGTTGCAAACCAAATACGGTTTGGATCCATCGCGTCTGATTGCTGCAGGCCGTGCTGAACACAAGCCCGTGACTGCCAATGACACAGAAGATGGTCGTGCTCGTAACCGTCGCACCCGCATCGTGATTCTGCCTCAGTTGGATCAGTTCTTCAAACTGATTGAGCCCAAGAAATAATTTGAATTTAATTCAATATAGAAAGGCCGCTACACGCGGTCTTTTTTTATTCTCCCATCGCATGGGGTTTAAACCCCATGCGATGGGAGAATGACTTGGCATTTACCTTTGCGACAATCAAGGTATAAATGGGCATGCGTAAATGGATTTTTCTGTTCGTTTTTTTGGGTGCCGTATCTTCTCACGCTCAGCCGCTGCATGAATACGCCTGGACCTTTTACGATACTTCTAACCGTAGCGTACAAAATAATTTTATCACTGATATTGAGTTTGATTCGCAAGGCAGGGCCTGGGTATCCACGGCCAATTATGGTTTGAATTGTTACGATAATCATGGATGGCATCACATTAAGCCGGTGGTGCCCGATTCGCTGGTGTATGGCTGGTTTAACGATTTGGTGTTTATCAACGATCAAACCCTGGCTATTGGAGGCATTCCCGGCATTCTGGTGTTGTATCATCTGAAATCCAACCATTGGGAATATCTGCGCATACCACAATCATCTATTCAGGCAATGGAAATGTGCGGTTTGCCCGGCAATGCCTTGCTATTGGGCGGAAATCAGGGCCTCATGCACTTTAAGAATGGTGTGTTCAGCACCATTCGGGGTGTTGATAATGGCGTTATGGGTATTTCTCTTCACGAGAAAAAATGGGTGGATATACATGCCGGTGACGGAACTTTCCGGTATAGCATACCTGATGATGGAAGCCCACGCCTGAAATTCAAATCCAAACTTACGGATTTGGCTTTTTACCGCACGGCTGTCGACGGTAAAGGGCGTCTGTGGGCAACCTCCTTTTCCGGACTTAACGTACACCTTAAAACCGACACAGGATGGATTAAATCGACTAACATTCCGCAGTCAGCATTTTATAATTTCAACGGCTCGTGGCAATTCACTGCCCATGAAATGGCCGTACTCCCTGATGGTAGAATAATGGCAGGCAGCCAGTTTATGCCCCATTTAATCGTAAATAATGAGGTGGACTGGGAAACCTATATGGTTCCGATTAAAGAAAAATTTGATGGCATAAATAAGATTGTGGTTGCACCCGACAGCAGCATCTGGATTGCTACCTGGTATGATGGTGTGGCTGTATTCAGCCATAAAAACAATAAAAAACACAAGAAAGTCATACTGCCGCCACCTGCCATGTCAATAGATCCAAGGCAGCAGCAGCCCGATCCCAACCGGATTAATATTCCCATACATAAGCTCATCGATGATTGATTGGGTAGGTAAGGTGGTCTGAAAAATTAGTACTTTATACTCAAGATTATGTGATATATACCGATTTAATTTGTCGGTTAATGTCTGCAATAAAGCATATCGTAATCTGGGGGCTGTGGGTAATTAGCGCCGTTGGTCTTTTTGGCCAGAATTATCCCATTCAGACTACGGTACAGCTATTGCCACCTTATACCCCGCGCCTCACAGAGCTGCAATCAGAGCCCAACCGTCTTTCTGTAACCCTGCTTAATAAAGACCTGGCTACACCTGTAGTGGATGTGTACCTGAAACTGCAGCTTCAGGGCCCCGGCGTGGGTTTGCAGACACGTTCCGGCTACAGGCCCCTCAAATCGTTTACCCTGAATGCAGGCGTCCCTATCAGTATCAACGGTCCTGATATGGCGGAACTGCTGCAACCGCAAAACCTGGATTTTCAGGGGCTGGACCGAAATGCGTTTATCCGGGGCGGACAATTGCTACCCGAAGGGCTTTGGACAATTTCTATATCGGCCTACAGTGTAGCACGCAATCTGCAGGTGAGCAATACCGGGGTGGTGATGGCCGGGCTATTTAAGCATAAACCGCCTTTGCTCAACTTCCCGTTCCACGAAAGCCGCGCAGGTTCTGCCCTCCCGCAGTTTTTGCCATTTCAGTGGACATCCAGGCATTATGCATCTCCTTTCGCGGCGGGTAGCATACGGTATCGGTTTAAAATGATAGAGCTGATTCCGGGCAGCCGCAATCCCAATGAGGCCATGCTGGCCACGGCAGTTCCGTGGTTTGAAACATTCACCGACCAGACCTCCTACATATACGGTCCCGCAGATCCGCCATTGGTGCCCGGTAGAAGCTATTCATGGCAGGTTCAGGCAATCGATGTGGATGGCAGTGAGGGATTTGAAAATGAGGGCTACAGCCAGGTGTTCAGCTTTGTTTTTGGTGAAACCTGTGCTGCGCCATTGGGGATTAGGGCCCGCGCCGAGGAGGGACGCACCATCAGGGTTTCGTGGACTCCCATCCCGGGCAGTGGTAATGCAGCGTACGGTCTGTGGTACAGAACAAAGGGCATAGGAGAATGGCAAACTTTTATGGTAACCGATACGGTTGCCACGGTGGGAGGATTGCTCCCATATACGGAGTATGAAGTGTATGTCAATCGCATCTGTATTGGGGGTGAGAGCCCTCCCACTGCCACAATAACCATAACAACCGATGCTTCACAGGGTGCGTGGGACGAGGTAAGTAAGCAATGCGGCAAGCCGGCCCCGGTATTTGACATGAGCAACCTTCAGCCCCTGCCTTCGTTGGAGCCCGGAGAAACCTTCACGGCAGCTGATTTTACCATCAAGGTGCTGTCTGCTACAGGTGAAAATGGCGAATTCAGTGGCAGTGGTACGGTGTGGCTGCCCTTTACCGGTAAGGTGCCTATTCCTTGCACGTGGGAGCATGTGAGTATTAATACCGACAGGCGCATGGTGGTAGGGATGGTTAAAATACTTCGGAAGCCCCTGGTACTCAGCAATCTCACCTTTGAAAAGCTGGCTGACCGTTGGCGGGATTTGTTTGGCAGCAACTGGAACCGAAGTGAATATAAACGCATAGCAGTCCCCGTGAGTGACGTGGAAGTATTGCCCGATGGACGAATCCGCATCCGCACCACAAAAGGCGATGAGTTTGCCCGGGGTGGACAAAACACTGTTATAGAAGGCCCTGATGGCAAGCGCTGGTATGTGAGTGCCGGGGGCAAGGTGACGGGACCGGAGGGTCCGCCTGAAAAACCCGTGGTGGGCAATGAAAGCAACGGATCCGGAATGCCGGGTTCTGTGCTGCCTGACGGCACTATGGTGTTGTTTGACAACGATGACCCAAACCGCAGGGCCTGGGATGCATACAACATACGCAACCAGACAGGCGGTAGCAGCTATGACCGGCTGGACGGCCCTCCCGGCGGTTATATGGCGGGTTGGAAATTGCTGGCTACCGGCGAAAAAGAAACGGTGAGGGCCACGCTGCGAAAAGGCAAGCTGAAGCTCCACCCTGACAGCATTCGGTTTTTGCGTAGTGATGGGGTGAGAATTAAATCTGAGCGCCTAAACGACACGGTGTGGAAGCTTGAAGTGCCCGGCCGACTTCACCTTTGGGCCGATGCAGTATGGGCGGTGGGAAGCATTCTCCCACCGGATAGTGTGAGTGGTGGCAGCCGCAGAATACTGGGCAAATTGAATCTCATTGCCACGGATGAGCGAAAAGTGCATGTAAGACTGCTGCCCGTTGGCGGCAGTGGTGGCAATATTAGCAAGGGGCAGTTGGAAACGGCCCTGAATGCGATTACCGCCAAATTTGGGGTTAAAACAGGGGTGGAGGTAATGCCGAATATGGCTGTCAGCGGATACAATCCGCAGGTGGATAAAATTTCGGTGAACCGCATGGCATTGAAAACCTCTTATGGCAGCGATTTACAAAGGTTTATCAGGGAGTATGAGGGCAAATACCGCAGTCCGCGTAGTGACACCGCCGTAATGTTTTTGCTGGGTCCTGCCGCAGACCAGACCGAGGGTTATATGGCGCTGAACAACCGGTATGGTTTCATTTTCTGCGGCAATAGTCCGCCCGAAGCGCACACCCTAGCGCACGAACTGGGGCACGGGCTTTTAGTATTGGAGCACCCGTTTGAGGAATCAGCAGAGCAGGTGGGCAAAACCCTCAACCTGATGGATTACCGCAAGCCCCACGCGCTCACCCATTTCCAGCAGTGGAAACGCATCCATGACAAGGAGGAGGTGGGGGATTTTCTGAGGGGGGTGAGGCAGAAGGAGGAGGAGGGGCGGTATGTGGCCATGAATGTGGAGGAGTTGAAACCTTGGCTGAACCCAGATACCACATTCACATTCATTGATCCTTCGGGCAATTATGTAAAAGTCCCGGGGAGCATTAAGAGCGCGGTTTTTTCTACGTTTGATAAAATTGGTTCAAACGCATATCAAGGATATGTTCCATCCACCTGTCACATGCCTTTTGGCAGTCTGATTACTTTCCAGCTAGGGGATGCAGGCTATGTGGCAAATTTTGTCCAAGATGCATTTTTTACAGGATATCTAAAAAGAAATAACGGAAAGGGTTTGTTCTACACCCACAGTGCACATAAAATAGACAGCACGCGCTATGTAGAGAGTGGGGTTGCTGCATTTATGGCTAAGGAGGGTGGTAGCTTTATTACGGTAGCAGGGCGATTTAAAAGTTCGCTTGCAGGTGCAATAGTTGGCAAGCCGGGTAAGCCACTTAGAGTATTGTCAATACCAGTGGTTACAGGCACTTCAACTACTGATTATAATGGTAGTTCGGTTAAAGAATGGCTGGCAGGACTGGAGGTCTCCGGCAAGTTCAAGAATGTTGGTGGAGCATGGTCTGCTCCGGGGGGTGATAAAAAGTTGTGGTATTTGGATCAGGAATATTCTCTGGAAAGTTTTATTGAGAGTAAACTATATGACAAGGCCACATTTAATGATTTTATTACTGTTTTCACCTATCTGAGTCTTAGTGATGAAAAGCTTAATAACCTCCTAGATTGTATAGGAGATAAAGAAATAATTACCGATAGTATTTACAAACGCATAAATAGGAGAGAAAAGCAGGGTGGATATTTCAACTATAAAAAATATGTGCTGGATTTACAGGATTTATTAAAAAAATCGAGTATTGATGCAGGCGCCATAGATGTATTAAGAGGGTTAATTAAAAGTAATGCGGATGGGGCTGCATTTGCGGGATTTTTTGCAGATCAAAAAAAATACAACCGTTGTGTATTGCGGCAATTAAATACCAAGGAGCGAATTGCCATTTTTGATAAAATCTGTGAGGATGAGAATTACTGGTGGGTAAGGGCGCAGAATGTAATGTTGGATTTGCTTGAAACCCGAGATACGAGTGCCAAAGAGCTGGAAGTGCTGTATTTGCAGGGTTTTCGAAAAAACGGATATAAATGGTTGCGTGAAGTTTGGGCGGATGAGGATGTGTTGTCATCCAGTCAACGGCAGCGGGTGCTATATGCTTTTATCGAGTTATTTACCCAAGTGGAGGCGGCGCGGACAGATCGGTTAACTCTCAGAAATGATAATTATCAGGATGATAACGGATGGCATTCTTTCACCTATCCCGCAGGTATAAAAGAATATTACTTAGGATTATCTGACAAGGAATTCCATTATGAGGAAATGGAAGAGTTGGTTGGTGATGGAAATGGCCTGAATGGCAAAATGCTCAAAGATGGCCGTTTATATATGTATTTATCAGGTGCTTGGAGACTTCGGGGGGCTGCCCAACAGAGTTACATTTATCAAACAGGCACAGTTTTGAAATACAATGAAACTGATGCAGAGGTATATGATGATACGTTGTGGCCATTAGAACTTATCAATGTAGTTCCATGTGGTGATTATAAAAACATGGATGTTTTCCTTCCGGGTGAAGTAACTACGTTGCCTGTAATACTGGTGTATTTTTTAGAACGGCAGCGGCAGAAGGCGCTGGAAGAAGAGCGTGATGCAAGATTTACGCGCAGATTAATACAAGGTGTAGCACTTGTGGTGAGTGTGGCAGCAGTTCCTTTTACCGGGGGCGCCAGTCTGGCAGTAGCTAATTTGGCGCTCGTTTGCTCAGATATAGTAGTATCTGAAGTGGATGATAACATCAATGATGCCTGGATGGAAATGTCGGAAGAGGAACGCAACCGACATAAGTCCGGCTACAATGCATGGAAAACATTTCGTGGTGGCTGGAATACGTTCAATACAGCACTGGCTGCGGGAAGTGTGGCGTCTTTAGCACGCAGCGGGGCAATAGCATTAAGTAAATATGCGGGGCTCTTGCGTGTTAATGCCCGATTCAATAACTTTGTAAAAAGCGGCTCTTCCTTTTTCGCCGCCATCAGCAAAAAGACCTTCGGAAAGCCATTTGCGGCTTTCAACCAACGGATGGGTAGGTTTCTTGGGTGGGGTGGGGCAGATGAGTATTTGTCACAATTTATTAAATCAACTGGGATTAAGGCAGTTGGTTCTTCTGATGAATTACTTAAAATTAAAGCATCTAGCTGGCAAGGGAAAGGAGATTATATGGGCATTGATAAATGGGAGATTATAGAATTACCAGTAGGTACCAAAGTATATGGAGGGTTGCCTGGTCAGTCGGAGTTTTATACCTTTGAAAATGTGTTAATTGAATCAAATTATATTAAGGCCAAATTTTGGGAAAGCCTGCAAGTTAGACCACATTCTAGCCTTGGCCATAGACCTATTGTTGGCGAATACCATATCAAGAAAAGCATTAAAGTTGCAGTTTCAATAACCACTGCTAATTCAAAATATGGTAAAGGAGGTGCTTGGCAGGTATATATAGAAAACTATAAAGAAGTCTTAACTAAAAATATAGAAATTACTTTAAAATGAATGAAGTAAAAATAATTGAAGGAAGTCCAGTATGTGATCCAATAGATAAATTATTAACACAGCTTGACTTAATGGGGGTTAATTATTTTAATGCTATATTAGAGGATTATCATTTTAAACAGTTGCATTTTAAATTCAAACAAGATATAAAAATAGTTGAAAATTTTGATTTATCTGAATTTATCATCAAAGAAAATAAATTAATATGTAAGTGCCATTGGAGTGTTTTGGAATTTGAATAGTGAAATATGTCAATTAAGTGGACTAGAGATAGAATTACTTTAGAGGCCAAAAAGTATAATTCACATACAGATTTTTGGAAAGGCGCTGCTCAAGCCGTAAAAGTAGCAAAGCGAGATAATTATTATAACGAAATCACCAAGCACTTTAAGGGAAAATTAGTTAAGCACACCAAGGAAAGTTGCATTGAAGCAGCCTTACTATGCAAAACAAAAGAGGAATTTAAAAAAAAATATAGGAATCAACATGCATCCGCACTGCACAACGGGTGGTATAAAGATTGTACATCACACATGCCCAAAAATTCCCAATTCAAGTTTAAGGAAAGCAAATCTAATTGTTTAAATGCTGCTTTGAAATGCAATACAATGAGCCAGTTTATTAAAGATTTCCCAGGTGCTTATAATCAAGCAAAAAAAGGTGGTTTTTTAAATGAAATATCAGCTCATTTTGAGGTTAAGGGAAATATCTTATTAAGATTATTATACATTGCAAAATTTAGTGACAATTCAATATACATTGGTTTAACTTCTGATTTTAAGAGAAGAGTACAACAACATTTGGATTTGACATCTAATAAAAAAAGCACTGTATTGAAACACTATGCAAGAACTAAAAACATACCACAATTTTATCAAATAAGTAATTTAATGCCTGCTTTGCATGCTAAGATAATTGAGCAAAAATTAATCACAATATTTAGTTCATTAGAATCTGTAAAATTATTAAATATAAATTCAGGCGGAGGTTTAGGTGGCGCCAGAATTTTACGCAAAATAACATTTGACGAAATTCAATCCACAATTGCGGATGGGGGAATTAAAACGCAGCGTATGTTAAAGCGCTTGCATAGAACGCTTTACACGGTTGCAAAAAATAGAAACTGGTTAAATTTGCTTATCCCCAAGAGGATAGCAACTATTAATAGTAAAGCGCAATGCCTTGAAAAAGCACTAGTTTGTAATTCAAAACAGGAATTTTATACTAAATATAGAGCTGCCTATAATTGGGCAAAAAAAAATATGTGTTTTGAAGAAGTAACCTCTCATATGATTAGTGCCAATAAGAAATGGACTTTTCAAACAGTAATGAATCAAGCGTTAGCTTATTCAAGTTTTACAGAATTTGCCAAAAATAATCAACGGGCTGTTTTTGTGGCGCGCAGAGATGGATACTTGAATGATATAAAGAAGGCACTGCTTGAAAAAACGTAGTTTTACCCCCGCTGCCCGAATTGGGCACCTTTTACCTACACGCTACCTCTTTATAAATCATTAAAATGCACACAGGATATATCATCAGAAACCAGGACCGCCCCCATTTTATAACATGTACCGTAGTTAACTGGATTGATGTGTTTACAAGAAAGTCAAACAGAAATATTATTATAGATTCACTGGCTTATTGTATCAAAGAAAAAGGCATGATACTGTATGGGTATGTTATTATGAGTAACTATATTCATTTAATTGTTCAATCGTCAAAAGGCAAAATATCAGAACTTATAAGGGATTTTAAAAAGTTTACAGCAACCCAAATATTGCAGGCCATACAAAACGAGCCGGAAAGTAGAAGAGAATGGATGATGGAGTTGTTTAGCAAAGCAACTGAAACACATATCAGAAATACAAACTATCAATTCTGGAAATACGGAAATCATCCTGAAGAAATTTATTCATCGCGTTTCTTATGGGTTAAATTAAACCATATACACCAGAACCCTGTGCATGCCGGAATTGTCGCTATGGCAGAGTACTATGTTTATTCATCGGCAAGCAATTATGCCCAAGGCAAAGGGCTGTTGGCGGTGGTGCTTGTTGATGGTTATTTGGATGCTATTGGTTAGGGATATAAATAGTGCTTAAAAGGGGCCCGAAGTCGGGAGACTTCGGGAAGCTAATTGCCAGCTTAATGTTTAAAATTAAAATTGCTTAGATTTATAATGTTATTGTATACGTCATTTATATCATATCCCTTTTCAACATATAATAATTGACATCCATGCTTTTGGGCAAGTTCTCTTTTTCTTTTATCTCGCAATATGTTTTTTTGGAATGCATCATTGCCTCCAAAATATTCAACAGACTCAAAGTGTTGTTCCCCTTGATATTCTATAGCAATATTTAACAAAGGGAAATAAATATCGAAATGTTGTCGGCCTAACCAGCTGGTTTTCCCATGTTGAAGAACAACATGGTTTGAAAATATATCTTTTAATTGATAGTATAATTTAGTTTCGCTTATCCAGCCTTCACCAATTCTCGGTAGGCCAAGACTTGTTCTCAATTTATTTAAAGGTTCATTTATTTCTTCAATATAAATGTCCATCAAATCTTTATTTATTAGATATTGAGTTGGTGTTAAATTCAACTCATTAATTAGGCTATTTATGAGTATAGGCTCATTTGTAGGGCTGTCCTTGAATGCAAACTTTAATAATTGAATTTTATTCTCTTCTCCATTGTCTCCAGTTAGAATAGAATACAAATCTGCGTTCCTTAAAAGCCCAAAAAGTCCATTTTCAGTAAAATTTAATAATTTTGATTTTATTTCATTTGGGTGTTTAGGTCCAAATCTATTAAATTGAGCCAGATATTTATTAAATCCATTCTTATATACTAAATCAAGTGCTATCCAAAGTTTTTTAACATGTCCTCTTATGTGAAAGCGTTTTATGTGCGACTCTACAGAATTTATGTAAAAACTTTCGAGTAGATTAAAATTATCTACTACAAGTTCTCGTAAGTTGATGGGTATAGATCTTGGGGTGAAATAGTACCAAACATAATGAGAATCTATATAGTCTAATTTTTTACCTAATTCAGCCCAATATTTATTATGAAGATAATTAAGTCTATAATCAATAAAGTCATTATCTCTATATACAGAATAGTTTGAGTTAATACCATTTTTTAGTGAATCTGAAATATATTCGAAAAGATTACTATTTTTGAAATTAGAACTTTGATATTTCAAGGGGAATAATTTTGAATAAATCTTTGTATATTTTAAGTCAAGCATTTCAAAATTATTTAAAAAGAAGCTTTTACAATGCTCATTCATTTTTTTAGTATAAAAATCGAACTCCCCCATTTTAAGTTTTTAGTATTTAAATTCAAAAATATGTAATAATCTACAGAATCACCACCACCAAGCTCCGCTCACTAAAGTCATCCGAATCCGGTTTTCAATAGCCATTGGACTTCGGGCCCCATATAACCCAACTTCGGTACTCATAACTTCCCAGTTTTCCCTCCAACCACTTGCTTTTTATAAAAAATGCTGTTTTTTTGAAGCATGTTAAAAGCCCATGCCGGAATTATGTTGTTCGTGTTTTTGAGCGGTGCGCTCAGAACCTGCGTGAAAGAAGGGGCTGCCGTGCGTTCAGAAGCTAAAGCGGCCGCTGCAGAATCTAAGGCATTCAGCGAATCGGCTGCCGGAATGAAGGGAGCCGCTGATGACTTGCATTACCTCAGTGCCGCCGAAAAACAAGTGATCACCGAGCATAATTCTACCCTGAAATCCATTGAGGAATCTGCCATATTAAAGGAAGAAAAAATCAATTGGGAAGAATTTGTGGCGGAAAAAATAGAGGATGAAATGTGGGATAGACTGAAGGAATGGGGCTATGAACAAGCAGATGAATGGATGGTTACACGGCAGGCCGCCAAGGCAGTAGCATTCAGTAAAAACGGTGATGTGCTCTGCAAGATGATCCAACATAAATACAATAAAGTTCGCATAAGCCGCGATAATTTGTATGATTTATTAACGGGCAATAAGGTAGATGACTTGGAAATAGCCAAGCTCAAAAGAATACGTGTGCTGTATATGTTTTCCGATGATTATGCGGCCTGGATTCTGGCACGGTTGGTCAAACGCAGTGAATGTGACCCTGACAAAATGGATGCATTACGCAATATTGCCGGCGAACGAAAAATCCAAAACGATGGACGCCTAATCAGGGCGCTCAATTCCTGTGAATAAGCACCGCTCATAGTACAGCTCCCCGAAGTCTCCCGACTTCGGGCTTTATAAACAATCCGTCTTTCAACCTTAATGTATTTTAATTGCTCCCTTCGCTCCCCATAGCATGGGGTTTAAACCCCATGCTATGGGGAGCTTTGCCGAAGTCTACAACCACTTGCCTCATTCTGCGAATGAGGTTTTTTATTGAGCGCATCCTCCCTTGACCAAGCTCAGATGTGGGGATTAGCTCCTTCGTTGCTGAACCCTACTTTGCCGAAGTCTACAATCCCCGAAACCGGCGCACTTCGTGACGCCTGTTTTTTGTTTGCTAATTTTCGCATGAGCAAGCTCAGCGCTTATTGCAAACAAAAAACCCGCCGTTAAAAACGGCGGGTTTCGTGGATTGCTTTAGTGCACGCGTAGGGATTCGAACCCCAAACCTTCTGATCCGTAGTCAGATGCTCTATCCAATTGAGCTACGCATGCGTTTTTGATAAATCGAAATCCATCAAAAGGGCTGCAAAGATAATGAATATTGAGGATATTTTCAAGTAAAACCGACTTTATTCACGCTATCTTTGTTGGATACACCATGCCCGCCCTGCTGGAAATATGTGCCTTTACTGCCGATGCCGCCATGGTAGCCCTGCAGGCCGGTGCACATCGCGTAGAACTTTGCGACAGCCCCAACCTGGACGGTATCTCCCCGCCCGAAAGCTGGTTTCACAACATACCCGCGTCTATGCATCCACAACTGGCCGTCATGGTGAGACCCCGCGGGGGCAGCTTCTGCATGACAGATGAAGAAATTAACCTAATGGAAGTAGAGATTCAACAGGTTGCTGCCAATAACCGGGCCGGTGCCGTGGTCTTTGGTTTGCTCACCCCCACCGGAGAAATTGATGTGCCCGCATGCCGCAGACTGCTTGAAGCCGCTTCCGGGCTCCAAACCGTGTTTCACCGCGCATTTGATATCGTTACCGATAAATCCCGGGCACTTGAAACCCTGATAGAATGCGGATTCAACAGGTTACTCTGCGGATTGCCCCTTAATGAGCTGATTGCTCTGAAAGAACAAGCTTCTGGCCGCATCTGCATCATGCCCGGCGGAGGGATACGTTCTCATAATATCCATGCGTACCTGCAAGCCGGATTCACCGAAATCCATTCATCGGCCCGTATACATGACCTGCTGCCGGATACAAACGAACTCCAAAAACTGAAAGAAGCATGCGCTGTATAACCTTGTTAGTCGCACTATTGGTGGCTTCAGTCACTCATCTTAAGGCCCAGTACCCGGTGAGCATTAAGCCCCAAAAATGGCTGTTACAAACCTTTCAGCCGGGTCCGGGAAATACCCTCGCCTATAGCGGAGAGTGGCTGGATGTTCCCTATACCGCCTCTATTAATGAATTGATCGATGCAGGATACCGCTTTGTGGATTCTTCCGGCAGGCCCATCGCCTCAAATCAGGTGGAAAACTACTATTGGCGCTACCGGGCTGAGATGCCTGAAATGGCAGAAGCTCTGGGCTATAAAAATGTGGCATTCCGAATGGCCAGGCCCGAACCGGCTGCTGCTTATCTCATCAACGGACAACAAATTGGGGTGGGGCAATCCACACAGATTCCCATTTTGAATATCATACCATCGGGCTCTCTTGCCGGCGAGTCGGCGCTTTTTGTGGCACAGTTGCCATCGCTGCGTGATGCTGCTAAATTGTATTTTCCGCTGTCAGGAAGTGATAAGTGGCCCGCCGATAATGATACAGCCAACCCCAAGGGTTCTGTGGTGCTGCGTAAGCCCCCGGTGCAGTTTGGTTGGGATGTGGCACCGCGCCGCGTATTAAATGGGCTGGGTTCCGAGCCCGAATTCATCCCTTTCGACAATATGCTGGTGCTGGATGTTTATACCACCGTAAAGCTCATCACCGGCAATAGTGCCATGGTAAATGTACACTGGGTTATTCGCGGCGATTCAACGGTCACTGTTAACCTAAAAGCCGGTTTGGGTAAACTTGCGATGGTAGATACGTTCCTAACGTTATCCCCCGGACAAAATGAATATATCACTTCCTTCACCATTCAGAATCCACAGCTTTGGCAGCCCAATGGAACAGGTCAGTCCTTTCAATACACATTGAATATTCAGGCCCGGCATGGCAAAGATGCATACGCACAAAATTTGCGCTTCGGTATTCGGAATGTGCAATTGCAGCGTAATTCGGATGCCAAAGGTGAGTCTTTTCGTTTTGTGGTAAATGGTAAACCGGTGTTTATGAAAGGGGCCAATGTGCTGCCACAAACAGGATGGGGCACAGAAGATGAGCGCAAAAGGTTGTGGGAAGGCCCAAACAGTCTTGTCAGACAAATGGCAGATGCGGGCTATAACATGCTCAGGGTATGGGGTGGTGGTGGCCTGATGCCAAAATCCTTTTATGAGCAGTGCGATCAATACGGCATACTGGTTTGGCAAGACCTGATGTACAGCGGCACAGTGTATCCCTATAACAGCTTCTGGAAAAACAGAGCCCTGACCGAAGCGGTTTCTGTTTGGAAACAAACACGTCAGCATCCCTGCATGGCCTTGTATTGCGGCAATAATGAAATTGATGTGGCTTTAAAACACTGGGGTTGGGATAAAACCTATGGCTGGGATTCGGCGGATGTTTCATTCATGCAAAATCAATATAACACCATGTTTAATGATGATTTAGCAAGGATTTTTGAGGAAGTGAACTCCAATTACCTCCCATCCAGTCCGGTTAGCAACTGGGCCCCTGCAACTGAAATGAATAATGGCGATAACCATCTGTGGTTTGTGTGGCATGGTGAGCGGCCTTTGCAGGATTTTGATACCCAGGTACCGCGGTTTGCCAGCGAATACGGCTTGCCCTCCTGGCCTTCGCTGGAGTGTGTGCGAAAGCATTTTGGTAAGGATGCTGCTGCAAAAAGAATGTTGTCATTCAAAGGATTGAAATTACTGAATGGCTATATGGTTACGGAATTTGGCATGCTTCCCACTGATACGCTATCTATGATTTTGCTGTCGCAATACCTGCAGGCACGTGCGCTGGTTCGGGCATACAGGGCGCACAGCAACAACAGCAACTGTGGCGGAAGTCTTTATTGGCAAGCCAATGACATCTGGCCGGGCATCACCTGGAGCACCATTGATTATATGGGAAATAAAAAAGCAGCGTGGTTTCCGTTAAGTCGGGCCTTCAGGGGCAAATATTCCATGTTTTACCCTGAAATGGACGCAAAAAACCTGACTAAGCCCACAATGTCCTTGAAAAGGAAAGGAAACTACCTGACCATCAAAACAGGCAAAACCGGTGTAATGGGGTTAATGCTATTGAAAGATGGCAAGCTGATAGAAATAGATGGCAATGTGGTGGATTTACCGCCCCGCAATACCTACACCGTTCTTTTGCCGGAGAATATCGGAAAAATCGAGGTTGCGACGGCGTGGCACCTAATCAATCGTCAGGGTTTTTTGGTGAAATGAGTGGCATGCTTCACCCTAATGACTTTCAGCCGTTCCATATCTGCCGGCAAGCGTTGTAAAAAGTTGCTGTAATTGCCACCGGGTCCTGACCACAATACTTCAGACAAAGCTGCAGCCCTGGGCCATACCATGTATTCTACATGTCGCGGGTTTTCCATATACTCAGTCCATACATTGCCCTGTGCACCGATGATAAAATGCGCATAGTTGCTGTCAATTCCTTCAGGAATGGGGGAGTAGGCATACACATTTTCCAGAGGGTTATAGCCGCCAATGGCAATGGGCTCTGTACTGTCTTTGCTTTGATAATGGTCAAAATAGCAGGGTTTGCCGGGCGTCATAATGGCTTTATGACCCATGCCGGCGGCTATTTTACCGCCCTCTGCGCCCCTCCAGCTCATCACGGTGGCATTTGGGGCCAGTCCGCCTTCCAGTATTTCATCCCAGCCAATGATTTGTCGGCCCTGTTGATTCAGCCATTTTTCCATGTGCTGTATAAACCAGCTCTGCAGCTCGTGCTCGTCTTTTAGCCCATTTTCTTTGATGCGTTTCTGGCATTTTTCGCAGGATTTCCAGCGCGATTTTGGACATTCATCTCCACCAATATGGATGTATTTTGACGGGAACAGGGTCAATACTTCCGATAAAACGTCTTTTAAAAATGACAGGGTGCTGTCGTTACCCGCGCAGTACACATCATCGAATACACCCCAGCCTTTGGCCACCTTAAAAGGGCCTCCTGTACAGCTATACTGCGGATATGCCGCTAAGGCAGCCAGGGAATGTCCGGGCATCTCAATTTCAGGAATTACGGTTATGTACCTTAGTCTTGCATAACCCACCACAAACTTTATTTGCTCCTGTGTGTAATAGCCGCCATAGGAGCTGGAATCAAATCGTTGCTCGGCGTACCTGCCTATTTGGCTGCCATCCCTCCATGCCCCAACTTCAGTAAGCTTAGGGTACTTTTTAATTTCAATCCGCCAGCCTTGGTCTTCGGTAAGGTGCCAGTGAAATACGTTGTATTTGTGCATGGCCATGGCATCAATGTATTTCAGGATGAAATCCAAGCCGAAAAAATGGCGACATTCATCCAAATGAAGGCCACGATATTCAAATTTCGGCTGATCTTCAATGTTGACGCATGGGATGGGAAACCCAACCGGTCTGTTAATAACATAATCTGCCGGCATTAGCTGCATCAGGGTGGTGATGGCCCTGGAAACCCCGGTATCGGTGTAGGCTTTAATCTGAATTTGTTTGGGATTTACAGCAAGCCGATAATATTCCGGGTGATAATTTTTGGTTTTAGGCAATGCTGTAACAACAATATCAGCTTTGCTCGGTTTGCCGTTTTTATCATTTTTGGTAAGGCCCCAGAGCCATAGCTGACAAGGTTTTTGCACAAACTGTTCAGTACAATGGTAGCTGAGTTTGGGTTTCCAAATAAAATTACCTTCGCCCGGCGTTATTTTTTGGGGCAAGGGTATAAGATTGTATTGACCTGAAAGCCAAAGAGGCAATAGGACTAGAAGGAATAATGCTTTTTTCATGGATTAGTCAAATGAGCCGGCTGTATGGCAATCTTCGCAGTCATCGTGATGTTCTGTTTCGGTTTCTACCGTTGCATGCTGTATGTTAAGGTGCAGCCAGGCGTGTTTCAGTTCTTTTTTTAAATGATGCACTTCATCATAGCTTAATCCTTCTTTGATGAGTAGATGCGCGGTAAGGGCATTTCTTGTTGTGCTCATGGCCCAGATGTGCAGGTGGTGTATGTCTTTTACCCCGTTAATTTTTAGTGCGGCTTCACGAATTTTCTCCGGATTGATATTCTGAGGCACGCCATCCAGAGAGAGACGCATACTGCTTTTGAGCAGGCCCCATGAGCCCACCACAATTACAACGCATATCATAAGGGAAATGATAGGGTCTATCTGACTGATTCCTGTCCAGCTGATGAGAAATCCACCCATTACCACAGCGGCCGACACACCGGCATCGGCGGCCATGTGAAGAAAGGCCGCACGGTTATTGAGTTCTGTCCGCCTCATGAAAAGCAATGCAGTAGCCGTATTGATAACAATTCCGATACCTGCAACCATGCTGATACTCTGCCAGTGCGGGTTTTCAGGACTGAAAAGGCGTGTGCACGCTTCGTAGCCGATAGATCCTACAGCCACCAATAGCAGAATGGCGTTGGCCAGCGATGCCAGGATGGTGCCTTTGCTATATCCAAAGGTGTATTGTGAATTGGGTGATTTAGCAGCCATTTTGAAGGCGAGCAATGAAATTGCCAGACCTGCTACATCGCCGAGGTTGTGGCCTGCATCGGCCATCAGTGCGAGTGAATGAGACCAATAGCCATAAAGAAACTCAATGACCACGAATGCCATGTTTAGCACAATGGCCAGGATAAATGCTTTGGTATTCATGCTGCCTTGGTAGGCGGCATGTGAGTGATTGTGCTCGTGGTGGTGATGCCCGTGGCTGTGCATCCTTCTTGTGTTACAGGCCCAGCACGTTTTCTTCGGGGCGTTTACCGTCCAGCAGCATTTCAGGGTTTTCCAGCAGGGTTTTTACGCGAACAAGGAAACTCACGCTTTCGCGGCCATCGATGATGCGGTGGTCGTAGCTAAGTGCCACATACATCATGGGTCTGATAACGATTTGACCATTCTCAACTATAGGTCGTTCTACAATATTGTGCATGCCCAGAATTCCGCTTTGGGGCGGGTTAATAATGGGGGTGCTCAACATACTGCCAAAAACCCCACCGTTGGTGATGGTGAAGGTTCCACCGGTCATTTCATCGATACTGAGCTTATTGTCGCGGGCTTTGGTGGCAAGGCGTTTTACTTCGGTTTCTATTTCTGCAAGACTCAGATTCTGTGCACTGCGAATGACCGGAACGACCAGTCCCTTGGGGGCGCTGACGGCAATGCTGATGTCGCAGTAATCATGATAAATAATTTCTTCACCTTCAATGCTGGCGTTCACTGCGGGCCAATCCTGGAGGGCAATGGTTACGGCACGGGTAAAGAAACTCATGAATCCCAATCCGATTCCGAATTTTTCTTCGAAAGTCTTTTTATACTTTGCCCTCAAATCCATGATGGGCTTCATGTTCACCTCGTTGAAAGTGGTGAGCATGGCAGTTTCATTTTTAGCAGCTACCAATCGTTTGCTGACGGTTTTGCGCAGATTGCTCATCTTTTCGCGTCGCTCGCTGCGTCCCGTGGCGGGGCGGTTGCCTGTTTTGTTCACCCCTAGTTTTACGATGGCTTCCAGGGCATCCAGTTTGGTGATTTTGCCATTGCTGCCGCTTCCTGCTACGTTTTCGGGGGCAATGCCATATTCTGCCAGCAACTGGGCAGCAATCGGCGATATAAGGACATTTGAAGCTGCAGGAGTGTGGGTGACAGCGGGTTTGGCTTCTGCCTTGGGCTTTTCTTCAGCGATAGGGGCTTTGGGCTGCTCTGCGGCCGGCTTGGGTGCTGCGGCCTTGGCTTCGGCGGGTCTGGCAGCTTCGGTATTGATAACAGCGATAACGCTGCCTACGGGGATGGTATCACCTACATTGCCGATCAGTTTTTCGATCACGCCGGCTTTTTCGGCGTTTACCTCGAAGGTTGCTTTGTCGCTCTCAAATTCTGCAAGGGGTTGATCCATTTCCACCCATTCACCTTCTTTTTTCAGCCAGTTGGCAATGGTTACTTCGCTAACCGATTCGCCGGGGGCCGGTACTTTGATTTCTAAAGCCATTGGTAGGGCAAAGTTACACATTTTTTGTTTGGGCGTAAATAAAGAATGGAACACAGTGCAAAGTGTGTAAAAAACAGGGCGTATGTTCTACCCTAGCCGCGGGTGGCCATTAGTGCCTGTGTTCATTGGCACTTTATTGTGGGATCTTTACCGGATTTTGTTTGTAAATACAATCGTATAGCCGGCAGGTAATTTGGGCATGATAACCCAGTTGGGACTGGTAAGTTCAGTGTTGCAGCCCCTGCATAGCTGTTGCTCTATAGCGTAGGTGTAGGTTTTTGTGCTGTCGTCAATCGTGAGTTTGCGGTGAAACGCCACGTTACATCCATAGGTCTTGAGTTTGTAACCCACGAGCATGTGCTGTGTAAAATCAATGTTTTCCAGTTTCAGGGTGTCGCAGAACTTGAGGTATTTTTGCTTAAAAGCGGTCCATTTACCGGCATCATCAATAACCACCTGGCTGTCTAAACTGGTATAAAGAAAGCAATCCCCAAAATCATAGGCCTTTACGATGCTTCCGGATTCAGTGCTGGCCAGATTTCTGCATTCGCGGTTGCATTGTGTGAAAAAAGCCGGAATAAGCAACACTAATACCGTTATCCAAATACGCATGATATGCAAATGTAGTCAAACAAGCATCAATAGGCACATTTTTTGCTCAGTGAATATTGATTATTTATAGGAAAACGGAATGAAAAAACGTATTTACATAACGATTGCTTTCTCGGTAGTAATGCCCTTATTGTGCGGCTTTGTGGGTGCCTGGCTTTACGTAAGTAAGACCGCCCCACAGGAATATTCTCAAATTCAATCCCAGACCAGGGCCTACCGTAATGTCAATTTGGCAGAAATGCCCAATGGTTTTGTGAAAGCTTCTTCCATTAGTACACCCTCTGTGGTGTTTATCAAGACGCAAAGCACGGTGCAAATGCAAAGCCCCTTTGGCTGGTTTTGGGATTTTGATCCGTTTGGCAGCCGCGGGGAAGCTACTTCCACCGGCAGTGGAGTCATTGTGGGCAAGGATGGTTATATTGTAACCAACAACCATGTGATTGCTAATGCGAACAAGATTACCGTTGTGTTGAATAAACAAAAGCAGGAATATACTGCCAGGGTAGTGGGCACAGAGCCCGGCGCCGATCTTGCTTTGTTGAAAATAGAGGCAGACAATCTTCCGGCCATAGTAATGTCGAACAGCGACGATGTGCAGGTGGGAGACTGGGTGCTGGCAGTGGGTAATCCTTTTAATCTTACCAGCACCGTTACTGCAGGTATCGTAAGCGCGAAAGGTCGCAATATTAACATCGTACAAAACCAGTTTCCCATTGAGAGTTTCATTCAGACCGATGCCGCAATCAATCCCGGCAATTCCGGTGGAGCGCTTGTAAATACTGCCGGTCAGCTGGTGGGAATCAATACAGCCATACAAAGTAATACGGGCAGTTATACGGGCTATGGTTTTGCCATTCCTGTGAATATTGTGAAGAAAATTGTGAAGGATTTGGTGGAATTTGGCGTGGTGAAGCGTGCATTGCCCGGAATGGATATTGTTGATCTGACTGCAGCAAAAACTGCCGCGGCCAAACTTACTCAGGAGGCCGTAGAAGTGCGCGAAATACTGGAGGATGGTCCCGCGTGGAATGCCGGTATACGGAAAGGGGATATCATCCTGTCGGTGAACGGGTATGCCACTACTTCCAAGGCATTGTACGACGAATACCTCTCGTACCTTAGACCCGGCGATGAAGCTCGTTTGGTGTTATGGAAAAATGGGGAGGAAAAAACCGTTTCCTTTAAACTCATAAGCAAAGAGGATAACAGGGCGCTTGCCCTTAAAGGAGCGGTAAACAGTAAGGTGCTGGGAGCAGATTTTCAGCCGTTGAGCGCCGGTGATCTGGCCAGGTACAAGGTTTCTTCGGGTGTTCGGCTGGTAAACATCGTGCAGGGCGGATACGTTTCTCGCATGGGCCTGAGGGATGGTTTTATCATATTGCAATTCAACGGACGTAGCTATTCAGAGGCAGAAGAGCTCATCAGTGTTATGGAAACCACCTCGGGACGCATCCGTATTGAAGGAATGGATCGCAACGGTAACCGCAGCAGTTACAGCTTTTATAGCAACTGATGGGGTTTGGGACTAAGGGCGTAACTTTGTACCATGCCAATACCCAGTATACCCGGTTTAAAACACACTGATTCAGGTAACTTTTTTCTAATGGCGGGTCCTTGCGCCATAGAGGGCCGTGAGATGGCTTTTCAGATTGCCGAAAAGCTGGTTTCTTTGTCTGATACCTACCAGATTCCGCTTGTTTTTAAGGGGTCATACCGCAAAGCCAATCGCTCCCGATTAGATTCATTCACGGGTATTGGTGATATTCCTGCCCTGGAAATACTGGCTGAGGTAGGTCGTACTTATGGCATCCCTACCGTTACAGACATTCACGAGTCGCATGAGGCTGAAATTGCCGCCGCTTATGTGGATGTACTTCAAATACCTGCATTTCTGTTTCGGCAAACAGAATTACTGGTGGCGGCAGCTAAAACCGGAAAATACATCAACATTAAGAAAGGGCAATTTGCGGCTGCAGGTGCCATGAAACACGCACTAAACAAGTGTGTAGACAGTGGCAACAGCCAAGTGATTTTTACAGACCGAGGCAATACCTTTGGCTACACTGATCTGGTAGTAGACTTTCGCAATATTCCTGAAATGGCAGCCATGGGCGTTCCTGTGGTGATGGATGTTACACACAGTTTGCAGCAACCCAATCAGGAGAGCGGGGTTACCGGCGGTAAACCCCAGTTAATTGAAACCATTGCCAAGGCGGCTATTGCAGTTGGTGCAGATGGATTATTTATAGAAACGCATCCCAACCCGGCGGTAGCCAAAAGTGATGGTGCCAACATGCTTGCGCTGGACAACCTGGAACCTTTGCTGGAAAAACTGCTTAAGATTCGCAGGGCTATTTTGTAAAAGTATATTTCATTAAAAAAGGCCGCTTTAAGCGGCCTTTTTTAATTATTTGGTTGGCGTTTCCTTGGGTTTTTTGGGCGCCTTCTTAGGCAACAGTACCAGTTCAGTATCTGTTTTGTAAGATTCTGCCTTGAACGGCTTGAAGAAGCTCTTACCCAGGGTGGGCTGTTCTACTTTATCAGTAATGGTAAACTGGACTTTCTCTACGGTATAGGTTCCTATGGTGATTTTGGGAACCTCAAACTTGTTGCTGGGAAGTTTTACATCCCCTGCTTTGATTTTTTCACCTTCCAGGAACATTCCCTTATTAATGATTTTGGATTTCATCCACTGTGCAGCAACCTCTGCAGGTACTGCCGTGAATTTACCCACCATATCAAATGCAAACTGTACACTTTCCATATCCTGCACCATGGCTGATACCATATTGCTGTTGCCTTGTTTGAATATGCGTACTTTCACCGCATTACTTTCGTCTATGGCAGGTTTGGCAGGAGTTGCCGGTTTGGCTTTTTCAGTTCCTGGACCATTGGTGTTGTTGCCATCGATTTTGGTATCCACTTTCACACGTGAAGACAGACCTTCGCGCGAGAAAAGTACAGTAGTACGACGGTTTTGCTGGTGCTGGAATTCGTCGCAGGGAACGTAATATTTACCCGCCTGAACTTTTATTTCCTGAGGGATGTAGTCCTGGTATTCCATTTTAATCACATTTCCTCTGTCGTCTTTGGTAATAACCGCTTTACGTGTCTTTTTGCGTACTCCGGTTGAATCCACAAAGTCGTAGTAAGGCGTCATGCCGCTTACCTCTGATCCTTCGCATTTACAATCGTTGGTGAGTTTGGTTTCACCATACCCTTTTGCTGTGATGCGTTTTGGGTCAACCTTGTGCATGCGAACCAGGTAGGAAACAGCGCTGTCTGCACGACGTCCGGCCAGTCTTTCGTTATATTCTTTACTGGCACGACAGTCGGTGTGAGAACCGAGCTCTACATTAAGTTTTGGGTATTTGGCCAGTACGTTTCTTGCAAAAGTATCCAATACACGCATGGCATCCGGACGAATACGGGCAGAATCCAGGTCGTAGAAAATAGGAAGCGTAATGATTTCGTCCAGGGGATTTTTCAAACAGAAATCCTGAATGAGTTCTGTTGAAAATTTAATGCCTTTGGTGGTACGCCCAACAGGGGCACCATCGAAGTAATATTCTTCCGGGTATTTGGCTTGCAGCGTGTAATTATAATTGGCCTTCAGTGTTTGGAAATAACCACCCATGGCATCTGCTTTCAGCACAAACTTAGAGGAATCTTTGTCGTTGGTGATGTATACGGTAGCATTGGGAAGCACTTTTTTGGTATTACAATCTGTCACAACCCCACGAATGGTGATCACCAGTGGCTTGATGTTGAAGTGGTAGATGTCGTCGTTGTTTTTGCGGTCACCGCGGTTACTGGTAAAATAACCCTCTTCAGAATTGTTATTGAGGAAAGTAATACCAAAATCATCACCACCGCTATTGAGAGGTTCGCGCAGGTTTTCTACTTCTTTCCAAACAGAAACCTCATCGGTTGGGATGGCAGTAAAGAGGTCAAGACCTCCCAGGCCGGGCAAACCGTCTGAAGACCAGTACAGCTGATTGTTATGGTCATTGAGGTAAGGGAAATATTCATTACCGGAAGTGTTGATCATGGGGCCAAGATTAACAGGTTCACCCCAAGACTTGGAGCGCTTGCTGTAGCTAACCACCCAGATATCAAAACCACCAAAGCCACCGTTACGGTCGCTGGAGAAATACATTTTGGTTCCATCAGGTGAGAGGGCGGGGTGTCCATAACTGTGCGCGGTATCTGCTTTGCAGAAATCGAGCGGGTCGCCAATTTCCCAGTCCTGACCTACTTTTTTCATCTGATAAATGGCGCATTTTTCAGCTTTACCGTCAAATCCGCCGCACTGGGTCATATACATTGCGCTGTAGCGCGAATCGAAAGTGATACCACCTTCGTTGTATTTGGTGCTGGCCTTTTCAACAAACACCGGAGTACCCCATTTTTCTTTATTCTTTTTTCCTGTTTTTTCTACATACCATACATCACTCCAGAAATTCATGGTACCTGCATAAATACGTTTGCTTTTGCCTCCTTCACGATCGGAAGAGAAGAAAAGCAGGTTGTCTTTTTTGCTGGCAATCATAGGAGCCCAGTCATTTTCCTTGGTGTTTGCAGGTTTGAAATTTTCAACCACAAAACGAGAGCTGTCCGGAGTCCAACGCAGTGCCAGTTCGGCACCGGCTTTTTTGTTTTCTGCGATGCTGTCACCTGGAACTTCCTGCAGGTATGCGGTGTAGGCCTGTGAAGCTTCGCGGTATTTTTCCATCTTCTTCAACATGTTGGCACGCATTAGCAGTGCCCGTGTGTTTTTGGGATCGGTTTTTAAAACCTTTTCATACAGTCGGTTTGCCTTTTCGTAGTTGTTGTTCAGGCGATACGCTTCTGCAGCAAAGAAAACGGCATCTTTTTTCTGAGTTTTATCTTTGGCCTTTTTGGAAACAGCTTCAAACATTTCGGCTGCCTGGCCATAATAGCCTTGCCCGTATAGCTTCATGGCTTCCTTATAGCTCGCGCCTCCGCATGCCGAAAGCGTAAGACTGATTGCTATGCCCATAGACAGAATCCAACTAAAAGTGGGGTGATTTGTCAGATTTGAAGGAGTTTGTACCTTGGTCTTTTCGAACCTCATCATGCTTTTTGTACTAAATAAAACGCTAAATAATGCAATATCTCTCAAACTTAAAAAGAATTGAGCATAATTTAATGAAAAAATGTTGTTGAATCTTACCTGTGAAGATTACATATGTTGAATTTTCAACCGCTTTACGATGGACTGTTCGCCGGTGCTGAATTTAACCAGATACATGCCATCGGGAATGGAAGCTGTATTGAAGATAAAGTTGTTCCCTTCACGTCGCCATTGTGCTCCTCCTACTTTTTCACCCAATAATGTGAAAATTTCAGGATGCTGCATGCCCGTTGCCTGTGTCCCCTCAATGCTAATGATGGCTTGCTGATTAGCCGGATTGGGTGTGATTCCCATTCGGATATCGCCCGCACTCGCAGCAAAAACTGCACTAAAGAGCAACGAGAATAAAATGGGTTTCAGGAACTTCATATCTGTAAAGATACAAAGCTCATGCCATTTTTACAAACCAACAGTCTGCTTTATGCTTCTTTTTTGTTCTGCAGAATAACCGCCTGTTTCCAGTGTGCTCTTCAATATTTTCTGACAGGCCGTTTGCTGTTTGAAATATTGGAGCACGTCTTTGGCAGGCCCTGCCAGTCTTGAATTAAAGTTCAGGATGCAGGTATACAGGTTTTTAACCACAGCTTCATTGCAAACATTGAGTCTCTGCAAGGCCTGCATGGCCAGAATACGTGTTCTGAATTCGTATTTGTCGCTGCAGTAATCGGTGAGCATCATGATGGCGTTGCCTTTCATATCGGGGAATACCTCAGTGCTAAGTTCCAGATAACGGATTTTTAGGTTATGGGTGTAGCCGTCAACCCCGGTAATGGCCTGCAGATAGCGGGTTCTTTTGCTTTCATCCGGCATGGCCTCCCACAATTTCATCAGTGCTGATTCTATGATAAAGTAGCTGCTGTCTTTCAGGGCCGTTTCAAAAATGGCCAATGTATTGTCATTAACAGTCAACCCTTCAATGACTGCTCTGCGTACTTCAGTCTGCCTTGCTTTAATGGCTTGGTTGGCAAAGTTTAGGTCTTCATTGTTTTGCAACCACTGTTTTGTGATTTCTGCGCGAATGGATTTATGGGTTTCTTTGGCAAATGCAGCTGCCAGGGCGTCCTTTTTCTTTTCGAAAGGAATTTTGGAAAGTGCTATTAAGGCATCATAGCGGTCCAGCATGTCGCGTGCACCCAAAAATTGTTTGAGGCATTCTTCGGCGGATTTTTCAAAGGTGAGTTTTTTGAGAATATGACTGCCTTCGTCAAACAGGGTAAATGCTATGTCTTTGTTGCCTGGGTTAGGTACCGTTACTTTTTGAAAGAGCTTATCAATGTTGACAGTGAGGCGTGAAACACTTCCGTCTGTGTAGTATACGGCAAAATCCACGGGCATGCGGAAGGTGCCCACGGTGGGTTCCATTTTATGGATTTGTTCCACGGTAAATTCGGTACCTGCGGTTAAGGATTGCCTTGATACCTTGTAGTGTGGCTCGCCACCGCGGTAAATCCACTGGTCAAAGAACCAGTCCATGTTCATGCCGGTAGCGTCCAGCATGGCTTTTTCCAGGTCTACGGTCATTACACCGTCAAATGCGTGTCGGTCGAGATACAGTTTAATTCCGCGGCGGAAATTGTCGCGTCCCATCACATGCTGCAACATGTGCAGTACTGATGCGCCTTTGGGATAATGGCGTGCGCTGCCGGCCTCGCTGTTGCGCACGGGCAGACTGTTTTTTTCGCCGGCGGCAATGGCGCCGTTCATGTTGCCGCGGAAATACCAGGCAGTCTCATCGGGTCCATAAACAGAACCCACGAACAAACCGGGGTAATAGGTAGCAAAACTTTCCTGCAGCCAGTGATCGGCGTCGTTGCGAGCGGTGATAAGGTCTCCGAACCACTGGTGAGTGGCTTCGTGGGCGTTTACTGTCACATAGTTTCTGTCGAGGAATGCACGGTTATCAACCCAAAAGAAATCACCGAAGGTAGTAGCTCCGGTATTTTCCATGGCGCCATAAAGAAAATCCTGAATCATCACCTGGCTGTAGCTGCCCCATGGATATTTAACGCCGGTTTCGTCTTCCAGAAATTCAATGATGCGTTCGCTGTACAAGCTAGAAGGTTCAAGCCGTTCCGGATGCTCGGGGTAATACCAGAACTGTATGGGGGTTCCGCGTTTGGTGGCGGTTTTTTTGATGGCGTATTTGTCGATGGCCAGCATCAGCAGGTAACCTGCGTGACGATTGTTGATTTTATAGTGCCAGGTCCGTGTTTTTTTGTCTTTATTTTCTTTGTTGGAAAGCAACTGTCCGTTGGAAAGTACATTGTATACTTTGTCGAATGTTACCTGCACTTCGGTAACGAATTTATCGCCGCGGTCATCAATCATGGGAATCCAGTGGCGGTTGTCAATGCCTTGTCCCTGGGTCCATATCTGTCGGCGGGTTTGGTGAATAGGGTCGTCTATTTCAGGCACGTTCCAGCCGATGAAATAGATGCCTTTTTTGGGTTTGGCGGTATATTTGATTTTGAGGCTGTGCTGGACATTATAGGCCTGATTTAGGTTGGTGTTGCAAATCAGTCCGGCGGTGTTGTAACGGAAGCTGATGGATTTGCCATTTAGCCAAACGCTGTCGGCGGTAATGCCGGGTGCATCGAGGAAGATGGTATCCACATTATCCTGCAGGCAGCGAAAATGGTGGGTAACTACTCCGAAGACAGTGGCTTCGGCAGGATTGAATGAAACGGAAAGTTTCATGTGGGTTACGTCAATGTTGCGGTTTCGCTCGTGGCGGCCCGGATCATTGTGGTAACACATCAAATCGTTGTGCTGTGCGAGAGCAACGCTCGCCAGGGAAAAGGCGAAAATACCTGCGATGATTTTTTTCATGAATGGGGTACGAAAATAGGCAAAATATGCCAATGGTAGTGTCAGCTGGCTTTGCTGCGGTCTGAAAGCATAATCAGCAGAACAATGATAAAGGGTGCCAGCATGGGAATACAAATATACGAAAAATAGGGGAATTAAGGGGCAAGGCCTGTAATAGGTCCGTTGTCGCACAGACACTAGGCCGGGATCCCTTGATGCAGTAAATAAAAAAAGCCCCTAATTCGGGGCTTTACTTTTGCGGACCGGACGGGACTCCCCGACTAAGTGTTTGTAAGCTCCGTTGTCGCACAAACACTAGGCCGGGATAAACTTCTCGTCCCTTGATGCAGTATATAAAAAAAGCCCCTAATTCGGGGCTTTATTTTTGCGGACCGGACGGGACTCGAACCCGCGACCTCCGCCGTGACAGGGCGGCATTCTAACCAGCTGAACTACCGATCCGTTAGAATATTTTCACATTTTTGTTTTTTTACTGTCTTTAGGTTGCGTTCCCTTGACAGGGCGGCTCCCGATAGCTATCGGGAAACCAGCTGAACTACCGATGGGTAAGAACTTTTTCACATTTTTGTTTTTTACTGTCTTTAGGTTGTGTTCCCTTGACAGGGCGGCTCCCGATAGCTATCGGGAAACCAGCTGAACTACCGATTCGTTAGAACTTTTGCTCTCCACTCTTGCGAATGGGACTGCAAAAATACTATTTGCAGGGTATTTGTCAAATGTTTCTTAAAAAAAATTATTGCCTGGGTATCATCCTCAGGAAAATATATCCGGTCAAAGCCGCGATAATGCTGCAAATCAGCACTGCCAGTTTGCTCAGTTCTATGTTGGCAGCGTTGTCAAAAGCTAGATTACTCACAAACATGGCCATGGTGAAACCAATACCGCCCAGCAGGCCTGCACCCCAGATGTGGTTTAAAGAGCTACCTGACGGCATTCGGGCAATATTCATTTTTACCGACAAAGCCGAAGCCATGAAAATTCCTATGGGTTTGCCCAAAACCAAGCCAGCGGCGATGCCCCAAGGTAAAGTTCCGGTGAGAGATTCCATCAATCCTGCATGTAAAGGTATGGCGGTATTGGCCAACGCAAACAGCGGCAATATGAGCCATGCCACCGGTTCGTGCAATTTATTCATGAGGTATGATGAAGGAGACGCTTCATTTTCTGTTTTGCCAAATGGTATGGCAAATGCCAGCAATACCCCGGATATGGTTGCATGAATTCCGCTTTGCATCATACAATACCAAAGCACAACACCCACAGGCAAATAGAGCCATAGTGTTTTAATTCCGCCTCGTTTGCAACCCATTAACATTCCAAAGATTCCCAAAGATGCCATCAGCCAAACCCAGTGCACGCCTTGTCCATAGAAGATGGCAATGACCAGTATTGCCCCAAGATCATCAATGATGGCCAGTGCCGTGAGAAATATTTTTAGTGATGCCGGAACCCGATTGCCCAGCGCCGACATAATGGCCATGGCAAATGCTATGTCGGTAGCTGTGGGAATACCTGCACCGTGCCAGAATTCAGGGTGATTGATGTTGACTGTCCAAAATAACAGGGCAGGCACCAGCATGCCACCCACCGCAGCCATAACAGGCAACATGGCTGTTCGCCTATCGCTGAGTTCGCCGGTGAGCAGCTCACGCTCAATTTCCAGCCCAACAAGCAGAAAGAAAATAGTCATTAGCCCATCGTTTATCCAGTGCGTAATACTGTGGGCGTGCAAGCCCGGCAGGTGCGGGTTTAACTGCGTATTCCAGAAATCCAGCCAGTTTTTTGCAATGCCGGAATTGGCGAGCAGCAGGGAAGCCATGGCGCAGATTACCAGCAGCGCACCTCCTGAGGCGAGTTTTCCATAGAATTCCAGAAACAGACGGGTGAGGGCTTGATTTTTTACCTTGTTGATAACCCGTTTCACACAGGCAAAAATACGCAATAACTTCGCACACTGTGAGTGACCATGAGGTATACATGCGCCGATGCATTGAGCTTGCCCAACAGGGACAGGGCAGCGTTTCGCCCAATCCCATGGTGGGAGCGGTGGTGGTGTATCATCATCAGATTGTGGCGGAAGGATGGCATCAGGTTTTCGGCGGTCCACACGCTGAGCCAAACGCCCTTGCATTATTGCCGTCAGGTGTTCCTTTGCATGATTGCACGCTGTATGTAAATCTGGAGCCATGTTCTCATGTTGGAAAGACCCCGCCCTGTTCCCGGTTGCTGATTGATAAAAATATAGGTAAAGTGGTCATTGGCAGCACGGATCCTAATCCCAAGGTTAATGGTCGTGGAATTGCTATGTTAAGGGAAGCCGGAATTTCGGTTGAAACCGGGATATTAAAAGATCAATGTGATGCTTTGAACAAGCGGTTTTTTACCTATCAAAATTTGAAACGGCCTTATATTGTGCTGAAGTGGGCCTGTAGCAATGATGGATTTATGGCGCCGGCAAACCGTGAGCGTGTGCAGATTAGCGGAGAAGAGGCGCGGGTGATGCTGCATCGGTGGCGAGCTGAAGAAGACGCCATTTTGATTGGCGCAACCACGGCTATCATGGATAAACCCCTGCTGGATACTAGACTTGCTCCCGGTAAAAATCCGCTGCGTGTTGTGCTGGATCCTAATTTGCGTGCACCGCAATTGCCCGGCGATTTTCAAACGTTGATTATGAATACCCGTTTGGGAAAAAACGAAGGAAATTTTGAATGGATAAAAATGAGGCAGGACTTCGCTGTGGCTGATGTTTTGGAGATATTGTATAATAGACAATTACTATCGTTGATGGTAGAGGGCGGGGCTGAAACATTACATCGGTTTTTAGCCGGCGGTTTTGTGGATGAAATACGTGTAATACGCAGCAAAAAGTTACGTATGCAAACAGGAGTAGAGGGTCCCAAAATCTCCATGCCACTGATAAAATCTGAGGAAACCAATGACGACACCATTGAATATTACGGAAAGGAGATTGTAACATGTGGCTAATATTCAGCATCCTGAGCAGTGCGGCTTTGATGGTGATTTTTAAGATTTTTGCCCGATTTGAAATTCGGGTTTTCCCATCCATCGTGGTTAATTATGTAACTTGTTTTGTGTTGGGCAATTTTCTGTTGGGCGAAAAAAATATTGTAGCTGAAGTTGTCTGGATGCATCACTGGTTCCCGTTTGTAGCGGGAATGGGATTACTGTTTATATCGGCATTTTACCTGATGGGCCTGGGAACAGGGCTTGCAGGGGCAGGCGCTACTTCAGTGGCAGCCAAAATGAGTGTAGTGATTCCTGCAGCAGTGAGCATGCTTTTGCTACATGAAAAGCCCGGGTTGTTTATTCTGTTGGGCATGCTACTGTCCGTTTTCAGTGTATACCTCATGCGTCCGGAAAATAAAGATGGTAACGGTAGTCGCGGTCTTTGGGTATTGCTGCTGGTTTTCATAGGATCGGGGATGGTAGACACGGGATTGAACCTCGTAAAACATCAATTTGGCA
The DNA here is from genome assembly GCA_947496375.1 of Flavobacteriales bacterium. Taxonomy (GTDB): domain Bacteria; phylum Bacteroidota; class Bacteroidia; order NS11-12g; family UBA955; genus RGEC01. Next base: position 30,478 of record CANMCY010000014.1, read on the forward strand.
CTGTTGTAGATGATTATACGATAAGTACCGTGGTATTCGGCAGCGCCGGGGTTATTGGGGTATTCCTCATGCTGATTCAAAAAGGCCAGTTGCCGCGGTGGAAAGAAATACTGGGTGGTGTTGTGCTGGGCTGCACGAACTATGCATCGCTAATAGCCATGTTTGGCGCGATTGGAGCATACAAAGGCCAAACGGCCTGGTTTTTTGCAGTGAACAATATCGGCGTGGTGTGGGTGAGTACGCTCATTTCCATTCTGTTTTTCAAAGAAAAAATCAGCAGGTCGGGTTATGTGGGGCTGATGTTGGCGGCCCTGGCTGTTTTACTCATGAATATCCATGCTTTTTTCGGATGAATATTTTGAACCTTCAGGCAGGGGAGAATCGAACCTGCGCGAGCGGGGAAGCCGATTTTTGGGTTATGTATTTCCCGTTTACAATGAGTCGGATTACAAAAAATGTTTGAATGAAATCAAACAACAATATCCCGACGCCACACACCATTGTTATGCAGTGGTAATGCATCCCGATCAGTCGTATCAGCGCAGCACCGACGACGGAGAACCTTCCAATACCGCGGGTAAGCCCATATTGCGGGCCATTATCGCGGCCGGACTTACCAATGTGATGGTGGTGGTTGTGCGCTATTTTGGTGGAACACAACTCGGAATTCCCGGTTTGATTAATGCCTACGGTGAAACTGCCAGAACAGCCATTCAGGCAGCCGGGAAATTGCAACATTTTGTAGAAGATGAAGTTACGCTGGAAGCCGCTTTCGAAAACGAGCAGGAAATTTACCGAATGGCCGAGCGAACGCAGTCTCGTATTGTGAATCGGGAATATTCCTCTACCGTTAAAATTACCCTTAAAATAAGACGGAGTTTGAGCGTGACATTCAAAAAAAACCTGACAGATTTTCCTGCAATTTCCTTAATTAATGGATAATCTGCGCCTATTTGGAAGCCGATTTAGCCGTATATTTGCGGCAAATTATGAATAAGATAAAAGTTGCAAACCCCGTAGTAGAGCTTGATGGCGATGAAATGACCCGTATTATCTGGCATTTTATCAAGGACAAACTTATCCTTCCGTATCTTGATATCGATATTAAATATTATGATCTGGGAATGGAACACCGGGATGCCACTGATGATAAAGTTACTGTGGAAGCGGCGGAAGCCATTAAACAGTATAATGTAGGTATTAAATGCGCTACTATCACGCCAGATGAGGCCCGTGTAAAGGAATTTAACCTGAAACAAATGTGGAAGAGCCCAAATGGAACGATTCGCAATATTCTGGACGGTACCGTGTTTCGCGAGCCGATTGTTTGCAGTAATGTGCCCCGTTTGGTTCCCAACTGGACCGCTCCCATTTGCATAGGTCGTCATGCTTTTGGAGATCAGTACCGCGCTACTGATTTCGTTACCAAAGGCAAAGGCAAACTGACCGTGAAATTTGAGGGTGAAGATGGAACCGTTCAGGAGTTTGAGGTATACAATTTCAAAGGCGATGGTGTGGCATTGACCATGTACAATACCGATGAGAGTATTGCCGGTTTTGCCCGCAGTTGCTTTAACATGGCCATCGCCAAGGGCTGGCCTTTGTATCTTAGCACAAAAAACACTATCTTAAAAAAATACGATGGACGTTTCAAGGATATTTTTGAGAATATTTACCAGTCTGAATTCAAGACTGCCATGGAAGCCAAAGGCATTACCTACGAGCATCGCCTGATTGATGACATGGTGGCCAGTGCCCTGAAATGGAATGGTAATTTTGTGTGGGCATGTAAAAATTATGATGGTGATGTGCAGAGTGATACCGTAGCTCAGGGTTTTGGTTCACTGGGACTAATGACCAGCGTGCTGGTTACACCCGATGGAAAAACCGTAGAAGCAGAAGCGGCCCATGGAACCGTTACACGCCATTACAGAATGCATCAGCAGGGTAAGAAAACCAGCACCAATCCCATTGCCAGCATCTTTGCCTGGACTCGTGGTTTGGAGCACCGTGGCAAGCTCGATGGCAATCAGGCACTGATTGATTTTTGCAATACGCTGGAACAGGTTTGCATTGATACCGTTGAAAGCGGTAAAATGACCAAAGACCTGGCGGTTTGCATCTATGGTGATAAAGTAACAGAAGGCCAGTATATGCACACAGAAGATTTTCTTGAGGCGCTGAATTCAGAGCTAAAATCAAGACTTTCAGCTAAATAAGTACAGGTAGTTTTCCTACAAGAAAAGTCGCACGAAAACTGCGACTTTTTTTATGGATGTTTGTTTAGGGGATTTATCTTTGCAATAACATGCTATTGAAAATATTTAGGGTATTTTTATGCCTTCTGACCATTACTCTTTCTTTGGAATTGCGTGCCCAATCTCTTCAGAAAAATTCATTTTATGATTATAAACCTGCCAGGTGTGCCGGAGAAATCCCCTCCGATTTTCTGGTAAAATCGAGTGAAAAGGCAGAAGCGGCAAAGCGTGAAATCAAAGATTCACGCGTATCCCGGCAGGACAAAAAACAAGAATTTGAGTATGCCATTACCAGCAGCTTTGCCGTAGATGAAATGCTCTCTTCAGGCCAGATACTCTTTGGTGATTCGATGTCATTGTTCATACAAAATGTAGCAAAAAGAATTTTGGAATCGAATGGTGAAGAGGAATTGTTAAAGAAACTCAGGTTTTATGTTTTGAAGTCTCCAATCCCTAACGCCTATTGCACCAGCAACGGGGCAGTGTTGGTTTCGGTTGGCCTGCTGAGTCGTCTGGAAAATGAGGCCCAGCTTGCTTTTATATTGTCTCATGAAATTCAGCATTACATTCTAAAGCATTCCCTGAAAGAGTATAAAAAAATTAATACGATGAAAAACGCATCTTCCGGCCAAAGACTGGAAGATAAGCTCTCAGATATATATAATTTCTCTCAGGAAAATGAAAATGAAGCAGATCTTAATGGTTTTAAAATGATGCAAAGGGCGGGGTACAACCTGGATGAGGGGGTGTATGTATTTGACATGTTAAAATATGCCGAGTATCCATTTTTGGAGATTACCCTACCCATTGATTCATTTGAAACAGAATATTATAAATTCCCCCTGTCGTTGCATACTCAAATAAAGGAAGCCGTGAAGAAAGGGGCAGATGGAGATGAAAAACATCTGCAAGAACAGGGCGATGAAACCAATAAAACCCATCCCAGTCTGGATAGAAGGATTAATCGTATGCGCGATATGATTGCCGCTGACGGAAACCAAAAAGGGAAACCCCTATACCTGGCCGGGAAAGAATCTTTTAATTATATTTCAAAGATGGCCAGGCATGAACTGCTTTTGCTGTATCTGCGTTATGCGGATTATGGCAATGCATATTATCTGGCGGAAGTGATGCAAAAGCTGTACGGATCGTCTTTGTTTATAGCCAAGGTGAAAGCCATGAGTATTTATGGTCTGGCGCATCACAGCAGCTTAAAGCATTCCATGGATAAATATGGATGTAATGTTTCCAGGTCAAGGGGAGAGTGGAGGCCGTTGATTGCGCTGTTTAGCAAAATGGATTTGAAAGAACTCAGTGCATTTGGCAGCAGGCAGATATATTTTATCAAAAAGGAATATAAAGATGATCCTTTTTTGGACAAGGTTTCCAGGGATTTTTTTAGGATTGTTCAATCCAATGCATTGATTAGAATTTCAGATCTTGCCCTGGCAAAGCCGCAATTGGAGAACAATCAGGATACCACCGAAAAATCTGATGAGACAGATAATAACTCCGGTATAAAGAACCCGAGAAACAGGGTTAAAAGAAATGCAAGTACGGGTGCCTCAATGGGAACCTATTACATGCAGATATTTACGGATATAAAGGATAGAGAATACCTGCAGAAGTTTCTGAAAGAGATGCAGTATTCGGAACTTTCTAAAACAGAGGGCGAAAAGCAGGATCCCATTGCAAAGAAAAGTAAGCCCGAGCAGGTAGTGACTCAAATGGTTATGTTTCCGCCACAGATAGAATTATCCTATGGCAGTGAAAATAAACGGGACTTATACCAGGAGGAGGATTACAAGGAATTTTTAGTTAACAAGTGGGATGAACTGGGTGATAAGGCAAATCTGAATATTGACGTATTGCGAACCAATATGGATCAGCGCGTTTCACTCGAAGCCATCAATGATTACATGGCATTGAGCGACTGGATTATTGAGCGTTTGAACAATGATACACAGGATATGGTGCTCTTTAACGGAGAGTTTGTGAAAGAACCCATGCAGCGTAAGAATGCTACTCATGTGGGCTGGGTAAGCTACGATTACAAACAAGGTAAACGTAAATTTTCTCCGGAGTATATGCTATATAGTATGGTTTTCTACCCGACCTTCCCATTGTATTTAATTTGGCAGTTTTCCAGAGACTATCAGTTTAATGAATACTGTGTTGTGTTCAATACACAAACCGGCAAGGCCATCCATGTAAAACGGAAAAAGTTTTCAAGCCGTTTACAGGGAGATTTGTTGAATGCCCAGATTTATGAGACTTTGTACAACGTTAAATATGGCAAATAATTTATGAAACTGATAGCATTCATTAAAAAGACTAAAAAGACAACGTTACTGAGCTTCAGTTTGGCAGTTTCTGTTGTTGCCCTTGCGCAAAATAATCCAGGCTACCTCGGTTATAAAAAATCTGTTGATTTGACTGTGACGCCCATGTTTTTCAACTTCATTGCCGGTGGTCCAAGTATGAAGCCGGCTGTGGGGGTGGCCTATGAAATGGCTACCAAATCCAAATTGTCCATTCGTTTTGGATTGAGCCATGTAAACAATTCGGTAACCCAGCAAAACTTGGATTATTATGGATTGACTTTGTCAATTCCCAATAATAGCGGATCCTTCAGTAGTAACGATTATGGAAACGCGTATGGAAATTTTAATTATTCCTACACAGCATTTTCAATTGCTCCCAGATTCTTTAAAACACACAAAGGCGCAGTTGCTCCTTATGGTGGGTATTGGGGTTTTGACCTCAGCTTGGGTAATGCGAAGGTGGCCAATGATGATAATGTGGTTTATAAAATGAATGATAATGGCACCACATCAGAACGGAATTTTACCAATGATGCCTGGAAAAAAGTTAAGGTAGTATCACTTCAATTCAATGTGGGGAAACGCCGGTATTTTGGCAGCAGTGGTATTTCGGCTTTTTACCAAATGGGCGTGGGTTATCCTTTATGGCAGAATAGTTCTATGTATCTTACCAATACAGCAACATATTTTGCCAACCATCAGGATCTGCTTGAAAATGCAATGGTGAGGCATATTGCCAATGGAAGTATTATGGAAATTAAATTTGGAGTAGGATATGGTATCAAATAAAAATATTTCGGCCTATACAATCGCGTTGATTGTGGGCTTGGCATTGGTGGTTTTTGCCTGCAAAAAAACACCACGTGAACCCTCTAAGGTTTATGTACCTCCGGTATACCCCTCAGTTTTTACGAGCATGCCCTGCTATTCTGAATTCTCCAGATCGGGTTCTTATGTATACAACAAGCGAATGGTACTGAAGGCAAATTCAGGTACTATTTCATCCTGGCCCATGCTAACATACTATGACTCTAATAGCGTAAACATGTACACAACCCCAACAGGGCTTACCGCGATATCCTTTAATAATAAAAACTTGAATGACAGCTTTACTTTTTACTTTAAATACCTTGATTTTACCAGAAAGCTGCGATATGATATCAAAAATATTGACCCCCAGAATCCCGGAAACATGGGCTTCAATGAGGTCTATGCTGAGGGTTGGGGCTATTTCACAAGGTTTTCTGCCAGTGCTTTGACATCGTTTGCCTATTTAACCTCAGGATATATTTATGTGGGAACCGATGCCGCCACGGGAAAAAAGGAAATTGTGCTTTGTAATTGCTCAGGGAAAATGTCTTATTTCAGCAATGAGGAAAATGCCGTATTCGAAGGTCGTTTCACCATCGATAAATAATCGACTTTAAAACATATCCTTCATCCGGTCGAAAAAGGATTTATCCTTTTCTTCGGGTTTGAAGTTCTTGCTGTCTTGCAGTTTCAGCAACTGATCCTTTTCCTCCGAACTGAGTTTGGTTGGGACAAAGACCTGTATATGTATTAGCTGGTCACCGGTACCGTAACCATTAAGGTCGGGGAAACCCTTGCCTTTCAGCCGCAAAACTTTACCGGGCTGTGTGCCACTCTCAATTTTTATTTTAGCAGCTCCATCCAGTGTCGGTACCTCAACCGATGCGCCCAGTGCTGCTTCCGGGAAGGAAAGCCACAGGGTGTAAATAATGTTGTTGCCATCACGCTGCAGTTCTTCGTGTTCAATTTGTTCAATTAGCACGATTAAATCTCCTGCAGGACCGCCACCCGGACCGGCATTGCCTTGTCCGTTTACACTCAGCTGCATGCCTTCGGCTACACCGCCGGGAATTTTGATGGTGGTTTCAAATTCCTGCCCTACCAGTCCTTGCTCATTGGCTTCGCGGGGTTTGGATGTGATGGTTCTGCCCATGCCCTGACATACCTGACAGGGTGCGGTGGTGGCCATTTGTCCCAGAAAGGTATTGGTGATTTTTCTAACGCTGCCGGATCCGCCACAATTTTTACAGTCGCTGTATTGTACACCTTCCGCCTCAATCATGCGGCGGAACTTTACTTTTTTCTCAACCCCATGGCGCATTTCTGCCAGGGTGAGTTTAATACGGATTCGAATATTGCTGCCGGGTTGCCTTCTGGGGCCCCCACGTCTGCCGCCTTGTCCGCCAAAAAATGAACCAAAAAAGTCATTGTCACCAAAAATGTCACCAAACTGGCTGAAGATATCATCCATATTGAAACCGCCGCCACCGCCGGCCCCGCCCATACCGGCGTGTCCAAACTGATCGTAGCGCTGTTTTTTCTCAGGATTGCTCAGGGCATCGTATGCTTCTGCTGCTTCTTTAAATTTATCCTCAGCGTCTTTATCATCCGGATTTTTGTCGGGATGGTATTTGATGGCAAGTTTGCGGTATGCTTTTTTAATTTCATCCGCACTTGCATTGCGTGAAACGCCTAAAATGTCATAGTAATCGCGTTTTGCCATGTTTGTTATTCTCCTACAACCACTTTGGCAAATCTAAGCACATGCCCATTCAATAAATAACCTTTTTCCACTTCGTCAATCACCATGCCTTTATCTGCCTCTGTGGGTGCCGGGAAACGGGTGATGGCTTCATGGAATTCCACATCGAATGCTTTCCCTTTGCAATCCATGGGCTTAACCCCGCGGCTTTCAAGTTGTGAAGTGAGTTTTTTATAAATAAGTTCAAAACCTTCCAGTTTGGTTTTTACATCACCTTCTGCTTTTTCAAGAATTTTCAGTGCGCGCTCAAAATCATCTACTACCTCAAGCAGAGAAAGAATGACGTCTTTTCCAGCAGTCTGCAGTAGTTCAAAACGCTCTTTTGTAGTGCGACGACGATAATTGTCAAACTCGCTGTACAGACGCAGATACTTGTCCTTTTCCACTGCCAGCAACTGTTCGGGTGTCAGGGACTCAGCAGTTTCGGTTCCTTCAGCTTCTTTTTCGGCAGGTTTTTCGCTTGTCTGTGGCTCTTCTGCGGGATTTTCAGGTTCGGAATTCAGCGTTTCGTCAATCATTTGTCCACGTATGCTCAAACGTTTTGCCAAACACCTGAATGTGCCAATGTGTCAGTAGTTAATAATATTTTAGCGAACTTTGCAGTCATGTTTACAGGTATTATTGAGGGTTTGGGAAAAGTATTACGTACAGAGAAAGAGGGCAGCAATGTCCATTTCGACATGGAGAGCCCTTTTACGGCTGAATTGCGCGTGGATCAGAGTGTGAGCCATGATGGGGTTTGTTTGACTGTTACCCGGGTAGATTACCCTGAATACCGTGTTACTGCGGTGGAGGAGACCCTGAGCCGTACCACTTTGTCTGCATGGCAGCCCGGAACTTTGGTTAATCTGGAAAGATGCATGCCTGCCAATGGCAGATTCGACGGACATATTGTTCAGGGGCATGTAGATGACCAAGCTGTTTTGGTAGGCCTGGAAGATCACAATGGTTCATGGAAGCTGACATTTAGACACAACCCGACAGCGGGAATCACGGTTCAGAAGGGCAGCATTTGCCTCAACGGGGTAAGTTTGACGGTGGTGGATAGTGAAGCAGACACTTTTAGCGTGGTGATTATTCCCTTTACGTGGGAGCATACCAACCTGCACGGATTAAAACCCGGGGATGCCGTAAATATTGAATTTGATATACTCGGTAAATACATGCTGAAGTATTTATCGGTCACCGGTTCGCATTGACGAAAGTCTGCTTTGTGTAAACCTTATCAAAAAAAACTATCCTTATTTTGGAGTTTGTGGGTAAATGGGCTTAGATGCTTCGTTGACAGTTGTTAAATTTGCAACCGTAAACAACGAGCTTACACAAGCATGAAATTATTCTCTTTTCTATTCACATCCACTATTGGCCGTAAATGGCTGATGGGTTTGACAGGGTTGTTTCTCATTTCGTTTTTGCTGGTACATTGCGGTGTAAATGCCTGCATATTCTTCAATGACGGAGGAGAGACTTTTAACATGGCAGCTGAATTTATGGGCACCAACTGGATTATCAGATCCATGGAGTTTGTACTTTTTGCAGGCCTTTTGTTGCACATTTTCCAGGGACTTTATCTATGGAAGTTCAACACGGAAGCACGCAAGAAGCGCTACAGCGTAAGCGCCGGCAGCGCCAACAGTACCTGGTATTCCCGCAGTATGGGTATTCTGGGAACCCTGCTGCTACTGTTTCTTGTGGTGCACCTCAAAGATTTCTGGGTAACAAGCCGTTTTACCGATGTTATAACCTCCGGTGAGAAAACACTGTTTCAGGAAATGAAGGAAGTGTTTGCCAATCCGTTGCCGGTTGTGGTGTATGTTTTGGGCTGCGTTTCGCTTTTGTATCACCTGCTACATGGGTTTCAGAGCGCATTTCAAACCCTGGGTATCAATCATAAATCGTATACTCCCATTATACAGTCTACCGGAAAGATTTTTTCCGTTGTTGTATCGCTGCTGTTTGCGGCCATGCCGGTAGCCATGCATTTGGGTTGGATTCAATAATTTGAGAGACATGAGCAAGAATATCAAACTCGACTCCAAAATTCCCGCAGGTGAATTATCGCAGAAGTGGACGCAGTACCGCAGTTCTGTGCCGCTGGTAAATCCTGCCAACAAAAGAAACCTGGAAATTATTGTGGTAGGAACGGGTCTTGCCGGTTCCAGTGCTGCCGCCACCCTTGCCGAAATGGGTTACAAGGTGAAGGCGTTCTGTTTTCAGGATTCTCCGCGTAGGGCGCACTCGATTGCAGCGCAAGGCGGAATCAACGCAGCCAAAAATTATCAGAATGACGGTGACAGTGTTTACCGTTTGTTTTATGATACCATCAAGGGTGGCGACTATCGCGCCCGTGAGGCCAATGTGCATCGTTTGGCAGAGGTATCAACTTCCATCATCGATCAGTGCGTGGCACAAGGCGTTCCCTTTGCCCGTGAATATGGCGGAACCCTGAGCAATCGTTCATTTGGTGGAACCCAGGTTCAGCGCACGTTCTACGCCGCCGGACAAACCGGTCAGCAGCTGCTGCTGGGGGCTTATCAGGCCCTGGAAAGACAGGTGGGTCTGGGCAATGTGAAAATGTACAGCCGCCACGAAATGCTTGATGTGGTTGTGGTTGACGGGAAAGCAAGAGGTATTATTGCCCGCAATCTGATTACCGGAGAGCTCGAAAGGCATTTCGGCCATGCTGTGTTGCTGTGCACGGGCGGTTATGGAAACGTGTTTTACCTGAGCACCAATGCCATGGGCAGCAACGTGACTGCCGGATGGAAGGCCCACAAGGCCGGGGCGTTGTTTGGCAATCCCTGCTTTACGCAAATACATCCCACCTGTATACCTGTAAGCGGTCATTATCAGAGCAAGCTTACTTTGATGAGTGAATCGCTGCGAAATGATGGCCGTATCTGGGTGCCCAAGAGCAAGGACGACAACCGCCATCCAAACGATATTCCTGAGGAAGATCGCGACTATTATCTGGAGCGCCGATACCCGGCTTTCGGTAATCTTGTTCCCCGCGACGTGGCCAGCCGCGCTGCAAAAGAGCGTTGTGATGCGGGCTATGGCGTAGGTAGCAGCAAAATGGCTGTTTACCTCGATTTTCGCTACAACATGATCAATAAATACGGCAGGGCAGAGGCCAGCCGTTTGAACATAGAAAACCCTGATGAAGCAACACTGTTGCAGCTGGGTAAAGAAGTAGCCAAAGAACAATATGGCAATTTGTTTGATATGTACAAACAGATTACCGATGAGGATCCATACGAAGTCCCCATGCGCATTTACCCTGCGGTACATTACACCATGGGTGGTTTATGGGTTGATTATGAACTGATGACCAATATCCCGGGCTTGTACGCTTTAGGTGAGGCCAACTTCTCTGATCATGGTGCCAACCGCCTGGGGGCATCAGCGCTGATGCAGGGTCTGGCTGATGGTTATTTTGTGATTCCCTACACCATTGGTTCTTATTTGAGCAATGAAATCCGCACCAAGAGCATTCCTACAGATAGTGATGAGTTTGCGGCGGCCGAGAATAAGGTAAGGGAGCGCTTGCAGCAATTATTATCCATCAATGGTACCCAAACGGTTGAGAGTTTCCATCGCCGACTGGGCCTGATTATGTGGGATAAATGTGGCATGTCGCGCAGCGAAGAAGGGCTGAAGCAGGCCATTGCCGAAATCAGGGCGCTTAGGGATGAGTTTTGGAAAGATGCACGTGTACCCGGAACTATGGATTCATTTAATCCGGAATTGGAAAAAGCCGGAAGGGTTGCTGATTTTCTTGAGCTGGGAGAATTGATGTGTATTGATGCATTGGAGCGTAATGAAAGTTGCGGCGGGCATTTTCGCGAAGAATACCAGACCGAGGAAGGGGAAGCTAAGCGGGATGACGACAATTACATGGTTGTTTCTGCGTGGGAATACAAAGAAGGTAACGCCTGGGAATTGCACAAAGAGCCCCTGGTTTATGAAAATATTAAAATTGCACAGCGTAGCTATAAATAAAGGAAAACGAGTATGTCAAACAGCAATATGAATTTAAAACTCAAGGTCTGGAGGCAACAGAATGCCAAAGATGAAGGACATTTTGAGGATTACACAGTTCAGGCCAGCCCGGATATGTCATTTCTGGAAATGTTCGATGTGCTGAACGAGCAACTGATAACCGAGGGTAAGAATCCGGTGGCATTCGATCATGATTGTCGCGAGGGCATCTGCGGTATGTGCAGCATGGTTATTAACGGAAGGCCGCATGGTCCCAAACAGGGAGTAACCACATGTCAGTTGCACATGCGCAGTTTTAGCGATGGAGATACCATCGTAGTGGAACCCTGGCGGTCCAATGCATTTCCGGTAATTCGCGATTTAAGTGTCAATCGTTCAGCATTTGACCGAATCATTGCTTCCGGCGGCTATGTGTCCGTAAATACGGGCAATGCTGTGGATGCCAATGCCACACTCATTCCCAAAGAAACTGCAGATGAAGCGTTTGAGGCAGCCACTTGTATTGGATGCGGTGCCTGTGTGAGTGCATGTAAAAATGCCAGTGCCATGCTGTTTGTGGGAGCTAAAGTTACCCAGCTTTCTTTGTTGCCACAGGGGCAGGCAGAAGCATCCAAACGTGTTGTAGCCATGGTGAATCAGATGGATGCAGAGGGTTTTGGTGCCTGTACCAATACCGGTGCCTGTTCGGCGGAGTGTCCTAAGCAGATTCCGTTGAGCGTAATTGCCACCCTGAACAGAGAATACATCAAAGCCAAATTAAAGGGTTATTAACTTTTCCTAAATCGTAAATCGACGAATTACGATTTAGTAATCATAAAGGGGCTTTCAGCCCCTTTTTATTTTGTCAGGATTGTTGGCAATAAATTGTTTCCAGCCACCCCCGGAATTATTTTTTACTCCAAATTGTTTGGGATTTAACTGGAAGAAATGACAAACTGCGGCTGCCACAGCATCGGAAGCATCACTGGTTTCGGGTTGTTCGGTGAAGGTGAGAAGGTTTTGCAGCATGGCGCTTACCTGTTCCTTGCTGGCATTGCCATTCCCTGTGATACTTTGTTTGATTTTACGGGGTTCGTATTCATACACCTTTAAACCCTTGCTGATAGCTGCAGCTATGCATACACCCTGGGCTCGGCCCAGCTTAAGCATGCTTTGCACGTTTTTACCAAAAAAGGGTGCTTCAATCGCCACTTCTGTGGCCTGATAACCGTCAATGAGTCCGGAAATGCGTTCAAAAATGTGGTGTAGTTTCTCACCGTGGTCTGCCAGTTTTGCAAGCCGTACGACGCCAACAGAGAGTAATTCCATTTTTTTACCCTCCGTGCGGATGATGCCGTAACCCATCAGGTTGGTACCGGGATCGATGCCAAGAATAATGCGTGGGTCTGACATGGGGCAAATGTATCCAATAAAAAACGCCCCTCGGGGCGTTTTTTATGCGTTTTGTGTGGATTATTACTGTTTCACCAGCTTGGTCACTTTCTTTTCACCGCTTTCGATGTCTGTTACCCCCACCAGATAAACACCATCGGATAGATTGCGTAAATCCAGTTTGTAAGCTCCGGCACCTTGCTGCAGCTCTGCAGACATTAGTAGGTTTCCGGTAAGATCATGTAGCGTGATTCGGGTTTTATTGCCTGAAAGCGAGAATTGAACACTGGCCATATTTTCAGTAGGATTGGGCATGACATTCACAAAGTTTTGATCAGGCAGAATATACCTGTTTTCATTGGCCGGGTTAATGAACCATCCGCCAAACCGATAATCATGATTACCTGATTCAGCATGCAATAGATCGTAGGCAACATTGGCGAATGGACTACCGCTCTGTGCAATTTGTGCAAGCTTTAATTTGTCGCCTGCCATCAGTATACCATCCTTATTTTGAATGGACAGCAAGGTTAGCCAATGCTCTTCCTGATCCATATCTGTGGCCGGGTTGGCAGCATTCAATACCTGAAGGGCATTTCCGGAATTCCCCTTTCGGATTTCGAGTTGTGATTTCAGGTAATCCAATTGCCATTGAGAAAGGGCATTTTGGGCGCTGACTTTTTGCATAAACAATTCAAATTCCGGGTATTGCTTATTGTGTATGAGCGTGAGGCCGGCAGCAACCAATTCCCTTGGCGCAATTTTTCCCGGGTTGAGATCTCCGATTTTTACAACGCCCACACCTGTGCTGTTGATGCCATCAAACAGGGCGTTTTTGCCAGTGTAATTTTCGCAGATATCCCATTTGTCCTGCCTGTTATGCCTTGGATTATTGATTTGCTGACCACATGCCGCCGTTGAACTTTGCATGGTGTTGGTTGGACAAACGGTGGTGTTTACCCCGGATCCGTTGCCCAGCACACCGAAATTGCAGCTTTCACTGATGCTTCCGAATGGTGATGCAGTAATTTCACGGGCACCCCCGGCGTAGTTATTGCTCACAAATGTATTGCGGCCGGGTTGCGTAATATTTCCGATGCTACCTGTGTGTCCGATAATATTGATACCGGCGGTGAGGTAATTATAGATGTAGTTATTCACCACCATTGGAACAGGAATTCCGTTGGAGTTGCTTCTTAGGAAAATTCCGCGACGGGTATCAAAAATGCAATTGGTAAAGATGTTATTGGTGTTGTTTCCCGCCTGCATGTAAATACCAACACTATTGCATGATGTCAAGATTCCGGTTTTACAATCTTTCAGACGAATGACATTGCAATTAATGTCCAGTTTTCGGCTCAATGAATCCAGAATGCCGATGTCACCACCTTGGTCAATGTCGTTTTCATTTACAATACATCCTTCCAGGCGTTTTGACCAGATGCCAATATCAAATCCTTTTATATTGTTGTCGCGGATATTCATACCAAACATGTTTTCGGCAAAAATGCCTACTGTTCCTGTATGGCGGCTGTCTGAATTCCGAAGCTCATTGCCAAAAATCAGCATAGGTTCTTTGTGGTCACTTACACGGATTTGCACATCACTTGCATAGCGCCCCTGCGATGTTTTTTCAATTTCATTGTTTTCGATATTGACAAAGCCCGAACCTGCTGCAGCATCAATACTTCGGTACATATTGGTAAATCGGTTTTCGCTGGCATTAAAGCCGGACCGAAGTGCATAGATGCCATAGTAGCGATTGGGTTGATTAAAGCGATCTGAATTACGGAAATCGTTCTGGCTGATAATTTCTTCCATTCGTACACCATTGAGCATCAAACCAAAATAATCAAAATTGGGATACAGGCCGGGTGCAGTGAAATTGTAATTATCAATCACAAATGAGTTTTTGGTAATGCCTTCATTCCAGGTTCTACCGCCCCTGAATATGCGAATACCTATATGGCAGTTGCTGAAGGTGTTGTCGGTAATCTTAACCCCCTGAGTTCCTTGTGTATTAACATCTACCGCATGTTTTGCGTTTTTGAAAAGACTGGTATGTATCAATCCGGAACTGGAGTCTTTGAAGGTGAATCCTACCCATACATCATGTAAATCACAGGGGCGGAATACGCTGTTATTGGCTCGAACCTGGCTGCTGTCTTCGAAAATAATTTCTCCGTCGCGGTCAAACACCACATCGATGGTTGTCATGTCCAGCACTGCCTTATTTCTTACAAACAACCTGCCTGCCACGAAGTATTTTCCATCCCACACCTGATTGGTTGTATAGACGGTACTATCCTGAATTACCGTATAATTTACCGTTGAATCCCAGCAACAGTCGCCTTCTTTTACGATGAGTGTATCATAGGCCGTGCAGCATTCACTTTTGAATGCCTGCAGTATATATACACCCGGATGGCATATTACCAGCGATGTACCGGTATCGGGAAGAGGGGTGCTGCCTTCGTACCAGGTATACAATATGTCAGATGCCGGTTGATTTGCCGTAACGGTAATACAGGCCTGTTGGCCGACACAGAGAACCGGATTGGGTGACGGGCTGTTTATTTGAGCTACAGGCCCGGGTACCAGGGTAACGCTGAATGGTGCTGATACAGACTTACAATTGGTGTTTACATGAGTCACTTCGAGATGATAGTTGCCGCCTCCGGTAATGGATAAATTGGGGTTCGTGCTGAAGGGGTTATTGTTCAGGAACCACTGGTAGCTTAGTGGTTGTCCAGTAATGGCATAAGGACCACAAATTTTTACCGGCGCGGCTGTTGAACAAATTGCATAGCATCCTTTGGGGACATTTCGGATATCCGGTCTCTCATAAATATTGGATACGTATGCCTGTACGTCCACGCTGCAGCCCAGCGGATTGGTGATGGTTACATCGTAGGTGCCATTTTGATAAACCCAGATGCTGGTAACGCCTGTTTGACCCGTACTCCAAACGATGCTATTGTACGCACCTGTGATATTAATGTTTAATTGAACGGAATCGCCTTTGCACAAAGGTGCGTATGTGCTGTTGCTAATGGAAACGGTGGGTGCTGCCACGCCAATGACTAAGGCCGTATCTCGCGCTGTACAACCGGTAGTGTTGGTGATTTGCAGGTAAACGTTCACTGGGCCTGTGAGTCCGGTCCACCATGCAGTGGAGCCAGTGCCGGATACCCCTGCCGGAGAGCTGCTCCATGCATAGGAGTAACCCGCTCCCTGAAGCGCTGTGATGGATGTCCAAAGATTGGAGCATATAGAGTCAGGAGCCAGTATGGTGGCGTTGGGCCTGGGGTTTACAATCACCTGGAATGGGCCAAGTGTATCGGTACAGCCATTTCCGTTTCCAACAATTACCCAGTATAGACCCGATTGTTTTATGGTGTCTTTATTGCCGGTTTTGCCATCATTCCAGCTGTAGGTCCAGTTGCTGTTGAATGGTGCAGTACTTACAAATACATCGCCTTCGCAAATTTGGTATATACCCGGACTTGTGGGTGTAGCGGGTAGTCCATTGTTGGTAAACGTCAGACTCCCTGCGTTGAATACCGTAATGGTGATGGGGTAAGTCTGTGAATCTTTACAGCCCTGTTGATTGGTGATGACCAGTTTAGGGAAATAGGTAATTGCATTGTTATAAATATGAAAAGGGCTTTGAAGGTTTGAAGTAGTCGCATCACCAAAGTTCCATCTCCATTGTACAATGGGGACAGGCGAACTACTTTGATCTACAAGCTGCACGGGTTGGCCCACACATCCATTGCAGAAGCTGAAATCAGCATCAAAATATTTCATGTGCAGCGTATCTTTGATAACCACGGTGCACAAGGGATTGGGAGCGGATACTGTATAGGTGACGATGAAGTCTGTGTTTCCTGTATAGCTGTACGTATGGTTCTGGGGTAGTGTTCCGCCTATGTATAATGGTGAGCCATCACCCCAGTCTACGTTCCATGTTATCCCTGATCCTATTACTACGGATGTGGGTGCATAATTCAGCTGCACGGTTTTGTAATTGCAGTTGATGGGGAATGTTAATTTCAGCTTGGGTCTGAGTATGTAGGGGACATTCACAGGAACTTTCACGTTTACCCATGTACAGTTGCAATAGTAACTGAGTGTGGCCATAAACGATCCGGTTGTGTAATACCAATGCTCTGGGTTTTGCAGATTGCTGTAGAAGCCATCGCCAAAGTCCCAAAAATAAATGCTGGGATTGCCGCTGATTAAGTTTGCTGTGAATTGACCTGTGCAGGGATCGTAGGTGGGATTCACTACCGCGTTGCAGGGTGTACTGCAGCCGCCGCCTGTAGCTGTGCAGGATCCGCTAACTGTTACAGAAGCGGTATCCTTACAGCCATGTTCATTGGTAACAATCACAGTATGGGTGCTTCCGGATACGGTAGAATAATGCTGATATAGTGTATCTGATGCCCCGGGAATGGCCGTTTGAGGACTCCACGAATACTGCCAGTTTGGATTGTATGTGGCGGTCATTTGATATGGAATAGGGGTGTTGGGGGAAATCATACAGTTAAATACCACATTCACATTGGGTTTTGGCAGCTTAGGAATGGGTGATAGGTTTTGGGTGATGCTTGCACTGCAGCCAAACTGAGAAATGATGAGGGTATACAATCCGGGGGTGTTGGCCAGGAATTGCTGATTACTTCCTGTTCCGGCCGGGCCACTCCAGCTGTAGGAATAGCCGGGAGGGCCAAATAAACGAATGGTATCTCCCTTGCAGGAAGCTTTACCCAATGTTATGGCGCCGGTGGGTATGGCATTGATGGTTACCCTGCGGATACAAAGTTTTGGACATATTGTATTTTGTACAATAACCTGCCCCTGATTAATGTTGTTCCATGTTACCGATAAACTGGTGGATGTTTGTGAAACAATGGAACCGCCGATGACACTCCACTGCCAGATGTTGCCGGGATTGGAAGCAATGGTATAGGTGCTGGTTTGTCCGATGCAGGCAGAAGTGGGGCCGGCGAGAGACGGACAGGCAGTATCCACCACGGTTACGGTTAGTTGCGAGGTAGATGTGCAGAAATAGGGAGCCTGACCTGTGTAATTCACGGTAATAACGTAGGTGCCAGGCAGGGTAAACAATACATTCTTGGTTTTGCGTGAGGTGGTGGTGTAGGTTACGCCGCCGGCGGGTGAAATGTTCCAGTTGCACGAACTAATCAGGTCAGAAGAGTCGAATGAATACACTGAGGGGGTTCCCTTACACAAAATGGCTGGCCCATTAATGGCAGGATTGGGTGGTCTTGGAACCAGCGTTACGGGCAAGGTAATATCATTATCGCAGACCAAATTTGGTGAGATGGCAGTAGCTCTTATGTAGCCTAAATCTGCTGCACCCCATTGAATGGTGCATGAGGTAGTCGTGCTTGAAATGAGTGTTCCATTTCCTATCGGGCCCCAGATTACGGGTACATTGGAGCTATAGTTGATGGTGCTGAATTCGCAATGCTGTCTGGAACCATTAATTTTGATTTTATCCTGGACAACGATGGTTTTCTGGATTTTTCCTTTGCAGCAAACCAGTTGATTTTCTACATCCAGTTCCAAGGTATAAATGCCGGGAGACGGGAAGTTTCCATTAATAAGATTGCCGGGGTTGTTGGAAGGATTAATGCTAAAGTTATTGCCTCCGGGGGTAGTGGCAGTCCATGAATAGCAGCTGCCGGGGATGATATCGGTGCTGAAGTTTACATTATCACCCACACAGACAGTATCGGGTCCATAGAGGTTTAGGGTTGCCGGAAATATTGAGACATTCACTGAGTTTCGGCCACATTGGTAAGGCCCTCCTGTTACATTCAAGGTGATATTGCCTAACGGACCATTTCCCCACTGAACGCAGATACTGTCTCCGTTGGCATTTGGGGTGCCTAATCCACCTGTTACAGACCAGGAATAGGTGGCATCAGCAAAGTACGGTGTGCCATAACAATGCTTTGTGTTATGACAAACGGTTCCTACACAACCAATAGGAGGTGCATTCCCAGGTTTAACAAGAACTTGCACGGTAGTGTCATCCGAGCAGCCGTTTGCATAGGTTACAGTAAGGGTTACCGGGTAAATACCGGGGGAGGGAAATGTCCATTCAAAATTGCCTGTGTTGCCGTTTTGAATGTTTCCGTTGCCCAAATTCCAGGTGAATGACGTAATCTGGCCGTACAACGAAGATGCGAGTGCGTTGAAATGGGTTGGTGAGGTCAGGCAGGCGGTGTCTGCGACGAATGAGGCGGTGGGTGAGGGGCAGATGTCATACACACAGGTGCCACTGTCTGTGCAGCCGAAGGGATTCGATACCACCAGTATGACGGTCATGGTTGGGCCTGCTCCGGCCTGTATTTGAGGGGAATTGGTCCCTTGACCGCTGATGATGGTACCACCGGTTACGGTCCATTGGAAAGAATAGATATCATTGCTCATGAGCTGAAAGCTCAAATCGCGTGCTTCAAAATCCCTAATCGAATACTGGCAAATGCAAGGAATGGAAGAATCTTTTGGGTTTCCGGCAGAGCCTTCTTTTCTGCCATTGCAGAAATTACCCAGGCGGGGTTGGTTGGCCACCAGAACTTTGATGGTTTTGGTTTTGGAACATCCAAAAGCGGTGGTTTCGGTTACGGATAGTGTGTGTACACCTGGTGATGGCCAGTTTACATTGGCACTGCTGCTGTTAGTGGCTCCGTTGATGATGCCACCTGTGGTTGTCCAGAAATAGGTGGAACCGGCGGTTCCTGAAACTGTGTAGTTCTCGGTGGCGCCATCGCACACAGTGTCTTTACCTGCGATATTCGGGTTTGGGCGAGGATGGACGGTAACGGTATGCGTTACGGTATATGGATTTCCATTTACGGTAAAAGTAAGCTGAACTGTGTATGTGCCGGGATTGTTAAAAGTATGCACAGGGCTGCATGCACTGCTGGTATTGTAAATTCCACTTAGCGGATCCCCGAAATTCCAGGCGTAAGAACCCGTCCCGCCTGAAGAAGCATTGTAAAATGTGGCGGTAAATGGGGCGCAGCCAGACCACTGAGCTGCACTAAAACTGGCAGAGGGTGGTGTAGGGCTTGCGAATGTCAGGTTGGCTGTAAAAGCTGAAATGCAAAACAGCAGGGTAATTATTTTTTTCATAGGAGGATGGGTTTGTGTTTAATAAAACCCTTATACAATATTACACAATCTTACACAATCTTACCCTAACTGGAAACATGCTTTCTTGCACAATGGTGACACACATCCATAATAGCATACACTTTGTGAAGTTCGCATTCCTATTGAATATGTTGGGAATTCACACAAAAAAAGCCGAAATTCGCCCCTAAATTCAAAACCATGTTATTCGATCTTGATCTCATCGCCAAAGTGTATGAAAGAATGCCCGCAAGGGTAAATGCAGCCCGCAAAATGCTGGGTAAGCCCCTCACCCTGACTGAGAAAATTTTATACAGTCATTTATGGTCGGGAGACGTGAATGAAACATTTGAGCGTGGCATGAGTTACGTGGATTTTGCGCCAGACAGGGTGGCTATGCAGGATGCAACCGCCCAGATGGCATTGCTGCAGTTTATGCAGGCAGGCAGGCCTAAGGTGGCTGTACCCTCTACGGTTCACTGTGATCACCTGATTAATGCAAAAGTGAATGCAGAAACCGACCTGGATTTTGCTAACCATGAGAGCAAAGAGGTATTTGATTTTCTGAGTTCCGTTTCGAATAAATATGGAATTGGTTTCTGGAAACCCGGTGCAGGTATCATTCACCAGGTTGTGCTTGAGAATTACGCTTTTCCCGGAGGGATGATGATTGGTACAGATAGCCATACCGTAAATGCCGGAGGACTTGGAATGGTTGCCATTGGCGTGGGCGGTGCGGATGCCTGTGATGTAATGGCAGGTTTGCCCTGGGAGTTGAAATTTCCTAAGTTAATTGGTGTGAAATTAACCGGTAAACTCAGTGGCTGGACCGCACCCAAAGACGTGATTTTAAAAGTAGCCGGAATTCTCACCGTAAAAGGCGGAACCGGTTGTATCGTTGAGTATTTTGGAGAAGGTGCCGAGGCCATGAGTTGTACAGGAAAAGGAACCATTTGCAATATGGGTGCTGAAATCGGCGCTACTACTTCTACTTTTGGCTATGACGAAAGCATGGAGCGTTATCTGAGGTCTACCGGACGTGCTGCTGTTGCGGATCTGGCCAATGGAATAAAAGAGCATCTCACCGCTGACGCTGAGTGCTATGCAAACCCTGAAGCGTATTTCGATCAGGTAATTGAGATTAACCTGTCTGAGCTGGAACCCCATATCAACGGTCCTTTTACGCCTGATCTGGCAACACCCATCAGCAAAATGAAAGAGGTGGCCGCTGCCCAAGGATGGCCCATCAATGTAGAAGTGGGTTTGATTGGAAGCTGCACTAACAGCAGTTATGAAGACATATCGCGAGCTGCCAGTTTAGCGAAGCAAGTGGCCGAAAAGAAGCTGAAAACCAAAGCAGAATTTACGATTACGCCTGGAAGTGAGCAGGTGCGCTACACCATAGAAAGAGACGGATTTATCGATACTTTTAATGAAATAGGGGCGACCGTATTTGCCAATGCCTGTGGGCCTTGCATTGGAATGTGGACCCGTATGGGCGCCGAAAAGAAAGAGAAAAACTCCATCATTCATTCTTTCAACAGAAACTTTGCCGCCAGGCAGGATGGCAACCCCAATACACATGCTTTTGTGGCAAGTCCTGAGATTACCACTGCGATTGCCATTGCGGGCCGCCTGGATTTTAATCCGCTAACCGATACCCTCACCAATGAAAACGGCGAGCAGGTGAAGCTGGATGAACCAACCGGCATGGAATTGCCCCCCAGCGGATTTGCGGTGGAAGATGCAGGTTTTCAGGCCCCTGCTGCTGATGGCAGCGGTGTGGTAGTAAATGTTTCTCCTACATCCAGCCGATTGCAGTTGCTGGAGCCCTTTGCGGCATGGGAAGGCCATGATTTAAACGGACTTAAATTATTGATTAAGGCCAAAGGTAAGTGTACTACCGATCATATCTCTATGGCAGGACCCTGGCTGAAGTTTAGGGGACACCTTGACAATATCTCCAACAACATGCTGATAGGTGCCATTAACTTTTTCAATGAAAAGGCCAATAGTGTGCTGAACCTGATGACCGGTGAATATGATGAAGTTCCCAAAGTGCAGCGCATGTACAAAGCCGCCGGCGAATACAGCATCGTTGTGGGCGAAGAAAACTACGGTGAAGGGTCTTCCCGCGAGCATGCTGCCATGGAGCCAAGGCACCTGGGTGTGAGGGCTGTTTTGGTAAAATCTTTTGCCCGAATCCATGAGACCAATCTGAAAAAGCAGGGTATGCTTGCCTTGACCTTTGCTAATAAGGAAGATTACGATAAAATTCAGGAAAAAGACAGCATCGATATTGTAGGATTATCTGCCTTTGCTCCCGGTAAGCCGTTGGAGCTGGTGCTTAATCATACAGATGGCAGTTCGGACCGAATTCAGGTAAATCATACCTACAACGAGCAGCAAATAGAATGGTTTAAGGCCGGTGGTGCATTGAATATTATTCGCAGAAGTATTAAGTAAAAATTGAAATAATTGAGAGTGGGTTTTTAAATGCACTGAAAAATGACTAAATTTGTCATTGACTAAAAATGTCAATTATGAAAACGTTTTCTTCATTAATGAAAGAAGCCCGTATGGCAAAGGGTATTTCACAGAAAGAGCTTGCATCTCTTTTAATGATAGATTCCTCGCTGATAACGCGAATGGAAAAGGGGGAGCGTTTGCCCGTACGAAGCCAGGTAGTGCAGTTGGCGGCCTTGCTGGGTGTACCTGAGAAGAAGCTGCTGGTCCGCTGGATGAGTGAGAAGATTGTGCGTGAACTGGAACATGAGCCGTTTGCTAAAGAAATGCTTATAGCGGCCGAAGAGCAGGTTAGATATCGGGTTGAGCCGCCAAAAGCCCTGTCAGGAAGTCTTCGGAAAATACTGAAGGAGATTGATGCGTACAAGCTTCGACTGGAAAAGGTCAGGCATTTGGGCAGTGCTAAGTTTTCTGATGCCTACGATGTGGAATATACCTATCATAGCAACCGCATTGAAGGGAATACCCTTACTTTACAGGAAACAGAGCTGGTTGTTAATCACGGGATAACCGTTTCCGGAAAAACCATGCGAGAGCATCTGGAGGCAGTTAATCATTACGAAGCAATCGCCGTTATTCAGGAGTTTGTTGCCGATAAAAAACCACTGACCGAGCGGTTTTTACTGGCTATGCATGCTTTGGTGCTCAGGGGGATTGACAAGGAAAATGCCGGCAAGTACCGAACCGTACAGGTTAGGATTGGCGGTAGTAGCCACATACCCCCCAATGCACTGATAGTTCCTCAAAAAATGGAAGAGTTATTTGACTGGTACTATAAAAATCAGCACATGCACCCGGTATTGCTATCGGCTGAAATGCATGAGCGGTTGGTTACCATACACCCTTTCATAGACGGAAATGGTCGCACTTCGCGCCTCCTTATGAATCTGATTTTATTGCAGCACGGATACGTAATAGCCAATTTGAAAGGCGATAAGGAGCATCGTTTTCGCTACTATGATTGCCTGGAAAATGCCCGCAACGATCATAAAGAGGCGTTTCTTAGGTTAATTGCAGAAACCGAGTTGCGCTGTATCAGTGAATATGTAAGTTTGCTGGAGTAAGTCTATTTGTTTGTTTCCATTATGTCAGAGCATTTCGCTGCCGCAACCACAAAGTCTTTGTACCGCTTTACCTTGGCGGTGTTTGTTGCCTACAAAGTCTTTTGTGTTTGTGTGCAGGGTTTTCAATATACTGACAGCGATCAGACTGTGATGTGGCAAGCCGCCATGGATATGGCAGGGGGTGATTTTCATAATTTATTTTGGTACGGACAAACCTACAGCAGTAACCTGGAATCTTTGCTGGCAGTACCCTTACTATGGTTGAAGGTGCCGGTATACTATGCCCTTCCCATAGTGAGTGGGCTGCTGTCGCTGCTGCCTGTGGTGCTGTTTGCAGAAATTGCCGCCCGAAACGGACGCATGATGAGTGCGGTTTTTGTGCTTCTGTTTTCATTGTCATTTCCGGCAGAGCATTGGCAAACAGCCATGCTGAGTCGTGGATTTATTCAGGGAATTGCCTGTGTTTCTTTGGGTATTTACATCATTTACAGAACCCGCATGAGTGTAATGTTTTCCTTGGCCGGACTGCTGATTGCGGGTGGAATCTGGCAAAATCCCAATGCTGTATTTCTGCTTTGTGCAATTCCTTTGATGCTGCACCGGTTCAGGCCCTTGAGCAGAATTACCATAGCGCTGAGCGGTGCTGTAGCGGCCACACTCATGTGGTTTGCCTTAAGGGCTTTGGCTATCAGGCACATGGAGTATGTGGTACATCCGGAACCGGCTTTTGAATGGTCGTTTCAGCAAGTTGGCAATCAATTTAATAATTTGTATAGATTTATTTCACATACGCTGCCATTAGGTCTTAGTGCTATTTTTATCTTGTTTTTATACCTATATATTATTCCGAAGAATTTGAAAATATATGCAACACTATTATTTATAGTGTGCATATTTATTTTTATTTCCGGATTTAAAAAAACAGCAGATTATTCAGACAATATTTTCTTCGGACCCGGTCGTTTTATTTTGTCTTTGCCTTATGTGTTATTATTGATTATAGCTTTCTCAGAAAAAGACACATTGAATATAAATAGCAAAATAATGAAGGCATTAATTTTGTTGTTATTTGTTTTTTTCTCTTTAGATTTTGCGAATAAAAGTAATATTCAATTCATGTGTAGAGAGTACGGGCCGGTTTTTGCGGAAAAGATTTCTGAACTAAATAAAAACTGTGATGAAATTAAACGAATTTCCGATGAAAATCAGGTTGAATTTATATTAATGGGAGACCACTATATGTTAGAAACCATAACCTGCGGATGCAGGGGTTTTATTAGGGACTTTCCTGTTGCTCTAAGGCCAAAATACGAACGACGCGGTTGGTTGTGGGCTCAGTTTGGTAAACAGATTCCCGGGAAAGTCTTGCTTCTTGAGAGTCACCTGACTGAGGATACACTCAAGCAAAATTGGATGGTAAAGCGAGTGGAAGTAAGGGGCAACGGCTATATTCTGACTACAGGAAACAAAACCAATAAAGAAATAATGCAGACATTATTTCCGTCCGAACATTTTCACTGATTCTTTAACGTACAGCTGAATGCATTCCGGAGTGGGCAATTCGCCTCTCTGTTGTCCCGCGCCAGTGCGCACAATAATGAGGTTTTGAGACGGGACAACCGCGATATATTGACCTTGAAAACCATGCATAAAGAAAAATGGATCTTGTGTTTGGTTGGCAATCCAGAATGAATGACCGTAATGGTCTGCTTTGTAGGGCTTTCTTGCTTCCTGTAGGAAGTTGCTGTCTACAATACCCATTCCTTGGTGTTCCAGAAGTATTCCCAGTCTGGCGTAGTCGCGGCTGATGGCATTGAAGCAGCAATAGCAAAGCTCGGTTCCGTTTGTTTTGTCGAGATGCCAGTATGCGGGGGCTTCCATGCCCATTTTCTTCCATAGTTTTTCTGAGGCGTACTCAGAGGGTGATTTGCCTGTGGCTTTTCGTAAGGCCATTGAAAGCAATTGGGTACTGCCACTCTGGTATTGGAATTTCTCGCCCGGTTTATCTACAACAGGAGTAGATTGCATAAGTGCGTCTACATCGTCGCTATAGTAAGCTTTAGCCATAATACTGAATGGGTCTTTATATTTTTCGGTCCATGCTATTCCGGCTGTCATTGTGCTGAGGTGTCGCAGGGTTAATTCTTTGGCATACGGCCCGGTAAGCCAGGGTAGGTAGTTAATGGCCTTGTCATCCCAGCTTTTTATCTTTCCTTCTTGTATGGCAATTTGCACCATCATGGTAATAATGCTTTTGGCCATACTAAAAGAATTAGATGCTGTGGTGTCGCTGTGTCCGTTAAAATAATGTTCGGCAATGATGCTATCATTTCTAAGTACGAGGTAAGATCCGGTATTGGTTTTGGTCAGCATGTCCATTATAGCACCCGTCAGTGCTGCTTTATTGTAATATGCCGATTTGGGAAGTGGTAAGATTTCAGAACCTTTTTCCACTTTTCTCAAATCAAAATCTTCTTTATCATAAAAATTGGCTGAGCTTTTCCCTTTCAGGTACGTTAAGCTGATGCCTTTCAATAAATAGCGATACGGAGAAATATAGAGTATGGCTATGATTGCTGTAGTGACAATGGCTGTGTAGGTAAGGCCTTTTCTGAGTTTTTTCATAAGTATTTTCAATCTTACCCATAATTAACAAATAAAAAAAATAATGTTTCTTCAATTATACAATTTAGATTTTTCGCAGCGCAACAATCGCTGTTTTTATGTGGTAACTTTGTCGGTTCATAATTATGGCAGATCCGCTTGAAAAAGAACTCAAAGCCCTCGAGGCCGAATTGACTGAATATAGCGGTCAACTGCTGGAGATAACGCGTGAGTTAATGAAGGAGAGGGTATCTGAGTTCCCAATATTTATTGCTCATCAGGCAGATGTGTATATTGGTGAAATTATCATTGATAAAAATGAGTATGAGGTAGATTTTTCTTTGAGTGTCAGCACGGTTGAGGAGTTTGTGGAAACGGGCCTTATTCAAAAGGAAAAACTGTCCGCTTTTCGGGAAGCATTTGGCAATCCTCTTAAAAATATGTGTGTTTTCTGGGTTCACGGAGATAATGCCCGATATATTTTATTTCCGTTTGCAGGCCGCAATACAGATACTGACTCATGAGCATCACTGTTGATATCGTAATTCTGAATTATAATACACGCTCATTGCTGGAAGAATTATTGCCTAAGGTTATTGAAAACAGTCAAGGTGAAAATATAAAAATAGTAGTAGCCGATAACCACAGCAGTGATGGAAGTGCAGCGTTTATGCGCAGCAATTTTCCGGAAATAGAATTGATTAGTATTCCTGAAAATTTTGGATATGCCGGTGGTTATAATTATTGTTTAAAAAACAGAAAGTCCGATTATTTTATGTTGCTGAATAGCGACGCAGAGCCCGCGCCCGGCTGGATAGATGCACTGACTGACATGGCCGAGAAAAATCCTAGTCTTGGTGCAGCACAGCCACATATTCTGGATTATAAAAACCGCCATAAATTTGAGTATGCGGGTGCTGCGGGCGGATTTATGGATCAATATGGGTATCCGTTTTGCCGTGGACGTATATTCGGTAATGTAGAGCAGAATCTGGGACAGTATAATGATGAAAAGCCCTTATTCTGGGCAACAGGGGCAGCATTGTTCATCAAAAGGGAGGCATGGGAAAAAGCGGGCGGACTGGATGAATTGTTTTTTGCTCACATGGAAGAAATTGATTTGTGCTGGCGATTGAAAAACATGGGTTATGAAATATGGTCATGTCCTAACAGTAATGTTTATCATATTGGTGGGGCTACATTGAGTAATCAAAGTCCCAGAAAAACCTATTTAAATTTCCGCAATAATTTATTGATGCTCTATAAAAATTTACATGAGCAGGAGCGAGACACCATCATTTTTAAAAGGAAATTACTGGATGGTCTTGCGGCATGTTTTTTTATTTTACAGGGAAAGATTAGCCATATTCCACAAATTATAAAAGCCCATCGGGATTTTGAGAAAATAAAATTACAATTGAAGCGCGGTGAGGGTAATAAAAAACTTACAGAGCTTAGTGGCGTATTGCATGCCGGGCTTGTATCTGCATATTTTCTAAGAGGAAAAAAAACATGGAATAAACTAGGATTTTAGTTTAGTAGAACCCTGATTTATTTAATGACTTCGCGGGTGAAATTTATGTATGGTGTCAGCGAGGAAGCTACGATCCAGGTGGGTGTAAATTTCAGTTGTGGTAATACTTTCATGGCCCAGCATCTCCTGCACTGCGCGCAAGTCGGCGCCCGCTTCCACAAGGTGCGTTGCAAAAGAATGACGAAAAGTGTGCGGACTAATATTTTTGGAAATACCTGTTTTATTGGCCAGCGATTTGATAAGCAAAAACACCGATTGCCTGCTGAGTTTGCCTCCTCGGCGGTTCAGAAAAACAATATCTCTGCTGCCGGGCTGAATGTTCATGTGGCGGCGCACGGCATCGCGGTATAAGTTTATATGCTTGAGGGCTCTTCCACCAATGGGAACCAGTCTTTCTTTGTTTCCTTTACCAATCACACGCAGGTAAGAATCTTCTGCGAAAATATCGGTGGTTTTGAGGCCTACCAGTTCACTCACCCGCAAGCCGCAGCTGTATAGGGTTTCCAGCATGGCAACATCACGTTCACCTTCGGGTTTGCTGCGGTCTACAGCGGCAATCATGCCGTCAATTTCCTCAGGGCTAAGCACCACAGGGAGTTTACGGCCAGTTTTGGGTGGTTCCAGAAAATCGGCCGGGCTTTCCGGAATTTCATTTTGCAAAACCAAGAAACGGTAGAACCCTCGAATTCCGCTGAGTATGCGGGCCTGAGATGTAGCACTGAAACCGATTTCGGCCAGCCATGCAGAAAAGGCCATCAGGTCCTGCAGATTAAAATCTTCAGGGTTTCGGTTCATGCCACGGAGTTCAGCCCATTTCCGCAGGGCCTCTGCATCGTGAAGATAAGCTTCTATGCTGGGAGCTGCCAGCGATTTCTCCAGCAGCAGGTATTGTCTGAAATGTTTAAAATGGTTGTTCCAGGTACCGCTCATGGTTTGAGTTTCACCTCGGCAGATTGCAGAATTTCTTTGGTGGCGGCATCCACAATCCACACCATGGCGCTGAGGTTGTCGGGTTTCCAGTTATAGCGGGGACTGATGTAGTAATGTTTTTCGAAAACACGGCCTGCAGACAAGTCTGCTTTCAGTGTGTCTCCGGTAACAGGGGTCATTAATTTTCTCAAAACATGCATGAATTTATATTTGTAGGAATAGCCGCTCGCCGAATCGTTATTGGCCTGTTTTCCAACTATATTATCTTCCGTTACTCCAATGTGGATAAGGTGTTTAGCCGTTGGTGGAAGGTTTGTGTGATAAACGGCTTTGATCTCCAGACGGGCTTTGTTGTTAGAAGTCAGCCATTTTGAATTTAAATCCAGATTCAATGGAGAATTTTGTAATAATCTGTCGCTAACGGTACCCGCCCATGAGGTGGTTGGCACAAAAAAGCTGCCCCCCAGTTTAATTTGGTCTATAATGCCAGTCGGCAATCCGGTTACACTACCCAGATTGGAAACAATGCCATCAGCATCTGAAGAGACCAGCGTATCATAGCCGGGCCATGGGTTTGTTAGTGCATTTCCGGGTGAAATGGCGGGGTACAAGGCCAGAACATTGATTCGGCCTGGGTTTGCACTTTGCAAGTTTTTGGCCAATGTAGCGGCTTTGGGACAATTTGGACAGTTTACACCTGTTATATCCATTAGCAATAACATCTTAGGATCCGGTGCCGGTGCTGTGCCGGAATATATTGTATCCAACAGGGGTTTTTCAGGGTCTGTAAAGCGCACGGGAGGCGGTTCTTCATCGCAGGATACCCAGATAATGGAAACCAGAAAAGGAATGATGAGCAGTTTTTTCATGCGTAGCCACGAAGTTAAGCAAACTGTTATTGCCTAAACAATAAGGGCATATTTTTGTTACCTGATTATGATAAAAAAAGCATTTCGATTTTTCTTATTCGGTGGTTTAATACTGGCCGTGCAGGGTTGTTTCTTCGCCAAAACCAAAACGGTGGATGCAAACATGATTAAACCGGCTCCCATATCCTTTTATACGCTAAAGCTAAAATCGCTGGATGGCAAAGAGGAGTGGTCTTTTGAATCACTGAAAGGGAAGAAGGTGCTGATTGTAAATACCGCCAGTGAATGCGGATACACACCACAATATGAGGGTTTGCAGAAGTTGCATGAGAAATATGGCAATAAACTCGTGATCATAGGTTGTCCTTGCAATCAGTTTGGAGGTCAGGAACCCGGTGATGCAGCCAAAATCGGATCTTTTTGTCAGAAAAATTATGGAGTGAGTTTCCGCATCAGCGAAAAACTGGAAGTGCGCGGAGAAAATCAGCACCCGGTTTACCAATGGCTATGCAATAAATCGCAGAATGGTGCGCTTGATGCATCCGTGACCTGGAATTTTAATAAGTTTTTAATCGATGAAACCGGCAATTTGGTGGGCTATTACCCCAGCCGTGTAAATCCGGAAGATGCTGAATTGGTATCAGCGATTGAAAAATAACAAGGCAATTCAGCTGCTACATCGTATTTTCGCGGAACTTTTCGCAGCATGAGTATACTGGTTAACAAACATTCCCGCGTCATAGTGCAGGGATTTACCGGAAACGAAGGAACGTTTCACGCAACACAAATGATAGAATACGGCACCCAGCTTGTGGGTGGTGTAACGCCGGGTAAAGGGGGTAGTACACACCTTGACAGACCCGTTTTCAATACGGTTGAGCAGGCCGTTAAAGACGCCGGAGCCGACGTTAGCATTATTTTTGTTCCACCGGCTTTTGCCGCCGACGCCATCATGGAATCTGCCGATGCCGGCATCAAAGTGATCGTGGCCATCACGGAGGGAATTCCCACCCGCGATATGGTGAAGGTGAAGCGATATCTTGAAGGTAAAAAATCTACCCTGATTGGCCCCAACTGCCCCGGTATCATCACGCCGGAAGAAGCCAAAATTGGTATCATGCCCGGTTTTATTTTCAAAAAAGGCAATATCGGTGTTGTGTCTAAAAGCGGTACTTTGACGTATGAGGCGGTAGACCAGCTCACCAAACTTGGACTAGGTCAAAGCACTGCCATCGGTATTGGTGGTGACCCTATCATAGGAACTACCACCAAAGAAGCCGTAGAGTTGTTTATGAACGACCCTGAAACTGCGGGTATTGTGATGATTGGTGAAATTGGCGGTGGTATGGAAGCGGAAGCTGCACGCTGGATTCAGGCAAACGGAACTAAGCCGGTGGTAGGGTTTATCGCCGGACAGACGGCGCCTCCCGGTCGCAGAATGGGTCACGCCGGTGCGATTGTTGGCGGAAAAGACGATACAGCGGCTGCTAAAATGGCGATTATGGCCGAATGTGGAATACATGTAGTGGCCAGCCCTGCTGAAATTGGTCAGCGCATGAAAGAGGTACTTTAATAAAAATCTCATAAAAAGAAAGGCTGCAATGATTGTTGCAGCCTTTTTTTATGGTGTGTTTGATGGGTTTATTTTTTGGTTAGATCTACCTCAGATACCCCGGGGTGGGATGCGGCATTCCATTCAAAGAAATTGTCAGCAAGTGATGTGTTGGCCGTAAACTGACCGATGCCATATATGATTTCGGTTCCATTTTTATAGTGCTGAACCATGCGTTGAATTTTGTTGGTAGATTTATCAATCTCCAGTTTGATGTAGCTATAGTTTACTTTCTTTTTGGAAACCATTTTGATGACTTCATAGGTTTTGCCATCTTTAACGGTCGGACCCTCGTAAGCATTTTTAAAATCACGGTTATAAATCGTGAAAATTTCGTTGGGGGTGATGGCGTTGTCTTTCACCTTATAGTTTTCCTTGGTCACTTCATTGTCTTCTTTATTATAAGTCCAGATGTATTTTCCATTACAAAAAATTTCCTGACCTGCATAATCCAGTTTGTAACGAGTGCCTTTAATCCAAACGGTTCCGTTGCTGCTGGTACTTTTACCCTGTGCGGAGGTGGTGGTGATGCTAAAGGTACTTTTGATACCTGAATAGCTTTTATACAACTTGCTGACCTTATTCAGGATGCTGGTGGCTTTGGGGTCGCTTGTTTTGGGATCAGGTTGCGCGTGGAGGGTTAACAGAAATAACAGGGATAAGCCAATAAGGAGGGTGTTTTTGTTCATAAAGATGCAAATCTACTACAGGTTATTCAAAAACTGTTCCAAGCTGGCTTCATCCGGAATACGTACTTCTCTCGCTTTGCTTCCCAGGTTGGGTCCAACCACACCTGCATCCTCCAGCTGATCCATCAGTCGGCCTGCGCGGCTATAACCGATTTTCAGGCGACGTTGTATAAGACTGGTACTGCCTATCTGGTTTTGAACTACCACCCGTGCGGCATCTTCAAACAGGTCATCCCGCTCGTTTGGATCGAAGTTTTCCCCACCACGTCCCTCGCCCGATTCATCTTTCACTTCAGGAAGGATAAATGCAGTAGAGTAGGCCCTTTGTTCTCCAATATATTCAACAATGCGTTCCACTTCCGGAGTATCAACAAAAGGACATTGCAGGCGAATCATTTCATTGCCGCCACTGTAAAGCATATCGCCCTTACCTATGAGCTGGTCGGCGCCATTGCCGTCCAGAATGGTTCGGCTGTCTATTTTACTGGTTACGCGGAATGCAATACGGGCCGGAAAGTTGGCTTTAATCATACCGGTAATGACATTTACACTGGGGCGCTGGGTTGCCAAAATCAGGTGAATACCAATGGCCCTTGCCAGCTGTGCAATACGGGCAATGGGTGTTTCAATTTCCTTGCCGGCGGTCATCATCAAATCAGCAACCTCATCTATCACCACTACAATGTAAGGCAGGAATTTATGCCCATTCTGCGGGTTCAGTTTTCTTTCCAAAAACCGTGCATTGTATTCTACAATGTTACGCACCATGGCATCCTGCAGCAGTTTATAGCGGTTATCCATTTCTACACACAGACTGTTCAGGGTATTGATTACTTTGGTATTGTCGGTAATGATGGCTTCACCATCACCGGGGAGTTTGGCCAGAAAGTGCCGTTCAATTTTGTTGTAGAGGGTTAGTTCCACTTTTTTGGGATCTACCAGTACGAACTTGATATAGGCAGGGTGTTTCTTGTATAGTAATGAAACCAGGATGGCATTCAGCCCGACTGATTTACCTTGTCCGGTAGCACCGGCCATCAGCAGGTGGGGCATTTTGGCAAGGTCGGTAACAAAGATTTCATTGCTGATGGTTTTTCCGAGGGCAACCGGCAGCTGCATGTCGGCTTCCTGAAACTTTTTGCTGGCCAGTACCCCTTTCATGGGAACCATCTCAGGGTTTTTATTGGGGACTTCTATCCCAATGGTGCCTTTGCCCGGTATGGGAGCGATGATACGTATGCCCAATGCTGCAAGACTCAGTGCGATATCATCCTCCAGGTTTTTAATTTTAGAAATTTTAACTCCGGGTGCAGGAACGATCTCATACAGTGTAACGGTAGGGCCCACGCTGGCCATGATTTTGGATATGCCGATGTTGTAATTTTTCAGCGTATCGATAATCATGGTTTTACTGCTTTCAATTTCACCCATGTCAATTTCCTGTTTTTTGCTTCCGTAGTCATTTAGCAAATCCAGGGTGGGGTGACGATAGTCTCTCAATTCCAGGGTAGGGTCGTAAGCCGTGTCTACCCCAAAGTGGGTAGCGGCAGTTTCTCCCAGATTTTCATCCACAAATTCATCCGGGTTGTCAGTTTTTACTTCTATCTGGAAATTATCATCGTCGTTAAGATTGATAATCTGAGGTTCCGGTTCTGCCACAGGTGGCGGAGGTGGCACAACAACCGGCGTTTCTTCTTTGATTTTTAATTCGATGGGAGGCAGGGCAGCAACGTCTACGGGCCGATAATCATCGTCTTCATCTTCGTCCACAAAAACAATATCCGGGTCGGTTTCAGGCGTCGGGTTCTCATCGGCATCATCTTCTATGATACGGGCTCCGGAAATGGCCTCTTCCACTTCTTCCGTTACTTCTTCCATTTCAGGCGATTTTGAAGGTAATTTGATGCGGTCGAACGGATTGAGGTTCAGGAAGAGCATCACATAGACTACGGCATA
>CANMCY010000015.1 GCA_947496375.1 Flavobacteriales bacterium
CAAAAGGGATTCGCGACATGGCATCTCTGTCCTCTGCCGAAGTTTCAAGCACATCTGCATAAAATCCGGGAATGGTGATGTGGCGATTTTCATCATGCATGCTGGCAATCATGGTGCAAAGCGCGTTGATGGGATTGGCAACCGCACCTCCATATACACCGCTGTGCAGATCTCGGTTAGGACCTGTAACTTCCACTTCTACGTATGACAATCCACGCAAACCTACATCGATACTGGGAACATCATTGGCAACCATAGATGTGTCACTGATTAAAATTACATCGGCTTTTAGTTTTTCGCGGTTATTGACACAAAAAGGACCTAGATTGCCACTTCCAACTTCTTCTTCACCTTCAATCATGAATTTTACATTACAGCAAAGACTATCTGTGTTCATCATGGTTTCAAATGCTTTGACATGCATGAAAAACTGTCCTTTATCGTCTGCTGCCCCGCGAGCGTAAATTTTTCCGTCTCTAACGTTCGGTTCAAAGGCGGGTGTGGTCCATAATTCGTCCGGTGCGCTGGGCTGCACGTCGTAATGCCCGTAAATCAACACAGTGGGCCAGTGTGGGTTAACAATCTTTTCACCATATACGATGGGATGTCCCGCAGTTTCCTCGATACTCACATTGTCGGCACCGGCATTTTTGAGATGTGTTGCCACAGATTCGGCGCAATCCCTTACGTCGCCTGCAAAAGCGCTGTCTGCAGAAATGCTGGGGATGCGCAGTAAATCAAAGAGTTCCTGTAAAAAACGTTCTTTATTTTGTTCAATGTATGCGTTCTGACTCATAGTGCCCGCAATTTACATCAGCCACATGATTTTTTAGAAGCACATTTGATATATGTTATCTATTTTTGTGACAATGAAAGATACCACAGCCATTTCTGTTCAGGGATTTAAAAATCAGTTTTTTCTATGGGAAGTGGTCATTACAGTTTTGGTGTTTGTTTCAATTTATTATTTTTTGAAAGCGTTCAAGAAAAAAGAGACGGAGGCCAAAACGCATAATCAGCGATTTGAAAAATTTGAAGACTGACAGACATGCAATCACTGATTGATTTTTTCACACAAATGCACCCCATCATGCAGGGATTGGTGGCCACCTTATTTACCTGGCTGGTGACTGCCGTTGGTGCCTCATTTGTGTTTTTCATGAAAGACATCAGGCGTGGATTTATGGATACCATGTTGGGTTTTACCGGTGGCGTGATGCTGGCGGCCAGCTTCTGGAGTCTTCTTAATCCCGCCATCGATATGGCAGAAACAACCTGGTCTCCTCAATGGGCATGGATACCTGTAGCCATTGGATTTTTACTGGGGGCCTTATTCATATTTGGTCTTGACCAGTTTTTACCCCATTTGCATATTCATCAACCCATAGAAAAAAGGGAGGGGATGAAAACGGACTGGAATCGAACGGTCCTTTTGGTACTTGCTATAACGCTGCACAATATTCCTGAAGGTCTGGCGGTGGGCGTTGCCTTTGGCGCCGTTGCGGAAGGGTTGCCGGGCGCTGATATGGCAGGTGCTATTGCGCTGGCCATTGGCATTGGAATTCAGGATTTTCCCGAAGGTCTTGCGGTTGCAATTCCACTCAGAAGGTTTGGCATGAGCCGAACAAAGTCTTTTCTCTGGGGCCAATTAAGTGGTGTTGTAGAGCCCATTGCTGGCGTTTTGGGGGTTGCCCTGGTGATGGTAGCCCAGCCCTTGTTGCCTTATGCACTGGCCTTTGCCGCCGGAGCCATGATTTATGTGGTGGTAGAAGAAGTGATCCCCGAAACCCAACGCGATGGGCATACCGATAAAGCTACACTTGGGCTAATCTTTGGCTTTGTGCTGATGATGGCTCTGGATGTGGGACTGGGGTAGAATATTGAACTGTATTTTTCAGCGAATGGTGGAGTTTTATCTCCCCCGAATTGATTTTGGGTTTCTTGCGCTTTAATAAAAATATCCCCTGGATTTTTTGAAGTTGCTGAGGTTGAAATAATAGGTAAATCCAATTTGTAAAAATCCGCCCCGGTAATTCAGCGGAAACTGTTTTTTTAATCCCTCACTGTGCAATACCATTAAACTGGCATCATTGCTGAGCGATTGGGTATAGGTTACGCCAAATTCATATCGATTGTTATTCTCTGAAGTACCACCCAGTGCAAATCCCAGATAGAACATGGGATAAAAGTTTCGTGCCGAAGTTTCTTTGATTAAAAATGCTGGTTTTCTATCATCATTTACGAATGAAGCACTGTCTCCCCTGAAATTGAAATTTGCGATTACACCAAATTTTTCAGTAATGTAATTCTGGGCGTTAAACTGTTGACGGAAATGCAACCCCAGTGGAATGTTAACACTCCAAAATTTCCTGTTTATATCAGGGCTGGCCGGCAGGGTGTCATTATTGACGCGGTAGCCCTTTTGAACAAAATTAGCTCCAAACGCGATCCCTGCATTGCTGCTCATATCGTAAATACCGCTTACCCCAAGTGCTATCCCCAATCGGTTGCGTCTTGTGAAATTTACGGGGAATGTATCATTGTTTGAGATGCGGCTGAAATTGGCACCTGCATTAAAACCCAGCATAAATCGGGGGTCTTTTTTTTCTTCCTGAGCCTGCACTTGATTAACGTTCAGGAATAGCCCGGCAATTGCCAATAAGAATAAACGATAAGCCATTTGGCAAATTTACAGGTGCGTACATATAATACAAAGTAACAAATGCGGCAGTTTGGTTTTATTCGGATGGCTTTGGGTAACTTTGTCCCATGCAACAGCGCCTGTGGCTATCATCTCTCAGGGATATACTGGCCAAACATGAATCGGATGTTTCCTGGATGGAGAAAAAAAGGGAAGCAGAAATCAAGAATCCCTGGTTTACACAAAAGAATATTTCGCGAAGTATCGATGCCTGGATAAACGCACTGGAAAAGGATACCGATGAGTGGCTGAGGCAATATTCTTTACCATCTGAAAGTTCCTCGCAAACGCTGGGCATCATTATGGCCGGAAATATCCCCCTGGTAGGATTACACGATTTGATTTGTGGGATTATCTGCGGATACCGGGTGAGAATTAAAGCCAGTTCAGATGATGAAGTACTTATACAATTTCTGGTGGCGTCATGGATTGAGGCAAATCCTGAACTGTCTCACAGAATTACTTTTTCCGACAATTTCAAGGGCCTGGATGCGGCCATTGCTACCGGAAGCAACAACAGTGGACGTTATTTTGAATATTATTTCAGGCATATTCCGCATTTACTCCGCGGCCACAGAAATAGTGTAGCCGTAATTTCTAACGATGCCACCGAGAAAGAACTGGTGGCATTGGGTGAGGATGTTTTTACCTATTTTGGACTGGGATGCCGCAATGTTACTCATTTGCTGCTACCGGAGGGTTTTGACATGGTAAGGTTATTTCATGCATGGGAAATCTACTCTGATTTAATTCATCACCATAAATATGCCAATAACTACCATTATCACAGGGCTGTATTGCTGATGAATCTAGACAAACACCTGGATAATGGTTTTGTGATTCTAAAAGAAATGCCGCATGTATACGCACCGGTTGGGATGCTGGGTTATCACTTTTATCAATCTAAACCGGATGTGGATGCGTATTTGAACAATCACCAAATGGGAATTCAGGCGGTGGTGGGCCAAAATGCTACAATTCCATTGGGTAAAGCACAACAACCACGATTGTGGGACTATGCGGATTTTACAGATACGGTTCAGTGGCTGCTTAGTCACTACCAGGCAGAAGCCAGCAATTGAGCAATGGTGCGGGGCATGGAATGATCGTTATCCAGCAGTGGATTGATTTCAGTGATTTCAAACACTGAAGTTTTAGGGTGATTTATAAGGCATTTAAAAACCAGCTCAGCATCCTGATAACTGAGACCGTCAGGTGCGGGCGTGCCGGTACCGGTCGATATTGCCGGATCGAGTGAATCCACATCAAAACTAGTATATAAGAGGTCGCAGTGTCCCAATATAGCCAGGGTTTCATCCAGGGTGCGTTGCATGCCTTTTCTGCGAATATCATCTGGGGTAAATACTTTTATATTGAGATGCTGCACAAGCTCCCATTCCTCCTCTTCATAATCCCGGGTACCAATAAAAACGATGTTTTCGGGTAAGATTTTCGGATGAATTTCCAGTCTTCCTGATTTTTTTATTTTGTTCCACAGCGAGGTGGTCTCCGGGTTGAGTTCATTTTTACGATTGGCCAGGTGGTTGTCTGATAACAATGCGTTTACCGCCATGCCATGCATGTTTCCTGAAGGGGTTGTATAGGGAGAGTGTAAATCGAGGTGGGCATCCACCCAGATTACTCCGATTTTTTTTCCGGGGAATGAATCGGCAATGCCGGTAACGGTTCCAATGGCATTGCTGTGGTCGCCGCTAAATACGAGTGGGAAAGTTTTTTCGAGTAATGCTCTTTCCACCGAGGCAGCCACGTGATTAACAGATTGATGAATGAAGTGTATGTTGTGGGCAAAGGGAGTTCCGTTTTTGGATATCGGAATTTCTGCCATGGGCTGAGACAAGGTTTCTTTTTGGGCTGAAAGTAAAACTCCCGGTTGGATTTGTGAAATTTCGCGGGACAGGGCCGATGGACCTAACTGGGCACCACGTGTGCCAGCACCCATCTCGTAGGCGGCTTCAATGATTTTTACTTCTTTTAACATAATACTACTGTTACCGCTTTTAGCAAAAATATAGATTTGATGTCACAACACCTTGGATTTAGGGGATGATTTTTCCCCATATTTGGTATGCACCGGGTGCTGAAATTTGTTTGTAATGCTGCAAAAAAGCAGTGTCGGCCCTGTAATCACAGCGGGTGATAATTTTTAC
The DNA here is from genome assembly GCA_947496375.1 of Flavobacteriales bacterium. Classification (GTDB taxonomy): domain Bacteria; phylum Bacteroidota; class Bacteroidia; order NS11-12g; family UBA955; genus RGEC01. The sequence continues at coordinate 4,870 of CANMCY010000015.1, forward strand.
CGGGTTTGAAACCGGATTATTTAAAATCCAATGCTTACGGGCTGTATAATTGGGTGCGGGTTCATTTGGGTAGTCTTGGTTCGCGGTTTTGGACCAAGGCCCTTTAAATTGTGAAGGTTGAGCATTGCCATAAAACAGAATGGCAAATGTTTTGTAATTCCATGCCTCTACAATAGGGTCGGTTCCTTCGGTATTTGCCCTGATGGCGGATATGACAGGCCCCTGAAGCTGCTGCTCGGCTTTGGGTAAAACTATGATATAAATGTACTGTGAAAAAAGCAATACTGCCCAAAATAGCGCCAATGTATGCTTAACCATACCCAAAGCAAACTGGAAGCACCAAATGAGTAAAAAAATGAGAAAAATCAAGGCCGGTATTCCTTCCCAGCCACTCCATACATCACCAGACAACAATAGTTTTCCGGCAAAAATGTCTTTTTCAAGTAAAGGTGCAAGTATGTCTCTGTTTTCAACGGTCAATAGGAACGGTACTATGCAAAAAAATATAGCCAGTGGAAGCATACTCAGCAATATAGGCAAGGTAAGCCAGCGAGAGATGGTGTAGCGTTTAGTGTAGTTGGAATACAATGTATATCCCGCCATAAATGCCAAGGGTATCCAGCACAAACTGCTGTAATGGATAATCTTGGTGGTGACAATGGAAAATACGATAAGCACTGTCCAGAATAAACTTCTCATATAGCTGAAAAGAATGGAACTGTTGCCGGCAGTGGTTGCAGGGTTTTTAAATAAAAAGGGGAATGCGATGACGGAGGCAGGTGCGCTTAGAAAAAATAAAACCAGAAAATGATAGTACCAGGGCTGATTATGCCACTCAATTTGACCTTGTAACAATACAATCTGATAGCGTAAAAACTCAGAAAGGAACCAGCTGCCATGTTTGTAGGTTTCAAGGCCCAGCCAAAACCCAAGGGTAATGGTTATAGTTAGGAAGGCGATGCCAAGATTAACCCAGCCGGGCCAGGCGTTTTTACCGGCTGACAATAATCTTATAACAGCAATAATTCCGGCAATCAGTAGGGCTACCGGTCCTTTGGTCAAAACTGCAAGTCCGGCAAAAAGTCCAAACAGCAGATAGTGAATACGCGCATTGTTTTGATTGCTGACTTCCAGTTCTGCCAGAAACCACTGATAAACCGAGAGAAAAATAAACAGGTTAAATACAGGGTCTATGATTCCGGTCTTAAAGTACAAAGCAGGGGCAAGGCTGCCTGCGTACGCCAGCACAAAAAACAGACCGAAAAAATGTCCTATGTGCTTTCTGCCTATGTGATAAAATATATTGAGGGATACTATACCGGCGATGGCGTTGGGCAATCTGGCGGCAAATTCATTGATGCCGAAAAGTTTCATGCAAATTGCCTGTAACCAAATAAATAGGGGGGGCTTTTCCCAAAAAGGTTCAAAAGCAATCTGCACCCGTCCCCAGTCACCTGTTACCAGCATTTCACGTGCCGCCTCCGCAAAATTGATTTCATCCCAGTCAAAAAGATGAAAACTTCCCAAAAACGGAATATACATGAGGGCAGCCCCAATCGTAACAAATGCATGTATTGAGGTTTTGCGGCTTACCATGTTGAATTTTTTAATGTGCTTATGTTAGATTTTCCAACCATGAATAATAGCCAGATAAATAATGCGATGCAGATTCCGGCTGCTACATCATGCAAATAGTGCTGACCCAGATATAACCGTGAAAAACCAACCAGCGACGCCAGTATCAGGCATAATGCTTCCAACAATCTGCGACGGGAAATCATAGCAAAAAAACCAAGGGCAGTAAATGCACCGGCTGTATGCCCACTTGGAAATGACCTCCACGCTGCAATAACGTTGTTTGGGGCTTGAAAAAGTGCATTGCCGAGCTCCTGTATCGGTCGAGGTTCGTTGAGGCCGAATTTAAGCCCCTGAACGATGAGTAACTCTATCAGGAAACACACGCCAAACCACATGCCCAGTCTGGGGTTTTTATACAGCGAGACACCAATGGAAAGGGCAATCAGGGGCCATTCTCCAAAACGGGTGTAGTAAACAAAGAAAAAATCCAGGTTTGGATTATGTAGCAAATTCGCCCATAATGTGGGTGTCTGTGGTGCAACGAACAGTAAGGTTATAAAACACATGAAAAGCAATCCAATGCTTGCACCGAAATAAAATTTACCTCTCATGGGTTGTGTTGCAAAGATAATAATGTAAAGATTCTTATCATTTTCATTTTGAAATATGGTGTAAAATGATTTTTTTGCAGACTTGTTATCCTAATTGCTATGAATGCAACATCCAACGACCGACTGAAGCTTGAGCTGGAGTATCCGCTCAGATCCTCCACACACATATTGTATCAATACATATCAAGTCCCTCAGGTCTGCAGAGTTGGTTTGCCGATCATGTGGATATCATTGGCTCCGGACGCTATAGGTTTCGTTGGGAAGACGATACGGAAGTGAATGCCCTTTTGGTAAAAAATGTAACCAACAAATACATTAGGTTTACGCTGGATAATGCACAGGGAAACGACGAATACCTTGAATTTAGGATTGTTCAGGATGATATCACCGGAGACGTGGAACTGGTGATTACAGAATTCATCAATGATGGGGAAGAAGACATGGCTGCCTCCATTTGGGATTCGGCCGTAGATAGTTTGCGGCGTGTTATCGGTGCCTGAGAAGTTACTGTTTCAATTCCTGTAATGCCAGCCAGGCAAGGAGACCGGCGCCGTCTTCCAGAGCATCTTCATCGGCATCAAACGCAGGGTGGTGCACACTGTTCACGATTCCTTTCTCTTCATTGCGCACGCCCAGCCGATAGAAACAGCTGGGTACTTCCTGAGAGTAATAGGCAAAATCTTCAGCTGCCATCCAAATATCGAGGTTGTCTACATATTCAGTTCCTAAATAATCGCATGCCGCATCTTGGCAGCGGTGGGTTAATGCTTCATGGTTGTGCAAAAAAGGATACCCCCTGCGAATTTCAATGTCTATGGTGCCGCCCATACTTTGTGCGATGCCGGTGGCCATCTGTGTGATTTTTTCATGCGCGGCCGCCCTCCATGTTTCATTCAGGGTTCGGAAAGTGCCTTCCAGCTTTACTTCGGGTGGAATAACATTGGTGGCCCCGTTGGCAATCACTTTGCCGAACGATAGTACTGAGGGGACCGCCGGGTTGGCAAATCGGGAGACGATTTGCTGCAATCCCGTAATAATGTGGGCTGAAATTAATACCGGGTCTATATTGAAATGAGGCATAGCTCCGTGTCCGCCCTTCCCATGCACAGTAATATAAATTTCATCGGTGCTTGCCATGTACAATCCCGGCCGAAAACCGGTTTTGCCGGTAGGAATCTGGGGCATTACGTGCTGGCCTATCATCACATCGGGTCTGGGATTTTCCAAAACACCGTCTGCTATCATGAGACTTGCGCCACCGGGCAGTTTTTCTTCGCCGGGTTGAAAAACCAATTTCACGGTGCCTGAAAATTCGTCTTTTAACTCCGTTAATATGGTAGCTGCGCCTAAAAGGGATGTAGTGTGCACATCATGCCCGCAGGCATGCATAACGCCTTCAGTGTTGCTTCTATAGGGCCTTCCGTCATTCACTTCCGTAATGGGAAGCGCATCCATGTCCGCCCTTAAACCAACTACCCGGTTGCCATTTTTTCCGGTTCCTTCTATGAGTGCTACCACGCCGGTGTTGGCCAGTCTTTGGGTGTTGAGACCCAGTTTATGCTGCAGGTAGTCTTCCACCCATGCCGCTGTTTTAAATTCATGAAAAGACAATTCCGGATTCATGTGCAAATGTCTCCTCATCTCCGTCAGCATGGGTTTTAACTGTTTTGCTTTGGCCTTGATGACAGAAATCACCGGGTTTGAGCTGCCTTCATTATGTAGCATTTTTGCGATTTTATTTTTTTTATGTTACTTTGCAAATGTAAACACCTTGAGACAAGTATTGTACATAGCTTTATTGTCAACGTCAATTTTTATGTCAGTTTCAGGTTGTCAGAAATTGGCTTCCAAAGAATTGTATGGTTTGGATGACAATTTTAAGAGTCTTTTCAGTTTCCCTGAAGGCAGTACGTGGGTGTATTACCTTTCCACAGATACGCAGCAAAAAGAAACGGTGGTGCTTAAAAATCGCCTGCAAGGGAAAATGCGCTTTGACAATCTTGAGCAGGAGTTTATTTCCTATGAACTGCATTCCAGCGCAGATAGTCAGCAGCTGATTCGATGCATGGCCACCGGTGAGAATACTGCCCGATGGGCGCTGCTGTACAAGGATACATTCTACCGTCAGGTGGCCGAAATGTATTACAGTGCGTCGCGTTTTAGCGGTGTGATGGGTAATGGTGATACGGTAAATTATTTGCCCAGTCTTAGCGTGGGTGATGTAATGTATTATAACGTCATTGAACTCAGATCTGCCAGACAGAAAAAATACAGCAGACTCTATTTTAGCGGCAATACAGGAATTGTGAGAAAAGATTGTGTAGATGGTCGCACATATTTATTGAAATCTTTCCGCTAATGATGTAATTTCGGGGCATGATCAGTCCCGCTTCCATAGAGCAGCTGCTCAATGCAGTTGTCATTGAGGATGTGGTTGGTGACTACGTAAACCTGAGGCGCTCGGGTGCCAGATACAAAGGAGTTTGTCCTTTTCATGATGAAAAAACCCCCAGTTTTATTGTTTCCCCAGGTTTGGGCATATACAAGTGTTTTGGTTGTCAGAAGGGTGGGAATGCCATTCAGTTTCTCATGGAAATTGATAACATGTCTTACCCTGAGGCATCAAGATCCTTGGCTAAACGCTATGGTATAGAACTGATTGAAACCGGAACTAGGGATGATGACGAGTATAAGGAAAAGCAGAAAGTAAGGGAAAGTCTTCAGGCCGCGCTGGATTATGCTGCCGATTTTTTTGAAAATCAGCTCCATGATGTAGAGGAAGGAAAAACCAAAGCCATGCCCTATTTCAAAGAGCGCGGGTATACCTATGAAACTATTCGGAAATGGCGACTCGGTTACAGTCCGGAAGCATGGGAGGCATTTACCCAGAAAGCGATTAAGGAAGGATACAAAGCTGAGAATCTGGAATTGGCGGGATTGATAAAGAAACGGGAAAATGGCTCTCATTATGATTTGTACCGAAACAGGGTGATTTTTCCACTCATAGGTGTTAGTGGAAAGCTGCTGGGTTTTGCCGGACGGAAAATGAGTAGTGCAGATCCGGCACCCAAGTATGTGAATTCGCCTGAAACAGAACTTTACAAGAAAAGTGATTTTCTATTCGGAATATTTCAGGCAAAAAATGCCATCAAAAAGCAGGATAAGGTTTACCTGACCGAAGGATATACGGATGTAATTACCCTGCATCAGGCAGGAATAGAGAATGCGGTGGCCAGCAGCGGAACAGCCCTTACCCCCAATCAGATCAAACTGATTAGGCGATTTACACCCAATGTTACCGTGGTGTATGATGGTGATGCTGCAGGTATTAAAGCGTCACTAAGGGGGATAGATTTGCTGTTATCGGATGATCTGAATGTGCGGGTGGTATCCTTGCCGGAAGGGGAGGACCCCGATTCTTACTGTGCCAAACTTGGTGGTGAGGGATTTGCTGATTATCTGGCCAAAGAGGAACAGAATTTTATCATCTTCAAAGCAAGACTGTTGCTGGATGAATGTGGTTCAGACCCCATAAAAAAATCTGAAGCCATCCGCGATATTCTGCAAAGTGTTGCCTGCATGAATGATGCACTCAAGCGCAATGCCATGAACCATGAACTGGCCCGGGTTTGCGAAGTGGATGAATCCCTGCTGGCATCAGAGCTGGGTAAACTGCTCAGGAATAAAAATCTTAAACATGAGCAGGATTTCATACAAGAGGTAAAACAGGTAACGGCTGCATCAGGAGTTGATATGCCCAAAGAAGCGCTCACTGATATTCATCAGGAACGGGCGCTTTTCAGAATATTACTGCTGCATGGAGAGGAACCATGGGATGAAAATACCCGGTTGAGCGATTTTGTGGTAAAGGAATTAAAGGAAGATGATCAGCTGATATTCAATGATGATATGTGTGCACTCATAACTTCAGAGATTAAATCGGCGAGCTGGGAGGTTTGGCCGGGTAAAAACTACTTTATTCAGCATGCAAACATGGAAATCGCATCCTGGGCTGCAGGCGTGCTGTCTTCCGGTTATGAGTTGAGCGTGGCTTATGCCGATAACTTTATTCATGTTAAAAAAGAAGAAGATAACTACCGAAATGAACTGACAGCCGTGTTTTTGTATCTTCGGAAAAAGAAATTGGACAACCTGATAAAACATTACACGCAATCATTGCAGGAGCCGGACGCTGATGTGTCTGAAATACTGGAAATGTTAAACTACCTCAATGACCTTAGAGCCCGCGTTGCCAAAAAGATTGGCGGGGTTGTGTTTAGTATTTGAAAATTGCTAATTATCCACAAGCGATTTTTCAAGAATCCTTAAAATCCGCTCCCCGCTTAAGGCTTGTTGTTTTCAATATTGTGGAAATTTGTTTTTAAGGTATTGATATTCAATAATATATGCATAAAAAATGAGTTTGGTACAATAATTGTTGCTATGGGGGTATATGAAGAAACTGCTAACAACAATGATCTTTGTAGGGATGTTTGTAGCAACCGCTGCCACCCTGAATCAAAGACGTACGCTGAAGTTAGTATCTGATGAACCTGCAAAAGACCAGGTTATTATTTCAGGTCAAACGCTGCATTTCGACACATTGCAATTGTCTCTTAATACCATTCCCAAGGCACAGCATCTGTACACCGTTGCTAAAAAGAGCGTGGGTCGTTGGGCCAAGCTGTTCACCGTTATTAAAATTGAAGAAAGTGGTGCGGATGGAAAAAACAGCTGGTATGCCAAGAAGTATGCTAATCTCACCGGTATGAGATTTCCAGGTACCGGGCGCAAAACTACTGCCATCCGTTCGGGTCACAATTACTATGCGGTATTTAACAACTGGTATGACTGTATGGTAGATTTCTCTCATTACATGGAAGTAATGGATGGTCTTTTTGAAAAAAAGTACGGGAGAACCGCCGCAAATGAGCAAGAAATGATCGACTTTATGTTCGGATCTTTCAACGTCCATGGCAAATGGAAGAGCGATGTAACCTGGCTGCTCAACCATTTTCAATACAAATAATTAACTTAATTAAGAAGGCCCGTTAAATCGGGCTTTTTTATGCTGCGCCCCTGAAAATGCGAGTGCCATGAGTGAAGCAATGGCGCAAAATCCAAAAACCAGGTGGTAGCTATTTTTACTTAAATTCAGAATCCAGCCGGTGCCTACACCGCCAATGATCACGCCTATTTCCAGCGCCATAAAAAGCATAGACAACGCCCGGCCTCTGGTTTCCGCCGTACTTAATTTGCCTGCCCATGCAAACAGGGATGGGGCATTAAATCCTTGACCAACCCCATAGAGGATTGCCGCAAGAAAAAATGCAGATTGGTAAAAAAGCAACAATAGCGCCACCATCTGAAATGCACTGCCAATGGCAATGCCGGCTGCACTGCCCAGTCGGTCGCTAAGTTTGCCGCTAAATACCCTGACCAGCAAACTGCTGCTAATATAAACAGTAAGAAAAATACCTTTATTGTCATAACCCAGCTGTTTGGTGAAGTCTGGCATGGCGGTCAGTAATGCCCCTAAAGGAATACAAACCAGCAGCATCAGCAAAGCAGGGGGCCAGGCCTTCCAGTAAAATAGTTTTCGGGAAGGGGCAGACGGACGTAATGGTTTGGTTTCCGGTAATAGAAAAAAAATGGCTATGGCCAGAATGCCCATAATGGAACTTGAGAGAAAAAGCCCGTTTTGTCCCCACCACATAACGATGGAGGCCCCCAAAGCATATCCTGCAGCGGTGCCGGAGTTGCTAAAAATACCCTGCCATCCGAACGCTTCTCCTCTTCTGGCTTCGGGTACAATGTCTGCCGTAAATGCGGTAAATCCGGTGGGGGAAAAACCTGTGGAAAAACCATGAATAAAACGTATGAGAAAAAATAGCCCGATGGTTTGCGCCCAGGGATACAGTAATCCGGCTATCACACAAAACAAGGCCCCGCCTATCATGGCCTTTTTTCTGCCAAGGTAATCGGTAACCCAGCCACTGAGAGGCCTTGCCAGCAATGCACTGAATGCAAAGGCGGGTAAAATATAGCCCAAATATGCTTCACCATTTAGTTTTTTCAATACATCCGGAAGTTCAGGCAGAATAATATTGAATGAAAGAAAAAACAGCATCGAACCGATGCTCATTAGCCAGAAATTACCGGGAAGGTTTTTAGCCATGAAAAGCAACCAGAGGCATCTGTCGGCCTCTACCAAATGCCTTGGATGTAACCCTTAGGATGGGAGGGGCCTGGAATCTTTTGTATTCAGCACGGTTCACCATGTTAATGATTTTATCAACCAAAGCAGAATCGTACCCCTGGGCTTTAATTTCTTCCCGACTCCTTCTTTCTTCTACGTACCAGTGCAGTATTTCGTCCAGAATGGGATAATCCGGTAAGCTGTCTGTGTCTTTTTGACCGGGCCTGAGTTCTGCCGAGGGGGCTTTGGTTAAAATGGCTGCAGGGATAATTTCAGTTTCGCGGTTAATGTACTTTGCCAAGGCATAAACCTTGGTTTTCCATACATCGCCGATGGGACTGAGTCCGCCGCACATATCGCCATACAGTGTGCTGTAGCCCACCGACATTTCGCTTTTATTGCTGGTGTTAAGCAGCAAATAACCCATTTTATTGCTCATAGCCATAAGCAAATTAGCCCTGATTCTCGCCTGAAGATTTTCTTCTGTGATGTCATGGGGTAATTTATCAAAGGAGGGTTTAAGCAAATTTAGGTATGTCGTGAAAATCTCATCAATTTTCACAATCTGGTAATCACAATTAAGGTTATTACTCAGCTGAACTGCGTCATTTACTGAACCTTCACTACTATATGGCGATGGCATGAGCAGTGCATGTACATTTTCCGATCCCAGGGCTTTGCAGGCCAGCGATTGAACCAATGCGCTGTCAATGCCCCCTGAAGATCCCAGTATGATTTTCTTAAATCCTGTTTTGCGACAATAGTCACGGATGCCAAATACGATGGCATCATGCATCAGCGCTGTTTCTTCCGGCTCGGCAAAGTGTACCGGAATACCCAGAAAATCGCTTTTCCCAAAAGTGATGTAATCAACCTTTTCCTCAAACAGCGGCAGTTGCTTTACAGTCTTGCCTTCTGCGCTGATAACCTGGCTATCACCGTCAAAAATGAGATCAGTATTGGCTCCCACCTGATTTACGTAAACGATGGGCAGGCCAAAACGTTCTATATTTCCGGCAAAAACCTTATCACGCATCCTGATTTTACCCACATTAAACGGGGAAGCGCTGGGATGAATAATGAGCTGAGCGCCGGCGTTCTTCAGCGATTGCAGTGGACTTTTGTCATACAGAAACTCATTGTATACATCCCAAATGTCTTCACATATTGCGATGCCGATTTTTACCCCTTTAAATTCAAAAATCTGACCCTCATCCGCCGGTTCAAAATATCGGGATTCCGAGAATACGTCATAGGTAGGTAACAGCGTTTTTCGAACCACATGTTCAATACGTCCGTTTTGTAAAAAGCATGAAACATTAAAAAGTCCTCGACCCTTGTCGCGGTTGCGCATCACCCCGCCTACCACTGCGGCAATTCCCTGGCAACTTTGCGCGATGGCTTCCATGCTTTGCTCGCATTTTTCTACAAACCATTCATAATCCAGCAAATCATCCGGCGGATAGCCACAAACCGACAATTCGCTGAAAACCACCAGGTCTGCCCCCTGTGATTTTGCCTCTGTGATGGCTTCGTAAATTTTGGAGGTGTTTAGCTCAAAATCACCGATTCGGTAATTCAGCTGAGCGAGGGCAATTTTCACGATACGGTTTTAGAAAAAGACGCCAAGCTGTATTCCCAGAAAATTATTTCTGCCATCTACAGCATCATCCACAAAAACATCGGAGAAGGCATTGTCAAATCGCAGTCCGGCCGAAAACATGGTCTTGCCGCTGATTTTGGTTTCTATACCGGCTCCAATGATCAGGGATATTCGGGCTTTTCTTACATCATCCTGAAAAACCCCATTTCCTTCAAATTTCCCCCTATCCCCTGTAAAATCATATTTATCACTGGCATCTAAATTAGGATTGTGAGATTGGGTTCCGCTGCCATATATACCGGGTGTAGTAACGGTTTTTAGCTTTTGTTGCATCAAAAACGCCGGTGATACGCCAAATTGTCCCCAGTATTTGAATTTACCGATTTCATTGGTTTTTAACTTCAGGGTAATCGGAATTTGGATGTATTGTAAATTGTAACTGAAACTGGCGTTTTTATAGGGCAGACCAATAGTTCTTCTGTCGTCAGTCCACAGGGTGTCTCCCGTATTGATTTTGGAAGGGGTAGAAGTTACAATGAACTCTGTGCTCAACCAGTAATTAGGATTGTTCGCAATGTTGATATCCCCCATGAGACCATAACTGAATCCGAGTCCCAGACCATTATTTTCCATGGGACCTTCCATAATACGGGTCCAGGCGAAATTGGGACTTACCTTGAATCCGATAGCAACCTTGCGATTGTCCTGTGCGTTAATCGTGTGCATAAATGTGATGCCCATAACGAGGGTACACAAGCATAATCTGGCCTTTATTTGCGTATTCATATTCCTGTATGCAAAAAAACACAATTTTGACGAATTGCCTGTTATGTTTTTCAGCAATTATCACTTTGTTTTTTGGATGTACATCCAAAAAGCAAACGAAGCTGTCTGTTCAGGACCTGACCGCTGCAATTGAATTGGCCGGAGAGGCAGGTTTAACTGCAGGCGATGTTAAGACAATAAAACAACAATTCACCAAGAAATTTGACCGTTGGTGTGTAGATATCATGGGAATTCCTCCCGTATACATGGAAAATGATTCAGTTCTGGCTGTTTTTCTTTCCCGTTTTCACGAATTAAACAAGCCGGTAATGGCTACCGTAAAAAAACATTACGCCCGTTATCCCGGGCTGAATGCAGATATTGAAAACTGTATTACTGTGTTAAAAAAACACTTCCCAGATGCCGGTGAGTTTGAAGTATTTGTGTATTTCAGCCAGTTTAGCATGACCAATACCTTTACGGATACCGTTTCAGGTAAGCATGTACTGGGGTACAGCGCAGAAATGTTTTTGGACGACACATGCACTTTGTATAACCAGATTGAAGGGATGCCGGCATGGATGAAAAGATATGCTCGCACAGAGCAAATAGCGCCTTACCTTGGCATTACGTATCTGAATGGCCGTTATCTGGAGCGGCATCCAAGAAAAAACATGCTGGATGAAATGATTTATCAGGGTAAATTATGGTATAGTTTGCTGCAACTTGCTCCTGATATACCTCCGTCTCGTTTATTGGGCTATACCCCCGATGAGTGGGAGTTTCTACAGAAAGAAGAATCAAATATCTGGAACTTTTATATACAGGAAAAAATGCTTTTCAGCACGGATTTCAACAGGGGATACAAACGCTTTTTCATACAGGGGGAGCGCACAACAGGGGCGGGCTTGCCGGAGGATTGTCCACCCAGAATCGGTAATTTTTCCGGTTTGAGAATCGTGAGTGCCTATGCTGAAAAAACAGGCAAATCACTGAAGCAAATCTGGGAGGAATATAATGCAGGTAATATGTTGAAAGAATCAGGTTATAATCCCATTCGATAATGAACGATATCAAATCATATTTACAGGAAAGACTTAAGAACAACCATTTTATCAAACATATGGGTTTGATATTGCAGGATGTGAAGCAGGGTGAAGCGACCATGGCATTATCGGTGCAACAGCATCATCTGCAGCAAAATGGATTTACACATGGGGGAGTAACAGCAACGCTTTGTGATGTAGCTACAGGAATTGCGGCTTACACGGTCGTGGCTGAAGGAAAAAATGTTGTAACCGTAGATTTAAAAATATCTTATGTAAATCCTTCTGTTTCACCCAATTTAATAGCTGTTGGCCGTGTGGTGAAATCAGGGAATTTTCTGGTGTTTTGTGAGGGAGAGGTGATGGATTTACAGGAAGACGGAAGTCATAAACTTGTAGCTACATGCACCAGCATTATGGCAGCGGTAGATATTCCGGTTAAATAATTAAAATTGAACATTATCTTTGGTGAATTCGTGAACAGGGTAATTAAAAGCATATTTTTCATTCTGTTTCTAATTGTTTCTGCCACCCTGCAGGGTCAGTCCAAAAGACTCAGCGGTAAGATTTACGCTGAGGAAACGCGTGAACCACTGGCGTTTGCCAATTTCTTTTTTCAAGGTACAGAAAAAGGTTTTTATTCTGATTTTGAAGGGAATTTCACCTGGGCCGGCGAAACATTTCCCTCCGATTCCCTCAGGGTGGAATATATGGGCTACATAACGCGATATATCAAGCTCAATAACCAATCTGCAGGCGCAATGGAAGTTGAGATGCTGAGAAAAGTAACACAGACAGAAGAGGTGGTGATCCGTCTTAAAACCAACCCGGCACTCAAGTGGATTGCCCTGGCTCAGGAAAATCGTAACAAAAACAATCCGGATAAATTGGAGCATTACCAGTGCGAAACATTTACCAAGAATACCATCGCTATCAATAATATTTCAGACAAGCTGCGAAAAGGAAAATTTTGGCAGGAAATAGGCCCCCTATTTGATACCATCAGCTATTTGAATGGCAACAAGGAAAAGTCCATTTTACCAGTCTTTATTTCCGAGGTTATTAGTGATTACTATTTCAATAAAAACCCTTACCTCACAAAAGAATATATCAGAGCTTCGAGAATAAAGGGTATTGGTGTGCAGGACGGAACCTTTATCTCCCAGGTACTAGGCAGTACATTTGTTAACTATAATTTTTACATGAATACCCTTGTGGTGATTGACAAAGGGATAGTTTCACCCATTGCCGAGTCTGCCATGAATACCTATGATTACAAACTCATTCATGTAGATAAAACAGGACCCAGGCGGGTGTTTCAGATTTATTGTGCTCCAAAAATAGAAAAAGACCTCGCCTTTAAAGGATTTATTTGGGTTGAAGATACTACCGGAGCTTTATTAAAATTATCACTGGAACTAAACAGCAGTTCCAATATCAATTATATAGAAAAACTGAGAATTACCCAGGAATATACGCCTACTGATAATGGTTCATATTTTTGTGTCAATACACGCGCTGTGATAGATGCTGCAGAGGTGAGTACGCAGGCCGCAGGTGTGGTAGCAACCAGCGTTGTAACGGCAAAAAATATCGTAACAAACATTAAACGCAGTCCTAAGTTTTTTGAAACCCGGGTAACCATGGATAAGGATGCACTGAATCGCCCGGATTCGTTTTGGAAACAAAACAGACACCTTCCCAACACCGCCACAGATGAAAGGATTGCGGCAAAGATTGATACACTGGTTAATCTTCCGCGAATTAGTACTTACGTAGATGTGGTTAATTTTTTGGTTGACGGGTATAAGAATTTTGGCAAAATAGATTTTGGCCCATATTATAGTCTGGTGAGTTTTAACCAGCTGGAAGGCCCCAGACTTCGCCTGGGTTTCAGAACCACCCCAACATACAGTAAAAACTGGATTGTAGAAGGATTTGGTGCTTATGGTTTCTGGGATAAACAATGGAAATACTCATTGAAAATGGAGCGCATCCTTAACCGTAAACGCTGGACTAAGCTGGGGGCAGTTTACCGTAGGGATGTGGAACAAATTGGTATTTCCGATAATGAAGATTACAGTACCGGATTGTTCACAGCATTCAATTTGCTGGGAAGTAACAACCTGAACATGAATCGCGATGCTCGAATTATGTTCGGTACGGATTTGAGAAATGGGCTGAGATTATCCATGAGTTTTGGAAACAGGGCATACCTTTTTCAAAAGGTGGGCAACTTCAATTTCGCATGGTACCCTTATTTCCCGGATACTACGGCTTATGCGAATGAGTTTTATAATACAACCACACAGATTTCACTGCGTTATTCTCCCAAATATTATTACCTCCAGAACGACAATAGGCGCGTAACATTTACCGGTATTGGTCCCGAGTATTATGGTACCTGGATTCAGGGATATAAAAATGTGTTCGGCAGCCAGTTTAATTACACCCGTTTGGTGGCCGGATTAAATTACAATAAAGTATGGGGTGCGATGGGAAGAACCGCATTCAATGTAGAGGCATCCCGGGTTTTTGGCAACTTGCCTTACCCGCTTTTAACCGTCTATATCGGCAACCAAAGTTTTGTGTATAATTCGGGTGCATACAACCAGATGAGGATTTTTGAATTTATTACTGATAGGAGCATTTCTGCCTCAGCCGAACATCATCTGAACGGTTTGTTTTTTAATCGTATCCCTCTGTTAAATAAGCTGAAATGGAGGGAAGTACTCGGCAGTAAAGCCATTTATGGAGGTCTGGACAGGAAAAATTTCAATATTATTCCTCAAAAAACCGAAGAGGGCCCGGTTTCTCAGTTTAAAACATTTACCGATTTGCCTTACATGGAGTGCAGTCTGGGCATTGAAAACATTTTTAAAATACTGAGATTGGATGCAATCTGGAGACTTACCTACCGCGAGGCAGACAACGTCCGTAACTTTGGAGTAAAAGTGAGCGTAGGGCTTGCTTTTTAAGTTATTTTTCCGTAAATTTATATCCTACTCCCCGCATGCTGTGAAAGTAGATCGGTTTTTTTACGTCTTTCTCAAAATACTTTCTGAAAGCCAGTATGAAATTGTCAATCGTGCGAGTGCTGGGATAAACATTATAGCCCCATACCGTTTGTAGAATCCTTTCCCTGCTCACTACCTGTCCTCGGTTTTCAATCAGCAGCTTCAACAGTAAACTTTCTTTTTTTGTCAGGATAAAGGTTCCTTCATTTCCGCGCGCTTCAAAGCTGTCAAAATTTACGTAGTTATCTCCAAAACGATACTCATGCAGGGTTATATCATTGTCTGTTGACACCTTACTGCGGCCCAGCAATTTTTGTACACGCAACAGCAACTCTTCCAGATTAAAGGGCTTGGTCAGATAATCATCTCCCCCTTTTTTTAATCCTAAAATGCGGTCCTGTGTATTATTTCTTGCGGAAAGAAACAGAATAGGAATTTCTGAATTGGTAAGTCTTATGTTTTCTGTAACGGTTATACCATCCACATGTGGCAGCATTACATCCATGATGACCAGGTCAAAATTCTCTTCTTTAAATCTTTGCAACGCCTGCAAACCATCTCTCACCGCAATTACCTTATAGCCCTCAGACTCAAGATTTAATTTTACAAGATCTGCAATATCTGCTTCATCTTCTACCAAAAGTAATCTGTTAGTTTTCATACATTTGCCCTTTCTTTAAACAACAAATTAAACGTGGTTCCGTTGGGTAGATTGTCTGTAATATAAATTATGGCAGAATGCTGACGAAGCAATCTTTCTACTAAAAACAGTCCAAGGCCTGTGCCTGAGCTACTTCTGGTGCGTTCATCGCCCATTCTGTAAAACATTTTAAAAATATTTTTCCTTTCCTTTTCAGGGATACCGCTGCCATTATCTGAGACTGACATGCCAACCCGACCTTTATGAATGAAGGTTTGTATATGTACCTTTTCATTTCCAGGCCTGCTGTATTTTACTGCATTGCTAATCAGGTTGCTTAGTGCCATTTGAAGCAATTCACGGTCACCACGTATGAGTAATTCGGGTACAAACTGGGTGGTGATAACGGCGGTGTCGGGTAATGAATCTTTTAATTCAGCCAGGGTGTCTTCGATAAGCTCTTCCAGCACCAGATCCTGAATGATGAAATTCATTCGGCTGCTGCTTTGCACGCGGGTAGCCATCAATACATTATCTATGATGCGAGACAACCTGCTTACATTACTATCTGCCATGCGCAATAGTCTGCCCAGCTCGGTCTGTTCTGAACTTAATTTTCTTTGGGCCGTTTGAACCGCCAGCTTACTGCCTGCTACGGGTGTCTTTAATTCATGGGTAATGGCCAGTAAAAAATTGTTTTGCTGTGCATTAAGTCTTAAAATTCTGTCAAGAAAAAGATAAAGGGCCATGGCCAAAACCAGCATAATCAGTGTCATTACAACACCTTCATAAATCCAGCTATCCTTTTTTCTTTCATATTTTTTATGCTCATTTTTAATAACAGCGTCTTTAATTTTTACCGAAAAAATGGTTTCGAAAGAATGACCGGGATAAAATGTAATATCATAGGGTGGATATTTGGCCAATAAATAATTTTTAAGTTTTTGTGTATCTACAAATAGGGTTTGCCCCCGGTATTCAAAAGCCATAGAATCATTTCCGATGAATTTCCCGCCAAACATGTTATGGGATATTTCACCCGCAAGGTGCAAGCTATCGGACCGGTACAACTGTAATCTCAGGTCTTTCTCAGTTTTGCTGTAATTAACAAGACTGACAGCCCACCAGACAAAGGCGGCAATCATGTAGCTAATTACAAGGATGATGGACAATCTGAGTTTGTGTCTTGCTGTCAATTTCATGGCAAAGTGAATAACAAAAGTAGTTCGGATGCATTTAAATTAATTTATTTGTGATAGTTTTTACCCAAAAATGAATTTGGAAAGTAGCTTCATAGACACACTGATATCCATTGTTGGAAAGAATAATGTGATACTGCAGAATACCTTGCTGGAGCAATATGGCCGGGATTATACGGAAGATCTGTTCTTTGCTCCCGGCTGTGTTGTATTGCCTGAAACCCCCGAATCGGTTGCAGCAGTATTGCATTGGTGCAATGAAAATCGTGTGGCGGTATATACCCGTGGTGCCGGTACCGGTCTTAGTGGTGGCTGTCTGCCTGTGAAAGGCGGCGTTGTGCTGAGCACGGAAAAACTCAATCGGATTGTTGAAATAGACCGGGATAATTTTCAGGCCACGGTGCAGCCCGGTGTCATTAATGAGGTTTTTCGGGGTGCAGTAGCTGAGCATGGGCTGTATTATCCCCCAGATCCGGCGAGTAAGGGGAGTTGTTTTTTGGGTGGAAATATTGCACACGGAAGCGGTGGCCCTCGCGCTGTGAAATACGGCACCACCCGCGATTATGTGTTAAATCTGCAGGTAGCATTGCCAACCGGAGAACTGATATGGACAGGTGCCAATACGGTAAAGAATTCTACCGGGTTTAATCTCACACAATTAATGGTGGGGAGCGAAGGATTGCTGGGTGTGGTAACCTGCATCGTTTTTAGGTTAATAGCCCTGCCCGCAAGCCAGCTGTTATTGCTGGTGCCTTTTAGAACTGCGCGTGAGGCAGCTGTGGCTGTAAATAGCGTTCTGCTGAGCGGGATCACACCCTCAGCACTGGAATTAATGGAAGATTCCGGGGTGAAGATTAGCGCTGAAGCTTCCAACACTCCATTTCCGCTGTATGAAGGGGCCGAATTTTATTTGCTGATTGAACTGGATGGTGAATCGATGGAGGTGTTAATGCAACAGGCCGAAAAACTATTTCCCATCCTGGAGGGTTGCGGTGGCATAGACATTCTGCCCGCTGAAAGTTCAGCACTGAAAGACCAATGGTGGAAAGTGCGACGCGGAATCGGTGAGACGGTGAAGCAGGTATCTATTTACAAGGAGGAGGATACGGTGGTACCCAGAGCGGCATTGCCCGAATTACTCACTGCCGTTAAGGAAATTGGTGCCCGATATGGATTTCAGAGTGTGTGCTATGGGCATGCCGGAGATGGAAATCTCCATGTCAACATCCTGAAAAATGATTTATCGGAAGAAATATGGGAACAGGAAATCCCCAAAGCCATTAGGGAAATTTTTACGGTTTGTAAATCCCTCGGCGGAACCATTAGTGGGGAGCACGGGGTAGGCCTTGTACAAAAAGATTATCTAGATATTGTTTTTACCCCCGAACATTTCCGAATCATGCAAGGGATAAAAAATGTTTTTGATCCCGGGCATATCATGAATCCCGGAAAATGGCTGGATTAAATACCGGTCCACCTGCAGGTTGTGCTCCACGCTTCCGGTTTGCCGCCAAACAGTACTTTGGTTTTTGCCCATGTGGATTGAAATAGCTCGGAGGTCCTGTAGGCCTGCAGTGCCTCGTCATGTTCCCACATACTGTAAGTGAAAAATATGGTTCGGTCTTCTTCACTTTGCAGCAGTTGCAAGCCCTTATTGCCCGGAAAAGCCCTTATTTGTTCTGCGGATTGATGAAAAACATGCTCAAAATCAACCACTGTTTCCGGTTTAAATGTCATTTTAACAATTCTAATAATCATGGTTTATCCTTCCATAAATTCGAGCATGATGACGGTTCCTTCGGTCAATCCATAGTATTGCCTGGCAGATCCTGCATTCATGGCTATTTGTAAAAAATCCCCCAGTCCGAAATAGGCAGTGGCGTAGCCCTGTTCCACGTCAAATATGGATTCGCTGATGCGATCAATTTCGAGGCGGTAGGAACTTACCGAAATTCTGAACCTGCGGCCATTGCGCATACGCTCGAATTCGTCTTTTTTGAGGTTGAAAATGGCATTTCCCTGTGCATCATTATACACAACCGTGAGTCTGAGCAGATTTTGCTGAAATGCCGGCTTGGGAATCAGCGATTTTATGGGATACTCATTGACTGCAAAAGGTATATTTTGTCCACCGCTTTCTATGAGTGTCATCAGCGCGGGCATGTAAATGTCTTGCATTACGTTCTTTACCGACAATTTGGATGGAATTGTGTAGAAATCGCAGGGTAAGTCCTGCAGAATCATGGGCAGGAAACCGTTATCCGGAGCGAAATACCATTGGTTTTCTGCGAAGGCCGCCAAAAATGGTGCAGCAGCCCTAGGGCTCAGACGCGTATGGGTAATATCGCACAAATGAACCGTACCTGCAGCAAATGAGGGCATAACCATTTGCATAAACATGGCCGCCGTGCTCAGGTGTCCGGGTAAAAGCTTTGGCTGGCTGAAAACATGGGGAATGTGGGGCGCCTGCGCAAACAAAAGTGCCCTTGAGACGGAATTTTCCGTGGCTTCAGCACCATAATCTGTAAAAACGTGTATGAGCTGTGGCTTATTCAAGGGTGCAATGCAATATATTTGTGCAAAGATAAAACGCTAACCCTTGACAGAAAGAGTTTATACCCTGGAAATCATAAATCCTCAGGTTTTTTATGGAGTGAATAACACCAATTTAAGTCTGATAAAGTCTAAATTTCCCAAGTTGCAGTTTATAGCCAGGGGCGATGAAATTAAAGTTTTGGGCGAGGAGTCCGAGCTGGAAAGTTTCGCTTCCAAAATGGAATTGCTTGAACAGATTTACCTGAAAAAGGGGGAGTTGAATGTGCACACATTCAATGATGTTTTTGGCGGAAATCAAAAGGCCGAAATTACCGCAGATACCGATGATGACGTGCTTCTAATAGGTACTCGTGGGCAAAAAATTAAGGCGCGAACTGCCAATCAGCGCGCCATGGTGAAGTCTGCCAAGAAAAATGATATTTTGTTTGCCATAGGTCCGGCCGGAACAGGCAAAACATATACCGCGGTTGCGCTGGCGGTGCTGGCACTTAAGGAAAGGGAAATCAGGCGAATTATTCTTACCCGTCCTGCTGTGGAAGCAGGAGAGAACCTGGGTTTTTTACCTGGTGATCTTAAAGAGAAAATAGATCCCTATCTGAGGCCATTGTATGATGCACTGGAAGACATGATTCCTGTGGATAAACTCAAGAGTATGATCGAGAGCCGAACGGTAGAAATAGCCCCGTTGGCATTCATGCGAGGAAGAACCCTCGATAACTGCTACGTTATCCTCGATGAGGCCCAGAATACAACCGATCCGCAGCTGAAAATGTTTTTAACCCGTATGGGGCCCAATGCCAAGCTTATTATTACGGGTGATTTAACCCAGATAGATCTCCCTAAAAAACAGCAAAGTGGCCTGTTCCGCGCTTTGAAGATTCTTCAAAAAATTGAGGGCATCAGCATCATTCATCTCAATGCAGACGATGTGGTAAGGCACCGTCTTGTGAAAGAAATTATCGGGGCCTACGATAAAAGTCAGGAAAATGAGGATATCTCGTTATAATCTGAGCTGTTTTGCCCCTTTATATTTGCATTAGTTAAGCGTTACAAGAGAAATTTAAGTGGAATGAAAGCCCTGACATCTACCCAGTATTTTTTTAAGAATCAAACCGCGTTTTATCGTGGTAAGGTTCGCGATGTGTATACCATCTCTAACGATATAATGGTGATTGTTGCTACAGATCGTATTTCTGCTTTTGACCATGTTTTGCCCAAGAGCATTCCCTATAAAGGTCAGGTGCTAACCGAAATTGCCTCCTTATTTTTGGATTTAACGGCTGATATTGTACCCAACTGGAAGATATCCATGCCCGATCCGCAAGTAACCGTTGGTAAAAGATGTGATGCAATTCCCATTGAGTTTGTGGTTCGCCAATACCTTACAGGCCATGCCTGGCGGGTTTACCGGGCGGGTGGCAGACTACTTTGCGGCAATGTGCTCCCCGAGGGTTTAAAGGAAAACGATAAATTGCCTTTCCCAATTCTCACTCCGGCTACCAAGGCCGTCAGTGGGCATGATGAAGATATTTCAGCCGAAGAAATTCTGTCCAGAAAACTGCTCACTCCCAAACGATGGGAAGAGCTTAAATCAATAGCTCTCAGTCTGTTTCAGCGAGGTACTGAATATGCCGCATCCAAAGGGCTAATTTTGGTGGATACCAAATATGAATTTGGCATCCATGAAAACAGGATATACCTGATAGATGAGGTTCATACACCGGATAGCAGCCGTTTCTTCTATAGTGATACCTATGCGGAACTTCAACAGGCAGGGAAGCCACAGCGTCAGCTCAGTAAGGAATTTGTGCGTGAGTGGCTAATGGAAAATGGTTTTCAGGGACTCGATGGACAGGTGATGCCGGATATGCCTGACGCTTTTGTGGAGTCAATCTCACAACGCTACATTGAACTCTACACCGTGATGACCGGTAAAACATTCGAACCCCGCAGTTATGAACATGTGGTGGATGAAATGGAAAATAATATTAAAAATGCATTGATTAATTTCGAATAAATTTTTATGAGAAAGACCTTAATCGCCACACTTGGTTTTTTAGCTGCTCAAACTCTGGTTGGGCAAACAGTTACTACTTACGCCGGCAAACAGTACTTTGGATCCGGTAAGTTTTCCGGTACTGCCAATAATCCGCTGCTTGAAGATTATTACAGCAACCCTTATGGTATTTGCATTGATACCGCCGGATATATCTGGCTCAGTGATCAGCACAACATCATTATTCTTGACGGCGGAACCAGTCGTCAGCGTGGTGGTTACATGCTGGACCCGACTGAGCCCGGAGCCATAGGCCGTTACCGTGCCACCGGAACCCAGTCAAACTTCAATAATCCCAGGGGTATTTACATCAACCCTAAAAGTAATTCTATTTTCATCTGCGATACCGATAACGGACAGATTCGCTCCGGTACCGGTTTTGTTAATTCATCCAACCCTTCCGCCTGGGATGGCCTAAGCAAAAGCAACCCGGATGATGACAATGCATTTGCCGGTAAATATTCATTCCTCGGCGATTACCAGGATGGTATTAAGTCTGCCGCATTCTTTAGCAGCCCTGAAGATCTGGTTATTACCAATGACGGAACCGTATACGTGGCAGATTATGGTAATGACTGTATTCGCAAAATTTCCGGAAATAATGTGTCGACTTTTGCAGGAAAAGGACTTACATTCGGCGATGCCGACGGAATCGGTGGAAATGCCAGATTCTATGCCCCTGCAGGAATTTGCCTGGAAGGAACAAATAACCTGTTGGTTGCCGACCGAAACAATGGCAAAATTCGCCGCATAAACCTCACCACAGCGCAGGTAAGCACGGTGGTAACTGGTTTAGTTGCACCATCGGATGTGGTTGCTGTAGATGGGCTTATTTTCATTGCCGATGATTTCTGTATCAAAGTATGGGATGGCACTAAATTGAAGGTATACGCAGGCAAAGCCGGCGTATCTGACTATAAAGACGCAAACGACAGCAATGCACGTTTTGGCGAGCTCGGGCTCATGGCGTACCGCAATAAAGACAAGAGTTTGTATGTGTGTGACCGGGAAAATAATGTGGTTCGTCGCATTCCCATCATTCAGTCGGTGGTTACCAATTTCACATGCAACAATGTCACCCCAACCGTAGGACAGACCGTAAAGCTCATCAATAAAAGCTCCTTCTTTACCGCGGTTGCCTGGAGTATTTCTCCTTCAACCTATACCATTCAGGCAGGCGGTAAACTGTCTGATACAGTACTGTATGTTTCCTTTAATTCCACAGGTTCGTATAATGTTACGCTCACTGCCAGCAACCCGTCCGGTAGTTTACCCTTAACGCGAAATAACTACATCAACGTAAGTACAAACTCGTCTGCCAAGCCCGCAGTGGATTTTGTTGCCGTAAACACCATGTTATCCCTGGTGGAAACAGCGCAGCTGGTAGACATGAGTGCCAATACACCAACCAAATGGGACTGGACCATCACGCCTCGCAAATTCAGCTATACAGACGGTACCGATTCAACCTCGCAATTTCCCCGTGTAAAGTTTAGTGCCTCCGGAACCTACACAGTAAAATTGGTGGCAACCAATGCCAACGGAAACGGAACATTAACCCGCACCAATTACATTGTCATTGCCAGCAACGGAATTTCACAGGCAGCTAATGCTTCAATGGTGGTGTATCCCAACCCATCTAAGGGCATTGTTCAAATCGCAGGGGTACTGCCCAATCTGCCGATCTCAATTGTTGCTGCCGACGGCAGAATGATAACCAGGGTAATGAATGGCAATGCGCTTGATATTTCAGATCTACCGGATGGTATTTACTGGGCAAAAAACATTCAGCATGGTCTAACCTGCAGATTGATTAAACTGAATTGATCCAAAATCCATTTCATAGAATTATTAAAAACCCGGACATGTTCGGGTTTTTTTCATTTGTACTAAAACTGACTGTCTGGTGCGTATTACTGCAATGGATAGGTAGGGGGCTGTTCCTGTTTCTGCGGGGCGCTTATCAGCAAATTTCCCTAGCCGAATTGTTCCGCTCGTTTATGGCCGGATTTTCTCTTGACATGGCATTTGCAGGGTATTTTCTGGTTTTTGGGATACTGATGTACTGGCTGGGGAAGGCCCTAACTGAGGTGTTGCCCCGCAATTTATTCCTCCTAATCGGATTTGTTTTTCTGCAAATAACCATTGTTATCAATCTGGCAGATGCTGAAATGTACTCAGCATGGGGTTCTAAGTTCAACCGACAGGCGTTGCAGTATTTGCAAAGCCCTAAAGAAGCAGCTGCCTCGGCCTCGGGTGCGAGCTGGTGGACCATATCCCTGTGCTGGTTTATATTTTCTGTACTTTTCTTTCGCTATCTGATAAAAATATCCAGGTCAATTTCTACCTCAAAGAAAACCGCCCGGCAACATATTCACTTAGCAGGAAAATCATTGGTGTCAATTGCTGTTATGGGCATTGTTATCAGAGGGGGTGTGGGCAACGTTCCCATCAATCAGAGTGTAGCCGTCTTTACTACCAATCCTGCTGCCAATATGGCAGCCATCAATAGCGGTTGGAATTTTTTATATTACATTATCAATAAAAATGAGAAGATAGACCCGGAAAAATATCATTTTTATAAGCAAGGTGATGATGAGAAATTACTGAACTATTTTTTTGATCAGGGTTATGTAAATACCCCCATTAGTCAAGTGTCGCATCCCAATGTTTGTATCGTTATTCTGGAAAGTTTTTCTGCCTATGGCTCTCAATTTCTTACCGGTGCAGACAATGCAATGCCCTACTTAGACCGTCTGCAGAAAGAGGGACTTTCATTCAAAAGGGCTTATGCATCGGGCGACCGAACAGACAAAGGATTGGCTGCTGTATTGAGTGGATGGCACGGTCAGCCCTGGCAAAGCATATTGCACGAGCCGGATAAAGCCGCAAAACTCCCTTCGCTTGCCGGTTTATTTATTAACAATGGTTACCGCACCGGATTTGTCTATGGGGGAGACCTGGGGTTTGCCAATATGCGTTCCTATTTGTACGCAAACGGTTTTCAGCATATTCAGGATCAGGCTGATTTTGAAAAGACACAACTTACATCCAAATGGGGGGCACATGATGAATGGTCTTTCAATAAGTTATTGAAAATTAATAATGAAGCCGCGAGCCCATTTTTTCATGTACTGCTAACCTTAAGCAGCCACGAACCCTATGATGTGCCCGGAGGTCCTTACTATGACGCTAAAACTACACAGAAAGAATTGCTGAATAGCATTGCCTATACCGACCAATGCATCCGGAAATTTATGCTGGAAGCATCTAAGCAGGACTGGTTTCATCAAACACTTTTTGTATTTGTAGCAGATCATGGGCGAGATTTGGGCTATCCGGAAACACAGTTTGACAGAGCCGGACATTTTCACATTCCGCTCTTTTTTTGGGGTGAAGCGCTGCATCCAACATGGAGGGGGGTGGCATCATCCACGGTTGTATCCCAGACCGGTATTGCCGAAACGCTGAATCAGGGATTGGTGTTGAGCAATGAAAAACGGTTTTCGTATACGGATAACTTATTATCGGCAGGAGCCCGTTCACAGGCCATATATATTTTCAACAGTGGTTTTGGTGTGATACACGATACGAATGAGGTAGTTTTTCATAATCAGCCGGGTCATACTACATTTAAAAAGGGGAATCCGCACTCCTGCGACAGTCTGACAGGTTTGGGTCAGGCATTTCAGTACAAACAAATACTGCGATATCTGCATTTTTAACCTAATTTCAAGTAACCGTAACATTTGGCAATGTTTTTGTTTGATAATACTAGAATTTTGATTTTTAGAATTTATTTACTATTTTTGAGATGAATATGTCAGGGCGTTTCCGGTTGTCTGCCAAGTTTAAGGTGATTTTGGTTCTGATTTTCCTCAATTTACTGGGTTTTTGGGCTGCTCAAACCTACTTTTCAGGGCAGGAAAGCACTCATTCCGATAAGGAAACCCTGGAACAAAAGTCCACGCTGGATACAGATGTTGAAGAAGAATCCCTTATGAATAAGGACTGGGGCACCATTTTATTGTCCCTGTTTCTCAGCCGCTGAGCATTTGCTTTAACAATGCTGGAAAAAATCCTAAAAGCTTCCTACCGGTTTGTAAGCCAGTCTAGACTCTACCACCTTTTCTTTTGGTTTCTCTATGCATTTATTGTAGCCATTTCATTACAGCCGGGTAAAAACCTGCGAGAATGGCTGCTCTTTTCTTCCCTTATCCTCATTTTTCATGCTGCAGTAAGTTATGTAAACAATTATTATTTCGTCAATAAATACCTGTATGGCAGACAATATGTTACGTATGTGGTGGTGCTCCTGTTAACCATTGCGGCAACGGCATTTCCCATTTCGGTCATCATTCACAAACTGGTAAACAACCGCGATCTAAAAAACATGGTTTGGTCGTGGAATTTCTTTATTCTCATAGCACTTTCCATCTTGTTCAGCGTAGTTCTCAGTATGGTTTTAAAACTGTTGAAAAACTGGTATCAGGGGGAACAGGCGCGCAGAAGATTACAACAGATCAATACAGAAACGGAACTCAAATTCCTTAAATCTCAGATTAACCCCCATTTTTTATTTAATTGTCTGAATAATTTGTATGCGCTAACGCTGAAGAAGAGCGACCAGGCGCCGGAGGTGGTTTTGCGACTCAGCAATATACTCAGGTATGTGTTATATGAAGCAGGGGATGGAAGGGTTCCTTTGATGAAGGAGGTGCACTATTTGAGAGACTATATTGATCTTGAAAAGATAAGACTGGGAAACAGGGCGGTCATTGATTTTGAAACCAGGGGCAATCTACGTGATGCTCAGATAGAGCCGATGTTGTTTCTCACTTTTCTGGAAAACAGCATCAAGCATGGGGCTTTTAATACCTTGGCTGATGCCTGGATTAAAATCACATTAAATGCCACAGATACGGAAATCGTATTTGAAATTTCCAATTCCAAGCCCGAATCTGTGGCCGAGAGTGAAAAGGGTCAGGGAGGAATTGGGCTGGCCAATCTCAAAAAACGACTGGATATTATCTATCCGGAGAAATATAGTTTAGAAGTAAGGGATGAAGATTCCGAATATCATGTTAAACTTGCATTAAATACCTGAAAGATATGTCTGAAATTTTGCGCTGTATTTGTGTAGACGACGAACCCCTGGCACTGGAAGTGATGCAAACATTGCTCGGTCAGCATGCGGGACTTACCGTGGAGAGGACATTTAACCACGCCATTGAGGCCATGGATTACCTTAAGCATAACAAGGTTAATGTGGTATTCAGCGATATCAATATGCCGGGTGTCAGCGGCATTGAATTTGCACGAAGCATCATAGATAACGGTTGTGTGGTGGTGTTTACCACAGCTCATCAGGAATATGCCGCGGAGGCATTTGAAATTGAAGCCCTGGATTTTTTGCTTAAACCCATTTCTCCTGACCGACTGGCCAAAACCATCAAGCGAATTGAGGAATACTTCGAACTTCGTTCTTCCGTACAAAAAGAAAATACTGAGCTGTCGGAAGGTTCTGTTTTTGTAAAAAGCGATGGCAAATTATTGAAGGTAGCTTTTACCGATATTTGGCTGGTTGAAGCGTTTGCCGATTATGTGAAAATCTGGACATCAGACGAAAAGCGGATTGTGACGTTACAGACCATGAAAAACATGGAGCAGGGATTGCCCACAGACCGATTTATCCGGGTACATCGCAGTTTCATCGTTTCCATTGATAAGATTATTTCGGTGCATAGCAGTAGCATCAAAGTAGGCAATAAAGAAATTCCTGTGGGTAAAAATTACCGCGATGGATTGATGGAAATAGTACAAAGGTTAAATACCCTTAGGCGGTAACCGTTATTGCCCTTTATAGGCCCCGGAGGCCCTTGAAAGGGCATTTGAAAAGGCATCAGTATCTATCCCGGCCGGGGTTTGTGTGTTTATCCAGCCCAGCAATCCTTCGGTGGGGATATTTCCTGTGAGTTCATCTTTTGCGAATGGGCAACCTCCAAAACCCAGAACGGCACTGTCAAAGCGTCTGCAGCCCGCTTCCCATGCCGCCTCAACCTTGGTTTGCCATGCGTCGGGTCGTGCGTGAAAATGGGCCCCGAAAACCACGGATGGATGTTTCTCGGTCAATGTGCTGAAAAGATATCGGATGTCGTCAGGGTTAGCATGCCCCACCGTATCGGCCAGACTGATAATTTTGATGCCTTCCCGGACAATGCGGTCAGCCCATGCTACCACATTATCGCGGTTATAATCCTCCCCATAGGGATTGCCGAAGGCCATGCTGATGTAGGCCACCATTTCTTTGCCGGCCATGTTTGCAATCTCATGCACCTTGCGCATTCTGATAAATGCATCGGTTGTGCTGGTGTTGGTGTTGCGCCGCTGAAACGTTTCATTCACGCTGAAGGGATAACCCAAATAATCAACCATCGGGTATGCAATGGCCCTGGCGGCTCCCCGTTCATTGGCTACTATTACCAGCAGGCGAGTGTTGCCCTTGCTGGGCCCAATTTGGGTGAGTACGGCTGCAGTGTCAGCCATTTGAGGCACAGCGGAGGGATTGACAAAACTGCCGCAGTCCAGGGTATGGAAACCGCAAGCCAGCAATTTTTTCATGTAATCCACCTTTACCTCCGTAGGAATGAAAGATTGTATGCCTTGCATGGCATCGCGGGGGCATTCCACTATTTGCAGGCCGGTCGTCACAGATTCTCCAGGATATAGTTGGTGACTTTTTTATAGAGATGAGCACGATCAGGCCCAACTACATTGTGCTTGTGACCTGGGTAAAGGTAGAAATCAACGTTGGTATTCATTTTTTTAACAGCTTCCTGCAAATACATATAGCTGTGCTGCGGAACCACCACATCGTCATCCATGCCATGTATCATAAGCAATTTGCCTTTCAGCTGATCTACATACCCTAATAAATTGGCTTTTTTGTATCCCTCCGGATTTTCGTTGGGTTTGTCCATGTACCGTTCCGTATACATGATTTCGTAATATTTCCAATCGATGACAGGTCCACCTGCGACGCCCAACTTGAATTTTCCGGGGGAACGGGTCATGAGCGTAGTGGTCATAAAGCCACCAAAGCTCCATCCGTGAATGGCCATTCGGCCGGTGTCTATGAACCCGCGATTTATGAGTTTTTCCAATGCAAATAACTGATCACTCATTTCAATGCTACCAAGCTTTCTGTGGGTGATACTTTCAAAAGCAAAACCCCTGTTTGAGCTTCCACGGTTGTCTACAGTATAAACAATGATGCCTTTTTGAGCCAGGTATGCCATCCACAGGGAGCCACCACCCAGCCAGGATTCTGTTACCATTTGTGCATGGGGACCGCCATATACATACACCAGCAAGGGATATTTCTTTTTGGGGTCAAAATCAGGGGGTAAAAACATACGTCCATAAAGGGCGGTATTGTTTTCCGTGATAACCGGCTCCAAACGAATGTCTCCAATTTGAAAACCGGTTAATGGGTTAGGTCCTTCAAAAACAGTATTGATCAGGGTGCCGTCCAGTTTGTGCACACTGTATCTTTTGGGTATTTGGGTGGAAGAATAAACATCGAGATAGGTGCCTGCATGAACATTCAGCACCAGCTTATGAGTGCCGTTACCCTTGGTAATTTTAAGAGGTTTTAGATTGCGGTCCCTGAACTTGTAGAAATAAACATGGCGCTGTAAGGGGCTTTCCTGTGTGCTTTCATAATAAAATCCTTGGTGATCTTTTGAGAAACCCAGAAAATCTGTAACAGCCCAGTCACCCTTGGTGAGTTGTATCGGTGTGCGCTGATCATCCATCAGGTAAATATGATTGTATCCTGATTTTTCGCTCATCCAAAGCCATTGATTGCCTTCTTCCGGGATGAAAATGGGGGGGTACTCCGGTTCTACATATTTTTCGTTTTTTTCTTCATATACCACTTTTTCAAGATTACCGTCACCGGTCCTGTATTTGCGAAGCTGCATATGGTTTTGCTCACGATTCACCCAGGCAAGATAGATCGATTGACCATCGGGGCTCCATGCAATATTGGTCAGATACTGATCGTAGGGGCCGTCGGTTTTTAGGTAGATGGTTTCTTCCGTAAGGCAGTTGTATATTCCAACTTTTACACTGTGACTGCTGTCTCCTGCCATTGGGTAGCGAATGTAGGAATGGGTAGCAGGACCATTTTCAATGTTGGTCAATGGGTATTGTGTTACCCGCGATTCATCCATTCGGTAAAAGGCCAGTTTTTGACCATCACTGCTCCAGAATAATCCTTTGTTTATGCCAAATTCATTTCGGTGCACAGCTTGCCCGTATACAATGCCGTTTCCACCGTCACCGGTAATTCTGCGTGGTCCGCTGGCAGTTACAATGGTAAGGTTTTCTTTTTCAATAATCGCTGTATTTAGTGTACTTTCAGCAATTTCTATGGCTTCATGGTTTTCTGAGAATTTACGTTTGGCAATGAGGGTGTTATCTGAAAAATTATAAACGAACAATTTGCCTTTATTGATAAACCAGCATTCTTTTTCTGTTTTCCAGTTCAACGCAGGCAATGATTTTAGCTCGCCGCCTTCTGCTGCAACCATCCCTGACAGCGCACTCAGGGTAATCAGGGTGTCGCTTTGCAGGGTGTTTGGATCGGTAGACAGCAGCACACTGCCTTTTATCTGAGTAAATCTGTTACTATTGGGTATCCATTGCACACCGCGAAGTCCTGAAGGTGAATATTTAGGATTAAAACAATCCTCAATGGTTAAAGTCTGTTGCTGGGATTGAAGCCGGGTAAAAAACATCAACAGGGTAAGGGGGAGCAGGAGCAGTTTTCTCATGGTTAACTTTGTACTTCGCAAATATGGTTGCAAATTTGCGGCCGAATTTATTTACATGCAAAATACACAGAAATTAATTGAAGAAGCCTGGGAAAACCGGTCATTACTGCAGCAGCAGGAGTATATCAATGCCATTGAAATGGTTATTGAGCAGCTGGATAAGGGATTATTGCGTGTGGCAGCTCCCATGGCTGATGGAAACTGGCAAAATTTCGACTGGATTAAAAAGGCCGTAATTCTATACTTTCCCACCCGAAAAATGGAAACAATGCACGCGGGTCCCATGGAATTTCATGATAAGATGAAATTGAAAACGGGGTTTGCCGAACTCGGGGTTCGTGTGGTGCCTCATGCCATAGCACGGTATGGTGCTTACCTGGCTTCTGGGGTGATTATGATGCCTTCCTATGTGAACATTGGTGCGTATGTAGATTCAGGAACCATGGTGGATACGTGGGCAACCGTTGGTAGTTGTGCTCAGATAGGAAAAAACGTGCATTTGAGCGGTGGTGTTGGCATCGGTGGGGTGCTTGAACCCGTTCAGGCAGCACCTGTTATTATAGAAGATGATTGTTTCGTAGGTTCACGGTGCATTGTGGTGGAAGGGGTTAGGGTAGGAAAGCAAGCAGTGTTGGGTGCAGGTTTAACATTAACCATGAGCACCAAAATCATGGATGCCGAAAGTGGAAAGGAATTGCCCCGAGGATATATACCTCCCAGAAGTGTGGTGATTCCGGGTTCCATAAAGAAAACCTTTGCCGGTGGTGATTTTTACGTGCCCTGTGCCCTGATAATAGGTCAGCGCAAGGAAAGTACTGACACTAAGACATCGCTGAATGATGCGCTGCGCGATTTTAATGTAGCCGTTTGATGAAAATCGGGTTTGACGCAAAGCGATACTTTAACAATGCCACAGGACTTGGCAATTACAGCCGCAGCGTGGTGGATGCTTTGCTGAAATATGCACCCGAACATCAGTATGTGTTATTTTCTCCCGGCAGGGAGGGGGAGATTCGGCCATCGGGTCTTCAAATTGCGGAATCCCGAAATAAGGGTTCCTTCTGGCGTATGCTGGGTTTGAAAAATGATCTGATCAGAAATGGGATTCAGGTTTATCATGGTCTCAGCAACGAAATTCCTGTGGGTCTGGCAGGTACCGGAATTGGTACGGTAGTAACCATTCATGATTTGATTTTTAAAAGGTTTCCGGATTACTATAGAGCGGCAGACCGATGGATATACAATGTGAAAACAAGCTATGCTGCCCGATATGCAGATGTAATTGTAGCAGCAAGCCAAACTACTGCAGATGATATCCGTCGATTCTATAAAGTAAGCGACGCCCGAATGAAAGTGATTTATCAGCCGGTGGACGCCATTTGGTATGAAAATCCCGCGCCAGCTCCGGTTTCGGTGCCCTATATACTCTATGTGAGTAGTTTCACCCGTCGCAAAAACCATGGCAGTCTGATTGAAGCATTTGCCAAAATCCAAAAACAAACAGATATGCAGCTGGTGCTGGCCGGTGCCGCCGGTGAAACGCTGGAAAAATGCCGCTCGTTCGTACAGCAGGAAAAATTGGATGACCGGGTACATTTTTTCATAGATTGTGACTTTAATACCCTGCATTCCCTGACCAAGGGCGCTTCACTCGTAGTCAACTGCAGTTTTTTTGAAGGGTTTGGGATACCGTTGGCTGAGGCGGCTGTATGCGGACGCCCCATGGCCGTTTCTTCCATTCCTGTTTTTAAAGAGATTGCCGGCAATGCCGCCCGTTATTTTAGTCCCAACGATTCCGATGAAATGGCTGCGGTCATGCTGGAGGGTTTAGCAAACGAATACCAAACGCAGATGGAGGAAGGACGAACGCTGCTGATTGAGAAGATTCACCCTGAAACAATTGCAGGTCAGCTTAGCAGTCTATACCGTTCACTTTCCTGATTTTAGTGAGGATGATTCCACATCCTTTGTGGTTCCTTGCCTTCCGGCATTTTGAATGCCCTTAGGTTATAGGTAAATGTAAGCATGTAGTAGCGCTGCAGCACGTTGGTCTGCACATCCTCATAATAAGTTTCAGTAATATTTCTGTTCAAACTGTTGTTCTGCTTCAGCATATCAAAAGCTGTCAATCTGAGTTCTGCAGCTCGCTTTTTTAGGAATTTGTATCCAATTCCGGCATTCCAGAGCAGAAAATTATTATTGAGTCCGCCGCTTAGTCCTTTAAATAGCTGGTGGTTCAATTCCGTTTGCAATACTAATCCCTTCCAAGGTTGTGCCTGTATGCGAAAACGGCTGTTTTGATTGGTGAAAACGCTGTTTAAGGAGGTTTGTAAGCTATTGTTTACGGTGGTGTAAGCCGTATTTGAACTGAGGGTGAAGTCCAGTTTTTCGGATATATTGCTGCTAACCACAATGCCCATGCTTGGTGAGGCGCTGTTGGCGTAGTTGATCTGCCCGTTTATCATTCCCGGAGTTCGGCTGTATGTAATGCCCGCATTCACGTTCAGATTGCACTTGATGAAGTTTAAGGGCAATCCATAATTGATAAAACTCCTCAGTCCTCCCTGTCCATTCATATTGACTGGCCGGGTAAACTGAGCGCCTCTGTTTAAAAACAATCCCGGATAAATCTGGGTGTCGGATTGGGCAATGAACGTACTTGTACCAATGTAGTTTTGGGTTAAAGTTCCTCCAATCATGGCAAAAAATGAACGGCCTTTCTGAGGATTGGCCCATGAGTAGCGGGTGAAAATGCCATGCTGCAAGTCCTGAGCAAGGCCGGGGTTACCCGTGCTAACTGACAGGGGATTGCTGTTGTTTACAACATCCTGTAACTGCTCTATGCCGGGTGCGTTATTGTTGGTGCGGTAAAACAGTCTAAACCCTTCTTTTTCGTTGGGCTTGAACATAATCATAGCACCGGGAAGCAAACTCGGGAAACCGGCATTAAGGTTGTAAACCTTAGGGAAAATCTGTTCGTTGTACAGATTTGCCTGCTGGGCATTTAAACTCACATTCCAGCTCCATTTGCCTTTTTGCCACCGATATGAAACACCTGTGCTGACGCTGGTGTAGCGGGTATCAAATTTACTTGATAACAGCGTGTCGAGAATGGAGTATGTTTCATTTAGGG
This sequence comes from Flavobacteriales bacterium, assembly GCA_947496375.1. GTDB lineage: Bacteria > Bacteroidota > Bacteroidia > NS11-12g > UBA955 > RGEC01. Next base: position 38,114 of record CANMCY010000015.1, read on the forward strand.
TGTCCAAAGCGCTGGTGTTCTTATCATTTGTGCTTCGGGAGTAATTACCGTTCACTGAAAAACTCAATTGTGCATTTTTTCCTGCCGGTTCGGTCCAGGTTACAGAGCCCGTGCTGCCATAGTTTTCGCGGATCTGATCTGCCCTTACATCGTTTACCCTGGCAGCGAAAGTGTCGGTTAACTGGTCGTTTTCTGTTCTCCAGTCATTATTGCCCCGGTTGCCGGATAGGGTGGGAGTGGCGGTAAGGGTAAGCGACCGTCCGCGTTTTTTGTACCTCACATTGTATTGGAAACCAACAGAGGCATTAAAGCCCGACAGGTCGGAGATATAGCGATTGATGGCACTGCTAATATCAACACGGCTGCTGTATAGAGAGTTTACAATGCTGTTAGTGCCATTAATGTCTGATTCCGGACTGTTTTTTTGAAAACTCAATTTTGGGGTAATCAACAAACTGCGCATGGTATCCGGCTTCCATTCAAATCTGAGGTTGAACCGATGATTGGAATTGAGTGTAGTGGCCACACTTTGTTCAATGTAATTCAACCGGCTTTCGGAGCCCGTGACAAAGTAGCGATTGGTGAGTCCTATATTTTCATTCACAGACCGGTTAAAAAAGTAGGATGCCGATAATTCTGACTTGTCCCATTTGTTGCTGTAGTTCAATCCAATGGCTCCTGTGGTTGAAATTCCGTTCCGCTGATCAACCAGGAAATTATCCATGGCAGATGCGCCGTAATTGCTGTTTCTCATCATAGGGCGCCAGGAGCCACCGCCGGGCATGCCCCGCATTCCACCACCGCCGCCACCACCGCCGGCCATCACGCCCATCAGGTCTTCCGCACTGAAATTTTGTTCATTAACATTGTTCAGTGAGCCCAATAGGGTTACCCGTTTCTTGTTTTTAAAACGATTAAAAGTGAAACCGTTTCGGTAACGGTCATCGGTTCCATATCCTGCAAACACTTTTCCGAAACTCCCGTTTCTGAACTGCATTTTGGTGATAATATTAATGGTTTTGGTGGTGTTCCCATCATCGAAGCCGGTGGCCTGAGCCAGGTTGCTTTTACCATCGAATACTTGAATTTTATCAACTACTTCAGAGGGTAAATTACGCATGGCAGAGGAAGGATCTTCACCAAAAAATGGTCTGCCGTCCACCAGTACTCGTTTTACTTCTTCGCCCTGGGCTTGTATTTTACCGTTTTGCATGCTGATGCCGGGCATTTTGGTCACCAAATCTTCCGCCGTAGCATCGGGGTTTGTTTTGTATGAGGAGGCAGAAAGTTCGGTTGTATCACCCTTGATTTTCACCGCAACAGCGTCTTTTACAATAAGAATCTCCTTCATTTTGCCGCTGTCTGATGGTAGAAGGTATAAAATTCTCAAATCGTAGGATTCGTTAACATCTGTGAAGGAAAAATCCGCTTCGTATGTTTTGTAACCCTCCGAGGTGGCGGTAAGCCGATATTTTCCGGGAATTGATATCGTAGAACGAAAAAAACCGATTGAATCTGTGCGGGTTCGATACAATGCTGAATCTCCGGCCTGGCTTTTGAACCTGATAAAGCAAGGGTAAACGGGCTTGCCCTGTCTGTTCTGAATTTTGCCTGAAACCCGAATTCCGGCATCTGTCCCGGTATCTTGTGCGCTTGCCAACTGACAGGTTAGCAGTAGGAATCCTATGAAAAATGAACGCATGAAATATTTGTGGTCACAAATATGCGAAAGGTTCCTGATGATTAGGGTATGTGACGGCATCAATTGGTCGAATTTTAATAGAAATGAATTAATTTTCATCACTTATGCACAAACTTTGGCAACCTGCCCCCTTCGTTTTTATTTTGCAATCGTTTCATGGAACAGTACATCGTATCGGCACGCAAATACCGTCCCACGCATTTTGATGCGGTGGTGGGGCAGAAGCATGTTGCTGATACCCTGATGCGTGAAATTGAGAGCAATAAATTGGCCCAGGCATTTCTGTTTACCGGTCCCAGGGGGGTAGGCAAAACCACCTGTGCCAGAATTCTGGCCAAAGTTATTAACAGCAAAGACGGAGAAGTAGATCCCAAACAGGATTTTGCCTTCAATATTTTTGAGCTGGATGCTGCCAGCAATAATTCCGTAGACGATATCCGTAATTTGCTCGAGCAGGTGCGTATACCGCCTCAGGTAGGCAGATACAAAGTGTACATCATTGATGAGGTGCACATGTTGTCTCCCTCCGCATTTAATGCATTTCTTAAAACCCTTGAGGAACCCCCCTCATACGCCATTTTTATTCTCGCTACCACCGAGAAGCACAAGATACTTCCCACGATTCTCAGCCGTTGTCAGGTGTTTAATTTTAACAGGATTGAGGTTAGGGATATGGTGGATCATCTCAGGCAAATTGCCGAGAAAGAAGGCGTATCTGCCGAGGAAGATGCCCTGCATCTTATTGCCAGAAAGGCAGACGGCGGACTGCGCGATGCCCTTTCTATTTTTGATCAGCTGGTGAGTTACAGCGATGGCGGATTAACGTATTCCAAAGCGATTGAGATTCTGAATGAGCTGGATGCAGATACGTATTTTGAGATTACTGAATCTGTGCTGAAGGGCGATGCAGGAAGTTGCATTCTTACCCTGGACAGCATCATCAGGCGTGGATTTGACGGTTCAGTTTTCATTGCAGGGTTAACTGCCCACTTCAGGAATTTGGCCGTGTGTAAGGATAGCAGAACTGCGTCATTGCTGGATATGTCCGATAATTTCAGACAAAAATATTCGGAGCAAGCCGCTGCCATGGGATTTTCTTTAATTTTAAACGGTTTAAACCTGCTGAATGAGTGTGACGAGAAATATAAAATAAGCCGACATCCCCGGTTGCTGCTGGAGCTAACCCTCATGAAGCTTGCCAATCTGAAATCGTTTATCGCTCACGTTGCTACGCTGGAGGAATTAAAAAAAAAAGTCCTGAGCAATCATTAAAACCGAGTGTTTCGGCACCGGTGAAACTGCCTGACTCTGTTGAAAAGCTGGTAACTACGGTTCAGGAATCCCGCATTCAGCTCTCCGGTTTTGAGGCATTCAAACAGAAAAAACAAGAGGATAGAAATCTGACCCTCAAAGCCGAAAAAGTTACGGTTACTGAGCCCACGCAGTCAGAAATTGCATACGAAGAGCCGCCGGCAGAAACTGAACAGTCGTCCGACTTAAAACAGGTTAGTGAAACGCAGTTAAAGCAATATTGGATTGATTTTAGTCATACCGCAGGAATGCGTGCATCCAGCTTGATGAAGGCGATAACACCGGAACTCCAGGGTAATGAGGTTTTGGTCACAGTAGCTTCAGCCGCCCAACAGGATGCTATTGAAGATATACGCATAGATTTTGTGCGTTTTATTGCTCAAAAAACGAATGGTCAAATTCAATCTCTTCGCATAGAAAAAGGAGCAGCCGAAATAACCGAAAGAAAGCCCTATACCGAAAAGGAAAAGCTTGAATATATGCTATCCAAGAACCCACAGTGGAAAGAGGTTATCGAAAAATTGTCGCTTAGACTGCCTTAATGGCTTGTTTAGCTATTTTCTGCTCAATTTGTGCATAAACCTTAGGGTTTCTTTTGTTCCTTTGCAGGTAGAATGAATATGCAAAATTCACGGGTTGAATTTTCCAATACCGAAGTTGCATTCTCGCACATGTCCGATGCGGGTTTGAGCAAAGCCCGATTGCTTTTCAGGAGTTTTAATTTTCCTGCACTGCTCACGCTGGGTCCTCCTTTGGCAAACCTTGCCATCAGTATGGGTTTTAAAAATCTGATCAAAAAAACCATTTTTGAACAGTTTTGTGGCGGTGAGGATATTTTAACCTGTGAAAAAACCATTCAAAGACTGGCTCAATCGAATATTGGTACCATACTGGATTATTCGGTGGAAGGGGAAGATAATGAGGACAATTTTAATGCTACTTGCGCCGAAATAGTCAACACCATTGACGCTGCCGCCAACAACAATAAAATCCCCTTTTCGGTATTTAAAACAACCGGAATAATTCAAATGGATTTACTCGAAAAGGTGAGCAGCGGACAGGGTTTGACCGGGGAAGAAGAAGCACAGTGGCAAAGAGGGATAGCCCGTTTTCATAAAATTTGTGCCTATGCAGAGGAAAAGCAGGTTCGGATTTTTGTAGATGCGGAAGAAAGCTGGATTCAAAATGCCATTGACCGCCTTGCAGAAGATGCAGCCCGTCGTTATAACACCCGGCAAGCCATTGTGTTTAATACCATTCAGCTATACAGGCACGATCGGCTCGAATATCTAAAAGCGCAGATTGTAGACGCTACCTGGTATCTGGGTTTTAAGCTGGTGCGTGGTGCTTACATGGAAAAGGAGCGGAAAAGAGCGCAGGAAATGGGCTACAACGATCCCATTCAGCCCGATAAGGAAACATCTGACAGGGATTACAATGAAGCGCTGAAACACTGCATTCATCACGTTGAAAAAGTGAGCATTTGTGCAGGTACCCACAACGAAAACAGCAGCCGCTATCTGATGGAGCTCATGGAAGAAAAACAGCTTAACAGGAATGATGAAAGGGTGTGGTTCAGTCAGCTGCTGGGTATGAGTGATCATATTTCCTACAACCTCAGCCATGCCGGTTATAATGTTTGTAAGTATGTACCTTACGGTCCTGTAAAATCTGTCATACCTTATTTAACCCGCAGAGCAAGGGAAAATAGCAGTGTGGCCGGACAAATGGGACGTGAACTTTCATTGATTGAAACTGAAATTAAACGCAGAAAGGAAAAGGTATAGCCCTGTGATAAAGCATTGGTGGAAAATAGCAGCCATTGTCCTTTTGTTGGCGGTGCTTGCCGGAGGATTATTGGTGCCCCTCAAAACCGGTATAACCGGTGTAGATAAACTGAATATAGCTTCGGACACAACTACCCGTTTGCGAATAGATATTTATAATCCGGGCGCGGGATTCAAACCTGAAAAGGCATTGTTGGGCGGTAAATATGGGTTTCTTGCCACCCGACTTTCCTATGATACCGGGGTTTTGCTCGCAGAATTTAATCCGAAACTTGGTAAAAGCGGTCCCGAAGGAATGAGTAATTTATATGTGCTGGCCAACGGACATTGGATGGCATTCCCCTCTGCCGTTTCCATTACACGCTCAGCCACCGATACCGGTAGTAGCAATGCGGTGATGGTGGTAGCAGATGAATTAAAATCTGAGGCAGTTACCTTTCCTAACAGGCCCATTCTGAATGAAAGCATACGAAATCTATTTTACCATGTTCCCATGTGGTTCAGCATGATTTTTCTGTTGTTAATATCAGCGGTTTACTCGGTAAAATATCTCATAAAACCCAATCTGCTTTTTGACATGAGAAGCGATGCTCTCATCAGGGTGGCCATTCTGACCGGTTTTCTGGGTTGCGCTACAGGTTCTGTGTGGGCCAGTGTAACCTGGGACAGCTGGTGGCCCCGAGATCCCAAGCTGAATGGTGTTGCCATTGGAATGCTCATGTATGGAGCGTATTTGTTACTAAGATCTGGAATTGGCGATGAATATCAGAAGGCCCGTATCAGTGCTGTGTACAACCTGTTTGTTTTTCCTATTTTCATCGCCCTGATCGTGATTATGCCTAAACTTAGTGGTGATAGTTTGCATCCAGGGGCAGGTGGTACTGTGGGATTCAATCAATACGATCTGGACAATACGATGCGAATGTTTTTTTATCCGGCAATATTGGGCTGGATATTACTGTGGCTATGGATGGCATCACTGCTCTACAGATCCAATAAATTAAAGAATTATTTACCCTGAATATATGAAAAAAAAGTCAATTTTCCAAATGTTGATGTTGTTTTTGATGAGCATGGCAAGTCCATTGCTGGCAGACAATAATCCCATGCGCGGAAATGCAAAGTTTAATGTGGTGGCAGTTGTGCTGATCATCATATTCGCAGGCGTGGCAGGTTACTTGATATACCTAGACAGAAAAATTACACGGATGGAAAAGGAAAAGGAAAAATCATCATGAAACCGCTGCACATTATTTTGTTAATCATGGCTGCAGCAGGGATTGGTGCTGTTGTTAGTCTTTACGGAAATACAACGCAGTATATTGCGTTTAAAGATGCACAGGATCTGGCCAAAGAAAATCCGGGGAAAGAATACCATGTGGTATGCACCTTGAATAAACAAAAACCCATTCTTTATAATCCTCAAAAAGATCCCAACTACCTGGAGTTCTGGGCTGTGGACAGTCTGGGCAAGGAGATGAAGGTGATCTATGGAAAACCCAAGCCCCAGGATATGGAGCGAAGCCAAAAGATGGTGTTGATTGGTTATCAGGAGGCGGAGTATTTCAGAGCTAATTCCATACTCAGTAAATGCCCCAGTAAGTACAACGAAGAGCCGGTAAATAACAGATAAACCGTGAATCAAATTCAGTTCAGCGGAGAAATGCTGTGGCCGGGTAATCTGGGCCAGTTTTTCATTGTCTTGTGCACCGTTGCTTCTCTTGGTGCGGCCTGGTATTATTTTAGGGCTGCCAACAAAGATTTGGAACAGCATCGTTTGCTCGGCAGACGGTTATTTTACCTGCAGGCATTTTCCGTGCTTGCCATCTTCGGCATACTCTTTTGGATTATTTTCAAGCATCGTTATGAGTATTATTATGCCTGGCGACACAGTAGCAATGCATTGCCGGTGTATTACATGATATCCTGTTTTTGGGAAGGCCAGGAGGGGAGTTTTCTATTGTGGATGTTCTGGAATGCGGTGTTGGGCTTAATTCTTACCCGGAAAGCCGGACAGTGGGAAGGCCCGGTCATGGCAGTCATTTCCTTTATACAGCTGGGACTAAGCACCATGGTACTGGGGCTGGGACAGGGAACTGCAGACTGGGTTATTCATGTAGGCAGCAGTCCGTTTGACCTGTTGAGAGAGCAACGCCCCGATTTTCTACAAATTCCCGTAATGGGCACGGTGGGTGGTCCTGCCAATTACCTTCAGATATTTAAGGATGGTAATGGCCTAAATCAATTGCTTCAAAATTACTGGATGGTTATCCATCCGCCTACGCTGTTTCTGGGATTTGCCACAGCCATGGTGCCCTTTGCCTACAGCATCGCGGGACTATGGAAAAATAATGACCGCGGCTGGGTGAGCCCTGCCATCACCTGGAGTCTTGTTTGTGTGGGCATTTTAGGGGCCGGAATCATTATGGGTGGTTTTTGGGCCTACGAAAGTTTGTCTTTTGGCGGATACTGGGCCTGGGATCCTGTAGAAAATGCGAGTTTGATGCCGTGGTTAATTATGGCATCGGCTTCACACATGCTGCTGATATCCAAAAGCACAGGCCGACATTTATTTACCGCTCATTTGCTGGTGCAATTAAGTTTTTGGCTGGTGCTATATGCCACATTTCTTACCCGAAGCGGTATACTGGGCGAGGCCAGCGTTCATTCTTTCACAGACCTCGGTCTTAGCGGGCAGCTTCTTATACTGTTATTGTCCATTATGTTACTCAGCGTGCTGTCTGCTTTGCAGAAACCCCGGTGGCAATGGTCTGTTATTGGTGGTTTTGTACTGCTCGTTATAGTTTTCAGTTTGTTAACCTTGTTCGGAGGCAAGACCAACCAGGCGCAACTGACCGCAGTGATGAAATGGACAGGGGTGGTCGTATTTATTGGAGTTTTTGGATTGTTTATTTACAAACTATACTCAAGAACCCGAACTGAACAAGATGATGAGCGCTGGCTTAGCCGTGAGCTGTGGATGTTTATCGGTGCCATGTTTCTTATTTTGTCACTGGTGCAGGTATTTTCAGCTACATCCATTCCTGTTTTCAATAAATTATTCGGATTTAGCAAAGCCCCGGCAAAGCCGGAGGAGTATAATGCCTTTCAACTTTGGCTTGCCATGCCTGTGATGTTGCTCATGGCCATTGGACAATATTTCCGTTGGCGTGATACGGATCCAAAAGTACTGAAAAAGCAACTTTTGCAGGTGTTGCTCATCAGTGTTGTTTTAACCCTTTTGATCAACCTGAATTTTGGTATCAATGAGCCAAAATACTTGCTTTTTCTGCTGGTTGGAATGATGCTATTCATTGCCAATGTGCTGTACCTCAGACATCAGAAGAAGTTGCAGTGGCTTGCCTGGGGAGGAAGTGTTGCACATGCCGGATTTGGAGTTTTACTTGTAGGGGTGCTGGTTTCTTCGGTTAATCAAAAGATTCTCACCTCATCGGAAGGCATTCGCTTTGCTTCGGAACTCAACAAGGACGGTAAAGTAGATGAAAAGGCCGTGAAATTCAACAGGGAAAATGTGATATTATACCAAAATCAGCCGGTTCAGCTGGGTGAATTTAAGGCAACCTATCAATCTGTTTTGCAAGGTAAAGACAATGATAGTATTGATAAATATTTCAAAGTATTTTTTACCAAATTCAATAAAGACGGAACCCTGGCAGATAGTTTTACCTTGTTGCCTAAAACTCAGAATAACCCCAAAATGGGTTTACTGGCAGAGCCCAGTACCCGTCATTTCATCAGCCGGGATATCTTTACCCATGTAAATTATGAGAGCAGTCTAGAAAAGAAGGAGCCGTTCAGCGATTTTAAAGAAACTGTAGCTGCACCCGGGGAAACTTTCCTCACTGAATCAGGTAAAGTGAAACTTCGGATTGATAGCGTGAAAAGATTTAACAGCGAGGATGGAGCTGCAGGGGTAGAACTGAGGATTACCGCTATCCGTTTGCAGGATAGCACGGTGCTGTTTCCGAAATTTGTTGTAAATCTTAGCCGTAATGACTTTTCATCCATTCCTTCATTGAGCTCGGAACTGGGTGTACTGACGGATATTATCAATATTGAAATTCCTGAACCCGGTCAATCTGCGGATCAGGTAAGATTTTTAATTAAGACAGGGGAGAGAAGTCCTCAGAAAAATTACATCGTTATCAAGGCCATAGAATTCCCCTGGATTAATCTGGTATGGGCAGGAACCATCATAATGGTGGTGGGATTTACCATGGCGGTTGTATACCGTGTTAAACAGAATGCTGCCGCATAAATGGTATATTGCAGGTACCGGTAACATGGGCACAGCCCTCGGTGAAGCGCTGCAACGCACCCCGGGTTTGCTTTTTGCAGGATGGCTGAGTACCAATCCAGGGAAGCAATTATCTCATCCTGTTTATTCATTTACTGAATATGCAGATAAAGAGGCGGGCGTGTTTTTATGCATTCCCGATCGTTTCATTGCCTCTGCATCTGAATCATTAAAACAGCAATTTTCTATGGTGGTGCATTGCAGCGGAATGCAGCCGCTTCATCCTCACTGCGATGCTGTTTGCTGGCCCATGCAAACATTTTCCACCCGGGTGCCATCGGAATGGACCAATGTTCCCGTATTTATTGAATCTCGTCAGGTGGAGGTGCAAGATTTTCTGCTGTCACTCTTCGCAAATCTGGGCAGTGATCCTCAGGTCTGTTCGCAGGAACAACGGCAAAATGCTCACCTGGCAGCAGTAATAGCCAATAATTTCAGCAACGCCATGTTTATGTTCGCCTCCACGGTGCTTGAAAACAAGGGAATGAATCCTGAATTATTACTTCCAATTATTAAACAAACGGTTCAGAAGCTTCAGTCTACGGGCATAAAAGATGCACAGACCGGTCCTGCAATTCGTCACGACGCGGATACCCTGTTAATGCAAATGGAAATGCTGAAAAACAACCCGAAAATGCAGCATTTATACCATGAAATATCTGACGCGATTCCTGTTTTGTTTAAAAAATAATATACATCTATCACATTTTGTTTAAATAATTTATTACCTTTGATACGGTATTGATTATTGAACAGCAACATGGATACAACGGAAGCGGTTGTTAAAATATCCCAGATAAAACTACTTGAATACAGAGGCATTGAAGTGGGATTGAACCCATTGGATAAAACGCCCATTCACTTTTATGCACGGAGCGGCGAAGATTTGGCTATGGCCAGCATATACTTTCAACAAGGTATTTTCAGCCGGTCAGAAATTAGCAACGTTGCAGATGCAGGTGTAATGTCTGACAAGAACAAAGAGCGCTTTCGGGTTATTATAGAAGAGTATCTTTCAGAGCTGGTGAGGCAATGGATAGACCATTACATCTATGGTAAAAGTATCCAAAGCGAAAAAATCCTAAAAAACCTTGAGTAACTCCGTTATTTTAGCTTCAGTCGAAAGCCCATGTAGGCATTAATGCCGTTAACCGGCCCCCATGCATACGCCGCATCAAACCATTTTTGCTGAGGATTAGAAGCTGAAAGCACCGGATTTTTTTGCACAACGTTCAACAAATTTTCACCACCTGCATACCATTCCCATTTTTTCCCAAAATCTTTCCTCAACTGCAGATTCAGAATTGTATAGGCAGGACTCCATTCGGGCATGCGCTCATTTTCGGGAAGGTTTAGGGTGATGGGCAGCCGTTTTGGGCTATTCCATTGCAGGATGGCATCCAGATACCATTTTTTTCTGTTTTTCATGCTCACTACACCCACAAACCTGTGTTTGGATAACAATGGCTGCTGTCGCATATTACCGCCCAGCCGAAGCATGTTTTCAATAAATCTGTAGCTCATCCGCAATTCAACCCTTCTGTGGGGCTGTAGATGTAGATCAGTTTGGATGGCATTGTAACGGCTTTGGTTGATTTTTCCAATGATGAGTAATTCCGGACTCTGATCCCGGTCTGCGGCCACCAGATGAAGAAATCGGGTATGGAAAGCATCGGCAGTGAATTTGGCCGGGTAACCCAATAAGGTAAAGGGCAGTGTGAGACTTATGCCGGTATTGATTGCATCCTCCCGCTGTTGTCCATACGCACCGGGATTGTTGTAATTGTTAATGCTGATGGTGCGGTTGCTGATGAATAATGGTAAATGCTCAGCCAGAACCCATGGTGTTCTTACACCTCTGCCCATTTGAAAATGCAGCATTTTACCCTCTTCATCAATCTCCCATTTGGCATGGATTCTAGGCGTAATGAGCCAGCCATACAGGTTGTTGTAATCTGATCTGACTCCCAGTACCAGACTGCTATGCCCTGACTTAAACACCCATTCTGAAAAAGCCCCCCAGTTCTGTTCATTTCTGGAAGGATTGAATTGGGTCTTGCCTGAATCGGTGAGATTTTCGGATACATCATCAACCATTATGCTTATACCGCTTCGGGTACTTATGGGATTTTTTTCAGGTGAGGCATACGTTGCGCTGTAAAACAGACTTCTTTGAACCCCCGTGTATTTTCGGTCACGAAGACTATTGAGAAGGGCCTGTGTGCTTTGTTGATTGAAATGCAATATCTGACCAATACTTCGGCTTGCATCTTTGTTCAAAAAGACACCAAACTTTCCCCAGACATCTGTTTTTTCCTCCTGCATTTTAAAGTGAAAGACGTTCGCTTTCGGCTCTTCATGCATGAAATAATGCATGTCGCCGCCTTGTCTTTCATCATTCACATGGGTAAATCCTATAAGCCACTCATTTTTGTCGTTATACCTGGAAATTTGATTGCCCAGAAAAATGCGATTGGAGAGGGGCATATCCGTGAATCCGTCACCGCCAAAATCCATGGTTTTCCATTGTCCACCGTAGTGAAGAAAGGAGTGGCTGAAAGTTCTGTGGTTAATTCGTTGCTTGACAATGGCATTAACCTCGCCCCTCCATTGATTGTTCAGGTAGGCGTTTAGGAACAGTCGGGGCTCTGTTGGCTCCTGCTTGAGCGCATAATTGATACCACCGGTCAATCCCTCAAAACCCTCTGAAACGCTGCCAGTGCCTTTGGCGAGGTGCACCGCCGATACCATGGGTCCGGGAATGTGACTGAGCCCGGTGAGCACGGATAAGCCCCGTACCGAGGGCATGTTAGACTGGCTCATTTGCACATATTTACCTGCGAGTCCCAGCATTTCAATTTGTCGTATGCCACTAACTCCATCTGCATTGCTCACTTCCAGGGTGTTGGTGGTTTCAAAACTTTCACTCAACGTGCAGCAGGCAGCTTTTTTAAACTCATTTTCAGTGAGAATTTCCGATTTCTGTATGCCTTTGCCGCTAATTACCCCTTTTTTGTCGCCGGTTATTTCTATTTGGTTTTTGGGGATAGTGGTATCTTTTTGGGCGAGTAATGGGGTTGCACTGAGCGTGGCGAAAGCGAAAAACAATCCACTCAGTCGTCGCATGTGGCCCCCTCTCTGTATCGGCAGCAACCCGGCAATGCCATGTAGGCCGCATTGGTGGCTTTTACCAGCTCTGTGTCATGTCCGGCAATGGCTACCAGATTGTGCAGCTGTATTTCTTCGATTTTTTTGGGATTGTAGGTTACGGTGAGGGATTTTTCCTCAGGATTGTATATGGCTTTGCGTATACCGCGTTTGTCCAATGCTTCCTCTATGCGATCCTTGCACATAGAGCAGGTACCTTCTACAGCGAAGGTTACAGTTTCATATTTTGGGGGCTTGCCAAAGGACATTGCCAAGGCAGCTAAGGTGATGATGGTGAGATTTTTCATTGTTTTTCATTCTTTTGTTTTGAGGGGTACAATACATTTTCAATCCCATAAAGGGATGTAACGGAAAAAGAATGAATTTTTAAATCAGCCAGGAACAATGCAGAACAAGCCGTCCCTTCAATTTGGGAGGTAATTCACGTTGCACCTGCAAGCATCTTGCTGAGCTAATCAATGAGGGTTCACCTGACTGCGAGATATGTTGAAACAGGGTGTGTACCGGTGGCTCTCCTGTCTCGGCTTCAGCAATGCTTCCAAATTTTGGGGTGATGCTGAAAACGAAAAAATCCTCACAATTGCCACAGCTGTTTTTAGGGGTTGTATCAGGATATTTCTTTTTACAGCAATCGGGTAGTTGGGTGTCGTTTTCTGATTCGTGCATGCCACAATCCTGAAACAGGGTAATGCCACTGCCCGGACAACTGTGCAATACGAGTTGCATGCTCCCGCTGCTTAGCAGAATCAGACTTGCAAGAAACCAAACAGATAGTTTACGCACTTGATAGCGAATATACGAAAAAAAATTCATTTTTCAAAATCAAAATACCGGAATTTTAGGGGTAATATCGCAGTAGCGATGTGGCAGATTTTTTGGAATAACATACGACGCACAAAGCGCAATTTCTCGCAAGAAGAAGGCCATGCACTTCATCGGGTGCTCGGAGCCCGTGATTTGACCATGCTTGGTATTGCAGCCATCATTGGCGGAGGTATTTTTAGTTCCGTAGGTCAGGCATGTGCATCAGGCGGACCGGGTGTTATATTTCTGTTTATACTTTGTGCCATTGCCTGCGGTTTTGCTGCCCTTTGTTATGCGGAATTTTCTTCCCGAATACCTGTAGCCGGCAGTGCCTATACCTATGCATACGCGTCATTTGGTGAACTTTTTGCCTGGATTATTGGCTGGGCCCTGCTGATGGAATACAGCATAGGCAATATTTATGTGGCTTTTAGCTGGTCTGGGTATTTTACGCATCTGATGGAAAATCTGGGTGTTCATATTCCGGCGTGGCTTTCCACCGATTATGCCTCCTGTTCTGTCGCAGCTGCATCAGGGAATGTGGATCTTCAATCCCGGGAAATGCTGGCATGGAATCAGGCACCGGTCATCCTGGGATTGCGGATGATTCTTGATTTACCTGCACTTGCCATCAATGTATTGATTACCTGGCTGGTTTTTACGGGAATCAAAGAGAGTCGGAATGCCTCCAACATTATGGTTGCCATAAAACTGATTGTAATCGTATTGATTATTGGGGTAGGAATTTTGCATGTGGATACCGCCAATTTTAAGCCATTTCTGCCTGAAGGATTTGGAGGGGTAATGGCGGGTGTTTCTGCTGTGTTTTTTACATTTATTGGTTTTGATGCCGTTAGTACCATGGCTGAAGAGACCAAAGATCCACAGCGTAACCTGCCTAAGGGTATGTTTTATTCCCTGCTGATCTGCACCGTTCTGTACATATTGATTTCGCTGGTTCTCACCGGTATGATGCCCTACAAATTACTTGGCGTTGACGATCCGCTGGCTTCTGCTTTAGCGTATAAAGGAATTGTTTGGCTTGAGTATATCGTCAGTATCAGTGCAGTGGTTGCCATGGCCAGCGTATTATTGGTTTTTCAGATGGGTCAGCCCAGGATATGGATGAGCATGAGCAGGGATGGGCTTTTGCCTAAAAAGTTTTCTGAAGTGCATCCCAGGTATAAAACACCGGGTTTTAGCACCATCATCACAGGTTTGGTTGTGGGTATTCCCATTCTTTTTACGGATGAAAAGTTTGTCCTTGATTTTACCAGCATAGGCACCCTGTTTGCCTTTGTATTGGTTTGCGGTGGTGTTCTGTTGTTGCCTGCCAGAAAGAAGGAGCAGGGAGCATTCAATTTGCCCTATTTCAAGCCGGTTTTTCTACCCATTATTTTGTTGGCGATTCAGGTTTGTATCTACGTTTTTTCAGAAAAATATTTTTTTAGTCAGTTTCATGACCTGGGACTGCTTTTTTATTGGTCCTTGATGTTGATACTGTCTGTATTGGGTATCATAAAAAACTGGAATCTTATTCCCTTGCTGGGATTGGCTGCCTGCGGCTATTTGCTCACCGGAATGTCCGCAAATAATTGGTTTTGGTTTTTCTCCTGGTTTGGCATTGGGTTATTGGTTTATTTTGCATACGGCTACAGAAAAAGCAAACTGGCACGTGGATAAAAAGGATAATAACATATCGGCTGTGATAGAAGCCATGTTTAAAAAGTATCGGCTAACTGCCAAAATTACTGAGATAAAGCTGGTTCAGGCATGGGAAAAAATAGCAGGACCGCTCATAGCCAAACATACTTCCGAAATTAAACTGCTCAATAAAACATTGTATGTGACTTTTGACAATGCACCCCTAAAAAACGAAATGTTTTATCGTAGGTTTATGCTGCTGGAAGCTATCAATGCCGAGCTGGGTGCCGGAACGATAGAGAAAATATTTATTAAATAATTCCTTCCTCTGCTTCCATTTTATTTTTTGTAATGCGGGCTTTATCAATACTGGTATTGAGTTCAAAACCCACAATTACCACCAGGCAATTGATGTAAATCAACACCATTAGTGCAATGATGGCACCGATAGAGCCGTAAATTTTATTATAGGCATCAAAGTTATTGACATACAGGCCAAAAAAATAGGTGCTGAGTATGCTCAACGCACCAGCAAAAACACTGCCGGGTGAGATAAAATGCCATTTTCGTTTATGGGCCGGCCCGAAGTGATAAAAACTGCTGATGGCTGTAAAAATCATGGCTGCCAGCAAGGTGTATTCTATGGCTTTTATTATAAACAACCAGAGGGACAATCCAAACCAGTCGTGTTTGGTCATATAGCCGGCCAGCTGAAACATCCAGGTTAAAAAGATTAAGGCAACCACTACCATTATACCCACCAGGCAGGTAAGCCCTACGGCCTGAATGCGATTCTGCAACCAGTTACGCTTTTTTTTCTCGGGCAGTCTGCGGTTGAAGCTATTGATCAATGAGTGGAACGCATTGCTAGAAAAATATAGGGCCATGACAAATCCTAAGGATAGAAGGCCGCTGTTTTGTTGGTTCAGCAACTCGTAGATGGTAGTGGATATTTCCTTCCAGGTGCTTTCAGGCAATAGCAGCCGCAATTCACTAATCAGTCTGGATTTTACACCTTTAACCGGCAGGGAGGCAATGACGGTCAGTATAAATATCAGGGTTGGGAACAGGGAGAGGAAATAGTTAAAACTTAGACTGGATGCACGTAAATTCAGGTCTTCCTTGAAGAGACTGTTTAAAAAATATTTTCCTACATCATAAAGACTATGACCATCAAATCCTGCTATGGTCTTTCTTTTTAGCCATTTGATCACCTTGCCGTCGGTAGCAAACACAGGACTTTCCTGATACTCGTCCTCCGTCTGATCTTCGCGCTGAAAATTGCGGTAAAATCGGCTCATGGCTGAAAATGTTTGTCAATTACCGCTGCAAAAAATGCAGGCAGTGGGGTAGGTCTCAGATTGTCCTTTTTAACGAAGAAAAGCTCTGTGTAGCCGGAATTAAGGTGTTCTCCATCCTGATTGTACGTATGATATTCAAAATGGCACCGGACTGCCGGTTTTTCATTCACCTTCACGATAATTTTCAGCAAGTCATCATACCGGCCTGCTTTTTTAAATTGGATGTTAAAAGCCCTCACCGGCATTATGACACCGGCATCTTCCATTTCTTTATAGTTTAAACCCATGCTGCGCATAGCTTCCGTGCGGGCTTCCTCAAAATACAATACGTAGGCGCTGTGGTGCACAAACCCCATGCGGTCGCATTCTGCATATCGCACCCTGATGCTATGTTCAAACTCCAAGCTCAATACCTGATTTTAAAATGTTCTTTGGCCTGTTCCGGCCTGAAAAATACAAGACCGAATGCAAATATATCAATGGTAACGGTTACTGAAGCATGATTTTTAATAAAGGTCCAGGCATTTCTCATCTCCTCATTCCAGTAAATGTCATCAAATACCAGTACACTCCGTGTGTGAAGCTTGGGTAGCATCCATTCAAAATAGCGTATAGTAGCGTCGAATGTATGATTACCGTCTATGTATGCATAGTCTATTTGTTGCAATTTTTGCAACAAATCTGGCAGTGCTGTTTCAAAATTTCCTTCGTGGAAGATGATTTTATCAGTGAGCCCGCACCGCTCTGCATTGTAGGCCGCAATTTCGCACAATGCCGGAGAACCTTCAATGGTATGAAGTACCTGCCCGTCTGGCAAGGCAGATGCCTGATACAATGCGGTGATTCCTGTACCGGTGCCCAGCTCAATGCAAAATTGTGGTTGAATGTTTGCCACAAGCCGGTGCAACAACCTGCCGTATTTGGCTCTGCGTGCTGTGCGATGGGTGATTTCACTGATTTTGCGCAAGCCGCTTCTATTGCCGCTGCCTAAATCCAGCAGTTCAATTTGTGTGTTTGACTGCAGCATCTCCTTGCGGATTTGCTCAATGCCATCCCAAACCGGGTTTGTGTTTCCGGCATACAGCACTTCTTCCAGCAGTCGGTAAACAAAAGGGGAGTGGGTACCATGCCGGGTGTCTGAAATCAGCAGGTATTCAAGGTAATCCAGTGTTCTATACAGCTCATTGAGCATTGCCGGGTTTGGTATTTCGGATTACGGTGATTTCCTTCTCCAAACGGGCAATCTGTTCTTTTAATTTCTGTATGTTGCTGTCGAATTGTTTTAGCACGGCCTCAGCGTTTTTGCTCATGGCAAAAAAGCTTTTGTTATTTTCAATGGTTGCCAGTTCTTCCTGTGCCTTTTTTATGCGGTCTTTGATTTTACGCTCTTCGGTTTGCAGGCGGTTTTTGCCATCTGAACTCCCCGCCACTCCGGCGTAATGTTCTTTCAGTACCTGCTGTTTCATGTTTTCATTGTTGCGTTTAAATTTTGAAAACAAAACATCACCGATTTCGCGGTATTCCTTTTGGAGATTGAAGTACGCTTTTCCACTCACAAATCCACTGTTTGCCCAGCGCTGCTGACATTCTTTAAGTTTTGGAAACACGTTTTCAGCATTTTCCTGCTCAAGGAGTTTTTTCATGTCTGCGATGATGGCTTCTTTTACGGATATTCCGATTTTGTCATCCTCGCGACGTTGTTTCATCCACGCATTTTTTCTGGCGTAGAAGTGGTCAAATGCAGCCCGAAAACGCTTCCATATCTCATCGTTTTTGGCCTCCGGTACCGGACCGGTTTTTTTCCATTGCTCCTGCAGTTCATTTAATTTCTCGGATGTATCCTGAAAATGTTCGCTGTTCATCAGGGCTTCTGCCTTTTCACAGAGACCGGTTTTGATTTTCAGGTTTTCCTCGCGGCCCGCATTGATGTTTTTGAAAAACTCTTTTCTTGCTGCAAAAAACTGCTGTCGGGCCGAGGAGAAGCGGTCCCAGATTTCCTGATTTTTGGTTGCCGGTACCGGACCGGTTTTTTTCCATTCCTCCAGCAATGCATCCAGTTCTTTTCCTAATGCCGACCACTCTTTTCCTGCAGCCGGCCATACTGCGATGGCAGATTCTGATTTTTCAACCAGCAACAGTTTGATGTTATAGTTTTCCTGCCTTTTGCGGTCTATTTCCTCTTGTCGTTCTTTGTTTCGCAGTATAATGATATCACTGACATTCTTAAATCTTTGCCATAATTCCTCACTCACTTCTTTTCTTACCGGACCGGCATTGCGCCAGTCTTCATGGATTTTATTGAGTGTAATCAGTGCTTTGCGAATATTTTTTTCTTCGCCAAGGGCTTCGGCCTTTTTGATGAGTTCAATTTTATACTCAAGGTTCTTTTCCCTGTCGAGTTCTTTCAGTTCGTTGAAGAGGGAAAGATTGTCGTAAAACTTGTCAACATAGAATTTGTAACGCGTATAGAGTTCATCCTGAAATTCCTTGGGTACCTGTCTGATCTCGCGCCACATCTTCATAAGATCGCGCATCTTATTCAGGGAGTTTGACTGTTCTTCGGATTCGGCGAGTTCCCGGATATCTTCCAGTACCGCCTGTTTCTTCTTAAGGTTGGCTAATTTCTCTTCTTCAGCGCGTTTACGTTCATCTTCACGGCGTTCTTTGAATTTTTGCAGCAGGGTATTTAGCGCCTGTTTTGCTTCATCGGGTTGTGGTTTGAAATCACGTGCAAGATTTCCCTCATCGATCCATGCTTTTATTTGCTCCGGTCTTTCTGCCAGTATTTTCGCATCCATCGCATCCCTGAGGCGGTTCATGGTTTCCTGTGCCTTGCGCACATCAGGGCTGTAGATGAGTTCTTCGGCTTTCTTCAGAATCTCTGATTTTTCCAGTTCGGAGTAATCTGTGTGATCTTCATGAGACTCTTCAGAATGATCAATCAGCTGTTCCGCAACGGTTAACTGCGCTTCATAATTTTCCGCATGGATGGCATCACCATTTCCCACGGTCAATTTTTCTTTTTCTTGCTGGTGTTCCAAGTGTATTAAGAAATTAGGTAATTATTTTTATGGATTCAGATGTTGTCTGCCTGCAATCATCCCGCAGGCGGTGAGGGCGGCTTCAGCCCCTTTATTGCCCAGTTTTCCACCGGCTCTGTCTTGTGCCTGTTCTTCGTTAAGCGTGGTGATTACTCCGAAAATGCAGGGTTTCTTTTCAGTAAGCCCTATCTGTAATATACCATCTGTTGCGGCCTGGCACACAAAATCAAAATGGGGGGTATCACCTTGTATTACGCATCCAAGGCAGATTACGGCATCACAGTTTTTGCTGAACAGCAATTGGGCACCATGGGGCAATTCAAAAGAACCCGGAACACGCAATACTTCAATCTGTGCATCATGTAAATGCTGCTGTTTAAGTGCGTTTAATGCCCCGGTGAGTAATTTTTCTGTGATGTGCTTATTCCATTCTGCAACTACCACCCCGATTTTAAGATTTTCGGGATGAAAAATGTAGGGGAATTCGCCTTGAGAGAATGACGCGGTTGCCACTATGGCTTAGGGATTGAAGTCGCCCTGAAGGGCCTTCACTTTGAAAATATATTTATCAATGTCCGAGGCTTCCTGTGAAGTACTGTACTCGTATTTGATTTTCTCATAACACTCCAGTGCTTTTCCGTATGACTCTGCCATTTCGTAGTGCATTCCGGCACTTTTCCAGTATTGTGCAGAGAAATCACTTTTAGATTGTGCACCGGCTTCAGCGAAATAACCCGCAGCTTTTTCCATTTTACCCATTTCTGCATAGCATGCGGCTTTAGCATTAAGCAGGGCAGCACCTAAAAACTGATCTTTGGGTTCAGCTTTTTCCAGGTAGGGGATGGCTTTCTCGAATTTTCCGGTTTGCATGTAGGCAATGCCCGCCATCATGGCAGCTTCCTTGCCCTTTGCGGTAAGTGAATAGGCATCGGCAATCTCAGGTGCAGTCATCATTTTCTTTCCTTTGATGCCTTTAAGTACCACATCGAAGGAGTCTTTTTCGAAGTAATGATGCAGGGGTGCCAGTTTGGCGGCTGCTTCAGACTCTCTCTTTGGGTGCCAGTAAAGTGTCCAGAATAATGCAATGATGAGAATGCTGAGAAAACTACTGCCTGCAAGGTTAATAACCCGCTTGTTTTCGGCGTAGTAACCTTTCAACGAAATACTGTTTAGTTCGATGGCCATTTTGGTATTAAAAGTGCGAAATTACTTAAAATTCATGGAAAGACAAACATCATCAATCAGTAATGTAGGGATAATCATCTTCTACATAGACATGGCGGAATAAATCTGCCGGATCGGGGTAGGGCGAATTTTCTGAGAAAGTAACCGATTCGTCTACCTCTGACATGATTTCCTCTTCCAACTTATCAAGGTCTGCCTCTGAAGCAAATCCTTTTTCAATAATGCTAGCCCTGGTGGTTTCAATGGGGTCTATTTTTTTGTAATCGGCCACTTCTTCTTTGCTGCGATAGGTAGCTGGGTCGCTCATACTATGCCCTCTGTAACGATAAGTTTTGATTTCAAGGAATGTGGGACCTTCGCCGCTTCTGGCTTTTTCTACAGCCTGTTGAATGGCATCGTGAACCGTTTCGCATTTCATTCCATCTACCTGAAAACTGGGCATATCGTAAGCTGCGCCTATTTTGTAAATGTCGAGTACGTTGGTGGTTCTGGCAACACTCGTGCCCATGGCATACTCATTATTTTCACAAATAAATATTACAGGCAGTTTCCACAGCATAGCCATGTTAAAAGTTTCATGCAGTGCACCCTGTCTTACTGCACCATCTCCGAAGAAACACAGACAAACGTTTTTTGTCCCGTTATACTGTTCTGCCAAAGCTATGCCTGCTCCCAATGGGATCTGTCCACCCACAATGCCATGTCCGCCCACAAAATTGTGTTCTTTGCTGAACATGTGCATACTTCCGCCTTTACCACCACTGCAGCCGGTGGCTTTTCCGTATAGTTCTGCCATCACAGCATTGGGCGTAACTCCCAGCGCCAGCGCATGGCCATGATCCCGGTAGGCAGTGATGAATTTATCCTCCTTGGTAGTAGCGGTAATCATGCCTGCCACGATGGCTTCCTGGCCGATATACAGGTGGCAAAACCCTTTAATTTTTTGCTGACCGTAAAGCTGAGCCGCTTTCTCTTCAAATCTGCGTACCAGCATCATGGTTTTATACCACTGCAGGTATTGTTCTTTGGTATAAGTCATAGTCTCTGTCTGAACCATTTATGGTCGCAAAGATAACAATTACATGTCAATCTGAATTAGGGTTTTTCCCCTTAACCGGGTTTTGCTGCAGCGCAATTTTTATTAAATCACCGATGGGCCGGGGTTCTTTTTTTGACGTGCTATTCATAGGTTGATTTACAGCTTCTCCTCAATGTTTTTTACCTTTTCTTTAATCATGCCCACTTCTCGCTGTATTACCCGCAAGGCAGGTCCAATGTCATCCATATCCTGACTTTTGGGCTCCATAAACTTGGGGTTGATATAATTGACAAATTTCCAGACTTCCAGTACATCTGATATCTTTACCGGATAGGGTTCGTAAGCAGTATTGGTGCTGCATAGCAACAGCGAGCCATCCTGATAAATATGGTTGTAAACCACTTTAAATACAATGCCCTCATCTTGGGTAACAATGATATATGGATTGCCGTTTTTAATGGTGTTCCAGTCCTGAACATATTCGCCGGTGACCAGGGCTCCGTCCACCACCGGTGGCATACTGTCTCCGCTAATCTGGAATGCACGGTACTTGCGGTTTGCACTTAAAAATGGCATATTGAAAGAGGGGAGCACCCTGATGAATTCAGGATCAGCAAATCCCGTGGTATACCCGGCTTTGGCTTTTAAAGGCACCAGTTCCACATTTTCTTCATTGTCCTCATTTACGGTGGTTGCAAGCACCCTCAAACGGGTTCCGTTCAGATCCAGATCCATGCCTTTTTCCAGTTGGCTAATCTGACTCTCAGGCAGGGCCGACAAATCCAAACGGACCAATTTATCAAGGTTGACCTGGAAAAACTCGGAAAGCTTGAGCAGCAGACCGATACCCGGCTCAGCCACCCCATTTTCGTAGCTGTTGTAGGCCGAGCGTGTTATGCCCAGTGATTTGGCTACTTCCTCCTGACTGCGCTTGCGTCTTTTTCTCAGCAGTTTGATGTTTTCTTTCAAATACGTATTCATAGATAATTTCATTTAATTCAGTTTAGTGATATAATTTGGTATGGTATGTTATTTTCAGTTTTCGCTTGTCGTAAAAATCCGGCAATAATGGCGCGGGTTTCAGGGATATCTGGTTTGGATTCAATACAGGAAATCATTTCTTTTTCCGGTATGTGTTCTTCCGAAAACCCCCAGCCGGCCACAGCTCCATTTTCTATCAGTATGATGGCTTTTTCACCGGTTGTTCTGCCGTTGCCTTTTACCAAAACGCGATTTCTTTGTTCCTGCAGACTCATCACGGCCTCTTCCACCCGCCTGTTGTGGGTGATGAGTGCCTCCTCTGCATGGTTTTCGCAATAGCAACCGGGAACAAAGCATCTTCCCTGGCTTCTTGCCAGCACCGGACAAATGTCAAATTCATGCAGCATTTTGCCCAGCGTTTGTTTGGCGTCTCTGAATCTTGGAAACGGAATACCTGAGAGGCTGCCTTTGCGGAATTTTTCTGTTTGCAAACGCGAAAATCCGCCCTGGGTGGGGAAATGATAAATGGCATATCGGTTGCCAACATGTTTTCCGCTTACATTCCATTCCGGCCAGTGGTTATGAATCACAACGGCTTCTGTAAGCAAAGCCATCAATTCATTGCCACACAGCTGATATTCAATTTGATGGATGCGCTCCAGCTGCAGGGCGGTTTTCCCTCTTTTGACATCAAAGTGTTGTTTAACCCTTTTTAGAATGTTGATGGCTTTGCCGGTATAGAGAATTTTACCCCGTTGATCCTTGAAAAAATAAACACCTGTTTCTTCGGGAAGTTGATTGATATCGTCCTCATTGAGTGCGGGCGGTACTACAATTTTGCGTTTTGTAGCCCTGGCCATTTTAAGTACCTCAGTCTGACCTAATTGTTTCAGACAAAGATGAAAAAGTTCTCCTGTGGCAAAAGCATCCCCGCCCGCCCGATGACGGTTCTGTATACCGATGCCCATATCACTGCAGATATTGCCCAGACTATAGCTTCGTTTGCCGGGAAAAGCTTTTCTGGACAGTTTTACCGTGCAAAGTCTGGGTGCGTTAAATACATATCCTGACTGGGAAAACTCCTGCTGAATAAATCCATAGTCAAAGCTGACATTGTGCGCCACAAATATTTTATTGTGAAGCAGATGGTACAGCTGAGAAGCAATTTCTGCAAAGGTTGGTGCTTTGTCGGTCATTGCCTGTGTAATACCGGTTAATGCGCTGATATTTCGGGGTATTGCATAGCCGGGATTGATCAGTGTTTCAAATATTTGAAGAACCTTGGTTCCATCAGTAACTACCGCGCATATTTCAGTAATGCCCGAATAGAGAGGATTCCCGCCTGTGGTCTCTATGTCAACAATGACAAACACGATGATTTGTTAAAAAACGTATCAAAAAATAGGTTGGTAAATTAACAACATATTCTTGGTTTGTCAAAAAAACTGTCTATAAAAAGCAAAATATTTTTTCAAAACCGGGTTTTTGGCCCACTTTGACAATAAAATTTGTGAATTTGTTTATCTTTGCCACAGTGAACCATTGGCTGATTAAGTCTGAACCCTTCAAGTATAGCTGGTCACAATTTGAAAAAGACCAATCCACATTCTGGGATGGGGTCCGTAATTACCAGGCAAGAAATAACCTTCGTGAAATGAAACTCGGCGACTTATGCCTGTTTTATCATAGCAACGAAGGAAAAGAAGTTGTGGGTGTGGCCGAAGTGATTAAGGAGCATTATCCGGATCCAACCGCAGATGATGAACAGTGGCTTGTTGTGGATGTAAAGCCCAAAATGAAATTGAGAAATACGGTTACCCTGGCTCAGATAAAATCCGATTCAAGGTTGTCAAACATAGGCCTCATTCGGCAAGGCAGACTTTCTGTAATAAAACTTAGTAAAGAAGAATTCAATATCATACTTTCGCTGTCAGAAAATTAATGGAACCCAAAATACTCATCAACCACCGTCAAACCGAACTGATTATACACAGGTTTGTACTGCAGTTGACAGAGCAGCACGGTAATCTTGAAAATTGCGCCATTATCGGGTTGCAGCCGAGGGGAGTTGAATTGTCGAGAGGTCTGATGCAAAAACTCAATGAACTGAAACCCGGTCACAAGGCCCGTTACGGCGAGCTGGACAATACATTTTTCAGAGATGATATTCGCCGCGGTGAAATTCACATGCCCCGACCCAGCAGAATCGATTTTAGCACAGAAAACCTGAACATCGTGCTGGTAGACGACGTATTGTTTACCGGGCGCAGTATTCGGGCCGGCATTGATGCACTGATAAACTTTGGCAGGCCTGCCCGCGTAGAGCTTATGGTGCTGGTAGACAGGCGTTACAACCGCGAATTACCCATTGCGGCAGATTACAGCGGTGTGGTGGTAGACAGCCGCAGCACAGGCGAACACGTAAAAGTAGAATGGAATTCTAACCAAAATCAAACCTGGCTTTTGCCTAACAAAAAATAATTGATGCCCTCAACACTCAAACATCTCCTAGGAATCAAAGGGCTCTCGGAAGAAAGCATACAGCAGATTTTTGAAACGGCCGATAATTTTAAGCAGCTGCTTAACAGTCCGGTCAAGAAAACCCCGTCACTGCGGGATTTTACGGTGGCAAATCTCTTCTTCGAAAACTCTACCCGAACCCGGGTTTCTTTCGAGCTGGCCGAAAAACGGCTGGGGGCAGATATTGTCAATTTTTCCAGCTCCACATCTTCGGTAAAGAAGGGCGAAACCCTCATCGATACAGTGAATAACATTCTCAGCATGAAAGTGGATATGCTGGTGATGCGGCATCCTGCCCCGGGTGCCTGTGTTTTCCTGGCC
>CANMCY010000016.1 GCA_947496375.1 Flavobacteriales bacterium
GGAATATAAAAAAGATCTGGAAGTAAATGATGTATTGGGAGAAAATGGTTTCAGCACCATTGAGCGAACCGGGATTCGGCCAACACTTGATGTAAACGGTATTTGGGGCGGTTATACCGGCGAAGGCAGTAAAACCGTGCTTCCTTCAAAGGCCTATGCAAAAATTAGCATGCGCCTGGTGCCCAACCAAAGTAGCGAACAAATCACCCGGCTGTTTAAGAACCACTTTGAAAGCATTGCGC
Organism: Flavobacteriales bacterium; assembly: GCA_947496375.1. Taxonomy (GTDB): domain Bacteria; phylum Bacteroidota; class Bacteroidia; order NS11-12g; family UBA955; genus RGEC01. The sequence continues at coordinate 243 of CANMCY010000016.1, forward strand.
CTCCCGGTATTAAAGTCGAAGTGAGACCGCACCACGGCGGAGAGCCGGTGTTAACACCTACAGACAGCATTGCCTACAAAGCTGCTGCTGCTGCCATGAAAGATACTTTTGGAAAAGACCCCATCCCCACCCGTGGGGGCGGCAGCATTCCTATTGTGGCATTATTTGAACAAGAGCTAAAAACCAAAGTGGTCTTAATGGGTTTTGGACTGGATAGCGATGCCCTTCACTCCCCCAATGAACATTATGGTATTTTCAATTATTTTAAAGGAATTGAAACCATCCCCCGCTTTTTCCATCATTTCGCCGAATTAAACAAGTCCTGAATCAGCTGCCATGCCACTGCTGGAAGGTGATACATACGAAATCTACAGAACCGAGTTACTGAAACGGTACAGGCATCTGTTGCGCTCGCTGGGCAAAGACGTACCTAAAGATAAACTCAATAAAGTAAGAGATGCCTTCGATCTGGCGGCAAGATCGCATGAAGGCATGGTGCGTAAAAGCGGCGAGCCCTACATCTTCCATCCGCTTGCCGTTGCTCAGATTGCAGTAAGCGAACTGGGACTGGGCCCCACCAGTGTAATCTGTGCTCTGCTACATGATGTGGTAGAAGATACGGAAATTACCCTGGATGATATTGAACATCGCTTCGGGCCCAAAGTAGCTTCCATTATCGATGGTTTAACCAAGATAAGTACGGTTTTTGACAATGTAGACAAGGAACACAGCATACAGGCCGAGAACTTCAAAAAAATGTTGCTGACGCTGGGCGAGGACCTTCGGGTAATCCTGGTGAAATTGTGTGACCGGCTGCATAACATGCGAACGCTGGGATCGGTGAGTGAAAACACCAAGCTCAAAATTGCCTCAGAAACCAATTTTATTTACGCCCCGCTCGCACACCGCCTGGGCCTCAATGCCATCAAGACTGAAATGGAAGATCTGGCATTGAAATTCACAGAGCCGGAACTGTACCGTGAAATTTCTCAAAAGCTTGCAGAAACCAAACTCTCAAGGCAGCGATATATCCGCGAATTCATCGAGCCCTTGCGGGCCGAACTTGAAAAAACTGACATGAAAGTGGTGGAAATCAAGGGAAGGCCTAAAAGCATCTATGGTATCGCCAGAAAAATGAAGGTGCAGCAAATACCTTTTGAAGAAGTTTATGACGTTTTCGCCATTCGCGTAATCATTGACTCTCCCTTTTTTCTGGAAAAGGCAGACTGCTGGAAAGTTTATTCCATCATTACCGACCAGTACCGAAGCCATGCAAACAGACTCAGAGACTGGCTGAGTCAGCCCAAAAGCAATGGCTATGAGGCGCTTCACGCAACCGTGTTAGGACCCAAAGGTCGCTGGGTAGAAATTCAAATAAGAAGCAAACGCATGGATGACGTAGCAGAGCGCGGACTGGCCGCACACTGGCGTTATAAGGAGGGCAGCAGCAGCATTACGCCTCAGGATCAGGCATTTGAAAACTGGTTGTCCAATGTAAAGGATACCCTCGAAAACCAGGATCTAAGTGCACTGGAACTGGTAAGTGAATTCAGATTTAGCTTGCTCGGGGAGGAAATTTACCTGTTTACCCCCAAGGGTGACGTAAAAAATTTACCATTAGGCAGTACAGCCCTTGATTTTGCCTTTGCTGTTCACAGCCAGATAGGCCTTCATACCATCGGTGCCAAGGTCAACAACAAACTGGTACCCATCAGCCACGTACTGAAAAATGGCGACATCGTGGAAATTCTTACCACCCAGAAGTCTCGCGCAAATGGCGGCTGGCTTGAATTGGTAAAAACCGGTAAAGCACGAAGCAAAATCAGGGAATTTCTGAAAATGGAGAAAACCCGCCTGGCCGGACTGGGGAAGGAAATGGTGGAAAGAAAATTAAAAAGTCAGGGAGAGAATATCACCGAAAAAAACATTGGATTGCTGATGAGGCATTTCCATACGACCACAGCCGCCGAATTTTACCACAAAGTGGCCAACGGTGACATAAAAGCGGAAAAACTGATATTAAAGGAAATAGCGGTTGTGAAACAGACAATCAAAACTGCCGCTGCAACCCTAAAACCCACCAATACCAAAAAAGCCACAAAAACCAAAGGTCAAATCGTCATAGGAGACGACTTTGAAATGTCTTATCAGCTGGCCAAATGCTGCAATCCCCTCCCCGGCGATCCTATTTTCGGCTTTATTACCGTAGGTGAAGGCGTAAAAATACACCGAACCTCCTGCCCCAATGCACAACGACTAATGAGTCAGTACGGCTACAGAATCATTGCTGCCTCTTGGAGAAGTGATGGATATGAAAAACCGTTTGAAGCCATTCTCTCTGTTAGTGGTATTGATGATGTGGGTATCGTAAGTAAAATTACCGACATCATTTCAAAGGATATGGAGGTAAATATGCGTAGCATCAATATTAAGGCAAATGAGGCTGAAGGCACCTTCGAAGGCCGGCTGGAGGTATTTCTGCACAGCAAGGCACACCTGGATTTACTGATGGAAAAAATTCAGGGCACACACCAGTATATTCAGGTAACCCGACTGGATGCCTAGTCCTTAATATACGCATTTTTTTCGATAAAAACAAATTTTACGGATAGTATTTTTTCTTATATTTGAATTAACAATCCCTAAAAATTATGAATATTTTCATTTACGTACTGGTAACGCTGGTAGTACTGGTCATCCTCCGGTCCATTAAAGTAATCCCCCAGCAAAATGCATTTGTAGTTGAACGGTTAGGCAAATTCCACGAGGTATTGCAGCCCGGATTTAATATGATAATTCCTTTTTTTGACCGGGTTGCATATCGGCATTCATTAAAAGAAACAGCAATGGACATACCGGAACAAATTTGCATTACCAAAGACAACGTGCAGGTTGCAGTGGACGGTGTTGTTTTCGCGCAGGTCATCGATCCTGCCAAGGCCTCTTATGGTATATCGAACTATCAGTTTGCGGTAATACAGCTGGCTCAGACCACCATGCGCAGTGAAATAGGGAAAATTGATCTGGACAAAACTTTTGAAGAGCGCACCAACATCAACGGAGCCATCGTATCAGCCATTGATGAAGCATCTTCCGGATGGGGGGTAAAAATACTCCGCTACGAAATCAAAAATATCACCCCTCCCAAATCAGTACTGAATGCCATGGAAAAACAAATGCAGGCCGAACGGGAAAAACGTGCCGTAATTCTCACATCCGAAGGGGAAAAACAAAGCGCCATTAACCAGGCAGAAGGACAAAAACAGAAGATGGTACTGGAGTCTGAAGCCATCAGGCAGCAGCAAATAAACGAAGCGGAAGGCCAGGCAGCAGCCATTAAAGCAGTGGCAAGTGCTACCGCCGACGGCATAAGAGAAGTAGCGTCAGCACTCCAGGAAAAAGGTGGTTTTGAAGCCGTTCAACTTCGGGTGGCTGAAAATCTGGTGGAACAATATGGCAAACTGGCCAAAAGTACCAATACCATGATTTTGCCTGCCAATTTTGCCGATATGGGTTCCATGATCTCTGCAGCAATGGGTGTGATTAAACAACAAAACGATAATAGTAAAACCAAAGCATGAGTGCAGATATAATGTGGGGAGCGGCAGGTATACTGCTCATTATTGGCGATGTGGTTTTTGGAACTTTTTTCGTCATGTTTTTAGGGGCCGGTGCCTTGATTACCGCTACCCTTTTGTGGACAGGGGTTTCTCTGGATAACGCGGCACAATGGCTTACTTTTTCAGCCGTATCTGCGCTAGGGGTACTTTTGCTTCGCCCAAAGCTGATGCAATGTTTTGGTCCCTCCTCTGAAGAACGTTTTGAGGAACACAAAGGGCAGACTGTGGTTGTTGTGGAGGATGTTTTGCCCGGCAAAACCGGGAAAATTAAATATCGGGGCGCCGAATGGCAAAGCGCCACCACTGAAGCTGATATCATATCAGCAGGAGAAAATGCCGTAATCACCCATCTGGATGGAATTGTTGTTTACATTCGCAAAAAACAACAATCATGAATACTGCACATCTGCACCTAATCACCAATCATCTTCCTGTGTTAGGACTGGCCTTTTCCGCCATCAGTCTTATATGGGGCATGTATAAAAATTCAAGAAACACGCTGCTGCTTGCATTTTCTCTGGTACTCATTTCAGCCCTGGGTGGGTTTATCGCCGGGAATACCGGAGAGGGTGCAGAGGAAGCTGTTGAGAAAATGATAGGAATATCCCATGAAGCCATCCATGAGCACGAAGAAGCAGCTGAAGCTGCCATGCCTTTCATTATAGCATCGGGGATTCTGTCTATGGTTGCGGGATTTTTATTGATTAAAAACCATACCTACTCAAAAATTTCTCAATGGCTTTTACTCTTGTCAGTAGTCACAGGTTGTTCACTTTCTGCGCGTGCCGGCTTGCTTGGAGGTAAAATCAGACATTCTCCGGAAATAAATGCCGATACTTCAGACCATGAAACTGAGCATGAAGACTAAATAAAAAACGCCCTGATTGACAGGGCGTTTTTTGTATGGACTCTATTGTTTTTATTATCCTTCCAAAGCTGCAACTCCACCCACAATCTCACTGATTTCACGGGTGATGGCCGCCTGACGTGCCTGGTTATAGGCAAGACGAAGACTAAACAGCAATTCTCCCGCATTTTCAGTTGCTTTATCCATTGCCACCATACGCGCGCCATGTTCAGATGCCAAAGAATCAAGCATGGCCCTGTAAATTTGTGTTTTAACGCTTCTGGGAATTAAATCCTGCAAAATCTGAACTTTGTTAGGTTCAAACAGGTAATCATTAACCATAACCTTTTTTGCGTCAACTGACTTAACCTGAGGTGTTACGGGTAAAATCACCTCATTGGTTAATATCTGCGTGGCAGCATTCTTAAACTGATTGAATACAACCTCTACCTGATCATAAGTTCCGTTTCGGAAACTTTGTAAAACATGCTCTCCCAGCTCAAATGCCTTTTCCGCATCCAAAACCGTTAAAGTCTGCATGTAGGTAGCGTCCACATTATATTTCAGTTTCCGCATAAATTCAGCACCTTTTTTACCAATGCACAACAGTGTTACATTGCCTGATTTGCTTTGCTCAGCATATTTTTCAGTCAGAATCTGACGTGTACGCTTAATCACATTGGAGTTGAAAGCACCACACAATCCACGGTCACTGGTAATCACTACCAGCAGTACATTTTTCACCTCTCTGGTCTGAAAATACACAGCCAGCTGAGGATCCTCGATGCTATCCTGCAGATTAGCCATGATACCCTTGAGCTTCTCTGCATAGGGTCGCATACGCACAATGGCATCACTTGCCTTTCTCAGTTTGGTAGCACTTACCAGCTTCATGGCTTTGGTAATTTGCTGCGTGCTGATGGTGGAAGATATCCTGCTGCGTATCTCTTTTTGACTCGGCATGTTGGTCGGAGGTTATGCGGTAAATCCTTTGGCTACTTCTTTTCCGGCTTCACTGAGCACGGATGTGATGGTATCGTCAATCTTACCTGCTCTGAGCTGTTCAAGCACATCTGCATGCTTGTTTTCCAGATACTCATGATAAGCTGTTTCAAAAGCACGAACCTTATTTACGGGAATGCTGCGTAGCTGATTGCTGGTACCTAAATAGATAATGGCAACCTGCTTTTCAACACTCACCGGGCTGAACTGGGCTTGCTTCAGCAGTTCCACGTTTCGGGAACCTTTATCAAGCACCGCTTTGGTAGCGGCATCCAGATCGGAACCGAATTTGGCAAACGCTTCCAGTTCGCGGTACTGCGCCTGATCAAGCTTGAGGGTTCCTGCCACTTTTTTCATAGACTTTATCTGAGCATTACCACCTACGCGGCTTACAGAAATACCTACGTTGATTGCGGGACGAACGCCTGAGTTAAACAGGTTAGATTCCAGGAATATCTGACCATCTGTAATAGAAATTACGTTGGTAGGAATATAGGCAGATACGTCACCCGCCTGGGTTTCAATAATTGGGAGCGCAGTGAGCGACCCTCCCCCTTTTACTTTGCCTTGCAGACTTGGAGGCAGGTCATTCATTTTTTCAGTGATTTCTGTGTTTGCATTCAGCTTACAGGCCCTTTCGAGCAAGCGGCTGTGCAGGTAAAATACATCACCGGGATAAGCTTCACGACCAGGAGGACGACGCAGCAGCAGCGATACCTCACGGTATGCAACAGCTTGTTTTGATAAATCATCGTATACAACCAGTGCTGGCAAACCCAGATCACGGAAATACTCGCCGATCGCAGCTCCGGCCATGGGTGCGAAGAACTGCAGCGGAGCAGGAGCAGATGCAGGAGAAGAAACCACAACCGTATAAGGCATGGCACCGTTTTCCTCCAGTGATTTCACCACCTGCTTCACGGTAGATTCTTTCTGTCCGCAGGCAACATAAATACAATATACGGGCTGTCCTTTTTCGTAAAACTCTTTTTGGTTAATGATAGTATCCAGTGCGATGGTGGTTTTACCTGTCTGGCGATCACCAATAATCAATTCGCGCTGTCCGCGACCAATGGGAATCATAGCGTCAATCGCTTTGATACCGGTTTGCAGCGGTTCTTTTACAGGTTCACGAAACAATACGCCCGGTGCTTTGCGCTCCAGTGGCATATCATAAAGTTCTCCGGAAATGGGTCCTTTGCCATCGATGGGTTCACCCAACGTGTTAACTACACGCCCAAGCATACCATGACCGACGTTGATACTCGCAATTTTACCGGTGCGTTTAACTTTATCGCCTTCCTTGATATCGGTACTGCTACCCATCAATACGGCACCTACGTTGTCTTCTTCCAGGTTCAATGCTACCGCACGGATACCGTTTTCAAATTCAACGAGTTCACCGCTTTGCACACCAAAGAGTCCGAAAATACGGGCAATACCATCCCCTACCTGGAGTACGGTACCTACTTCTTCTAAACTGGCAGCACCGCTGAAACCGGAAATTTGTTCCTTGAGGATGCTGGATACTTCATCAGGCCTTATTTGTGACATTATTTTATTTTTTTTAAGCTAGGTTAAGTTCTTTTTTCATTTTGTTAATTTGTCCGGTTACTGAGCTGTCATACATTCTGCCATCAAACAGAATCGTCAGTCCGCCAATCAGGCCGGAATCTACTTTTTGGGTAATAATTACCTTTTTACTGCCGGCATGTTTTTTCACAAACTGCTCTATCTCAGTAAGCGTATCTTTATCGAGGGCAATAGCACTGGTAACTTCAGCCAGGGTGATACCATTGGCCTTGTTGTATATGGTTAGGTATGACTGTGCCATTGATGCCAGAAAGTTTTCACGGCTTTTGTCCGCCATCATATCAAAAACCGACAGGGTGGTTTCATTGAACCCTTTGAACAGCCGACGCATAGTTTCCTTTTTAGCGGACTTAGACATCAGCGGGCTTTCAAGAAAATCGGTTAGTTCTGCAGATTCGGCCACGGCTTTCAAAAAGTTCGCAGCATCTTCGGCTATAACATCCTGCTGATTCTTTTCTGATGCAATATCAAAGAGGCACTTGGCGTAACGAGATGCAATGTTCATTTCTACGGAATCTTATGCAGAAGCAGTTTGTTGTTTATCAAGCTGGCTTAACTGTGTTGCAATCAGCGCTTTCTGAGCATCATTATTTTCAAGCTCTTTTTCTACCAATTTTTGGGCGATCTGCATTGAAAAATGTGCTACCTCTTTTTTGAGATCATCCATAGCAGCATTCTTCTGACGGCTGATTTCTTCGTTTGCACGCTCGATCATGCGCTTGGCTTCTTCCTCGGCAGTTTTTTTAGCTTCGCCAACAATCATTTCTTTTATTTCACGGGCTTCTTTGAGAATATTTTCTCTTTCGGCACGTGCTTCAGCCAGCAAAGATTCGTTCTGCTGGTTGAGTTTTTGCATTTCAGCGCGCGCATTGGCTGCTTCCTGCAGTGATTTTTCAATGGTTTCTTCCCGCTCTTTCATCGAAGAAAGAATGGGTTTCCAGGCAAATTTCTTAAGAATGAAGAGTAACAATGAAAATGTTACCAGCATCCAGAATACAAGGCCTATGGCAGGGGTTACTAACTCCATGTTTTTTTTTGGTTTTTCGTTTTTAAATAAGGTTGCCCGCCCGAGGGCGGGCAACCGAAAAAGATTAAAGGAACAGAATCAGCAGACAAACAACGATTGCGAAGAATACGGCACCTTCGATAAGTGCTGCAGCTACAATCATGTTTGCACGGATGTCGCCTGATGCTTCGGGCTGACGTGCAATACCATCCATGGCGCTTCCGCCAATACGTCCGATACCAATACCGGCACCGATAGCAGCCAATCCGGCACCGATAGCGGCACCCATTTTACTGAAACTTGCAGCAGCAACCTTTGCGTCGGTTGTGGCCTGAAGAAGTGTGGTCATTAAACTCATAGTGAATTGTTTTTATTGTTTATTTATTAGTGGTGTTCTGCATGATGGTGCTCCTCTACTGCCATTCCAATATAAATGGCGGTGAGCAATGTGAATACGAAGGCCTGAAGAAATGCTACCAGCAACTCCAGGAAACTCATGAAAAGGGTAAAAGCCACAGACAAAGGACTCACAGCGTAGCCCAGTCCGGTGCTCATGGCACCGAATATGAATATGAGACTAAAAAACCCTAGGATAATAATGTGGCCCGCCGTAATGTTGGCAAACAAACGAAGCATAAGTACAAAGGGCTTCAAAATCACACCCAGAATTTCAATGGGAACAATGATAATGTACATGGCCTTTGGAACGTCCGGTGCAAATATGTGCTTCCAGTAGTATTTGTTACCACTGAAGTTGACGGTTATAAAAACGACGAGGGCAAGTACCATGGTAACCGCGATATTGCCGGTTACATTGGCACCACCGGGGAATATGGGTATCAGACCCATCAGGTTATTGACAAATATGAAAAAGAAAATACTGAGCAAAAGCGGCATAAACCTTTCATATTTGGGACCAATGGAAGATTTTGCCACCTCATCACGAAGGAAAATAATCAAGGGCTCGATCAGATTGGCTATCCCTTTGGGGGCCTTACCGCTACGCTTAGCATAGGTTTTGGCTATTGACAACATGATGAAAAGCAGCAAAAATACCGCAAGAAACATAGCCAAAACATTTTTGGTGATGCTTAAATCGTATATGGGATCTGTAATGGCCTCATTTTCCCAGATTACCTGATTTTTTTCATTCAACCTGAAGCCAAGATATGCATCATGCCCATGGTTGAAATGGCTGCTGGAAAAAACTGAAAGCCCCTGGCTTTTGGTGTAAACAATAACCGGTAGCGGAATGGAAGTATGCCCCCACAAATGCCAGTCGTGCGCATCTGAAATGTGTTCCAGAATCATTTTACCCGGATCCATTTTTTGCTCGCTGTGGGCATCTTCATGTGCGTTTTTGGCTTCGCCGTGACTATCTGAGGCATGAACTGCCAGAGCAGAAAATGCATAAAACAGAACTAACAAGAAATTTTTCTGAAGTCTGCCGATGCTGAAAAGTGCTGAAAAATAGGGCATTTGCTTATTTAGAGCGGGTTTTTAAATCGGGGCGCAATTTACGACGAATACTATAAATTTCAAATAGCATTAGCAGGAAAAAACTGCCGGTGTAAGAAATTACAAACGGAACACTCACCGGACGGAATGAAAACAGGGTTATGGCCAGAAACAAAATAGAAAGCACCATTCTGAGCATACTCCCAATCATCATGCGGCGGATGGTCTTCTGGGGATCTGATTTTGGGTTACCGTAAATGAAATAGTGAATGAATGCTGACAAACCACTCAGAAATAACAGGCCAAAGTAACCATAGAATGGAATGGAATCCACAGCAAAGAGATTGTAGACTACCACCGCCAGCAACATTATGCCGGTAAGCAGGGATATGTGTTGGAAATAGGTCTTCATCGTTTATTATTCAAAGTTTTCTGAGGGCTGTGTAGAGTGAACCAAAAACGCCGGCAAGAGTAAGCACAAGGGTAAAAACCGGAAAAGACCAGTTCAACCACTTATCAATGAAATAACCCGCCGCAACAAATACCAGCATCGTAATAATCATTTGAAGCGCAAGGCTGCTGTAATAAAGAAAATTTTTAGTTTGCCTCAGGTTATTGACCGGTTTCTTCCGTTCCATGTGTTACGGGCTTGGCAGTAACCTGAGTGATGTGGGCATTCATGCTGCAACGGCCATTGAATGAAGCACCGCTTTCTATCACAATTTTTCCGGTGGCAATGTCGCCATCTATTTTAGAATTGGTCTTCAGCACCAGCGTTTCTAAAACAGTGATGTTACCCTTTATATATCCCGCCACGGTGGCATCCCGTGCATCAATATCCCCGGTAATGCTTCCGCCATCCCCCAGTACAAGTCTCTGCTTTACGGTGACATGACCTTCAATGGTTCCGTCTACCCTAAAATCACCTTCAGAAACCAGATCACCTTTCAATTTGGTACCCGGACCAATGATGTTTAATAAGTTGTTTACGGCAGCCGGCTCTTTTTTACCCTGCTTGCCTGTTTGATTGGAAGAAAACATGGGACTGCAAATATACCATCAAAAATAACACATAAGAAGTCAATTTCGTCCTCTTCTTACCGATGTGCTGTCAAATTTTTTTTCTTTTTCTAATAAGATGTCCGTAAGCGCATCAATTTTGAGCTGTTTATTTTTTAATTCCCTGCCCAAATCTTCCACCCGCTGATTTAATTCCATCATGGCCTCCCGATTGTTTGTATTGCCAAAACCCGGCACCAGTCGTTTGGCAGGGGTAAAGGAAATCAGCAAATAAATCAGCAGCACAAAGGTTAAAAACACTGAACTTAGCAGCATCAGCAAATTCATGGGTGTGAGGCGAATGGAAAAAACTTCACCAAAATGCGTATCATTCAACAGCACCAAACGATACTTATTTCTCAGTTTAGCTATAATTTTGCGTCCTTTGCCCATAATATTGTGCCGTTGCGTAATAAAAATACGAAAATATCGTTTTTACCCGTGAAACCATCCATGCGCCTTCAAAGATTTTTGTTTTTGGCCATCCCGGCATGCATTGCCCTATTGAACGCATGCAAAAACAGCGATTCGGTTCTGGGCAAGGCATGGCATAATACCACGGCGCACTACAACATCTACTTCAACGGTGAAGAAAAATGGAAAGAGACTGTATCCGGTCTCCGGGAAAATTATAAGGATGACTACCGAACCTTCATAGAATTATACAACTACGGTCCCACTGAAACCTTAAAGGGCAACCAGGCCGCCATGGATGAGGTTGTTAAAAAAGTAAGCACCATGATTGATAAACATCCCCGCAGCCGCTGGGTTGACGACGCCTATCTGCTCATGGGAAAGGCCTATTTCATGAAAGGCGATTTCATTGCTGCTGAAGACCTTTTTAATTTTGTTCATACCAATTACAAAGACCCGGTTATACAATATAGCTCTAAGCTTTGGATTTTTCAGACCTTATATCAGCAGAAGAAATACGGTGAAGCGGAAAACCTGGCTCGCAGTCTGTATCAGGACAAAGATTTTCCAAAGTCATTAAAGGCAGACCTGAACAAGGCCCTGGCTGCCGTGTACCTAAAACAGGGCAAAATGACCCAGGCATACGAATTCCTGGGGAAAGCCATACCCGTGGCAAAAGGGAAAATGGAAAAATACAGACTTCACTTTTCCATGGCGCAGGTATGCAAGGATTTGAAGAAAAATAACGAGGCCGCAAAGCATTTTGAAAAAGTAATCAAAATGAACCCGCCTTACGATATGGCATTTACTTCACGAATTCAGCTTGCCCAGCTGGTTACCGATCAAGGTGGGCGCTACGCAAAAGTGAATACCATTCTGAAAAGAATGCTACGCGATGATAAAAACATCGAGTATTACGGTCAGATCCACTATCAATTGGGCATGAATGAACTGCGCGCAGGCAATGATGAAAAAGCGATGTACCAGTTTAACCAGTCGCTGAGAAAAGCCGGAAATGACAACGCGCAGATGACCACGACCTTCCTGGCCATAGGTGATTATTATTACCAAAAAAGAAATTATGAAAACGCCGGTCTGTATTATGATTCGGCCAATAAAAAACTGGATGAAAAACACCCTGATTATCAGCGGCTTTCCCAAAAAAGTGCCCAACTTACCGATTTATTGAGGCATCTATTGACCATAAAAAGAGAAGACAGTTTATTGAGAATGGCCACTGACCCTGATTTCAGGGAAAAAGCCATAGACAATACCATTGCTTATGAAAAAAAGCAGTCAGAAAAACTCAAAAACCAGCCGCCCCCTTCTCCTGCCCCACCCTCCGGTAGTTCTGAGCCCATGGCCGGCACCGGTTCATTTCCTTTTTACAACGCAGCAATGCGAGCCAAATCAAATCAGGAATTTCAAAACCTTTGGGGAAGCCGCACCAATCGTGATTACTGGCGAATCAATGCAAAAAAAAGTATAGAACTATCCCAAAATAATACCGCTGATACAGGTTTAAAAAAAGACGATGAACCCGTTCAAGGCATTCCTGATGGTATTTCTGCCGATAGACGCCGTTACTACAAAGACATTCCATTTTCTTCTGAAGCGAAAAAAAGCGCTCGCAACCGAATGGAAGAAGCCATGTTTGCCTGCGCAGGCATTTATCAGAATCAACTGCTGGAATATAGCGAAGCCCTGAAATGGTATGAAAATCTGTTGAAATCCTTTCCTGCTACCCAATATGAAGCCCAGGTATATTTTGAAATGGCCAAAATTTACAGAGCCACAGACAAAACAGCAGATTTTGAAAAATATAAAAAACTATTGTCGGAAAAATTCCCAAACTCCCTTTACCTGAAACTTTTGGATGGAAATAAAGACAACACACAAAATACGGAACAAATTTCGGAATTGAAGGTTATTGAAGAACTGTATGAGAAGATGTATGACCACTTCGAAAACAGCCGTTTTTCCGATGCAATGACCATTAAAATGGAAGCAGACCGCAAATATGCAGGAAATGCATACCAGTCAAGATTTGATTACATCTATGGGCTATGTCTCATCAAATCGGGCAATGCGGAAAAAGGCATTGATATACTAAAGCAAATTACGGTGGATTACCCTTCATCCCCCATAGCAACACAATCGCAGGGCACCATTGAGGCATACGAAAAACTAAAAAACTCATCAGATAAAACCGGTGCTGACAGCACCAAAGCATCCTCATCCGGCAAGGACGAATTAATCTGGAAAACCTGGGATGGAAAAGAGGAATTATTCTACTTGCTTGTTTTTCCGAAAGGAAGCAATACGAACATGATTCGTGCCACCCTGAATGATTTTAACAAAGAGAACTTCATTTTTGAAACCCTGGAGGTCAGTCCGGCAAGGGCATCGGGCAGCACCATTTACATCAGCATAAATAACTTTAGCAAACCCGAAAAAACCAAAGAATATCTTTCATTCATTGAGAAAAAGCCGGAAATACTGGCAGCCAAAGGTTTGTTTGAGTTTGAAATGGCATGGATTTCAAAAACCAATTACCTGACCCTGGCCGGTAATAACCGCATTAATGCCTACATGGAATTCTTCCGCGGAAAATTGCGATAACGTGGTATATTCGCATAGGTTATGACAGACAAATCAGGATACTTTTTAATGAGCAGATTCTGGAAGTTCCTGATGGGGATTTTCCTGATGATCATTGTATTCTTTTTATTGGTCAATTTTGGATTATTTGGCGATATGCCGGATATCAAAGACCTGGAAAACCCAAAAAGTGCACAGAGTTCTGCAGTATATGCTGCAGACGGTGAAATACTGGGAACTTACTTTCTGGAAAACCGCACCAACATCAAACATGAACAGATTGCTCAATGCGTTTATGATGCACTGATTGCCACCGAGGATATACGGTTTTACGAACATTCCGGTATTGACCCCAAGGGCACGGCCAGGGCAGTTATCCGCATGGGACGAGACGGAGGGGCAAGTACCATCACACAGCAGCTGGCTAAAAATCTTTTTAGTATTTACGATAAGCCCAAAATGAAAATCACCCGTCTCATGCAAAAATTCAAGGAATGGATTATTGCCATCAGACTGGAAAGGCGCTTCACCAAAGATGAAATCATTACCATGTATTTAAATACCGTTCCTTTTTCAGGAATGAGCTGGGGAATTGATGCGGCAAGCCGTGAATTTTTCAATAAAAAACCCTCTGAATTAAAGGTGGAAGAGGCGGCTGTTTTAATTGGTATGCTCAAGGCAACCAGTTTTTACAATCCCAGATTGAATCCGGGAAACTCAAAAGAAAGAAGAAATGTGGTGCTGAAACAGATGGTTAAGTATGGTAAACTGGAAGAATCTGCCTATGAAACCATAAGGGATAAACCCGTAAAACTGGATTATAAAAGAGTTGATAATGAGGGTCCTGCCATTTATTTCCGTGATCAGCTTGCAGAATTCATGAAGGAATGGTGCAAGAAAAATGGTCATAACCTTTACCGCAGCGGATTGAGAATCTATACCACCCTTGACAGCAGAATGCAGCGTTACGCAGAAAATGCGGTGGAAAAGCACATGGCTGAGCTTCAGAAACAATTTTACCAGACCTGGGGCAAAGACGCACCCTGGCGTAAAATAAGTGACTGGACAGTGATTCCGAACTTTATTGAAAATGCCCTGAAAAAAACCGATCGTTACCAGGCACTGAAAGTAAAATTCAATGGTGATGAGAAAGCCATCATGGCGGAACTAAAAAAACCGGTGCGTATGACAATTTTCACCTGGAAAGGCGAACGGGATACAACCATGAGTCCCTATGACAGCATGAAATACATCAAGAAGTTTCTTCATGCGGGTTTTGTGGCGGTGGAGCCGGAAACCGGCCATGTGAAAGCATGGGTGGGCGGAATCAATCATAAATTTTTTAAATATGACCATGTGAATATTCATGCAAGGCGGCAGGTGGGTTCTACCTTCAAACCCATTGTATATGCCACGGCCATGGATATTAATAAATATAGCCCATGTACGGTTTTCCCAAGGGAGCGCACCACTTTTCCCGGAGCCAACGGAGAATTATGGAGTCCGAGAAACAGCGACGGCAAAGAGGGCGGTGAAGCCACCATGGCAAAAGGGCTGGCGCTTTCAGACAACCTGATTACGGCACAAATCATGAAGTCGCTGGGTGATGAAGCACCTCAAATGGTCATCAAGTTTGCAGAAAGAGTGGGAATTGAAAAAAACAGGATCCCACCGGTACCAAGTATTTGTCTGGGGACCATGGAATTAAGCCCATTTGAAATGGCTAGTGCGTATACGGCATTTGTAAATAAAGGATTGTGGATTAAACCTACGTATATCACCCGTATTGAGGATAAAAATGGCAATGTACTGGAAGAATTCGGAACGCCTGAACATGACCAGGTACTTAGCGAAGAGAAGGCATACCTTATGTTCAGTATGTTAAAGGGTGTAGTAGATTTTGGCACAGGCAGTTACCTGCGCGGCAAATACGGTGTAACCGGTCATATTGGCGGAAAAACCGGCACCACGCAAGGCAGTGCAGATGGATGGTTTATGGGGGTAACCCGAGGGCTGGTTTGTAGCGTATGGGTGGGAGCCGACGACCCATCGGTTCGTTTCCGAAACGGATGGATTGGACAAGGTGCACTCATGGCATTGCCTATTTATGGCATCTTTATGCAACAGGCACAGGCCGATAAGAATCTTTCGATCAATACAGACATGCCGGAAACACCCCAAAACATGAGCAGTATGACCATGGATTGCGGAGAAAACGGAGAAGCTGACCGAGGCGGAGAATTGGATGTAGACGAATTGGGAAATTGAGTCATTGCCTTGTTTTTTTGAAACTTTTTCCTTATATTTGCACCCCCAAAACGAACAGAATTATCATGAAGACCGATATACATCCTAAGAATTTTCGTCCGGTTGTTTTCAAAGACATGAGTTGCGATCACACTTTTCTGGTGCGCAGTTGTGTTGAAACCAAAGAAACCATAAAATGGGAAGATGGCAATGAATACCCTCTTTTCAAACTTGAAATTTCAGACAAATCTCACCCCTTTTACACCGGCAAACAGCAGCTTGTGGATACTGCAGGACGTATCGACAAGTTCATGAAGCGCTACGGCAAAAAGTAAAAAAACGATATTTTCATCGAAAGCCGCCTTACCGGGCGGCTTTTTTTGTGCTTAAACATTTGGTTTGTCTTAATTTCGAAGCCATGCAGATCAACTTTTTTGATGATGATCAGACAGAACATTTGTTTCCGTTGACACTCACCCGGCCGACAGCTGATTTACGCTGTGGCATCCATACACTGGCAGAAAAATGGTGTGCCATCCTTAAGCCGTCGGCATGGGGTTATGAAACCCGTGAATACCTCAATACCAAATATAAGTCCACTGAAAACGCAGATATACGCATTAATGGAAGATTACTGCCAGGTGAGGCACTGACACAAGCCATTTTAGCGCTGCAAAGCGGTCAGCAATTGATTGCAGATGGTATTGTTCTTGCCGAAAAGCCGGGCAGCCCTTGTGAAACCATCATTTTTGAGCAAACCTGCAACATGCTGAAACGCCCCTACGATCTGTTTCTTAAAGCCGGTGAGGAAATTGAGCGTGATATGGCAATAATTACTTCAGGACGGCAGTCACAGAATATCCACGCATCAGTGCAAATCATCGGTGCACACCCGGTATTTATGGAAGAAGGAGCAAAAGCACACGCCTGCACAATCAATGCAGCTAACGGACCTGTTTACATTGGCAAAAATGCCGAAGTTATGGAGGGTTGTATGGTTCGTGGCCCTCTTTCCATGGGTGAAGGCAGCGTACTCAAGATGGGGGCAAAAGTATATGGCCCTACTACCCTAGGTCCCTATTGCGTCGTAGGGGGTGAGGTAAACAATATCAGTATGCAGGGATATAGCAACAAAGGCCATGACGGTTTTCTCGGTAATGCTGTTTTAGGCGAATGGTGCAATATTGGTGCCGACAGCAACTGCAGCAACCTAAAAAACAACTACGAGGATGTGAAGGTATGGAACTATGCCAGCGGGAAATTTGACAAAAGCGGACAGCAATTCTGCGGTCTGATTATGGGCGATCACAGCAAATGCGGCATCAATACCATGTTCAATACCGGCACGGTGGTGGGCGTTTCGGCCAATATTTTCGGATCAGGTTTTCCCAGACAGTTCGTCCCGGATTTTGCATGGGGCGGTGCAAGCGGTTTTATCACATACAAGCTGGATGCAGCCTTTAAAACAGCATCTCTGGTAATGCCCAGACGAAAAATGGAGTTTACGGAGGCTGACAAAGCTATATTGGAAGCGGTGTTTGAAAGAACTTCCGCATGGAGAAACTGGGATTAACTGAAATTCTATAATGGCCGTTAATCTCAAATACAACTGACGATTAACGGCCATAATTTATTTCAACAGTTTGGGCAAATGACGATTTAAAAAATCATTCAAACCCAATATGCACAAGTCTTTACCTATATTAAAAGACTTAGGAACACCTCCAACTATGATATAGTTGTGTTTGCAGGCGAGATCAGCCATACTCTCGCGCATACCACGACTTACTGTGGGCGCATCGGTGGTTTTAATTTCAATACACGCAATGGGCTTATCCCCTTTTACCAAAACCAGATCCATTTCGCTGCCATCCTGTGTGCGGTAAAAGTATGGGGGGACCCTGTGCGGCAACAATTGACATATTTGTTCAATCACATAGCCCTCCCAGCTGTAGCCGACAAC
Source organism: Flavobacteriales bacterium (assembly GCA_947496375.1). GTDB lineage: Bacteria > Bacteroidota > Bacteroidia > NS11-12g > UBA955 > RGEC01. The sequence goes on from CANMCY010000016.1 coordinate 18,053, forward strand.
AGGATGCAGTTGCAATCGGGAAGAACTGTGAATATCCAGCAGATAATGGAGCATACCCGAATCTCTGAAATATACCTTGGGCGTTTTGACAAGGCGCTTTCTTGAATTGATGTAAAATGGCTGTAGTTTACGGATCATAAAAGCACCCTGCAGATAATCTACATAGCGGTTGATGGTGGTAGAACTCACATCCAGTCCTTTAGCAAAAGACTGTGCATTCCACAATCCACCGTGCTGATGGGCCAGCATGTGCCAGAGTTTATGCATAAGCGGGCCGGAAAAACTGACCCCGAACAGGTTGTTCAGGTCGCGCTCCACAAAGGTTCGTGAAAACCCATCCATCCAGTTTAGCCATGCGGCGTCTGTGCGGGCCAACCATGCATCGGGAAACCCGCCCCTAAACCAATGCCGGGTTTGGGTGAAATTCTTCTGTCCCTGAAGCTCTATGGCGTTGAAGGGTGTGGTATCGATGTAGTAAATGCGGCCGGCAAGACTTTCAGACGCTCCCTTAACCAGCTCAGGACTGGCAGAGCCCAGAATTAGAAAACGGCCCGGCTTACGGTGATCATCCACAAGATGCCGCAGCAACGGGAATAACTCAGGCCTGAATTGTATTTCATCAATAATGACGAGGTGGTCAGTGTATTGCTTCAGGGTGTATTCTGCATCACCGAGACGGCGGGCATCAGCCGGACTTTCCATATCCAGGTAGAGCACCGGCTTTTGGCTACTTGCCGCATACAATTTTGCAGCAGTGGTTTTGCCCGACTGACGGGGACCAAGCAGACACACTACTGGAAATTGCTTCAGCATCGTTGCAATTTGCTTATCATACATCCGACCAATCATATCACAAAAATACTTATATTCCCGTTATTTTCAAATTATATTTGACTATTTCGGTATTGTAATTTTTATAACTTATTGTATTTGATAGTTTTAAACTTTTTATACTTTGCAAGTTTATTAATCTTCTGCCGGAGCAAAAAAGTTTTTTAACCGCCTTGCATTGATATTCAGAATCACACCCCCAATAACCATAGCCATACCCACATATTGTAGCAGAGCATATTGCTCGTCAAACAACAATAGTCCAGCACCCGCGCCCCATAAAATCCCAACATAACTAACGGCAGATACTCGGCTCGCCAAATCTTCTTGGTAAGCCCGTGTCATAAAAAACTGTCCTACCTGCGTTGTAATGCCTGTGGCAATCAGCCAAAGCCACTGCATGCCGTCAGGCCAAACCCAATCAGCCGGCTTAAACAAAAAATAAACCAACGCAATCGGAACACTTACCATGGGAAAATACAGCACCACCACATTCGGATCTTCTACCCCTTTGAGTTTTTTAATGGTATTGTAGGCCAATGCAGAAAAAAATGCACCGCCAAAACCAGCCAGCATGGGTATCACAGGCACCTTAAATCCGGCCCCATTCACTACCACCACGCCGACAAAGGTGACGGCAAAAAACAACCACTGAATGCCAATTACCCGCTCCCCTGCCATCCAAATGGCCAGAATGGTGGTAAGTACCGGCGCCAGATAATGGATAATAATGGCATTACCCAAAGGCATCTCCTGCAAGGTATAGAAGTAACAAATAAGTCCAATTGAGCCAAAAAAGCCCCGCTGCAACAACAACCATTTATTTTTGCCGAGTGGGCTCACTCCCAGCTTCCAAAGGGTTAGATACCCCAAAACTATTTGTACCAGCGCCCTAAAAAATACGGTTTCAGCGACAGGAATTTCTTTCACCATTTTCACACAGATATTCATCAGGCCAAAGGCAAAACTGGCCACCAGCATCATCCATATCCCCCTGCTTAACCGAAATTGCATGTCGTTTCCTAACAAAAGAAAAAAGGCAACCCTTCAGTTGCCTTTTCACCGATCAAAATTATTGTATTATGCACCCAGAACGCTGTTCATGTTTCTAACAGCATCTGCAGACTTAGCAAACTCAGCTTTTTCTGCATCGTTCAAATCCAAATTCACTATGCTTTCCCAGCCATTTTTACCAATGATTACGGGAACGCCTATGCAGATATCATTTTGTCCATATTCACCATCCAGGTAAACACAGCATGGGAACATTTTCTTCTGATCGGAAACAATTGAATGCACCAACGCTGCCACCGAAGCACCGGGAGCGTACCATGCACTGGTTCCTAGCATACCGGTCAAGGTAGCACCACCCACCATGGTATCTGATTTTACTTTGGCGAGGGTATCATCACTTGCAAACTGACTGGCCGGAACACCCTTGTAAGATGCCAAACGAGTTAAAGGAATCATGGTTGTATCACCGTGACCACCAATAACCATTCCATCCACATCATTGGATGGACAATTAAGCGCAGCACCCAAATAAGTACGGAAACGACTGCTGTCTAAAATTCCGCCCATACCGATGATGCGATTTTTGGGCAAACCCGTGGACTTCAGTGCAAGATAGGTCATGGTGTCCATGGGATTGGAAACCACCACAATAATGGCATTAGGGCTGTGTTTTAAAACGTTCTCGCACACAGTTTTTACAATACCTGCATTCACTCCGATCAATTCTTCGCGGGTCATGCCGGGCTTGCGGGGAATACCGCTGGTAATAACCACTACATCGCTGCCTGCAGTTTTGCTGTAATCATTGGTTGAACCGCTGATGCGGGTGTTAAAACCGTTGGTGGTGGCACACTGCATCAGGTCTAGTGCTTTGCCTTCGGCAAAATTCTCTTTGATGTCCAGAAGAACTACCTCAGCGGCAAAATCCTTCATGGCAATGTACTCTGCACAGGAGGCACCAACATTTCCGGCACCGATTACGCTTATTTTCGACATGGTTTTTGTGATTTTATAGTGTTGCAAATTTAGCAAACCGCCCGTATTTACCGCAAACGTGTGAAGCAATTGTGTAAAAAGATTCAACCTTAACCAAAATCAATGTTTCAAAATCCAAATTAGCTACATTTATTATTTTTTTGTCATCCATCTAACTTACATTTGTAAACTTTTTTATTTCTAACTATTTCTAAATAATGAAAAACAAATACATTGACCTCATCAATCAAACGTTTTATTTTCCACAGGAAGAGTTCAAACTGGATGACAACAATGACCTTATGTTCCACAATATTCCACTGATGGAACTAATAAATCAATATGGAACACCCCTTAAATTCACCTATTTACCCAAAATTTCAGAGAATATTCAAAAGGCAAGAACCTGGTTTAATGTGGCTATCGCTAAAGCAGATTATCAGGGTAAATACTACTATTGCTATTGCACCAAAAGCAATCACTTTCAATATGTGATTGAAGAGGTACTGAAAAACAATGTGCACATTGAAACCTCCAGCGCCTTTGATATTAACATCATTGAAAACCTATTTGAACAGGGCCTGATTAACAAAGACAAGTTTGTGGTATGCAATGGTTTTAAGCGCGAACAATACATAGAAAACATCGCCAATTTGATCAATACCGGCTGGACCAACGTCATTCCGGTGATTGACAACTACCGGGAAATAGAGCAACTGGAGACCCAGGTGAACGCACCATTTACCTGCGGCATACGCATTGCTTCTGAAGAAGAACCCAAATTCGAGTTCTATACATCCCGCCTTGGCATTGGCTATAAAGACATTTTACCCTTTTACCGCAGCAAAATAAAAAGGAACAAAAACGTAAACCTTAAAATGCTGCATTTTTTCATCAATACCGGCATTTACGATACTGCTTATTACTGGAACGAATTGCACAAATGCCTGAAAGTATACTGTGAACTTAAGAAGGAATGTCCTACCCTTGACACCCTCAACATTGGCGGAGGTTTTCCCATTAAAAACTCAATGACCTTTGATTACGACTATGAGTACATGGCTACAGAAATCGTTTCTCAGATCAAGCAGGTATGTACAGAAAATGAAATTCCAGAGCCGGATATTTTCACAGAATTTGGTTCATTCACCGTGGGTGAATCCGGTGGAGCCATCTTCAGGGTACTGGATCAGAAACCCCAAAACGACCGGGAGAAATGGAACATGATAGACAGCAGCTTCATGACTACTTTACCTGATGCCTGGGCCATAAACAAGAAGTTTGTAATGTTGCCCATCAACAGATGGGATGAGGAATATGAAAGGGTTCTGCTGGGTGGAATTACTTGCGACAGCGACGATTACTATAACTCAGAACAACACGTTAACGCTATTTATTTGCCTCAGTACGACAAAGAAGACCCTCTGTATATTGGATTCTTCCACACCGGCGCCTACCAGGAGAGCATTGGCGGGTATGGAGGTATACAACATTGTCTTACGCCTTCACCCAAACATGTTATCATTGACAAAGACGAAAATGGTGAATACTACTTCAAACTCTTCAGTAAAGAACAGAGCTATAAAAGCATGTTAAAAACGCTGGGTTACATGTAACGAAATAACCCAAATCCATGCAAAGCTGCTCAATTTTGCATAATTACTGATCTGGATTTGCTTTTTTTCGGCGCATTAAAGATGTTAAGTCCTTAGAATGGGTTGATTACACCGTTTCTTTTCCGGCTTTATCAGAGAACAGCCACAAACCGGCAAATACAATCAATCCGTTGATTATGATCAGCTCCGGTCCAATTTTATAGCCGTGAAATAAGGTTTCTGACAATGCATTCAGCCCTAGCTTCAATTGCAGTTTTTGTTCGTAGTAAACAGGATTGCAAAGCAAATCGAGTATAAAAACCAATAACGGCCCCATCAGGCAGGCGGGCCATAAATAGGCATTTCTTACCCTACGCCGCGTGAGTAATCCAAACGAGAACAGTCCCAACAGCGGACCATAGGTAATTCCTGCAAATTTGATGATAAATTGAATAATAGATTTGTCATTAATGTAGCGAAATAGAAAAACCATGAGTAAAAACAACACCGTAAAGGCAAGGTGCACCATCATTCGCTTACGTTTTCGGGCTGTTTCATTGGTTTCGGTTTGTTGCATATTTAGCACATCAATACAATAGCTGGAGGTAAGGGAGGTGAGTGCACCGTCCACACTAGGAAATAATGCAGAAATAAGGGCTATGACAAACACAATGCCCAGTCCGCCGGAAAATGCTTCACTCAGGGCAAGGGCCGGAAAAAGATCGTCGCCGGCGGCTGCCACCCCGTTGCCCAGCATAATAGGATTTTTTGACTGATACACGTGTAAAACCGCACCCAGCAATAGGAACAAGGCATTTACCCCTACGAGAACGGCACTCATTAGCATCATGTTTTTCTGAGAATCTTTCAGGTTTTTCACTGAAATATTCTTTTGCATCATCTCCTGATCCATCCCTGTCATGGTAATGGTAATAAACATGCCCCCAAGAATTTGTTTAAGGAAAAATCCGGGTTTCTCCGGGTCGGTTATCCAGAGTCGGGTAAGGTTGCCCTCCGAAGCCATTTGCCAGGCCCCGCTAAAATCCGTATTCAGGGCTTTCACAATGGCAAAAAGACATAGTATCAGTCCCAGCAACATGCCCGTAGTTTGAAGTGTATCGGTAATGATGATGGTTTTCACCCCTCCCTGAAATGTATACAGTAAAATCAAAACCAGAATTACAACGGCTGAAAGCCAGAATGGAATATGAAATGCCGAAAACACAAACACATCCAGGATGCTGACCACCAGATACAGACGGGCTGTAGCACCTACCGTTCTGGAAAGTATAAAAAATGATGCTCCTATTTTGTGGGCTTTTTCTCCCAGCCGATTTCCCAGAAAACTGTAAATACTGGTGAGGTTGAGTTTGTAATACAATGGTAGCAGCACAAAAGCCACCACCCAGTAGCCAAGCCAATAGCCCAGCACCAGCTGAAAATAGGCAAATCCGCTGTTACCCACATCACCGGGGACGCTCACAAAGGTGACACCCGATAAGGATGTACCAATCATGCCAAAAGCCACCAAAAGCCAGTTGCTATTTCGATTCCCTATAAAAAAAGATTCGCTGTCAGCATTGCGAGAAGTATAAAATGCCACTCCCAGCAACAAAACAAAATACCCTACAATTGCGATTAAAATACTGCCTGAGACCATCTTATTTAACTCCGATTAATGTTTCCAGCTCTTTGTGGGATTGTATGTTTTTCGGCAATTCTTCCATAGGCAAAAACACCAGTGAATTGCTCTTAATGCCCATTACACGGTATTTTTCGGGTGATAGATAATACATTCTGCCCAATTGATCCTTCAAACCAATATAAGCAAGGGTAGCAGGCGAAATATTCAATGCATACACGTCTGATGCTCCAAGGTATTGATAGCGAAATGGCCTGTGATGGGCCAGCCATACCTGTTTCACATCTAAGGGTATTCCCTCCTTGTTGGTAAATTTAACATCTACCCGGCCTGAATCTGATGTTACCACAGGATTTGCCCAGGTAAATGTACCCAAACTGCGCATATTGAATGAGTACACCGATTGTCCACGGGGTTTTACCTGTCCATACATCAGCACCCGCTTGGCCTGCTGAATGCCGGATTCTTTGAATCGTGCATGATAAGCCATGATTGCACGCTCTTTTTCCTGCCTTATTTCTGCATACCTGACCATTTTAGCCAGAAATTCCATTTGCCTGGACTTTGACCTTGCTGTAGCTTTCTTAGCCTTATCCTTGGGCTGCAAAAGCGAAAATCGCCAGTAGCCGGTTTCAGTGCGCAAATCCATGAACCAGGCACCACCGGAAACGGTAAAACGAATATCAGCATACACAGCTCCGCGAATAAATAATGAGCCAAACTCCCTGGAGTCCATCCCGGTTTCAATTTCAAGCGGATAATTCAGCAAGGGCTTTAATTCGGGAAACAGGGTTTCAGTTTTATCATAAACGGAAAATCGGATCACATTTTTTTCTTTTTTTCTGTCTACGTATTCCTTCCTCAGCCCTACCAGCCCCCTCCCCCTCCTAACCGTGTAAGCCCCCATGGCCGGAGCCCTGTCTTTTACGGGGGCAACCCAGAATCCTCCGGAATTTTCAAGACTTACTTTGTTCACTCCGGGTTCCAGTAAATAGTAGTAACCCTCTGTTTCAAACCGACTGTCCAGTAATCGGTCATCCGATGGATACACTTCCGTAGCTGTCTTTTTCCCCGAATAGAAAGCATAGAAATCAATGGGTTTGTTTTTGGAATCATCAAAATGATAGTCATAATCATAAAAATGCTGCCATTTAGGGGATCTGGAATCCCGGTCTTCCGAGTGTCTGCCAAAAGCGTAAAAACGCAGTGCGGTATCTGTACGGCTCAAAAACATTAACCGCATGGAATACCCTTCCCTAATTCTTATTTCTTTATTGTTTTGATAGGCGCGCACCTGAAAAACCACCCCTGGTGCCAGGTTATAGCTTCTTCCGGAACTGTCATAATTAAGCGGAAAACCATTGCCAAAGTACCTGCCAATTCTATTTAACAGCGTGCAGTGTATCTGATAACGGTCTACCCGCTGCCCGTCTAAGGTTTCCATAGCGCCTCCGGGAATCAGCAATGCAGCTTCTGCATTCAGGTAGTAAACCCTGTCCTGTTGATTATCGCCCTCAAATGAATAAGAACCTTCTGACAAATGGGGTAAAAAACCCTGTTCTATCGGCTTTTTCAAGGCTCCGGCTTGGTCTTTCCTGCATGCAATAAATTCGGAAAACTGCCCCAACATGCTGGTATCGCCGGTTTGATTGGCCCAGGGAGCCAAACGTGAATTGGGAAACAGCGAAGCTATGTGTTTCATTTCCCATGGCAGCATAACTGCTTCCTGCGCCTGATAGTGCAATGCAATCCTGCGTGTTTGATCTTGATTAAGCGCAATTTCAATGTTTTGCTTAAATACAGGTAAATCATCCGGCGATTTTTCACTTAACCAGCTTAGATTGTCGGTGATGGTCAGCTTTTCCAGAAGCCCAATGCCGGCAATCCCGGCGGGCAGGTCGGTGATGGCGTCTACACTAATTCCAAACTCTCTTAAACCCTTGATTCGTGAAGCGGCCTGAATGGCGGCAGACAGTTCTTTCTTCACATAGGGTGCCACCAGCCGCAATCCCCTAACCTTCCATCCCACCATAAAATCATAGCTTTCCGGTGCCACCTCAAATATGAGGGTTAGTCTGTTGAGCCGCCCCAGTCGGTCGTTGAACAAAATCTGATCTTCACGGCCGTTTTTCAGCCATATACTCACCTGATTCACCCAGGTCAGGTGTTCCACATCCTCATCATTCAGGGTTCCGCTAAATTTCAACAGCTGAACTTCATCTAAATCATCCAGCAATGGCAACACATCGCAAACCCGGCTCACATCTACGTTTCCACTGATTCTAATTCGCTGTATACCATAAAATTTATCCAGGTTGGCTTTGATAAAATCAATATCCTTGGGCTGGGTGATTTCAACAGCTGTGCTGCGCATGGTCAGGGCTGTTGAGGGTTTTACAAAAAGCTGCCCATTCACCGAGGTGAAAAGAAAAAGACATACTCCGAAAGCAAACAACCTGATCCGCATTGTTTTTATCTTTACAAAAAACATACCCATCACAGCAAAGATGAATGCTTTATTTGAATTGATACAGGCCCGCTTCTGTTTTGTACAGTAAAATTGACAGAAAAGTCAAAACTGCCCGATATTTGCAGCATCATTCGTCATGGAAGAGACTATCATAAACCGTGTGGCCGGAAGCGGCATAGTAACCCTGAACCTGGAGCAATACCTGCATCCCGGTCAGCGCATGGAGATAGACATCAAAGACACCCTATTCATGGGGCTGATTCTGAAGGAGAAGGATTTTCGCGACTGGATTAAAAACCACGACTGGGAGCAATATCGCGATTCCAACGTATTTATTCATTGTTCAGCCGATGCCATTGTACCTACCTGGGCCTACATGCTGATTGCGGCAAGACTCACCGGGGTGGCCCATTTCTTTTTATTTGGCGATGCCGCTGCGCTGGACACAGCTCTTTTCATGCAGGCCCTGGCGATGGTGAACCCCGCGGATTACTCCGAAAAACGCGTTGTAATTAAAGGATGCGGTGATCAATATGTTACGCCCGCTGCCTACGTAGAAATCACACGATTGCTGCAACCTTTCGTCAAGAGTCTGATGTTTGGTGAACCGTGTTCCACGGTTCCGGTTTACAAAAAAGTCTAAAGCTTATTTTTTGGTTCTGATTAGTGCAATTGTATAAACCCGGAGAAATTTGGCCTGTTCCTCGCTGAGTTTAGCTTTAGGAACCATGCGGCTCATGTGCCTTACCCAAGACGCTTCTTCATAACGAATAGGATCCTTGTATCCATGGCATGATGCACACTGATTTTTGAGAATACCCTCGCCCTGGGTAAGCCAATATTGGGTAGCTCCATGTTCCACACTTTCTGCCGTTTCCAACATTTTTCGGGTATTTTCATCCAATGCCTGAGGCGCGTTTAGCTTCATATCACCATTAGGTGCAGAAACTTTGGTATTGTCATTTGTGGCTGCAGTCGTTGTACTTTTCTTCACTGCGCATTGAACTATTATCAAGGAAATTAAGATAAAATATATTTTTCTCATGGACTAGTTTCCAGCAAAAGTAAAAGTGATTTTTCAAATACTTATAAAAAAAACCTAATATTGCCAACGCATGAAATCGGATATAGAAATCTCTCGCTCCACCCCTTTGAAACCCATTGGCGAAATTGCTCAGCATCTCAACATAGCCCAGGATGACCTGATTCCCTACGGCAGAACCAAAGCCAAAATCCCACTGAAATACCTTCAATCTGATAAAAAAGGCAAACTGATTATGGTTACTGCCATCACACCCAATAAGGCAGGTGTGGGCAAAACTGTTACCAGCGTGGGATTGTCTCTCGGATTAAACCATATCGGTAAAAAAGCCATGGTGGCGCTGCGTGAGCCCAGTCTTGGACCATGCTTCGGAATGAAAGGCGGTGCCGCAGGCGGCGGATATGCACAGGTACTACCCATGGAAGATATCAACCTTCACTTTACGGGTGATTTTCATGCCATTACCAGTGCCAATAACATGATTGCCGCGCTGGTGGATAATTACCGCTACTGGAATAAAACCGGCGAAAACGCCCTTACTCAAATTTTGTGGAAACGCGTGCTGGATGTAAACGACCGTATGCTTCGCCACATGGTGAGTGGCCTGCATGGCAGCACCAACGGCATTCCCACAGAAACTGGATTTGATATTACCCCGGCCTCAGAAATCATGGCGCTGCTGTGCCTGAGTGAAAACCTGGAAGACCTGGAACGCCGCATTGACCGCATTGTGGTAGGGTATTCGGGCAAAAAACCTGTTACCGTTGGCGATTTGGGTTTCGGTTCCAGCATTGTGGTATTGCTGCGCGATGCCATTATGCCTAACCTGGTGCAAACCACAGAACACACACCCGCCATCATTCACGGTGGTCCCTTTGCCAACATTGCGCATGGTTGCAACAGCGTAATCGCCACCAAAACAGCCCTAAACCTTACCGATTATGTGGTTACTGAAAGTGGTTTCGGTTCGGACCTGGGTGCAGAAAAATTCTTCGATATCAAATGCCGCATGGCCGGCCTGCAGCCCGCTGCAACGGTCATTGTTGCCTCCTTGCAGGCCATCAAACTGCACGGTGGTGCCGGCGAGAAAAATATGCGCGACGTGAACGCCGAAGCCCTGAAAACAGGCCTTCAAAACGTTCAGCACCACATTCGCAATGTGCAGGCGTTTGGACAAAACGCGGTGGTGAGCATTAATAAATATGGCTGGGACACCGAGAACGAAATGAATTATCTCATTGACTGGTGCAAAGATCAGGGTGTGAAAGTGGCCGTGAATGAATGTTTCGTAAACGGCGGAGCCGGTGCTGCAGCCCTTGCCGAAACGGTAGCCGACGTGGTCGATAATCAGCCCTCAGGTGCCATCAACCATGCTTATGAACTCAATGATTCAATAGACACCAAGATTGATAAAATCGTTAAACGTGTGTATGGCGGCTCAGGCATCAAGCTTTCAGGCACTGCACAAACCAAACTGAAGAAATTTGAAGAGTTGGGCTGGAGCAATTTGCCCGTGTGTATTGCCAAAACACAGTACAGCTTTAGTGACGATATCAGCATGGGGCCCCTGGCCAAAGATTTCACCCTGAGGGTGGAAGATCTGGTAATCAATGCCGGTGCAGGTTTTGTGGTGGCCATTGCGGGCGATATTATGCGTATGCCCGGTCTGCCCAAAGAACCCCAGGCACAGCATATAAAACTGGTAAATGGCGAAATTGACGGCCTGAGCTGATTTGCTGCAGGTTGCTGTTTTTTCCTTCACCGTTGGTTAACTTTGCCGTTATGAAACCCGGAGATAAACTCTTTTCCTTCAACTTAAAAAACGTAGACGGTAAAATGGTAAGCAACTACGATTTTGCCGATAAATATAGTCTGCTGATTATTGTTACCTGCAACCATTGCAAGTATGCACAGGCCTACTGGGGCAGATTGAAACAACTGGCTAAGCGTTATGAAGAAGACAGTCTTGGAATGATGGCCGTTTGTGGCAATGATGCTGCAGCCTACCCCCAGGACAGTTTTGAAAACATGCAGCAACTGCACAGGCAGCTGGCCCTGCCTTTCCCTTATTTACACGATGAACACCAGGAGGTGATTAAAAAACTGGGTGCTGTTCGCACACCCGAGGCTTTTTTGTTTAACAACAAGCGTGAATTGGTTTACCGTGGAGCCATCGATGATAACTGGGAAAATGAAGCCGCCATCATGCAGGTGTATTTAGAGGATGCTGTTGAATACAGTCTGGATGGACTGGAAGTTGATTATCCTGAAGTAGACCCTGTGGGTTGCACCATCAAATGGAAGCCCGGCAATGAACCCGGATAACACAAGACCCATTGCCCTTATAACCGGCGCCGGGAGTGGCATTGGTGAGGCCCTTGCGATAGAATCCGCAAAACGTGGATACGATTTAGTTCTGATGGGACGCAATGAGCAAAACCTGCAAAAAGTAGCCGCTGTTTGCAAAGGTCTAGGCTCACTGGTTGTGGTGGTTGCAGGCGATGTTAGCAAAAAAGAAGATTGTGAGGAATTTATCTCAGCCGCAGAAGCCCTGCCGGGCAAAATAAAAATTCTATTTAACAACGCCGGAATCAGCATGCGCGCGGTATTTGAGGAAACAGACCCTGACGTGCTGCACACGCTGATGAACACCAACTTTTGGGGAACCGTATACTGCACCCATTATGCGCTGCCTGAATTACTAAAAAACAAAGGCAGTGTGGTGGGGGTATCTTCCATAGCAGGTTTCAAAGGCCTTCCAGGCCGCACGGGCTATAGCGCCAGCAAATTCGCCATGCATGGCTTTTTGGAAAGTCTTAGAAATGAGAACATCAAAAAAGACCTGCATGTATTGATTGCCTGCCCGGGTTATACTGCCAGCAACATACGAAAAACGGCTTTAAACAAGACAGGACAATCCCAATCAGAGACTCCGCTGGACGAAAGCAAGCTGATGCAGCCCGCAGAAGTAGCGATTGCCATCTGGAACAGTGTGGAAAAACGACGGCTGTATCTGATTTTAACGATGCAGGGAAAACTGGCGGTTTTCATCAACAAATGGTGGCCAAAACTAGCAGATAAACTCGCATACAACGTAATCAGCAAAGAACCGGACAGTCCATTCTCCTGAAATAAAATTGGATTTTATACTATATTTGAAAACAAACTCACATGGAAAATCAAACACTCGACCATCAGCCCCAGGCCAAAACCATGACGGCCACCATCAATGTGCTATCTATCTTAACTTTTATTGGATGTGGGTTATTTTTAATATCAGCCGCATGGCAATATTATGCATCATTTCAGTTTTCTGATCAAATGGTTCTAATGCAAGAACAACTTTATAAAATTGAAGAAACTGGTAATGACACTGCATACAATTTCACGCTTCAAGCACTAGAGAATTCGAAATTAAAATATGAAAACAATCACTTATTACTAGCAACAAGTGTTATAGGTATCGGACTTTGTTTATGGGGTGCTCTTTCAATGAGAAAAATGAAATTAAATGGATATTATTTGTGGTTGGTAGGTGAAATTACTCCCATATTAATAAACATAGCTATCGTAGGCTTCAATATGGTTGGAGCTATTGAATTTGTGCTTTCTATAATTACTGCAGGTATTTTCATTGTGCTGTATAGTTTACAAGTTAAGCATTTAAGTTAAATTTGACTTCAATTTAAAATAGGCGGGTTATCCCGCATTTTTTACACCTTACCTTTACGGCATGAAAATGAGCGAAATAATGACCGTTTCCTTTACCCTTTTTGCGGTGATTGACATGCTGGGGTCCATCCCTGTCATTATTGCACTTCGATCCAAATCTGTCCAGATTAATCCCATAAAAGTAACCCTCGCCAGTGCAGTACTGATGGTGGGTTTTCTGCTGGCTGGCGAATACTTTCTCCAGTTTCTGGGGTTGGACAAAGCATCGTTTGCGCTGGCGGGCTCGGTAGTGATGTTCATACTGGGACTGGAAATGGTGCTGGGCATTGACATCTTTCGCAGCGATCCCGATGTTCCCGGTGGTAGTGTGGTACCCGTGGCCTTCCCCATCATAGCCGGGTCAGGTACCCTAACTACCATATTGTCGCTTAAGGCCGTTTACAATGAATGGGTCATCGGTATTGGTATTGCGGCCAATCTGCTGTTTATTTATGTGGCACTACGCAGCACAGGGTGGCTGGAAAAGAAAATCAGCAAAGCCGGCCTGCTCACCATCCGAAAATTCTTCGGAGTGATTTTATTGGCCATTGCGGTGAAGATTTTCCGGGGAAATATTTAACATCCATTTCACTCAGCATATCAATTATTTAGTCTATTAAAAACCGATTATTTTCTAATCGAATGTGGATAAGTATTCACTTTTTTTCGCTATATTAAAAAACCAAATGTGGTAATTGCCTGCACAAACAAAAAAACAACACTATGAACTATTACATCAAAGTCCTTCAAAATTACGCCAACTTTAATGGCCGCGCCAGAAGAAGCGAGTACTGGTATTTTGTATTATTCAACTTTATCATTTCAATCGTACTCGGATTCATTGCCGGTGCTATTGGTTTTGAATTATTAGGTACCCTCTACAGCTTAGCAGTCTTAATCCCGAGTATTGCCGTTGGCGTAAGAAGAATGCATGATGTTGGAAAAAGCGGTTGGTTTATCCTAATACCTATTTACAATTTAGTTCTTGCATGCACAGACAGCCTAGCCGGGGATAATGAATATGGCCCCAATCCTAAAACATCTTCAACCTCAGACAATTCTGTTTTGGACGCATAAGAAAAGTTTGAATATTCATTTTATTAACATATTCTAATTCTAAACTTATCTGTATATTTGCTAACAATGGAAAACAATACCCTTGACAACAACTTAGGCGGCACACAAGGTGCCGTATCTCTCCCCAATTCAACTGCGGTTTTAGTTCTTGGCATTCTTTCTATAGTATTCTGCGGATGTTATGGAGTGCCTGGCCTAATAATGGGAATTATAGCTTTGAGCATGGCTAGCAAAGATATAAATCGTTACAAGACGAACCCTGGCACCTACACCACATCAAGCCACAATAATTTGAAGGCAGGTCGTGTGTGTGCAATCATCGGAACCATTTTAAGCAGCTTGGCGTTTATTTGGGTTATTTTCTGGTTTTTGGTTTATGGCAGTGTTCTTTCAATGGCTGCAATGCGTGGTTTTTGAGTAAAGACAGTTTCCCATCTTATTTTCTTACCTGCCCTTCCAAAAAACTTACAGGCAAGGATTGCCCAGGATGTGGCATGCAACGCTCATGGTACTCCCTTTATAAAGGAAATATTTCTGCATCCTGGCATTATAATCCCGGGGGCATTCCCTTTGCGCTACTGCTTGTGTTCACAGCCGTGCATTTAAAACGGCATATTAAACACGGGCCTAAAATTATTCTATGGGGGTTTATCCTCACTGCTTCCCTCATGTGGGGCAATTTCATCCTAAAACTACTTTAATCGGTAGTTCTTATACTCACCGGGACGCCAACCCGTGAGTCGCTCTATCGCATATAATATGCGACTTTTAAGTCCCATATTTTTCCGGGTAATATCAAAATCAAAAGTCCAGTTCATGCGGTTAATGCGTTCCTGGGTAACGGCCGGATGGGTACCGGTAAATTTTTGCAGTGAATCGATGTTGCCGTAATCGAATGTATTGGCCCCGGCTACATGTTTTTGCATGTAATCATCATCGTGCCACATTCGGTGAAATTGCATCTGTTTTTTTTGTTGTGCTTCCGGGTGTTTTACCCAGCCATAATGAAATATTTGCGCACCGCTGTGTGCCACAACCAGCTTATCATTGGGCAACTTCCGAAAGCCCTGCGCATCACGGTAGCTGAAAATATCCTTTCGGTTTCGGATGATGCGTACCTCATGCCGGTACCACCTGCGCGAATCACCGACGTAGTCATAGCTCCCATAAAAATGCAGGTAATCAAACAGCAATCCTTCAACTTGCGGGTTATGAAGGTTTTTCTCCATGGCATGGCGTATGGCAGGCAAATCCTGCTCATGCACGCATTCATCGGCCTGTATGTAAAAAAGCCAATCCGCCTGAGGATTCACCGCTGCTTTGGCCTTATCGGTTTCTACCGCCAGCACTCGACCGCCTTCCCTAAGTGTATCATCCCATTCTGTTTCTATTATTTTTATTTTGGGATGCTGAAACGATTGCACAAACGCCAGGGTTTCATCCTCGCTTTTGCCTACGGCAATCACAAATTCATCACAAAGGTCGATGATACTGAAAATCGCTTCTTTGAGGGGATAATCCGCCCTCACAACGTTTCTGGCTATGGTGAAACCGCTTACAAACATGCTGTGGCTATGTTAATATTTGCGCTGACTTGGCGGCGGACTTACCGGATGCCAGCGTTCATCCAGACGCTTGGTGAATCTCACCTCCATGTCTTCCATGATCTGTATGGTTTCGTTGCAAAACTCAAACCCTTTGGCGGCAACCATTTTCACCCCCATACTATCCTCGTTGTCCATTAAATGAATCCAAAGGGTACAATTTCCGGGGTATTGCAACATAATGGTCTCCAGGGCCGCTGCCTTCCCTTTTAGCATATCATGAAGATCCATGTCTACCTGCACACTCTTAATCAGCGTCTCTTTCTGAATATCGCTGGAAAGCACCATCTCATGAAAACGGGTATAGGTCTTCTGGTTTCTTTCGCTGTATTCAAAACTGCCCTTTATGACCAGAATGTAGTCTTTGCCCAGCATGGGTTTAAACTTCAGGTAATCTTTGCCAAACAGGGCAAATTCATGGCTTCCTGTGTAATCCATCACGGTAAATCTGCCAAAGGGCTCCCCTTTTTGGCTGATGGTTTCCCGGCTGCTGGTCACAATACCCATCACCACAAAGTTGCTGTTGGATGTGCGGTTTTGCATTTCCGCCATTTCCTTGAGTCCACAGGTGGTAATCATGTCGTATTCAAATCGCAGGGTATCCAGCGGGTGTTTACTTAGAAAAATCCCCACCACCTCTTCTTCTTCCCTTAATTCTTCCAGCAATGGCATCCGCTCTACTTCCGGCAATTTGGGCTCTCGCGGAACGGCGCTATCCTCAGCACCGCCAAACAGACTGCCCTGTCCTGAAAGCTTATTACTTTGTACAGTGGCACCAAATTTCAGGGCCAGCTCAATTCCACTTTTGCCCTCATCATCGCTCTTAAAATACTGGGCTCTGTGGTATCGCGGATCAAAATCGAAAGCACCGGCTTTGGCCATTGATTCCAGACTTCGACGGTTTAATGCCCGCTGATTAACACGGCTGGTCAAATCAAACAAACTGCTGAACGGTCCATTGGTGTCGCGCTCTACTAAAATTTCCTCCACAGCAGCTTCCCCCACATTTTTCAGTGCTCCCAGGCCAAATCGAATTTCACCCCTGGGTGTAACGGTGAAAAGTGTCCGGCTTTCATTGATATCCGGTCCCAGCACTTTCACTCCAATGCGATTACACTCTTCCATATACTGGGTAATCTTCTTGATATCACCCATGTTGCTTTTTAATACGGCAGCCATATACTGTGCAGGATAATTGGCCTTTAAATACGCAGTTTTGTAGGCGATATCTGCATAGCATGTACTATGGGATTTATTGAAGGCATAGGCCGCAAATTCTTCCCAGTCGCTGTAAATTTTTTCAAGTTTATCTTGCGGATACCCTTTGGCTAGGGCTCCCTCCATAAATACAGATTTTAGCTGGTCAATGATGGCCTTGTTCTTTTTACCCATGGCTTTCCGAAGCTCATCAGCCTTGCCCTTGCTGAAATTAGCCAGTTTTTGGCTCAGCAGCATCACCTGCTCCTGATATACGGTAATTCCATAGGTTTCCTTCAGATACTCCTCCATTTCGGGCAAATCATACTCCACCGGTTTACGTCCGTGTTTTCGGTCAATAAAATCGGGTATGTATTTGAGCGGACCCGGCCGATACAGGGCATTCATGGCAATCAGGTCGCCGAACTGCGTGGGTTTTAAATCGCGCATGTATTTCTGCATTCCCGGACTTTCAAATTGAAATATGGCTCCGGTTTCGCCTCGTTGAAACAGCTCGAATGTTTTGAGGTCATCCAAAGGAATTTGCTCCACATCAATTTCAATATCCAGGGTTTCTTTAATCAGCCGCACCGCATCCTTCATAATGGTGAGCGTGCTCAGCCCCAGAAAGTCCATTTTTAGTAATCCGGCTTTTTCTATTTGGTTTACATCGTACTGCACCTGCATCCAGGGAGAATCTTTGCTGCGAGCCACCGGCACCACATCATCAATATCGCCGGGGGCAATAATAATTCCGCAGGCATGTACCCCAGTGCCGCGAACAGAACCTTCAAGTTTTTCGGCGTCTTTAAGCACCTGTGCTTCCGGAGTGTTGCTGTTGTAAATACTTTGCAGCTGCCGTATGTTATCACCATCTTCGGGCCTCAGGTTGTTTTTTTCATCTTTCACCAAAATTTCCGGCGGCTGGTGCAACGCTTGCTCCAAATCGATGTTACCGGGCACCAGTTTGGCCAGGTAATCCGTCTGCGGCAAAGGCAAGTCAAGCACCCTACCCACATCGCGGATGGCAGATTTAGCGGCCATGGTAGAATAAGTAATGATCTGGGCAATACGACGTTCACCGTACTTTTTGGCCACATATTCTATCACTTTGTCCCTGCCGGTATCTTCAAAATCAATATCGACGTCGGGCATACTCACCCTTTCAGGATTGAGAAATCGTTCAAACAGCAAATCATAGCGTACCGGGTCCACGTTGGTGATGCCCAGGCAATAAGCCACCAGACTACCCGCAGCCGATCCCCGGCCCGGACCCACCCAAACATCCATCTGCCGGGCAGCAGTGGTAAAGTCTTGCACAATCAAGAAGTAGCCGGCAAACCCTGACTTGGTAATGGTTCCCAATTCAAATTCCAGGCGTTCGGTAATTTCAGATGGAATCATTTCACCATACCTCCTGCGGGCTCCCTCATAAGACAAGTGCCTCAAATAATCGTTCTGGTCGCTAAACGGTTCCGGCAGTGCATAATTTGGCAATACGATGTCGCGGTCCAGTTTGGGTGGGGTGATGGTATCCAGTAATAAATTGGTATTATCTATAGCTTCAGGAATATCACTAAACAGTTGCAGCATTTCATCCGTAGACTTAAAAAAGAACTCGTCGTTAGGAAAACCAAACCTGTAACCTTTGCCGCTTTCTTCGTCGGTGGCCTTGGGCTGGCTTTGCAATGAACCGGTGTTTACGCACAGCAATATGTCATGAGCATTGGCATCCCTTTTGTCGGTATAATGACTGTCATTGGTAGCAATAATGGGCACATTGTATTTGCGGGCAAACCGAATCAATGTCTGATTAATATCCTCTTGAGAAATGCCTGTTCCATCTAGATTTTTCAAGTTGTGACGCTGAAGCTCTACGTAATAATTTTCACCAAAAATGTCCAGCCAATCCTGAAATACGGCTTCTGCTGCTTCCTCACCCTTCCATAAAATGGTTTGTGGGACTTCCGCACCAATACAGCAACTCGTGGCGATCAGACCTTCTTTGTATTGCTTTAACAGCGACTTATCAATGCGGGGATATTTACTGTACATCCCTTCCAGATAGCCCAAAGAACAAAGTTTTGCCAGATTGGAATATCCTTGCTGATTTTTGGCAAGTATGAGCTGGTGATAGCGTTTGTCTTTGGTTCCCTGCCCAAAGGATTTTTGGAAACGGTCTTCTACCAGGTAAAATTCACAGCCAATCACAGGAATCAGGCCCTCTTTGGTTACCGCCTGATAAAATTCAAATGCCCCAAACATATTGCCGTGGTCGGTAATGGCTATGGCAGGCATACCATCGGCTTTGGCCTTTTTTACCAGACTTTTAATGGGGGCAGCACCATCCAGCAGGGAATATTGGGTGTGAACATGTAAATGAGAAAACTGAGGCATAAAATATGAATTGCGGGAACTTTCGAAATTACAAAACCCCGGCAGGAAAATTAAGGGTGTGGAGAACTTGGGAATTAATTGCAAAAACGCCTACCGGCAAAGGATTACGGCAAATCATACACCCGGCAAATTGTATTTTATTTTTCAAACGGCTTTAATTACTTTTGAGGCGCATGGGCAAGAATATTAGCGAACTTTCAGGCCGTAAGGGCCTTGAAGAAAACCTCTTTGAACAAATCGGACGAATCACCAAAGAGTCGGATGCAGACCGTTCGGAAAGACTGGAGAAATTGGCCGATGAGTTCCTGATAGGAAAAGCCAATGTATATGGTGCCGCCAGCTTTTATGATTTCACCCGCGAGGAAAACAAAGGTAAAGAAATCTATGTATGCAATGGCAGTGCCTGCCTTACTGCCGGAACCCAGAACGCTTTGCAGGCGACCATTGAAGCAAAGTGCGGAAAAGATAAAACCGGTGAAATGGTTTGCCTGGGCCGTTGCCATGAAAATAATGCTTTTCATTACAATAACCGAAATTATTCCGGTTCTGATATACAACACCTGGATGCCATCATGTCCGGAACATATCAAACCAAAGAAAAATACCACGTGGGTGCCACAGGCAATCCTATGCTCACCCTTCCCTACGGCGATATAACTAACCATTACAAAATCTGGCAAACCGCCCTCAATACCGATAAGGAAACCTTGCTTCACGAAATCAGGGAAAGTAATGTCCGCGGACGCGGCGGGGCGGGTTTTCCCATGGCATTCAAACTGGAAAGTTGTAAAAACACCCCCGGCGACACCAAATTCATCGTTTGCAACGCAGATGAAGGCGATCCCGGAGCTTTCAGCGACCGGTATTTACTGGAAGAACGTCCGCATAGTGTGCTCATGGGCATGATGATTGCCGGCTACATTATGGGTGCCTCATGGGGAGTCCTCTACATCCGTGGTGAATACCCCGAAGCCGTAGAAATCTGTGAAACCGAAATACAAAAGTTGCATGCAGCGGGCTATATCGGCAAAAACATCATGGGCAGCGGATTTGACTTTGAATTCAAAGTAATTAAAGCACAAGGTGCTTATATCTGCGGAGAAGAAACCGCCTTGCTCAGTTCTATTGAAGGACAAAGGCCTGAAGTGCGGGTAAGGCCACCCTATCCCACACAGCATGGGCTTTTCAATAAACCCACTGTGGTAAACAATGTAGAAACGCTGGCTTGCCTGCCCTGGATTATTGACAACGGCGGTAAAGCATTCGCTGCCATAGGCCGCGGTAAAAGTACCGGCACCAAGTTGATTTCGCTGGATGGACATTTCAACCGCCCGGGTTTGTATGAAGCCGATATGGGCACACCCCTTAGAACCGTTATAGATGAACTTGGACAAGGTTTCCGTGTTCCTGTAAAAGCCATGCATATTGGCGGTCCGCTGGGCGGCTTGGTTCCCGTAAGTAAAATTGATGAACTCACCCTGGATTTTGAAAGCTTCAATCAAGGCGGTTTTCTCTTGGGACATGCCTCGGTAGTTTGCATTCCCGAGCATTTCCCCCTGGCCAAATACATTGAGCACTTATTTGAATTTACCGCCCATGAAAGCTGCGGTAAATGTTTCCCCTGCAGACTTGGCAGCACACGCGGAAAAGAAATGTTTCAAAAAGCGCTAAACGAAAACTACAAAATTGACCGCACCCTGCTCAACGATTTGCTGGACACCCTGGAAACAGGAAGTCTGTGCGCCTTGGGCGGTGGTTTGCCCCTGCCGGTGAAAAATGCCCTGCAGTATTTCGAGGAGGAGTTGAGTCCTTACCTCAAATCCTGATCACAGATAATTTTCCGGCGAGGTTCTCAAAAACTCCTCAACGGGTATACCCCTGCTGCCCACAATCAAACCCTTGGCTCCGGGAAACTTCTGTTTAAATCTTTCAAGCCCTGAAAGCTTGCTTTTGGCACCGGTTTTTACCTCAACCCCCGTTATTTTATCCCCTTTAGAAATCACGTAATCTACTTCATAATTGCCATCACGCCAGTAATGAAGTCTGAAACGTTTTTCGTGTGATTTATTCAGCAAATACGCGCCAATGGCAGATTCTGCATACCTGCCCCAGGCCGTGTGGTCGTTTCGTATCTGCTCAAAAGGTTTAAATTCGGAAATCAGGAGTAAGGCATTGTTATGCACCTGCAACTTCGGACTGGAAGCACGCCGGCGAATCTGGCTTTTATCAAATTTTTCAAGACCGCTGAGCAATCCTGCCGAACCCAGTAAACGCAGGTAATGTGCCAATGTAGTCGTGTTGCCTGCTCCATCCAATTGGCCGAGAATTTTCGAGTAGGATAACTCTCTCGATGAATGCGCACATCCCACATCAAACATGTTTCGCAGCAAAGCGGGCTTATCGATTCGGGTCATTTGCAAAATATCTTTAGATAAGCTTGTTTCCACGATGGCATCCTGAAGAAATGAATACCACCGGTCTGGGTCATGAATCAGGTGAGCCCCACCCGGATAGGCCCCATAAAAAATATATTCATCGGTGGAAACGCCAAAAGCTTCCTGCATTTCGTCCAGATCCCAATGCCCTAAATACAGGGTTTCAAATCTGCCCATCAGCGATTCTGAAAGCCCTTGCTGCATCAGCAACCTGGATGAACCCAACAACAATAAATTAAACTGCGAGGCATCCTCATTTCTGGCATCCCAAAGGCGTTTGATAATTTCACTCCATTGGGGAATTTTCTGCACTTCGTCAACCACCAGACAGAAAGGTTTCTCCGTTTCCGAAGCTGCAGCCACCGCCCTTTGCCACTGGGTTTCAAGCCAAACATCATGGCCTTGCGTAACCTGATCAGCCGTTACATAAAATCCTGCTATGCTTTCGTCTTTCAACACCTGTTTTACCAAGGTGGTTTTCCCTACCTGTCGAGGACCGGTCAACACCTGCAGCAGCGGATTTTTCTCTGTTAACCGTTTTAGCAATGCACCGTAGTAACCGCGCACAATTACATTAGCCATATACAAATTTAATACAAAACCAAGTAATTTCAAGTATCTTTATGAGTATTTTATATTATTTAATTGAGTAATTTCACTCAATGCATTGAGTATTTTTGCATTTTATTGTTATTCAATAATTTATAAGGTCTTTTAAGACTTTTTCTTTCTGAAAAAGTGTGATTTACCCCGTGAATTGGGGTTGCCGGGCTTTTTTGAATGTAAATGCCCCTGAACCGCCACAGACGCCTCAGCAATACCTGCAGGATTGGCCATTTTTGTCACCTCCATTCCCATCAATTCCTCTATGCGTTTGAATTTTCGAAATTCCTCCCCACTCACAAACGTATACGCCTCACCCTTACTCTCAGCCCGTGCAGTTCTCCCGATCCGGTGAATGTAATCTTCGGCATCGCCGGGAACATCGTAGTTAATCACCATACCGATATCTTCAATGTCAATACCACGGGAAAGCACATCTGTTGCCACCAGTACGGGCAACCTGCGGCTGCGAAAAGCCCTGAGGACTTCCTCTCTTTCTTTTTGTTCCAGATCAGAGGAAATGCTTTTGGCATTAACACCGGCTTTTTGCAAATCACGCTCCAGCTGCCGTGCCTTGGATTTGGTTCCCGTGAAAATAATGACCGAAGGCAAATTCTTTTCCTTTAGCAACCATACAGCAACGGAATTTTTGTCTTTATCATGCACCCGAAACACACCCTGAACAACCCGTTCTGCCGGTTTGGAAACTGCAATGCTTATCTCTTTGGGCTCGTGCAACAATTTGGCAGCAAACTGCCTAATCTTGGGTGGCATGGTGGCCGAAAACATCAAGGTCTGACGCTTTTTGGGTGCCTGATTGATAATTTTAAGTATATCCTCCACAAAGCCCATATCCAGCATGCGGTCTGCTTCGTCAAGAATCAAATGGCGTAAGTTCTCCAGCTTTAGGTTGCCCATATTCAGGTGGGCAATCAATCTTCCGGGCGTTCCAATCACCACATTGGCACCATGTAACAGTGCCTTTTTTTCCTGTTCAAAACTAATGCCGTCAGTACCGCCATACACTACCTGTGAGGTAATGTTCGTATGATAGCAAAACCCTTGCAGTGCCTGGTAAATCTGGAGTGCAAGCTCGCGGGTGGGAACGATCACAAGGGTATCGGTAGCGGCAATCGGGTCCCAAACCATTTTATTTAACACCGGCAACAGAAATGCTGCTGTTTTGCCGGTTCCGGTTTGGGCACAACCAATCAGATCACTTCCGTCTAAAATAATGGGGATGGCCAGTTCCTGAATGGGTGTGGGCGTTTCAAAACCCATATCATCCAACCCATCCTGAATTTCGTATTCAAATAAAAAATCGTGAAAATGCAAAGTAAGAATCTTCCTCAAAGATAGTTAAAATAAAGTATAATATGCGTTTTACCTGCCTTAAAAATCAGGACGAATGCCCGTAACCGCACAAACCTATAGACACATTCCATGGGGTGTGAATTGCTGTTTAATCCATTTTGCCTAAATTGCACTTGTTAACGCTATACAGCCATGACATTTGACCTAAAAAACAACGCTTCAAACCACATCAGCAACCGCGAAGGTTCTGACACCGGAAGCGGCAGTACCCCCAAACAGCCGATAACCGATAAAAAATTCGCCTTTATTGATGGTATTTCTCACGAAATAAAAGATGGGGAAACCATCCTGCAGTTTGTAAAAAGAATACACGGCAAAGAACTGATACCTACCCTGTGTGATGCACCCAACCTGGAGCCATTCGGCTCGTGCCGTGTGTGCAGTGTGGATGTTGCCTTAACGGAGAATGGAATTTGCAAAAGCGTAGCCAGCTGTCACACACCGGTAATGCCCGGAAGCTATATCTATCCTAGCAGTGAGCGCATTCAAAAACTCAGAAAGAATATCATTGAACTGGTGCTCACCGATCATCCGCTGGATTGCCTTACCTGTGAGGTAAACAACAACTGCGAACTGCAGGAAGTGGCCGCCAAGGTGGGCGTGCGCAAGGTTCGTTATCCAGAAGGCAAAACCCACCTCGACCGCGAAAAAGACCTCAGCCATCCCTACATGACCAGCGACATGAGCAAATGCATCAACTGCTTCCGCTGTGTGAGGGCTTGCGAAGAAGTGCAGGGGCAGTTTGTGCTGAGCATGGCCGGCCGTGGCTTTGAAAGCCATATTGTGAAAGGCAGTGAAGTAAACTTTTTTGAGAGCGATTGCGTGAGCTGCGGTGCCTGTGCGCAGGCCTGCCCTACCAGTGCCATCAGCGATGTTTTTGAAAGCAAAAGCGTTGCCAATACCGAAAAAACCCGCACCATCTGCACCTATTGCGGTGTGGGCTGTAACCTGGAAGTGGCTTCAGTAAACGGGAAAGTAAAAAGTATTCAGGCGCCGTTTGATGCCGAAGTAAATCAGGGACATACCTGCCTGAAAGGCCGTTTCGCATTTGGTTTTTACAACCATCCGGATCGCCTCAGAACCCCGCTGATTCGCAGAAATGGGGAATTGCAGCCCGCCACCTGGGATGAGGCATACGACTATATTGCTTCCGAGCTCACCCGCATTAAAACCCAGCACGGACCGGATTATATTGGCGGTATTAGCAGCGCACGCTGCACCAATGAGGAAAATTACCTCATGCAGAAATTTATCCGTGCCGTTGTGGGAACCAACAATATCGACAGCTGTGCACGCGTGTGTCACTCTCCCACCGCTTTGGGCATGCAGAGAACATTTGGTACCGGAGCCGCAACCAATAGCATCATTGATTTAAAACAGGCCGATTTAATTATGGTGATTGGTGCCAACCCCACGGAAGGACACCCCGTTACAGGCGCCAAACTGAAACAGTTTGCCATGAAAAAGACGGCCATTGTGATAGATCCCCGCAGAACTGAACTGGCCCGCTATGCAAAATACCACCTGCAGCTGCGTCCGGGAACCAACGTGGCACTGCTGAACATGATGTTGTATTACATCATCAGCGAAGGACTGGAGGATAAGGATTTCATCCAAAACCGTACGGAAGGTTATGAAGAGTTCAAAGCCAAAGTATTGGCGCTGAACCTGGATGAAGCCGAAAAAGTGACCGGTGTTGACCGCAAACTTGTGCGTGAAGCTGCCATGGCGTATGCCAAAGCCCCCAACGCCATGAGTTTCCATGGATTGGGCGTTACCGAACATTCGCTGGGAACCTTCACCGTCATGCAAATTGCCGATCTGGCCATGATTACGGGAAATATCGGCCGCCGTGGTGTGGGTGTAAATCCCCTGCGCGGTCAAAACAACGTGCAAGGTGCTGCCGATATGGGTTGCCAGCCCCACCAGGGCGCTGGCTATCTGGATGTAACCATCCCCGAAAACCACAAAAAATACGAAGAATTTTACGGCGCCAAACTGCCCGATTACATTGGCTACAAAATACCGCAGATGTACGACGCCGCACTGGCAGGCAAGCTAAAAGCCCTGTGGCTGATGGGTGAAGACGTAGTGCAAACCGATCCCAATACCCACCATGTGAAGGCAGCATTGGAGCAACTGGACCTGATTGTGGTACAGGAAATCTTCATGACCGAAACCGCCAAACTGGCCCATGTGGTGCTGCCTGCAGCTTCATTCCTGGAAAAAAGCGGAACCTTTACCAACGGAGAACGCAGAATACAAAGAGTTCAGCAGGTTGTTGAACCATTGGAAGGCACCAAACCCGACGGACAAATTTTGGTAGAAATCATGAACCGCATGGGCTATGCCCAGCCCGCCTATCACCCCGATACCATGCTACAGGAAATTTCGCAGATTGTACCCTTCTTTGCCGGCGTAAAATGGAATGAACTGGGCGATAATGGCAAGCAATGGCCCGTAGCTCCCGATGGTTCAGATACAGAAATACTGCACACCGAAAGCTTTAAGCGCGGCAAGGGCAAATTTGTGGCGGCCGAATGGCGCGAAACCAACGAGATTGTAAAGCACGGGCAGGAGTTTCCATATATCATCACCACCAACCGCGAACTGGAGCATTACAACAACGGCACCATGACCCGTAGAACGGGCAATGTAAAAATCCTTACGGAAGATGTATTGCTCATTCACCCTGAGGATGCGGCCCGCCATGAAATTCAAAGCGGCGATATGGTTTGTGTGATCAGTGCCCGCGGCAAGGTTGACATCAAAGCCAAGGTAACCGATGAGGTAAAACCCGGCGTGTTTTCCAGCACCTTCCACTTCCCCGAAATTGCCATGAACAATATCACCAGCAGCGAATGCGACACCGACGCATTATGCCCGGAATACAAGGTGGTGGCTTGCACCATTAGAAAGAGCAAGGGGCAGTACAAGGAAAACCCTGCAACGGTGCTAAACTGATAGCCTGGCCCCTAATTTTCACTGGTTGATTTCCTTGAATCTCTAATTGGGAAAATCTTTTTGTTTTTTGAACGAACCCTTTTATTAAAAGCAATTGCTGTAATACAATAGCAGCAAAACTCATGAGATTTACACCCATGTAAGTCAGTCGGCGCTGAACAAAATAGGGAGTCCATTAGATAAATTGAATATAAAAATAAAAGGAAACGAAAAATGAGAAAAACTTCCCAAAAACTACTTATGTTTGTAATAGGAGGAAGTTTTTAGGGAAAAAACTTACGCTATAAATGAGTTGGCGGCAAGTTTAGAGCGACAGTGCAAGAACGAACTGACCGGCAAAAAATGAACAATAGCAAATGACAAGACAAGAAGCAGAAACAATTTTACAACGGACATTCAAACTCCCAAAGTTCTATGACGAACAATGGCTGACAATTGATAAAATCCTGAAAGGCGAAAAAGTTTTACTTATCGAAAAAACAGGTTTTGGAAAGTCACTATGTTTTCAATTTCCTGCGACAATATTTAAAGGAACAACTGTAATATTCTCGCCTCTAATTGCATTAATGCGTGACCAAGTGAAAAAATTGACATCACTTGGGATTTCTGCAAAATGTATCAATAGCGAACAAACACCTGAAGAAAATACACAGATAATAAATGAAGCCAAACAGGGCAAAATCAAAATCCTTTACATAGCACCCGAAAGACAAGAAAACAGCGAGTGGATTGAAGCGACTCGACAAATGAACCTGTCAATGGTGGTAGTTGATGAAGCACACTGTATTTCCGTTTGGGGACACGACTTTAGACCGGCATTTAAAAGGATAATTAATCTTGTAAAACTGTTACCTAAAGGTCTACCTGTTCTTGCTACTACTGCAACAGCAACTAAAAGAGTTGAACTAGATGTTGCTCAACAAATAGGCAACAACATTTTGACTATTCGGGGGAACTTAATGCGTGACAATTTCAAATTATTTGTTGTCAAGGTTTCTTCCGAAGATGAAAAGTTGATTTGGCTCGGTAAGAACTTGAATAATCTGCCAGGTTCAGGAATCCTTTATACAGGAACAAGAGTTGATACAGAAATTTACTCTAAATGGTTTGAGCATCTTAAAATATCATCTACTGCTTACAATGCAGGTTTGGATGCAGATTCAAGAATTGCAATAGAAAACGGATTGATGAGCAATAAGTGGAAATGTATTATTTCAACTAACGCTTTGGGAATGGGGATTGATAAACCCGACATTCGATTTATTATTCATACTCAAATTCCACAATCCCCGATTCACTATTATCAAGAAATTGGCAGAGCAGGTAGAGACAGACAACCCTCATACATCATTCTGTTTTACAATCCAGAAGACAGAAAATTACCAGAAGCATTCATTGAAGGTGGCAGACCAGCAATTAAGAAATATGAAAAGGTTATTAACGCTGTAAAATCCGAACTACTTGGAGAGAGAGATTTGATGAAGCGAACCAACTTGAAACAAAATCAAATTAGAGTAATTAAAGCTGACTTAATTGAGCAAGGAATTATTCGTGAAGTAATAATTGGGAAAAGTAAAAAATATGAATTTGTTCCCAATTCCCAACCTCTAAACACTAAAGCATTTGAAGAATTGAGAAATGCTAAGTTGGCAGACCTTGAAAATATGATTGCTTACGTTGAAACTGATAAATCGAGAATGAAATTCCTCTGCGACTATCTAGGCGATAATTCAAATCATACATTTAATAATTGTGACAACACAGGAGAAAAGAAAATTACAGTTTCTGAATCGCCTGAATGGAAAGAAAAACTTCAGAATTTCAGAGAAGATTATTTCCCTGAACTCGAAGTTGAATCTAAGGGTTCTAACATTGTTAACGGAGTAGCTGCATCCTATTATGGTGTTTCAAATGTTGGTGCAGCGTTGCACCGTTCAAAATATGAGCAAGGTGGTGACTTTCCCGATTTTCTACTAAAATTGGTTTTGAAGGCATTTCGCAAGAAGTTTGGGCAAGAAAAATTTGACTTGGTTCTCTACGTTCCTCCGACTTCATCAGGAGATTTGGTAAAGAACTTTGCTGTTAAAATTTCACAAGTTTTAGAGTTTCCTATATCCAATAATCTTCTAAAAGCAAGACAAACCATAGAACAAAAAGTGTTTGAAAACGGGTATCTTAAAACAGACAACGTAAGTGGTGCGTTCACGTTTGCAACACCAAATGATGTAAAAGGAAAGAGCATTTTGCTAGTTGACGACATCTTTGATAGTGGTGCAACCTTGAAGGAAATTGGCAGATTATTAACTAACTTTGGGGCAGTAAAAATTGCACCTATTGTAATTGCAAGAACAGTAGGTGGTGACATCGTATAAAATGAGAAAAGAAGAAGCAACATACTGGATAGCATTGGCGCATCTGCCTAGATGGGGACATTTGAAAATAAATAACCTCATCATAAAATTTTTTCACGAAAACAAGATTTCTATTGAAGAGTTTTTTCAGTTGAATGAAAATACTTGGAGAGACCAATATCAGTTAGATGAAAAACAGGTTTCAGATTTAAGGCAAGCAAAATCTGAATTAGCAAGCAATGCTTTTTTGGCGGAATCATTTTTCAGCCAAGGTTTTGAAATTATTCCGATTACTTCACCCGAATATTCAAAAACTTTAAAAGCTAATTTAAAAGCTGCCCACGCCCCTGCTGTTTTGTATGTAAAAGGAAATAAAAAAATTCTTGAAGAAAAATCTATCGCAATTGTTGGCTCAAGAGATGCCTCTGCAAATGCCTTAAAGTTTACAGACAATATTGCAAAACTTGCGAGTAAGGAATTTAAAGTTGTAGTAAGTGGTTTTGCCAAAGGCGTTGACAAACAAGCATTGGATTCAGCAATAAACTACAAGGGACAAAGTGTTATAGTATTACCTCAAGGTATAATGACCTTTAGTTCCGGTTTTAAAAACTATTACAAGCAAATTATAGATGGAGATGTTTTAGTTTTAAGCACTTTCTTTCCTAAATCTCCTTGGAAAGCAGAATTAGCTATGGCACGCAATCCAATTATTTATGGGCTAGCTGACGAAATATATGTTGCTGAATCAGCGGAAAAAGGTGGTACTTGGTCAGGTGTTGTAGATGGATTGAGAAAAGGCAGAAAAATCTTTGTGAGAAAACCTGAACCAAACGAAAAAAACGCCAATAATCTTTTAATTCAGAAAGGTGCTATTCCAGTTGACTTTAACGGAATTAAATTAGCAAAAAGCTATGACACGACAAATACTGAAAACGTATCTATTGTTCAAGAACCGATCGACAATGAATCATTAGAAGCTAAAGTTCGTGCTGTGTTTAACGGCAGACCATTGAGTGCAAAAGAACTTCTTATAAAACTAAATCTAACTTGGACGACACAGAAGCTAAACAGTTATTTAAAGAAATTAGATTTTATTCAAGTAGTTAAAGAAAAGAAAACAAATTTATATAAACTCAAAGGAGCATCAGACACGACACAAACAACCCTTTTTGTTTAGACAAAAAAGAAAACCAGCCGCCAACAGCGGTTTGGCGTAATGGCGGGTTCAGTGCTTCGTATGACAGTTTTGTGGTAGGTGCAAGTGCAGTTCTTCGATTAAACTTTTGTGCTAAAAATCCGCCACTACGCCAAGCCGCAAACCGTTAGCTGCAAGTGTAACGCAACAACCCAGCAAGCAACAAACTAACTGAAAATTGAAGATTTTAGAAGTTATAGATTGCTTTGCGGTGTAAAATATGTATTTTTACCGCATATATTGCGGTGGTAATTATGTACATACACGAAAGAAAAAATTGGACAAACTTTGTTTGGGATAACGACAAGTTATCGCCCATCTTAACTTCTGTAAGGTATTTACAAGGACGTTTATTGGGCCGTATGGAAAGTTTAGGTTTCGATTTTGTTGAACGTGCCACTTTAGAGTCGCTTATTTTAGATGTTGTAGATACATCGAGAATTGAAGGCGAATTTTTAAATCCTGAATTGGTTCGATCGTCTATTGCCCGAAAATTAGGTATTGAAAATGCTGATTTTATAAAGACCCCGCGAAACATTGAAGGAATTGTTGATGTCATTTTAGATGCTACACAAAATTTTGACCAACCACTCACAGAAACACGTCTTTTAGGTTGGCATAACTCACTTTTTCAAACAGGATTTAGCGGATATCAACAAATAGATGTTGCCAAATACCGATCAGGCGGTATGAAGGTGGTTTCGGGAAATTTTGGTATTGAAAAAATACATTTTGAAGCACCATCAGCCGACAGAGTTCCTCACGAAATGGAACAATTTTTAAATTGGTTAAATAGTGATAAAAGTTTAGATTTCGTTCTGAAATCTATCATTGCTCACTTTTGGTTTGTTACTATTCACCCTTTTGATGACGGTAATGGACGAATAGCAAGAGCAATTTTAGATATGTTTTTGGCAAAAAGTGACAACAGTAAAATTCGTTTTTACAGCTTGTCAAACCAAATCTTTAAAGAACACAAATACTATAACAACATTATTGAAAAAACACAAAAAGGAACACCAGACATCACAGAATATTTAGAATGGTTTCTTGGTTGCTTTGAAAGAGCTTTAATGGCCAGTGAACAAAATTTAGAAATCATTTTGGACAAAGCACACTTTTGGGACAAACACAAGTCAACAAACATTAACGACAGACAACGACTTGTTATCAATTATCTGTATGACAATTACAGTAAAGAAGTGGGCTTTTTGCGAACATCAACCTATGCTAAATTTACCAATTGTTCCACAGACACAGCTTTGAGAGATTTACAAGATTTAGTTGCAAAAGAAATGTTGAAAGCAGAAGACAGCGGAAAGAAAACAAATTATATAATTATGAGTCCCAAAAAATTAAGAATACCTAAAATATCAGATGAAAAAACACCAGCACCCAACAGCGGTTTGGTGTAATGGCGGGTGCAGTGCCTCGTATAACAGTTTTGTGGTAGATTCAAGTTCAGTTCTGCGATTGAACATTTCTGCTAAAAACCCGCCACTGCGCCAAGCAGCAAACCCTTAGCTAAACACACACATAACCTGTAACCAAACTTTGCAAATTGAATTATTTGTAATAACTTTGTAATTACATAAAAATTAACTTATGGAAGTTTCAATCATAAAAATAGGGAATTCAAAAGGTTTTCGATTGACCAAAACAATTTTGGAGAGGTATAACATCACCGACAAAATTGAATTAATCCTTGAAAAAGGACAAATCGTATTGCGTCCTATTTCCGAACCTCGAAAAGACTGGGATAAAGCATTCAAAAAGATGCATGAAAATGGGGATGACCAACTTCTTATGAATGATGTTTTTGAAGATGAAAACTTCGACGAATGGAAGTAAAACAATACCAAATAGTTTTGGTGAATCTTGACCCAACCTTGGGTAGTGAGATCCAAAAAACTCGACCTTGTGTGAT
Organism: Flavobacteriales bacterium; assembly: GCA_947496375.1. Classification (GTDB taxonomy): domain Bacteria; phylum Bacteroidota; class Bacteroidia; order NS11-12g; family UBA955; genus RGEC01. The sequence goes on from CANMCY010000016.1 coordinate 50,457, forward strand.
TGTTTCACCAAATGAAATCAATGACAATCTAAGAACAGTTGTCATCGCACCCATGACTTCTGCAAGTAGAAAATATCCAACCAGGGTGAAAGTTAAGCACAACAGTCAAGAAGGTTGGGTTGTAATCGATCAAATAAGAACCATTGATAAAATTCGTATTGCAAAAATATTTGGTTCGCTTACAGAAAAGGAAATACAGGAATGTAAACGTGTGATCCGAGAAACATTTGTTGACTAAAGGGTATCTGCTAATAGCTTATATTTAATATGGGCTTGCCACCCCGAATTCCCAATTTACGGCACGTGCCAACACATAACATCGCCTACACGCAGAGCGATAGTTGCAATCTCAACCTTACAAACTATGACAAAATAAGAACGAGTATAAAGTTTGCTGTATGGTTGGCGTCCCAGCCAACCACTTTAATTTTCCATATCATTAAAACTGGATCTTTAATTTCATTCGCCCGCACAATCCTGTATTAATAATTTTCAATTCTTGAAATGTAAGATTTATTTGTCCGCATTTTAGGCATTGGTGCTCTTAAGCCCGACCATCGCAAAGCCGCCAAGCGTTAGCATCTTCCATCTTAGAATATTAAAAAACCACCCTCCCACCTATTTTTCGTAACTTTGTGAGGCGGAATTATGGAACTTAACCCACTTACAGCCATTGGCCCGGTTGACGGCCGATACCACAACGCTACCAAAGACCTTTCCGTTTACTTTTCTGAAAGCGGCTTAATCCAATACCGAATCAGGGTGGAGGTTTATTACCTGCTTGCCCTGGCAGAATTGCCCATACCCAACATCGATTTTGCTGCATTGCTGAACCAGGCACAACAGCTTAAGGATTGGGCTTCTAACCCATCAACAGCTGACATTCTTAGGGTTAAAGAAATAGAAAAAACCACCAACCACGATGTGAAAGCCGTAGAATATGTCGTGAAGGAAAAATTGGATGCCATGCACCTATCCGCCTATCGCGAATGGGTGCACTTTGGCCTCACCAGCCAGGATATTAACAACACCTCCATTCCCTTAAGCATAAAAGAGGCACTTCACAACCATATTTTACCCCAGCTGACGGTTATTTCTGAGAAACTCCAAAAAATGGCAGAAGACTGGAAAGATATCCCCATGTTGGCCAAAACCCATGGACAGCCGGCCTCTCCTACCCGCCTGGGAAAAGAAATCATAGTGTTTGTGGAACGCCTGCAAGTTCAGATTCAGCAGGTTCAGCAAATTCCCTTCAGTGCCAAATTTGGTGGGGCCACCGGCAATTTCAACGCCCACCATGTGGCCTATCCGCAAATTGACTGGGTGGGTTTTGCCAATAAATTCGTGAATAACACACTGGGATTGAATCGCAGCCAAACCACCACCCAGATTGAACACTACGACAACCTGGCTGCCATGTTTGATGTATGGAAACGCATCAATACCATACTCATTGACTTCTGCAGGGACATCTGGACCTATGTGAGCATGGAGTATTTCAGGCAAAAAATAAAAGAAGGCGAAGTGGGCAGCAGTGCCATGCCCCACAAGGTCAATCCCATCGATTTTGAAAATGCAGAAGGCAACCTGGGCATCGCCAATGCCATCTTTGAACACCTGGCTGCGAAATTGCCCATCAGCCGTCTGCAGCGCGACCTCACCGACAGCACCGTATTAAGAAACATCGGTGTGCCATTTGCCCATACCGTGATCGCATTGAAAAGCATTTCGCGCGGCATGGAAAAACTCCTGTTGAATGAAGATGCCCTTCACCGGGATTTGGAGAACAACTGGGCCGTCATCGCCGAGGCCATTCAAACAATCTTAAGGAGAGAAAATTACCCCAATCCCTACGAAGCCCTGAAAGGTTTAACCCGTAAAAATGAAAAAATGAATAAGGATTCTTTTGCCCTATTCATCGATTCTCTGGATGTTTCTGATTCCATAAAGAATGAACTTAAAACCATTTCTCCATTCAATTACACGGGTATTAACAGCAGTTACTGATATCATCAAAGCCCTGTTTTCCGGACCGGCGTTTGTAAAGCGACTCAAACGCACGGCTTACATTACAGGTTCTCTGCTGCTGCTAATGCTCGTTTTATGGTTTGCTTTCAGAAACCGGATTTTGCAAACTGCGTGGGATAAGGCAGTCAGCAAAACCGCATCAAAGGGTTATACCCTCTCCTGCGCTAAAAAAGAATTTACCGGCATTTTTACCGTAGGTTTTGACAGTCTGCTGCTACACAAAAAAGGCGACACCCTCCTGTTTTCTAAAAACCTGTCTGTTTCTGTGGATGTATGGAAAAGCATCTGGAATGGTCCCACAATTGGAGGCATAAAACTCATCAATACCCGCATAAGCGCTGTCAATGATGAAACAGGTTGCAACTACTGCGGACTGATCGAAAAAAGTGAACGAAGCAAAAAATCCGGCGACCCGCTGGTTCAAAGGGTATTTAACCTGATCAGGCGCGGACTGGCCAAAGTACCCGGCACCATAGAACTGCAAAACGTATCGGCAGAATATCGCGATACAGGCAATACCATTGGCATGGATATTTCGATCCTCGTTTATGACGGAGAAGATTTATCTGGCACCTTGGGAGTGCTTGAAAATGGCAAAAAAAACACCTTCAGCATCAAAGGAAACTTAGACCGGGGAGACATAACCGGGTCTTTGGTTATTCAACCCAAAGGAAAAACCCAAAATGAACTTCCTTTTTTAAAAAACCACCTCGGCATAAGTGCCGGTTTTGGAAAAGCCGATTTCACCCTGGAAACTTTTGATATGAATGGTGGTATACTGCAATTGAAGGCAAAAGGTGCTGTGCAGGGTGTTTTTGTACATGATAAAAGACTGGCCGATACAAACGTAGTGATTAAGGAATGCGCCGGAACCCTGATTGCCAGGATGGGTAAAGATTTTGTAGAGATTGACAGCAACAGCAATTTAAAACTCAACAAAATCAACACCTTCATCTATGCCAAAGCCGATCTGGGTAAACACAAGCAATACGACCTAAAGTTCAGGGCTGAGAGAATGAAGGCATCTGATTTTTTTGAGTCTTTACCGGAAGGCATGTTTCAAAATCTCTCAGGGATAAGGGTAAGCGGCGAGCTTGAATATCATTTATCGGCTCACCTAGATGACAAAAAACCCTATGATTGTACCTTCTACAGTGAACTCAAACCTTTTAATTTCAAACTGGACGGGATGGGTAAAACCAACCTCAGAAAAATGAATGGTGAATTTGTTCACACCTTCTATGAACGTGGTAAAGCCATTCGAAGTTTTAAAGTAGGGCCTTCCAATCCCGGATTCACCCCAATAGGACAGATACCGGAAATGATACAAAAAGCGGTAATGACAGGCGAAGATCCTGCTTTTTTCAGCCATAACGGTTTTTATGCTGAAGCCATTCGCCAAAGCATAGCCCAAAACTATGTGCGAAAGCGTTTCGCCCGGGGTGGGAGCACCATTTCCATGCAATTGGTAAAAAATGTGTTCCTAAGTCGTAAGAAAACCCTGGCCCGCAAAGCAGAAGAGATATTGATAGTTTGGCTGATAGAAAGCCAACGGCTTACCACCAAGTCGCGTATGTTTGAGGTGTACCTCAATATTATTGAATGGGGCCCCGGTGTATTTGGTGTGGGCGAAGCATCACAATTCTATTTTGCAAAACCGGCTGCTTCCCTTGAGCCACTGGAGTGTGCTTTTCTGGCCAGCATTGTTCCCATGCCTAAAAGCTACGCCTATTTCGTTGACAGCGCAGGGAACGTTTCACAAAAGAATTGGAATTTTGTGGCCATCCGAAACAACATGATTAAACGTGGCGATATTGCTGCATCCGACTCAGGAAGCTTTAACGTGAAAATTACAGGTCCTGCTGTGAGAGGCCTGAGGCGATCCAAAGTAGCTGACAGCACTGCCCTTTCAGAAAAAGCAGAACTGCTCGATCTAGGGCAATAAAAAATCCCGCCATTGACGGGATTCTTTATTAGGTTGAAATATTATGGTTTAGCGTCTGTCTCCACCTTCAGGTCTTGGGCGGGCTTCGCTAACGGTAATTTCACGATTGCTGAAAGAATAACCATTCAGGTTTTCAATTGCTTTTCTGGCTTCATCATCGTTGGGCATTTCTACAAAGCCGAAACCTTTGCTGCGGCCAGAGATGCGGTCCATAATAATTTTTGCTGAGGATACCTCCCCAATTTCTTCGAACAATGCCTTAAGATCGTTGTCTTTGGTTGCATAGCTCAGATTTCCAATGTACAGGTTCATAAATATCTATTTGAGTGACCAAAGGTGAAGCATAAATTTTAAAAATCCTAATGTTTTTTCATTTTTTTATGCAAAATCATCAAATATGTTGGCTTTTTCGAGGTTAACAACTGCCATTTTTTCATGTTTTATGCATTCATACCCCAAACTTCAGGACTTTTTGACTGCCGAATAGTGCCTGCTTACAATCATGGCTGACAACTTTACCTTTTCATGAAAATGGAAAAGTATTTGTGAAAGCATGCATATGAATTTGCAGAATTTTACCATTAAAGCTCAGGAAACCATTGCAAAAGCACAGCAACTCGTGATTGCAGCAGGTCAGCAGCGCATTGAAAATGTGCATCTGCTAAAAGCCATCGTTTCCGAAGATGCAGAAATGTGGCAATTTATTGCAGGCAAACTGGGCATCAATGCAAAACGAGTAGAGGATGCCCTCACTGCAGCAGTGAAGAGTCTTCCACGGGTGGATGGCGGACAGGTATATATATCGCAGGAAACCACCACTGCCGTAACGCATGCAGAAAAAGCCATGCGGGAAATGGGTGATGATTTTATCACCAATGAGCATATTCTGCTGGGCATGTTGGAATGCAAGGACACCGCCTCCAACCTGCTGAAAGATGCCGGTGTGAAACGCGGCGAATTGATGAAAGCGGTAAAAGAGCTGAGAGGGGGACAAAAAGTGAGCAGTGAAACTGCAGAAAACCAGTTCAATGCGCTGAAAAAATATGCCATCAACCTGAATGAAATGGCCAAAACCGGCAAGCTGGACCCGGTGATCGGCCGTGATGATGAGATACGCCGTGTATTGCAGATTTTGAGCCGACGCACCAAAAACAATCCTGTATTGATTGGTGAGCCCGGCGTGGGAAAAACCGCCATTGCAGAGGGTCTGGCGCATCGCATTATTCGCGGTGATGTACCTGAAAACCTAAAAACAAAAGTCATCTATAGTCTGGATATGGGGGCCCTCATTGCGGGCGCCAAATACAAGGGAGAATTTGAAGAAAGGTTAAAAGCCGTGGTGAAAGAGGTTATTGGCAGCGACGGTGAAGTGGTATTATTCATTGATGAAATTCACACCCTGGTGGGTGCAGGTCGTAGCGAAGGCGCCATGGATGCGGCCAACATACTAAAACCGGCCCTGGCAAGAGGCGAGCTGCGTTCTATCGGTGCCACCACCCTGGCAGAATATCAAAAATACATTGAAACGGACAAAGCCCTCGAACGCAGGTTTCAGAAGGTAATGGTGGAAGAGCCGGATACCCAGGAAGCCATCAGCATACTACGTGGCCTGAAGGAAAAATATGAAGTTCACCACCAGGTGCGCATTAAAGATGAGGCCATTATTGCTTCGGTAGAAATGAGCCAACGCTACATCAATGATCGCTTTTTACCGGATAAGGCCATTGACCTACTCGATGAAGCTGCCAGCAAACTCCGACTGGAAATGAATAGCGTTCCCGAAGACCTCGATGAATTAAACCGCAAAATCATGCAGCTGGAAATTGAGAGAGAAGCCATCAAAAGAGAAAATGACCCAACCAAGCTATCCCGGCTGAATGAAGATATCGCCAATCTCAGCGAAGAGCGAAACAGTCTGAATGCCCAGTGGCAGAATGAAAAAGCGGTGTTGAGTCAGATACAGGAGAAAAAAGAACTGATTGAGCAATACCGTATTGAAGCCGAACAGGCGGAAAGAGAAGGGAATTATGGTCGGGTAGCTGAGCTCCGCTACGGGCTTATCAAGCAGGCCGAAGAAGAGCTGTTTGCCCTGACAGTTAAAATGGGAACAGGGGATCGTAAAAGCATGGTAAAACAGGAGGTAGATTCCGAAGACATTGCCGATGTAGTGAGCAAATGGACCGGAATTCCCGTCTCTAAAATGCTACAGAGTGACAGAGAGAAACTGCTTCTGCTGGAACAGGAACTCCACAAGCGGGTGGTGGGCCAGGAAGAAGCCATTGCTGCGCTATCCAACGCCATACGCAGAAGCCGTGCGGGATTGCAGGATCCAAAGAAACCAATAGGATCCTTTATTTTCCTGGGTACAACGGGTGTAGGCAAAACCGAACTTGCCAAAGCACTGGCCGACTATCTATTCAATTCTGATGCTGCCATGGTTCGTATCGACATGAGTGAATACCAGGAGCAACATACGGTAAGCAGACTCATTGGTGCGCCTCCGGGCTATGTGGGGTATGATGAAGGAGGTCAGCTCACTGAATCCATCCGGCGAAGGCCCTACAGCGTTGTGTTGCTGGATGAAATTGAAAAAGCCCATCCTGATGTGTTTAACATCCTGCTGCAGGTGCTGGATGATGGCCGTTTAACCGACAACAAAGGGCGAACAGCCAATTTCAGAAACACCATCATTATCATGACCAGCAATCTGGGCAGCGATATTATCCGGGATAATTTTGAACACCTGGAAACCGGGGATAAGGATGCCATTGTTGCATCTACGAAAACCAAGGTATACGAACTCCTGAAACGCAGTATCAGGCCGGAATTCCTGAACCGCATTGACGAAGTGGTGATGTTTGAACCTTTAAGCCGTGATCATATCCGCAGCATAGTTGAAATGCAGCTGCAGGCCATAAAAAATAGACTAGGGGAAGCTGAAGTTGAACTATCATGGACTGATGCTGCCATGGATTGGCTGTCACAGCTGGGCTATGACCCCCAGTTTGGTGCAAGACCGCTAAAACGGGTTTTGCAAAAACGGGTGCTGGATGAATTAAGCAAACGAATCCTCTCGGGCGAATTGAGCAAAGAAGGACAAATAAAGATGGATTATCAGGGCCAGGACCTGATATTCATCAATCCTTAATCTTCTTTTTCCCAAAGGTCAAACGTGCGGATAAATCCGCGGGACTGTCCGTTGATGGCAAGCACATCGGCCAGCGAAATTCGCAGCATGTTTTTTTGCAAACGGTTGTATTGCCAGTCCATTTCGCTGTTTAGTCCTACTGAAGTAAGTTCTGGAATGGGACTATCTTTGGGATAGGTTTTATAAAGATAAGCTTTCACCTCCTCCATCAGCTGGGGTTTTTCCAGTTCCCCCGCTTTGTTTCGGGCATGAAAAACTATAGTATTTCGGGTGCCGGCTGGCATTTCAGAGGTAAAACTTCCCAGAATGGCATAATCCTTTCCACTCATGGGAGACCGCACCGGCTTTATTTTCATGTATTCAGCATCCAAACGAACGGTATCTCCGCTAATACTAAAGAGGTAGGTGATATCGTGCATCACCGTTTTGCGAACGGTCTGTTCGGAGTTGAGCAACAGCTTATATTCTTCAAATTCAGCAGTACTGATGAGTTTATTGGCTGTCTGAAAAGAAAGATCGCTTAACAGCTGATCCCTGAATTGCTTCCAGTTGACCAATTCTACTGCTTTTCCTGTTTTGGCATCAAAACGAATAATGTATTCACTTTTCATCAGCGGATCATTTTTTTTCACCGGCTGGTTATAAGCTTCATTCTGATGATAGGTTAACTTGTATTCAAAAGGTTTTCCGGTGTTTCTGAACACCATGAAAGTGGTATCCAGTTTGAGGTCTAAAAAGAAGTCATTCAAATTGGTAATATATTCCTGAGAAATGTAGCGGTAACTAAACCACTTGGTTTGTTGCAAAGCAGACTTTACCACCAGGGTATCACCGGCCATGAGTGGACTTACCAAAGCCCCAAAACCCAGAAAAAAGACAGCTATAAAGCGCATGTTAATCATAGACGATATAACCATGCAAATTGTTTACCAAAAATGAAAATTCAGACAAATATGGTAGTGATTCGGCAGTAAAATGGCAATATCAATTAAATTTGCAACACCATTGCGGGATGTAGCGCAGTCCGGTAGCGCACTACGTTCGGGACGTAGGGGTCGCTGGTTCGAATCCAGTCATCCCGACCACCATCCAAAGCCCACACGATAGTGTGGGTTTTTTAATGCCATGATGAGCGCAAGCCCCGCTTGCAGGCGAAATCAGGGCATTAAAAAATCCGGGCGGATAGCCCGGGCTTTGGATGGTGAGGCCTCCCCCAACGGTTCACGAGGCCGTAGGCCGAGTAATCCGTTACCCTAAGATAGCAATAACAGTCATGCTTCGACAAGCTCTGCATGAC
>CANMCY010000017.1 GCA_947496375.1 Flavobacteriales bacterium
CCAGCGTTTTCAGTGGTTTTCCATACGTTTTACTGCCCATATCCCTGTCCAGTAAACTCAGCTGATAAGCACCCTCAATATCAAAAAGTTCCTGCTCATAAGTACCTGTAGCACTGACAATCCATTTGAATTCCTTACCGGCCTCCGGATTGAATTTGAAAGTAAGTGCACCCATGGCATAATCATAATTCATTTGCTCGGCACCAGCCATGCCCACATCCAGCTGGTATGCTTGCGAAACGGTACCGAACTCAGTTCTGCGGCTCTCAGGACTCAGATTGTATCGGTTTAATGCAAGGTTGCCCATGAATTCTACTTTCCATCTGCGCCAGATTTTTCGACTTACTAACGTTTGTACGTCTGCAAAATTCATTTTGTATGCACCTTGTAAATCCAGACTGCCTGTGAGCAGTGAATTGCTGAAATGCCTCACACCCAGTACAGCAGAGGTTTTTTTGGTTTTACCTTCCACAGAAAAACTGTTAAGTAGCAATCCTGCTGTTGCGCTCACAGAAAAGGAGGTGGGCTGCACATATTCCACATCCAGCACACTGCTCATTTTATCACCATATTGAGCATCAAAACCGCCGGCACTGAATTTTAGGGTTTTCACCAAATCCGGGTTGATAAAACTCAACCCTTCCTGCTGCCCGTTGCTGATGAGCTGGGGGCGGTAGATTTCAATATCATTCACATATACCAGGTTCTCATCATAGTTTCCGCCCCGCACACTATATTGTGAGGATAATTCGCTATTGCTGCTGGCACCCAGCGTTTTGATGATGGCTTCGATTCCTCCGGTGGTCGGATTCATTCGTAAATCACGAGGTCTGATTTCATCCAGAAAAGGGGTGTATTCTTCTCGACTTTGAATATCTATCTGGGGCAATATATCTAATCCTGAACTTTCATATATTACCCTTTCCAATTGAGCAGACCAATCCTTTGGCAAGCGATATCCGAAAATCTTGCGGTTTTCCTGATATCCAAAAATAAGTTGGGTAACCGGAATACTAAAATCTCCATTATTGTCGGTTACAGCGAGTGTTTCACCCTGACTGTTTTTAATGACAATGCCCACTGCGGGATCCCCGTTTTTCAATCTTACCTTGGCCCAAAAAGTGGGCTGTTGTGCATGTAACTCCCCGAATATGCACAGTAACAGCGCGAGGCAGGATTTATTCAGCACAGATATGAAACGAAACAGGTTGATTTTTCTTTTATGAATTGGCAGTTTTATACAGCTGGGTGATGGTAGCAGACGGATTGGCTGTGGCAAATACAGCATTTCCTGCCACCAACACATCAGCCCCTGCTTTCACAAGCGCTGCCGCATTGTTTTCAGAAACACCACCATCTACTTCTATCAGGGTTTGGCAATGCTGTTTATCAATCAGTTCTTTAAGCTCTGCCACTTTGCGGTAGGTGTTTTCAATAAATGCCTGCCCCCCAAAGCCCGGGTTCACACTCATTATGAGCACAAGGTCGCAATCAGTTATAATGTCTTTCAGATGTGAAACAGGGGTATGTGGATTGAGTGCCACGCCTGCTTTCATCCCATGTTTTCTTATTTCTGCCAAACTCCTGTGCAGGTGTGTGCAGGCCTCATAGTGTACTGTAAGTACATGTGCTCCGGCTTCTGCGAATCGCTGAATATACCTGTCGGGTTCTACAATCATCAGATGCACATCAAGCGTTTTGGTTGCGTACTTTTTTAGCACATTCATGACCGGAAAGCCAAAGGAGATGTTGGGGACAAACACCCCATCCATAACATCTACGTGATACCAGCCGGCATCGCTATTGTTAATCATTTCACAGTCGCGCTGCAGATTACCGAAATCAGCAGATAAAATAGAGGGTGCTATAAGGGCCGGCATGCTGCAAAGTTAAGGATTAAAATAATTTAGCGTTTTAATCCTTTTTCATAACAAGCTACCCAATCAACAGGGCTCATTTTACTGCATAAATGACCTATCAGTTCAAGCGGAATTTGCTCCGGCTTTTTGAATCGGATACAGCTTTTTCCAATATCGGGCTTGGTTTTTACTTGCTTTTGCCATTCTGTTAAAAACCATTCCATCAGTTCATCGCTGCCGTAAAGCCCCATGTGGTATATCGCGATGTGTTGTTTTTGTGAGGCAATATTAATAAAGGGCAGGGCCAGGGAAGGATTGCAGTGATAGCCCGGCGGATAAAGGGATTTAGGCACAACCCAGCCCGGCATTCCATAACTGACAGTTTCTTCAAAACCGGGGGGTAAATTTTCGGTTATGATTTTCCTGAGCTCCAACATAATGCCGCTCCTTTCGGGTGAGACTAAACTGTAATATTCATCAGGATTCATGAGTTTTCCATACTTAAATACAGTGTCAAACATTCAGAAGCCGCTTTCACATCGTGTACCCTGAGTAAATCAGCTCCACGGATAAGTCCGGCCATGTGCAATGCGGTGGTTCCATTCAAAGCTTCCTCAGGGCTGGAGTTCAGGGTTTTCCAAATCATGCTTTTTCTGGAAATTCCTATCAGAATGGGTTTGTTAAATATGCCAAATTCTTTCAACTGACGAAGAATCTGAAAATTATGCGCCTGCGTTTTTCCAAATCCGAATCCGGGATCCAATATCCAGTCATTGATGCCCAGATTTTGAAACAATACACTTTTGTTTGAAAAGTAGGCGGTGATTTCTTTTACAACATCAGTGTAAGCTGGATTTTCCTGCATATTCACAGGAATACCTCGCTTGTGCATGGCTATATAGGTAACGCCGGCTTTCGCAATGAAAGGAAGCATTTCAGGATCATCATCTCCGGCAGAAATATCATTTACAATAGTGGCGCCTGCCTCTACGGCGGCTTTTGCCACAGATGCGTAATAAGTATCTACACTGATGGATGTGGCGGGAAAGTGTTGTAAAATGTTCTCAATTACAGGGAGCACCCTATCGATCTCTTCTGAAGCCGAAACAGGCACTGCATCCGGTCTGGTACTTTGACCGCCTATATCCAGTATATGTGCACCTTCCTGCAGCATCACGGCTGCAGCATCAAACGCTTTACCTACATGAATTCTGCTGCCCTCGTAAAAAGAATCTGGTGTGGCATTCAGAATGCCCATGATTTTTACCTGCCTCATGGGTATACCTGTAATGGCTTATTTGATGGATTCGTCCGGGTTGCCCACCATTTTTTCCGGTTTCACCCACTCATCGAATTGCTCGTTGGTGAGCAGGCCCAGTTCAAGGGCAGCTTCGCGCAGGGTTTTATTTTCCTTGTGCGCTTTTTTGGCAATTTTGGCTGCATTCTCATACCCGATGTGCGTGTTCAGGGCCGTAACAAGCATCAGACTTTGCTCTACCAGTTGCTGAATGCGGCTATGGTTAGGTTCAATGCCCTGTGCGCAGTGGGTGTCGAAGCTAAGGCATGCCTGGCCGAGTAGGCGGGCGCTTTGCAGCAGGTTGGCAGCGATTACGGGTTTGTATACATTCAGTTCAAAATGGCCCTGCGAGCCGGCAAAAGAGACAGTTACATCGTTACCCATAACCTGGGCACAAACCATGGTGAGGGCTTCCGGTTGTGTAGGATTAACCTTACCGGGCATAATGCTGCTGCCGGGCTCATTTTCCGGTATGATGATTTCACCAATTCCGCTGCGCGGACCACTGCTGATTATACGAATATCGTTGGCAATTTTAAAACAGCTTACAGCAGCTCTTTTTAGGGCACCGTGCAATTCCACCATGGCGTCATGTGCAGCCAGGGCCTCAAATTTATTGGGTGCTGAAACGATAGGCAGGCCGGTTTCCTCCGCAATGAGTTTGGCTACCAGAGTAGCATATCCTTTTGGGGCATTAAGTCCGGTGCCCACCGCAGTTCCGCCAAGTGCAATTTCCGCAGCTGGGATTAAGGCACGATTGATGGCTGAAACACCGTTCTCCAGCTGTGTAACATATCCGCTAAACTCCTGACCCAGTGTGAGGGGAGTTGCATCCATAAAGTGTGTGCGACCAATTTTTACAATGTCTTTATAATCGCGTGACTTATGTTTTAAGGTGGTTTTCAATGCCTGAATACCCGGCAACGTGTAGTCTACCACTTGCTTAAATACAGCAATGCTCATGGCTGTAGGGAAGGTATCGTTACTGCTTTGGCTCTTATTTACATCGTCGTTGGGGTGCAATACCTTATCTTCATCTGTTAGCAAACCTCCGCTTAGCACATGTGCACGGTTGGCAATCACCTCGTTTACGTTCATGTTGCTTTGGGTGCCGCTGCCGGTCTGCCATATTACCAGCGGGAACTCTGCGTCCAGTTTTCCTTCGATTATTTCATCACAAACCGTTACAATGAGGTTCTTCTTTTCTTCACTCAGCACACCCAGCTGATGATTGGCCATGGCTGCACATTTCTTAAGCACACCAAATGCGCGGATGATTTCTACGGGCATACTGCCTTCAGGCCCGATTTTAAAATTGTTGCGGCTACGTTCTGTCTGGGCACCCCAGTAGCGAGCTGCGGGCACTTTTACTTCACCCATGGTGTCGTGTTCAATACGAAATTCGCTCATTTGTAATCTTTGCCGCGAATTTAGCATTTATACTTTGTTTAATGAAAACAGGTTTAATTCCAATTCTGAAAAATTAACTTCAATCCTCAATCCAAATAAAATTTTCAATAACAAAGTATAGTAATTACAATAAATATCAATAAAAACAAGTAATATCCGTAAATTTGCATCAAACATCAAATCACGATCAAAATTTTTTAAAAAGTGATTTTATAACATGTCGTTATGCATAAACATCAATGTGATTTCAAAGTTAAACCACTAATCCTTATTGTATTCTTTTAATTCAGGTTTTACAGGCGGTGTATGTGAATTGTGCCAATATTTAAATTAAACAAAAACAATTTAAAATAAATATAAATCTACAAAATAGCACAATATACGATAATGAAGTGACTAATGTCATGACAGTGATCAAAACAAATCCAATAAGTGCAGAATATCTTTGAACTGGCAAAATACACCATACGATTGTATGAAATAAAGAAGTAAAATATGAGAAAAAACGGAATTGACAATGGAATTATAACGAAACTAAAACATGCAATTGGGCACTCATATGATACTGACAAGCTGGACAGTGAATCATGGAAAAGTTTATTGCTGTCTTCATTTCATTATGCATCAGAAGCCATCATAATGGCTGATTATCAGGGTAAAGTGTATGTTGGAAATTCCCTAGCGGAGAATTTATTCGGTTATGATGCCAAAGAACTTGGATCAATGAAAGTGTCTCAGCTTTTCCAGTCGGCGACTGTCGGTGATGCTCCGTTTTCAATTCCCGACTTACTGCATTTTGAGGGGAAATCTATTGTTGGTTTGAGAAAGGGAAATTTTGTATTTCCCATCAGTGTGAGAATGAAGAGTTTTAGCACGGCCACATCATTGTATATATTGTTTTTTGTAAATAGTCTGGAAAAACAATATATTAAGAACAAAACCATTGAAAAGCGGAATACCCAAATCATAGAATTGAAACAGGCAATCAGTCATTTGAAAAACCAAAATGAACGCATGCTTCGAGAACGCACCCAATTATTGCAGGAGTCTATTGAGGAATTGTCGAACACCAAAAAACAATTGCAACAATCTTTGAAAAAAGAGATCAATGCCCATGAGAAGTGTTCAAAGTTTGCTTATCTGTTGTCTCATGAATACAGAAATATATTAACCGGTATATTTACTTCATTAACACTTGTTCAAAAGTATGAAACACCCTCTTCGCAACTTGCTGATAAACAAAGAGCAAGTATTATAAAAGCAAAAAACAGCATTCATCATTTAATTACCATTACAGATGAATTATTGCATTTAAATACAAATGTCAATCTGGATTTTAAGCCAGAAATTTTTGAGGTTCCCTTAAATAAGTTACTGGAAGAAATTTGTAATGAGTGGAATGGTACAGAACAACAATGTTATAAAAACCCAATTCCAATAAAGTTGTCATCAATAGAATCTGTAGTTGCAGAAACCAATCCAGAGCTTTTAACCCAGATTCTCAACAATTTGATAAGCAACGCAATTAAGTATTCAGACGGAGAAGGAGAGGTGGTTATAGAGTGCAAAGACGAAAACACTGTCTATGCCATTTCTGTAAAAGACAATGGAAGAGGGATTCCGGGTGATGAGCTGCAAAAATTAACCAATGGATTTTACCGCGCGTCCAATACAAATGGAGTTGTGGGAAATGGGCTGGGTCTTTTTATTGTAAATCAATTTCTTGAACATCTTCATGGAGATTTTGACCTTGTAAGTGAACTTAATCAGGGAACATGTGCAACCATTAGAATACCAAAGAAATATGAAGAAAAAAGTATTATTAATTGATGACAGTCAGGATGTCAGAGAAAATGTAGCCGAAATCTTAACGCTTTCGGATTATGAGGTAATTACATCTGAAAACGGAAAAGATGGTGTGGAGGTAGCACAAAAAATTTTGCCTGACATCATCGTCTGTGATATCTCAATGCCGCTACTAGACGGATTTGGGGTAGTCCATTTGCTTGCACGTTCTCCCGAAACTGCCAAAATTCCGATTATATTGCTTACTGCCAGAAATGACAGGGATAGTTTCAGAAAAGGAATGGAACTGGGAGCTGATGATTTTATTACCAAGCCATTTGAAGAAGCAGAATTATTGAGGGCTATAGAAGTACGGCTTAAAAAACACGATGAGAACGGAATTCACAGAAATGGCAGTGGAGATGGATTTCTTGCCCTGATGAATGATGGGAAATCACTGGAAAACTTTAGAGAAACTGCGGGTGATGGAACCATTTTTGAATTCCAGAAACGCGAATATGTGTACCGTGAAGGTGGGCAGCCTCGCTATGTTTACTTCATAGAATCAGGCAAAGTGAAAACGGTTTTGCTTAGCAATGACGGTAAAGAGCTGATGACCGCTTTGTATGGGGAAGGCGATATATTCGGACATATTGCAATGCTTGAAGAAGCTGAATATACCGAATCTGCAATTGCCGTTGAGCCTTTAAAGCTACATGCATTGAATAAAGCCGATTTTTTCTCATTGCTGGGTACACATCAGGGGGCCTCCGCTAAATTTATAAGAATTATGGCAGATCAGTTGGTGGAAACGGAAGATAAATTATTAAGATTGGCCTACGATTCTGTAAGAAAAAGGGTTGCAGAGGCCCTGGTTGATGTTTACCGAACCTACACTTTAAGTAATGGTAATAAGGAAATAGAAATTTCAAGGCAGGAACTCGCATCTTATGTGGGCACAGCAACAGAAACAGTCATTCGTACCCTTAGTGCATTCAAACAGGAAGGGTTAATTAATATTGTGCATAGTAATATCATTATTAAAGACTTGGCTGGACTGATTCGCATGAAGAATTAGAAATAAGCAGCTATTCGGTGGAACTGACCAAAGTCATTTCGCTGAATGATTAATGTGACATTAATATTGTTGCCGAATATATTAATTCTTACATGAACAACGTTGTTGAAAATTCGCAAACCGGTTTTTTTGATTGCACTGCTGATAGAGAATTTGAAAGACAATTCAATACCATATTTCCATACTTGAGACTGTTTCTTAGAAAAGTAAGTTATCAAAAATTGGATTTGCCTACCAATCCCACACTCATATTTACCGAGAATTCTACTATCAAAGAGTTGAGCGATAAATTATTGGTTGAGTATGGCAGGGAGGTTATATTCCAGCGTTACACCATCAATACCTGGCTTACGATAACTCAATCAATACATTGGACATTGAAGAATCAGAATAATGAAGCAAGTAAACTATCTTGTCTCAATCGTGATTTTTAATTTTTTTAATCGCTGTATCTTTGCAGGTAACATATGCCGAGTAAAAAATTGCTGGATGCCCTCAGTTATCATGCAGACGGACGTCCCGGGAAGATTGAGGTAGTAACGACCAAACCCACACAAACCCAGTTCGATTTAGCCCTGGCTTATAGCCCGGGGGTAGCCGAACCTTGCCTGAAAATTGCCGAAAATACTGAGGATGTATATAAATACACAGCCAAGGGAAATCTTGTAGCGGTTATCAGCAACGGTACGGCAGTGCTGGGGCTCGGTGATATCGGACCGGAGGCATCCAAGCCGGTTATGGAAGGTAAAGGGGTGTTGTTCAAAATATTTGCCGACATCGACGTTTTTGATATTGAGCTGAATTGTAAGGATGTAGACGAATTTGTACGCACCGTTAAAGCCATGGAGCCCACCTTTGGTGGAATTAATCTTGAAGATATAAAAGCCCCCGAGAGTTTTGAAATTGAAGAGCGGTTAAAAGCTGAACTGCAAATTCCCATCATGCATGATGATCAGCATGGAACGGCCATCATCAGCGGTGCTGCGTTGCTCAATGCGTTGCGCATTGTAAATAAAGAAATTGGGAAAATAAAGATGGTGGTGAATGGTGCAGGTGCCAGTGCCATTGCCTGTTCTAAATTATTCGTGAGTCTGGGGGTGAATCCCGCCAACTTAACAATGCTGGACAGCAAAGGCGTTATTCATGCCGATAGAAACGACCTGGATAAATACAAAAGCCAGTTTATTTCCAATTCTGCCGCCAGAACCCTCGAGGAAGCCATGAAAGGGGCCGATGTGTTTGTGGGTTTATCCAAGGGCAATATTCTTACTCCGGAAATGATTTTGGGGATGGCAGAAAAACCCATCGTCTTTGCCATGGCCAACCCTGACCCTGAAATTGATTATCAGCTGGCGGTGGATACCCGACCGGATATCCTCATGGCCACCGGTAGAAGTGACTATCCCAATCAGGTGAACAATGTTTTGGGCTTCCCATTTATCTTCAGAGGTGCCCTGGATGTGCGCGCAACCACCATCAACGAGGAAATGAAACTAGCCGCTGTGCGTGCCATCGCCGATCTGGCATTGGAGCCCGTACCGGAAGTAGTAATGATGGCATACAACGATTATGATTTAGACTTTGGCCATCATTACATCATACCCAAACCCATGGATCCGCGTTTGCTTACTACGGTGGCCCCTGCGGTGGCTAAAGCTGCCATGGATAGTGGTGTTGCCCGTAATCCCATCACAGACTGGGATGCGTATAAAGCCGTGTTACGCAAAAGATTGGGTATAGACAATGATTTTGTGAACCGACTGGTACAACGCGCCAGGAAAAAACCCAAACGTGTGGTGTTTTCCGAGGCGGAAGACGTGAAAATACTCCGGGCTGCCCAAACCTGTCTCAATGAGGGAATTGCAACCCCCGTTTTATTAGGTAGACCCCACCAGATTCGTCAGGCAATGGAAGAACATAACATTGACCTTGGGCAGGTGACCATTCTGGACCCCTGGACAGAAGATGCGCTGTGTGAAGAATTTGGGGCGCTGCTCTATGAAAAACGAAAACGCAGCGGACTCACTCAGACCGAAGCTGTTAAAAATATGCGATACCGGAATTATTTCGGCGCCATGATGGTGGAAACAGGCAAATGCGATGCACTCATCAGCGGCTTAACCCGCAATTATCCCATAGCCCTGCGCCCTATGCTGGAGTGCATCCCTGTTGCGGGCACTAGCAGACGCATTGCAGGTATGCACATTGTGATGACCAAAAACGGCCCGCTGTTTCTCTCTGATACTACCGTAAATATTGATTATAAGCCCGAAGAACTGGTAGATCTGGTATTGAAAGTTCATGAAAGGGTGAGTAAATTCCAAATAGAACCCATCATTGCCCTGGTTACTTATAGCAATTTTGGCAGCAGCCGCGGACCGGCACCGGCTCAGATGAGAAAAGCCGTAGAAATCCTGCATGAATTGTATCCTCATATTCTTGTAGATGGAGAGATGCAGACCACTTATGCCATGGACGGGGAAGCCCGAATCAGACAATACCCATTCAATAAGCTCGGCAACAAACCCGCGAATACCCTTATTTTCCCCGGTCTCAATAGCGGAAATGCTGCCTATCAGCTCATGCGGGGAATGGGAATGGTAGATATTATCGGTCCGGTGTTACTGGGCTTTGAAAAAAGTGTTCACGTACTCCACCACACCAGTAATGTGCGCGAAATTGTCAATATGGTTGCACTGGCGGTTTGCGAAGCCCAGGAAAAATCATGAGTCATCCGCAACCTACACTGCTGGAATGGGGCAGTAAACTGCAGATTCAAAGCATTGGCCTGAGGTACGAAGTGTTGAGAAAACCTTTGGACTTATTTTTTTTCCCTGAAGAACTGTTGTCAGAAACAACACAAATACATGTGGGGATGGTAGCAGGGGAGCGGGTTTTGGCTGTTTTGTTGCTGAAAATACTGGACAGGAATGTGGCCAAAATGAGGCAGGTTGCGGTTGCGGAATCTTGTCAGGGAAAAGGTTTGGGTAAACAACTCGTTAGGTTTTCGGAGGAAATATGCCGAGATAAACAGGTAAAAAGAATAGAACTACACGCACGCAAATCTGCCGTGAATTTTTACCTATCGCTGGGTTACCGGATACAGGGTCATGAATTTGAAGAGGTTGGGATACCGCACATTGCGATGTATCTGGATTTATAAACTACCTGTATCCATGCCAGATTCCCGTTTCTCGGTCGTATAGCCAGTAATATCCATTGGCATAGGAAATGTCTCCGCATATCGGTTTCGGACCGGTTTCATCCATAATCTGCAAAATACTGCGGCATCGCCCGGTTTTTGCGCTGTATAGTAAAATGCGATGCTGCCCTCGGTCATATATTCCAATCTCCCTGTTTTTGATGCCGGTGTAAATGAGTCCCATGCTGTTTAACTCATTTTCAAAATCGTCTATGTTTAAATTCAACGAGGGCCGGTGATGAGCATGCTTCGTTTTGTAACGGAATATGGTTTTATCATGATAATACCACATTTCCCTGCGATGGCTCGCCCATGCACCATTGCCTATGGCCACCGGGTTGTGGAGTGAGTAAAAAATATTTTCAAAATAGGCAGGCAGACCCTCCCTTAAATGGATTACATACAAACCCTCCATTCCCGAGGCATAGCTTTTTAATGATTTTCCTGAGCCCTCCAGCCATAAACTGCCGGGATCAAATGGCAATGAATACGGCTTTTTGATGGGTTTTCCCTGCTGATTATAAATGATCAGCCATTTTTCTCCGGTACCTGAAACAGCTGCATAATAACGATTTAACGGCGGGTTCCATACCACAGAAACACCCATGCCTCCACGAATGCCTTCCGATGTCAGTTTCATTGAAGGCCTGATTTGTTCTACCGGCTGAGCATTGGCAGTGATGCCTGATAATATGAAAATGCAACTAAAAAAAATGGAGTTTTTCACCCGGGCAAATTGGCTGATATCCCTATATTTTTAGGTGATTTTATATCACTTCGGGATTGATGTTTGTCATCAAATTACTTATCGTTATTTCAGTCAATTTAATCTGATTCGTGGGCAGTGGGAAAGTGTAGCATGTATATTTGCACCTTTATGGGAACCCTCATTACTGTTTCGCAATTTTTGTTTGCCCTGTCCATTTTAATCATTTTGCATGAACTGGGTCATTTTCTGGCTGCCAGATACTTCGGCATTAAAGTAGAGAAATTTTATCTTTTTTTCGATGCATGGGGGATCAAGCTGTTCAAATTCAGAAAAGGTGAAACCGAATACGGCATTGGATGGCTGCCTTTGGGCGGGTATGTTAAAATTGCCGGCATGGTAGATGAAAGTCTTGATACGGAGCAGTTGAAAACAGAGCCACAAAGCTGGGAATTCAGAGGTAAACCCGCCTGGCAGCGCCTAATCGTAATGATTGGCGGTGTAACAGTGAATTTACTCCTCGGAATACTCATTTTCTGGATGCTCACCTGGACTCAGGGTGAAAAATATGTACCCACTACCGCCATCAATGAAGCCGGTGGAATTTATGCCGGGCCCACCGGGAAAAAGCTGGGTTTCCTCACCGGCGACAAGGTTCTGGCCTTCAATGGCAAGCCCAGCGACAATATCATGGCAGAATTTGCTGATCCGGATTTCATTATGGGGGATAAGCATGAAGTAAAAATTAATCGCAATGGAAAGGATACCACCATTGTACTTTCACCCAAAATTCAGGAATTACTTTCTGAAAAATCCGATTTCCCCGTTATTTCTCCGCAGTATTCATTTGAAATTGCCTCTGTAGTGGATGGAACCCCGGCGGCAAAAGCAAAACTCGTGAAAGGAGATGTAATTACGCACATAGACAGCCAGTCTGTAGCCAGTTTCATGGATTTTAAAGAAATCATTCAGCAGAAAAAGAATCAAAATATCGCATTAACGGTCAAGAGTAATCTCAAGGATTCGGTTCGTGTGATAACACTGAAAGTAGAGGCCGACGGCACCATTGGTTTCAAACCCAGGTTGTTCGGTTTTGAAAATAAAGAAAAAACCATTGAATTCGGATTTTTCGAGTCAGCAGGCATGGGCGTTTCAAAGGCCTTTTCATTTCTGGCCGCCAATGCCAAAGGCTTTGGTAAAATCTTCAGTGGTGAGGTCGATCCCCGCAAATCGCTCGCCGGTCCGGTGGGTATGGCTCAGATGTATGGCTCTACCTGGGACTGGGTTAATTTCTGGGGTTTGACGGCCATGATATCACTGGGACTTGCGTTTTTAAACATTATTCCCATACCTGCACTCGATGGCGGCCATGTGATGTTTCTGCTTTGGGAAATGATTACCCGCAAACCGGTGAGTGAAAAAGCCCTCTATGTAGGTCAGGTTATTGGGATGGTGATTCTGGGATCCCTCATGATTTTTATATTCTGGGTGGATATTGCCCGCGCACTGGGTTTCTGATGAAACATGGATCCGTTCGCTTTTTTTGAAATAGCGCCCTCATTTCAAATCAATATTCAGTTACTACGAAAGGCGTTTTTGGCCAATCAGCGTAAATGGCATCCTGATTTTCATGCAGGCAACCCTGAAATGTATAGTCTTGCCATGGAAAATACGGCAGCTAATAACGAAGCCTATGCCATATTGACTGATGCATACAGCCGACTGAAGTGTCTACTCGCCATCCACCATATTGATGTAGAAAAAATACAGGTACTACCTCCCGAATTTCTCATGGAAATGATGGATCTGAGTGATATAATTGAGGATTGCCAAACCGGAAATCAGCAAAGCAAGCAAGAGGCAGAGGAATTGCTGGAAAAGTATTTTAGGGAAAATGAACTGTCATTGACGACGCTTTCAGTAGAGGCAGATAATGCGGCGGTTGATCAGGGATATGGCAGGGAAACCTTGCTAAAAGCGGCAGCCCTTTATCAGCAGCATCGTTATCTATGTCGATTGCGTAAAAATCTTTCCGGTATCAAAGAACTCTGAGCATAATGTGTAAATTTGCTCAATAATTGCCATTGGATAACACCAAAACCCATATCCTCAATCACGCAGAGATTCTGACCAAATTGGAAAGAATGGCTTGCGAAATATGCGAAAAACACATTGATAGCGGTGAATTGTTGATATGCGGTTTGAATGATCGCGGTTTCGCACTTTCCCGCTTATTGGGGGAGAAGGTGGCTGCCATAGACCCCAATCTGAAAGTTTCCGATATCAATGCAAGGGTGACAGAGGATAATGTTCAGTTTATGCCTGAGGTGAATTTTCAGGGTAAACATGTGCTGGTTATGGACGATGTAATCAATACCGGCAGCACACTCATGCTGGTGCTATCCGAAATTTATCGATTTAAACCCAATAGCATCGGTACTGTTTTTCTGGCCAAAAGGGAACATCGTAACTTTCCGGTGAAAGCGGATTATGTAGGCATCTCCATTGCCACTACCCTGCAGGAACATGTTCAGTTTGACAGCACTGACCCGAACAATCTTTCTATTTACCTGGTGTAATTTTATTCTTCCACGTAGTTGAGATCCTTGTGGAAACTTTCTTGCACATTGTAGGTGCCCCAGGCAGCCAGTAACAGACAAACGGCTCCCACAATCAAAGCTGCGGTTGCATTTGCATGGCTGCTCAGTTGCATGTTGGTTAATGCATTAAAACCGAGGGTGATGGGAACCACGCCACCCCTCACAAAATTAGGAACTGTGGCGGTTACCGTACTTCTGATATTGGTGCCAAATTGCTCACTGGCATTGGTTACAAACAAGGCCCAGTATCCTGTGGCAAGCCCAAGCAGATAACTCATGCCCTTGAGCCAGGTTGGAGAGACGTTGCTGCTGAACAAATAAACCAGGGTGAGTATCGCAATACCGGTCAGATTAAAGTATATCACCTTTTTACGGCTTTTAAAAAGCTGTGAAAGCAGTCCGCTGAGCAGATCTCCGCTGCTAAGGCCCAGATAGCTCCACATCACCATTTCTGCAGTTTTAATGCTGCCTCCCTGTATCCCGATTTCCGGTATAAATCTGCCCGACAATGCAATGAGTACGCCCACTACAAACCAAACAGGCAAGCCAATGACAATGCAAGACAGGTATTTTTTAAATGTTTGCCGATCACGCAGCAACATGAAAAAGTTGCCTTTTACTACATTCGTCTTTTTAAGCTCGTGGAACATGCTGCTTTCGAATGTACCGGCCCTCAGTGCCAGTAAAACCAGGCCTAAAACCCCACCCATGATGTAAGCCGTTTGCCAGTTTTGTATATTATCCGAAAGAAGATTTCGTAAAATCTGGGTTATTTCAGGTCGGTTTGCAACAAAAAAAGCAAACACAGCACCCAAAGCACCAAAGGTTACAATGATCATGGTGCCAATGCCGCGTTTTTTGGTGGGCATGCTTTCCGCTACCAAAGTTACGGCAGCACCCAGTTCTCCTGCCAGCCCTACACCTGCAATGAAACGCCAGACAGCATATTCGGTGAGGTTGCTTACAAATGCATTGGCAATATTGGCAAAACTGTACAGGAGAATGCTGCCAAAAAGCACTGAAACTCTACCTTTACGGTCGCCCCAAATGCCCCAAATCAGACCGCCCAGAAGCATGCCTGACATTTGCCAGTTGAAAAGGGTGGTTTCAAACTCAGGCGCTATACCCAGCGCCTTCATGCTGTCAACCTTTATGATGTTGAAAAGGATGAGGTCGTATATATCCACGAAGTAGCCCAGCGAAGCCACGATAATCAGCAACACAATATTCTTTTTGACAGCCATGATTCTTTTTAAAAGAGATGGCCCAAAGTTGCACAAATTTTCTCCAGAAACAAACGATCGGTTTCGTCAAAACACGAAAAATGTTCACTATCGGCGTCCAGCAACGCCACCACGGCACCATGCTTACAAACCGGAACCACAATTTCGCTGTTGCTTTCTGCAGAACAGGCAATGTGACCGGGGAATTGGTGTACATCCTTAACTACCAGGGTTTCGTTTTGGGCCCAGGCTGCCCCGCAAACTCCTTTCCCAAATGCTATTCGGGTACACGCTACCGGCCCCTGAAACGGACCTAACACAAGTTGCTTGTCCTTTACCAGATAAAACCCTACCCACCACCAATGAAATGCTTCTTTGAGCACGGCTGAAACATTGGCCAGGCCGGCAATCAGGTCTGTTTCTGTTTCCAGTAACCCTTCTATGCGTGTGTGGCATTCAGTATAAATCAGTGCTTTATCGTTAGTTGTAAGAGACTCAATCATGGAATTATCGTGGATAAATGGTTGCGAAAATAAGTCCAAAACGTTTGTCCGCCTGCGCTGAATGTCGTTAGTTTGAAGGTTTAACTTGTGATATATGGCGATGGAAGTGGTCAATACCCAACCGTTTGAGGTGGTTTTTACATTTGTAAGACATCCTTATTTCGGACTTTTGGTAGAGGCCAATGCTGTGCAGCTGCTTGCCAATGGGGATTTTTCACTCACATTCCAGCGGGTCAGGCAGCAAACCAGTACCTATTTTAAATTGAATCCGGAGCAGACTGAGGTAGTAAAACTGCTGGAAGAGTTTGAAGTAGACGGAATCATGAAACGTTTTTACAATGGCAACAAGCGCATTCGCCCCAATGAATTTCTGCTGAAACATTACACCCCGGAACTGCACAAGCTCGTGCGACCTTACATAGAAAAGAAGTTGTCAGGCGTACTGGATATCATCAAGAATTACCCGATGTATTGGGCCGGAAAAACTGGACAGGCACAGGGTGAGGAAATTCATTATTCCGAAGAACCTGCCACGGTGCTGTTTCATTTCAGACGCGATGAGCAGGGAACCAATTATTTTGCCACCATCAGGCACAACAATGAGAAGGTAGAGTTTTACCATAATGATTCGGAGATTATTTCTGAAAATCCTTCCTGGCTAATTACCCCCAATAAATTATTGTTTTTCCCCAAACACATTGACGGAAAAAAAATCCGTCCTTTTCTTAGTAAAAAATTCATCCACGTAGAGCCCCACCAGGAGGATAGCTACATGGACAAGTTTGTTAAACCCTTGCTGGAAAACCATGATGTGTTTGCCAAAGGTTTGCAGATTGTAACCGAACAATTACCCGCCAGGCCGGTAATTCGCTTGAACAAACTGTTTCAGGATAAACAATACCTGAGTCTGTATTTTCAGTATGGCGGGT
The DNA here is from genome assembly GCA_947496375.1 of Flavobacteriales bacterium. Lineage (GTDB taxonomy): Bacteria > Bacteroidota > Bacteroidia > NS11-12g > UBA955 > RGEC01. Next base: position 16,593 of record CANMCY010000017.1, read on the forward strand.
GGAATTTTCCATTTCACATCCACAAAAAAGTGAATGTATCGCTGGAGAAAAATGGCAAGGATTTTATTTTTCACCGCATTCGTCGTTCCCTGACCATGGAAAGTGAAAAAATAGCACTGCTGAAGGAGCTTGGGCTTGAAAATGTGGAAGGGAGTCTCTTTGCCCTTGAAAATGCCGGTCAGTCTTATGAGTTGATTACATGGCTCAATACCCACTCAGAGCTATTGAAAAGAAATGGATTTCAAATAGATCAGGAAGCTTCTGATGTGCGTTTTTACCTCGGGCCTGTGAGTCTGGAGGTGAAGCTGACCAAGGGTGCAGACTGGTTTGATGTATTGGCTGTAGTTCGGTTTGGTACCTATGAAATTCCGTTTATCCGATTAAAAAAGAATATTTTAGAAAAACGGAGGGAGTTTGTATTGCCCAATGGTGAAATCGCAATTTTGCCCGACGAGTGGTTCACCCGATTCGGAAAAATCGCGCACCTGGCAGATATGGAAGGAGATTGTTTTAGGGTGAGAAATATGCATTTTTCCCTGCTGGATGATTTATCAGATTATGTAGATGTAGATGTGGCCAAGTCGGGGTGGGAGAAACTATTGCAGTCTGATAACATTCCCGAATTTCCTTTGCCGGATGGCCTGAATGCTGAGCTCAGACATTATCAGATTGATGGCTACCATTGGATTCGTTTTTTGTTTGAACACAAAATAGGGGCCTTGCTTGCCGATGATATGGGCCTGGGTAAAACCCTGCAAACGCTGGCTGTGATAAAGTACATGGCTGATTTACCTAAATCAGCTTTAACAGAAGGTGATACTGTGAATATGGGTGAAACGCCCGTGACTGGAGAAATACCCCAATTGGAGTTGTTTGCAGCTTCATCAAACCTTTCGGTTTCTGATGAAACTGCCCCGGCTCAAAAAGGCATGCCCTGCCTGGTGGTCGCGCCCAAATCCCTTTTGTATAACTGGCAGGCAGAGGCAGAGAAGTTTTGTCCATCCCTAAAAACACTCATTTATACCGGTATCTTAAGGAATCGGCTGCTACCCAAATTTGCACAAAATGACCTCATCATCATGAGCTATGGAACCATGCGCAACGATATTGAAGAACTGCAACGCATTCCGTTTCGACTGGTGGTAATAGACGAAAGTCAGGCCATTAAAAACCCTACATCACTCACAGCCCGAAGTCTGCTGAAGATTGACGCTGTCTACCGGCTTGCCCTCACGGGTACCCCCATCGAAAACACCCTGCTGGATGTGTGGAGTCAGATGAATTTCCTAAACCGCGGATTGCTGGGTTCTTATGGGTATTTCGAAAAGAATTTTATCAGACCCATTGAGAAAAATCAGGATGCAGGACGAACTTCGGAACTGAAGCGAATCCTAGATCCGTTTGTATTGCGCCGCACCAAAAAACAGGTAGCAAAAGAGTTGCCGCCTAAGGTGGAGAAAATACATTACTGTGAGATGACACCTGAACAGGCAGAGCGGTATGAGAAAACAAAAAGCCAATATCGAAATGAAATCCTTGAACATGTGAGCCAGGTGGGGATGGCCCGTTCCAGATTGAAAATATTCAATGGTTTGATGCACCTCCGTCAGCTGGCATTAAATCCCTTATTGAAAGACGATGATTATGAAGGGCAATCGGGCAAAGACGATGAAATAAGGAGAATGCTGCAGCGTGCGGTTGAGGGTGGACACAAGGTGTTACTGTTTAGCCAGTTTGTAAGTTATCTTTCGGTGTTCAAGGATATGTTACAGGCCGATGGAATAGAATACAGCTATCTCGATGGAAGTATGGATGAAAAGGAGAGGGCAGAGGCCATTAAACGCTTCCAGGAAAATGACCATGTAAAGGTGTTTCTTTTGAGTTTGCGCGCAGGAAACTCCGGCCTTAATCTCACGGCTGCAGATTATGTATTTCTGGCAGACCCCTGGTGGAATCCCTTTACCATGAGGCAGGCAGAGGATCGTGCCCACCGCATTGGTCAGGAAAAAGCTGTGTTTTCATATAAATTTATTACAAAAAATACCATTGAGGAAAAAATACTGGATTTACAGAAAAAGAAAACCCACCTGGCAGAAAGTATCATCCCCGATGAAGACAGTGTTTTATCGGGTTTGAATGTGCAGGAACTGGAAGAATTGTTAGCGTAATATTTTGTATAATTTTCGTTTGAATTCACAATAAAAATTTGCATATTTGCATTTTATTTTGTATATTTATTAATATTAATTGTAGATAGCATGGAAGCAGCAGCAAGGCCGGATAAATCAGTGCAGATTGAAGATAGCTGGTACGATATTTTACATGAAGAATTTGACAAACCTTATTTTCATTATCTAAAGCAATTTTTGATCAAGGAAAGACAAGCCGGTTATGTCATTTACCCTCCGGGTTCCAGAATATTTGCTGCCTTTGATTATACGCCCTTCTGGGATGTGAAATGTGTAATTGTGGGTCAGGATCCTTATCATGGTCCCAGGCAAGCCAATGGATTGTGCTTTTCGGTGAGTGAGGGTCAGAAAAAGCCGCCATCACTGGTAAATATTTTCAAAGAGTTGCACGATGATATCGGTTGTCCAATACCCTACAGCGGCAACCTTGAACCATGGGCACACAATGGGGTTTTGCTGCTCAATACCATTCTTACGGTGAGAGCAGGACAGCCCAAGTCCCATCACGGTCATGGTTGGGAAGAATTTACCGCTGCTGCCATTCAGAAACTTAGTGATATGCATGAGCACCTGGTTTTTATTCTCTGGGGGCGAGAAGCACAAATGAAAGAAGAGCTTATCGATACCTCAAAGCACCTGGTGCTAAAATCACATCACCCCAGTCCTTATTCTGCAGAAAAAGGTTTCTTTGGTAATCAGCATTTCAGCCGCACCAATCATTGGCTTCAGGATCATGGAATTGCACCCATAGACTGGAATCCGGTGCTCCCTTGATAATTACCCTCATGGTGTGGACATCTTGTCTCGCATTCTTATAATGGCTGCTGTTTATTTGAATTATGGAATTTCCGGTAGAAATCCAGAACGCAACTATCTGTCAGGGGCGTATTCCTGTGCTTACGGAGGTGAATCTTCGCATTCACAAGGGTGAGTTTGCTTACCTAATCGGTAAAACCGGATCAGGTAAATCCAGTTTGCTCAAAACTTTATACGGTGAATTGCCTTTAACCGACGGCATGGGACAGGTGGCCGGTATTGATTTGCAGAACCTCAAAAAGAAACAGATTCCTTTTTTGCGCAGAAAACTGGGCATCGTGTTTCAGGACTTTCAGCTGCTAACAGACCGTTCCGCGCTGGATAACCTGCTTTTCGTACTAAAGGCAACCGGCTGGAAAGACAAGCAGGAACGAATGAACCGTGCCCAGGAGGTGCTGGCCAAAGTAGGCCTTGAAAATAAAGGGTATAAAATACCGGCAGAACTGAGTGGCGGAGAGCAGCAGCGACTGGTGATTGCACGGGCTTTGCTTAACAATCCCGAAGTCATTTTGGCAGATGAACCAACAGGAAACTTGGACCCGGATGTGTCTGATGAAGTAATGAGAATGCTTCAGGATATATGTAAAGAAGGCCGCTCCGTGGTGATGGCCACGCACGACTATCGGCTTATTGAGGAGTTTGGAGGCACCATCTACCGGGTGGCGGAAGGGAAAGTGAATAAAATTGATTCACTCCGTGATTTATTACCTGCGCAGCCTAATAGCCATCTAGATTTTGGGTCAGATAATTCAATAGACTCCAAATCTTAAGTAATCATTCAATTTTATAGAGTTGTAAGGGTCCAAATAGTGTGGATTCTGTGCCTATGACAGTTATTTTCTCGTATTTTTTAAATGGATTGCTGTATACCATACTGTTTCTGCTCATCGGCATGGGATAATCATATATATCTGTGTATAACGGCAGTTTTTGCTCTGTGCCTAGCGAATCTGCATCCATTAGTTGTATGCCTGCATCCCTGAATTTTTTCTGGTAGTCAGCACTTTGAATGGATAGGTAGTTCTCCAGCATCACCCTTTCTCGGGCAATGAAGACAATACCATCCCCTTTCTGTTGATTCGCAATCTTCAGGAGTAAATTTAGTTCAGCACCGAAATTAATGGTTTTGATGTTGGCATTGGGTATGAGATAAACACCCATATTCCAGCAGAGCATAGCCATTGCCAGCGGTAGCAGTTTGTGTTGCAGTTTCAGCAATAAACCGGGTAATGAAAGCAAAAGTAAAAAAGGAATCATGACCATGAATTCTGCATTGCCCACCGAATAAGCCGCCCATAAAAACTGAAATAACAATGCTAACCTAAGCCAACGCAGCGATTGGGGTGGTTGTTGCGATTTTTCATTATTAGATTGGGGCTTTTTAGTAAAAATTGCAACAGCGATGAAACCCACTGCCATTGAGGGGAACAGCCATAGCCAGGGCCATTCGTTGAGGAAATAGGGGATGTTTCCATGTACCTGCACCCAGGTACGAATGCTGTTAATGAGGGTGAATGTTAGGTTGTCTAATCCCGGTGTTAGCGATACGGTTCCATTCATGGCATCCGAAAATGGATAGGTCCACCAAACTTTCCCCTGGTATCTCGCGGCAGCCAGATAGGTGATAACCATTAACCCCAATGACAACAACAGGGCCCCCTGTTTTTTTCTGCCTGAAGGGTGAAATATCGCTGCTGCAAACCACCACCAGCAGTGAATCTGATGAAATAATACTGCTATTCCCAGCAACCCGAAACCGCCATACAATCTGTAGGGTTTTTCATCCGAATGGTATTTGAGTAACGCCCATGTCCCACATAAACTAAGCAACAAAGGCATGATATAGGTTTCATTTTCGGTAGCAAAACGCATTGTGGCGAAGGCACTACCGGCAATCAATACGGCCACATTTGAAGCTGTTTTATTTTGTGTAATTGTTTCAAAACAACCTTTCAGTATGTAAAGTGAAATGGCTGCGGCAAGGGCGTTCATTACCTGCATCCATGGCAGATAATGGGTAAAATGCTTGCCGATAAGCCCGTATGTGACTTGTCCAAATGGCCCATACAGCAGGTGATGCGGGGAAAAAAGCCATCTTCCCGATTCGGCATTTTGTAAATATTCTCCCGCATATCCCAAAGCATCGCCAGAAGGGTTGATACTGGGTAAAAAAAGGTAAAACAGGCCGAAACCAACCCATGCAAAGGGCATGATCCGGTTTTTAAACACCTGCATACAGGCAAAGGTAACATACAGGCCGTATCTTTGTAGCATGCATCAGGCACTGCAAACCGAAGAGTTTAAAATCATCGCGGGGGTGGCCGCCCAAACAGGCATTCAGGCCTGGGTGGTAGGCGGTTTTGTGCGCGATCTGATGCTGGGTATTCCCACCAAAGACATCGACATTGTGGTGCTGGGCTCGGGTGTGGAATTTGCAGAAAAAGTGGCCAGAAAACTGCCCGGCGATACACACGTGGCTTATTTCAAAAACTTTGGTACTGCCCAGATTAAAACACGGGACTTTATCATAGAATTTATCGGGGCCAGAAAAGAGAGTTACGACAGGCAAAGCCGCAAGCCCGCTGTGGAAGATGGTTCACTTATCGATGACCAGAACCGCCGCGATTTCACCATCAATGCCATGTATCTAAGTCTGAACCCTTCTGATTTTGGTGCGCTGATGGATCCCTTCAATGGGGTGCAGGATTTGCAGGATAAAATCATCAGAACCCCCATGGGGCCTGATCTTACCTTCAGCGATGATCCGCTGCGCATGCTCCGTGCCGTGCGATTTGCTACCCGTCTGGGTTTTACGATACACCCCGAAACCATGAAGGCGCTGGCTTACAATGCCAAACGAATTTCCATTGTATCGCAGGAGCGTATTACCGATGAACTCAATGGTATCATCATGTGCAAACAGCCGGGTAAGGGTTTTGAAATTCTGTTTGATACCGGAATTTTGCAAATCATTTTTCCTGAGTTTACAGCCCTGCATGGGGTGGAAACCAAAATGGGCAAAAGCCATAAAGACAATTTCTATCACACATTAAAGGTACTCGATAATCTGTGCGAACTGAGCGACAATCTGTGGTTGCGCTGGTCGGCCATTCTCCATGATATTGCAAAACCCGCTACCAAACGGTTTGATCCCGTTGTGGGTTGGACCTTCCATGGTCATGAAGACCGCGGTGCCCGCATGGTTAAAGGGATTTTTAGAAACTTACGCCTGCCCCTGGATGATAAAATGCGTTATGTAGAGAAAATGGTGGCCCTGCACCTCAGGCCCATTGTGCTCAGTAAGGAAATTGTGACAGACAGTGCCGTAAGACGACTTATCGTGGATGCAGGGGAGGATGTTCAGGATTTGCTTAACCTATGTCGCGCAGATATCACCAGCAAAAACGAAATCAAGGTCGCAAAACACCTCGCTAACCTGGAAAAAGTCGCAGAAAAAATACAGGATGTTACCGAGCGTGATGCGATGAGAAACTGGCAACCTGTAGTTACCGGTAATCATATTCTGGAAATGTTTGATATCCGTAATCCCAAACTCATTGGTGTGCTTAAAAACACCGTAAGAGATGCCATTCTGGATGGAGAAATCCCCAACGAAACAGATCCTGCACTCGCGTTTACCCTTAAAAAAGGACTGGAAATGGGACTTACAGCCCGAAACTGAAAACTTTATCAGTTTCATAGCGACCCTTCATTGTATTTTTGCCAACAGCAACTATGATACAGCTCGCCAATATTCGATCCAACGCAGACGACATTATCAAAAGATTACAAATCAGGGGAATAGATGCCACTGAATCGGTAAAAGAAATTCTGGATACCGACAAGAAAGCCCGCGACTGCCGTTCCGAAATGGAACAGAACCAGGCACGCGGTAACCAGATTGCCCGTGAAATCGGTGATTTGATGAAGGCAGGCCGTAGGGAAGAAGCCGAGCTTAAAAAGGCCGAAACGGCATCCATTAAGGAACGTTTAAAAACACTGGAATCCGATGTAGAAACGCTGGAGACTAAGGTGAAAGAACTAATCATTGCCTTGCCCAATGCACCTCATGAGTCGGTGCCCCATGGAAAATCGGCAGAAGACAATGATACCGTGCTAACCTGGGGAAGCATGCCGTTATTGTCTGAAAATGCGATTCCGCATTGGGAACTGGCCGCCAAGTATGATATCATTGATTTTGAGCTGGGTGTAAAAATTGCCGGCGCCGGTTTCCCTGTGTATAAGGGTAAAGGTGCGATTTTACAGCGTGCGCTAATTCAGTTTTTCCTGAACGAAGCCAACAAGGCAGGGTATATAGAGGTACAGCCGCCCATCGTAGTCAATGCAGACAGTGGCTTTGGCACCGGTCAGTTGCCCGATAAAGAAGGGCAGATGTATTATGCGCCCCTGGATGATTTATACCTGATTCCTACCGCTGAAGTGCCCATTACCAATATGTACCGCGATGTGATTCTGGAGGAAAATGCACTGCCGATAAAACATGCCGGATACACACCCTGTTTTCGTCGTGAGGCAGGCAGCTACGGAGCCCACGTCCGTGGCCTGAACCGCCTGCATCAGTTTGATAAAGTAGAGATTGTGCAAATTGTGAAACCTGAAAACAGCTATCAGGTGCTTGAAGATATGAGCGCCTACGTACAGGGGCTGCTGCAAAAACTCGGTTTACATTACCGTGTGCTACTGCTTTGTGGTGGCGATATGGGTTTTGCCTCGGCTAAAACCTACGACATGGAGGTTTGGAGCGGTGCTCAGAATCGCTGGCTGGAATGCAGCTCTGTGAGCAATTTTGAAACGTTTCAAACGCATAGATTAAAATGCCGCTACCGCAATACTGCCGGCAAAACAGAACTGGCACACAGCTTAAACGGAAGTGCACTTGCACTCCCTCGCATTGTTGCGGCTTTGCTGGAAAATAACCAGACCCCGGACGGTATTAAAGTTCCGGAATGTCTTGTGCCTTACACAGGGTTTGAGATCATCGCATAAAAACGATTTATGGAGCATTTGAAATATCCGGTAGGGAAATTTGACTCAGAGAAAACGGATTACCCTCTGGAAGAATTGTTGGAATGTGTATTGCAGATTCAGGCACTGCCCAACGAACTCAGCAAGTTATTGAATGGAATCTCCGCAGAAAATGCGGAGAATACATACAGGCCCGGCAGCTGGAATGTGCGGCAAATCATCCATCACCTGGCCGATGCCCATCTCAATGCCTGGGTTCGGACCAAATTGCTGCTAACCGAAGATAATCCCACGGTTAAACCTTGGAATGAAAATGCCTGGGCAGAAGGAAAGGATTATCATTTTGCTTTCGAAGCATCCTATTTGATGCTGGTGGGGATTCATCAGCGCTGGAGTCTGCTATTGCTGGAAACCCTTAAAAGCCCGGAATTGTTGTCGCGCACCTTTTTCCACCCGGAACACAACCGGTCATTTTCGCTGGCTCAGCTTATTGCCATGTATGCATGGCATGGAAATACCCATATCGGGCATATTCGCCTTGCTTTAGGTAAATAATTACCATTCAGATAGCTGAAAATCAATCTGTCGGGTCTGCGGATTGGCGTTTTTAACCTTAATGGTAATCACATCACCCAGTGAGAAGGTTCTGCGCGTTCTGCGGCCCATTACCTTACGTTCAGATTCAAAATACTCGTAACGGTCTCCTTTAATATCGCTTAGGCGAATCATGCCTTCGCAGTGGTTTTCAATAATTTCAGCAAAAATCCCCCATTCGGTAAGCCCGCTTACCACGGCCTCAAAGTATTGACCCACCCGGGCCTCCAGAAATTCTGCCATCTTATATTTGGTGCTGGCCCGTTCCGCCTCGGCGGCTTTTTGCTCCATATTGCTGCTGTGTTTGGCCATTCCTTCAATGCTGTCGGCCGTAATTACCGCATTCCGTTTGTGCAGGTAATGTTGCAGCAGGCGGTGTGCAATCAGGTCCGGATAACGGCGAATGGGAGAGGTGAAGTGGGTGTAATAATCAAATGCCAGTCCGAAATGGGTGCTCTTTTGTGAAGTGTAAACCGCCTTTGCCATGGATCGTAGTGCCATTTGCTGTAAAACATCTTCTTCGGGTTTGCCTTCAATCTCTTTGAGCAGTTTATTCATGCTGGCCCTCAGGTTGGCTTCAGTGCTAATGTCTATGCGGTACCCAAATAATTTACAAAACTTTGAAAATTCTATCAGCCGGTCTGTGGGCGGCGCATCGTGTGTACGGTATATGTAGGGGAGTTCCGGTTTTTGCAGGGTTTTGATGTAATACGCAACTTCTCGGTTGGCCAATAACATAAATTCTTCAATGAGCTTGTGTGCCTCAAAACGTTTTTTAACCAACACTTCCAGCGGTTTTCCCTGACTATCCAGCTTGAATCGTATTTCATCGGTTTCAAACGATATGGCACCGGCTTTGAAACGGCTTCGCTGAAATTTTTCAGCCAGCGTATTGAGTTCGCCCAATTCCTTGGCCCAGTCACCTTGTCCGGTTTTAATGCGATCCTGTGCTTCTTCGTAAGAGAAACGACGTTGGCTGTGGATGATGCTTTTTCCGAACCATCGGTCTTTTACCTCCCCATTTTCAGTCATGGTAAAAACAGCCGAAAATGCAAGCCGGTCTTGATGTGGACGTAAACTGCAAAGGTTATTGCTAAGTTTTTCGGGAAGCATGGGAATGGTTCGGTCTGCCAGATACACGCTGGTTCCCCGCTGCAATGCCTCCTGGTCCAGTCGGCTGCCTTCGGTCACAAAATGACTGACATCGGCAATATGTACTCCCAGTTCTATAAGTCCATCTTCAAGTTTGCGATACGAAATGGCATCGTCAAAATCCTTTGCATCCGCCGGATCTATGGTGCAGGTAGGCGTTTGGCGGAAGTCTCGGCGTTCCCGTATCGTCTGGTCGGGTATATCTTCAGAAAATGACTCAGCTTCCTTTTCCACATCAGCCGGAAACGATACAGAAAAACCAAATTCCGCAACAATGGCGTGCATTTCAGCGTCATTCGTTCCCGGTTTTCCCAGCACTTCTATCAGTTTTCCAATAGGGTTTTGTTTCTTTTCAGGGTAATCGAAAACCTCAACAATGGCCTTCATGCCATCCAGTTCAGAGTCTACTTTCCCTTCAATTCGAATATCGGCTTTGAATGGGGCTTTGTCGGCAATGAGATAGCCGCTGCCTTCAAATACATCCAGATTGCCGGTGTATCTGCGTTTACTTCTGGACACAACCCTGATGACTCTGCCTGTGGGCCTGTTACCTCCTCCCAAAACATCCACTTCTACAGTATCACCGGGCAATGAACGGTTTAGCCATTCTGACGGGATGAAGATGTCTTTGGTTTCCGCTCCTGCGTTTTCAGGCGTAACAAAGCCATCACCGCTGCGCACAAATTCGATAATCCCTGTAATTTTTACCGCCGGATGTTTAATCCTGAATTGTCCCTTACTGGGTTGTTCGGCTTTGTTGAGGTGGGTGAGGCGAAGCAGTGCCTTGTAAACGATATCGGTATTCAGCCGTGCTTCGCGGGGTATGCGGCTCATTACCCTGTTTGCATTCATCGTTCCTTTGGGATGATCCTCCAGAATTGCCAGAACCAGTTTTTCGGCCAATGATAGTTTTTCTCCGCCCACTTCCACAAAGATACCTATTCTGCAGGGTTTAACGAAAGAAGGTGACAACTTCCACAAGGATTGATTCAGGTAAGTGCCAAATAACATAATTTCGCATTATGTCCTTTCGCAATATTTCTTATCTTGCTTCGCTCATACCCGGTCTGCTTGCCTTGATGGGCAATTTCACCGGCGGTTATTGGACGCTTTCAGCAGCGGGTTTCTCCCTCATTGTTCTGGGACTTGCGGAGTGGTTTGCCGGAAAAGACAGAAAAAACACAAATACAGACAACAGAGATCCCTTTCCTGAACTGATACTTTATATGCATGTCCTGGTTCAGTCCGGTGTGATTTTCTCATTTTTATTCGGAATTTATCGTCATACGCTTGTGGATGAATGGATTTACTGGGCAGCTTTTTCGTCTGGCGTGGCTGCCGGTATTGGCGGTATTGTTCCCGCTCACGAACTCATTCATAAAGCCAATCCCATCAAGCAGTTTATGGGCAAATACCTGCTGATGAGCTGCGGCAACGTATATTTCTTTACCCATCATCTCCGCATTCATCACCGCTATGTAGCCACCCCTCATGATTCGGCTACAGCCCGAAAAGGAGAGAGTTTGTATGCGTTTATGCTGCGCACCATTCCCGGTCAATACCGCGAGGCATGGCAGTCCGAGGCAGACATGCAGCGTAAAAAAGGGAAAAGTGCTTTTTCGCTAAACAATGTCCTGTGGACGCAATCCCTAATCCAGTTAACGGCATTGCCTTTAATTTACTTCCTGCTCGGTCCGGTGGCCCTTACAGCATGGCTGCTGTATGTTTTGGTGGCTCATGTTCTACTTGAATATGTCAATTACATTGAGCACTATGGCCTGTACAGAGAAACCGATGAAAGGGTTTCCGAACTGCACAGCTGGAATAGCGATAGTCGCGTTAGCCGTTATCTTTTGGTGGATTTAAGCCGCCATGCCGACCACCACTTTTATGCCAGCAAACCATACCACACCCTGCAGACTTATGATAATGCTCCGGAACTTCCGGGTGGATATGCCGCACTGCTGGTTCCTGCACTCATTCCGCCCTTATGGAAATCATTGGTTCATCCCCGACTTGCTGATTGGGAAAAAAATCAAAAAAAGGATTAAACCACAGCACACTTTTTGCATCTAAAAACAGACAAGCACATCTGTTTTGAGCCAAAATCCTCTGTCAAATACTTTAAATACTCTCACCGATGAGCAGCTGGTGGAGCTTTTTGTTTACCAAAATCAGCGTGTGCCGGCATTTAATGAAATCATGAATCGGTATAGAAAGAGGGTTTATTACCATGTTCGAAATCTGCTGCAAAACCATGATGATGCAGATGATGCAGCCCAAAACACCTTCGTGAAAATTTGGGAGAAACTGGAAACCTTTAAAGGACAAAGTCAATTATACAGCTGGATATACCGCATCGCTACCAACGAGGCATTGACAATCCTGAGAAAGAAAGTACCGAATATCTCATTGGACGATGTGCTGCCTGAAACCATGGGAACTACCCATGGGCATCATGAAACATCAGAATCTGTTTCCCAAAAACTCCGTGAGGCCATGTCTCAACTGCCGCTTAAACAGAAAATGGTATTTTACCTTCGGTATTTTGAAGATCTGTCCTATGCACAGATTTCTGAAGTGACAGAAACATCTGAGGGAGCCCTGAAGGCCTCATATTTTCATGCAGTAAATAAAATAGAACAACATATTCAACGATCCATTTAAACCTTTTCCATTTAAATTCATCCAATATACAATGAAGCAAGAAAAAACCCTAAAGCAACCCCACGAAGCTCCGCAAGGATACTTCGACGGATTTAATGAAAGGGTAATGCAGAAAGTTGCGCATGACAACAGGAAGAAACTCCATTGGCATGTTAATCGCAGATTTTTATATGCTGCCGCCGCAATACTTGCCATAATCGGCATAGGGTTATATAAGGTGTTGAATCAGTCGGAAAACCGGGTTATCCAAGTAGTGAATACCCGCCAAATGAAAACTGTGAAAGACACAATAACACCGGAAATTATCACGAACCGCGATGAAAAGTTGTTGCAGCACTGGGAAGAAGAAGCTGTTGCCCTTACAGCCGTAAAAGTGTCGGAAACTCCTAAAAATACTGAAGAGTTATCCATTGAAGAAGAATTGGAGGCAGCAGGGTTGATTGCCAGAGATGTGGAAACTGAATGGCTTAGCGAAAACGAAATTTTACCATGAAAAATATATTGATTTTAGCATTGTTAATGGGGTTTGGAGGCCTGTATGCCCAACCATCCGATTCCACAAGAAAAGCCAAAATGGAGGCCTTGAAGAAAATTCGCAGGGAGCTTTATGTCAAGAAATTATCACTGACAGAGGATCAGTCCAAGAAATTCTTTCCTGTCATGGATGAATTTGAACTTAAGCAGCGGGAATTAAAAAAGCCATTTCGTGATAAATGGGGCAGTAAAAAACCGGAAGATCTTAACGATGCAGAGGCAGAATCATACCTCAATGATGTCCACCAGATGCGCGAAAATGAAATGCGATTGGCAAAAACATACGCCGACAGGTTAAAACCCATCATCGGAGCAAAAAAAGTATTGATGCTGAAAAAAGTACAGCGTGAAGTGCAGATGGAAATGGTGCGCAAGTTCAGGGATATGCGCGGGCATGGCAGACCCGGTGGACCGGGTGGTCGCGGAGGTCATCGTCCGGGTGGCAAGCACGGCCCGCCACCACCACCCGATGATTATTGATACTGCAACAAAATCCGGGTTACGTTTGTTCCTTTCATTGTGAGTCCTGAAGTGATTATTGTGGGTGGCGGTATCACCGGATTGTCTGCCGCCAGACTGCTCAGTAGGAAAGGGGTAACTTTTATCTTGCTTGAATCAGCATCGGAAATAGGAGGGCGGGTTCAATCGGAATTATACGATGGATATTCTTTGGATAAGGGATTTCAGATATTGAATACCGGCTACCCGGAATGGGAAAATCAACAAATTAATATCCACGCCCTGTCGCTTCAGTCTTTCGCATCAGGAGCAAAAATTTTTCAGGATGGTAAGGTGCATACCCTGGCAGACCCCTTCCGAGACGGACTGATTGCATTTCAGGCATTCTTTTCTAAATCCGTTTCTGTAAAGGATATGCTACTGGTGCTAAAGTTGCGATTTTTACTAAAAAGACAAGAAATTGTGCGGATTTTTGCCATGGAAAACCAGTCAACTTTGCATTTTTTGCAACAGTTTGGTTTCTCAACTCCGTTCATTGAAGCATTCTTTAAGCCGTTTTATTCGGGTATATTCCTGGAATCCGAGCTTAGAACCCCGGCTTCCATGTTTGCATTTGTGTTTAAGGCCTTTGCTGAGGGAACAGCCGCATTGCCGCAAAAGGGTATGCAACAATTGGTCAGATTATTATCATCGGAGATTAACGATGAAAACATACTCACTCATTCAAAAGTAACCCAAGTGCAGTCAGGTATGGTGACGCTGTCGGATGGTACCACGCTGACCGCACCGAATATTTGGATCACAACAGGTACCCGCCCGTTTCAAGGCGTTCAGCGAAAAGAATGGCAGGATAACCATTCTACCTCAGTGTTATATTTTTCGGCAGATATAGCCCCTAAATGGGGGCGATTTATCGGGTTGAATGCTGCTAAAACAGGACTGATAAACCATTTCTGCATGCCATCCTCAGTTCAGCCATCCTACTGTCCTGAAGGTAAGCATCTGCTCAGCGTTTCACTCAAACCCCAGTGGGAATATATTGAGGGTATGGAGCAAAAAGTGGTGGATGAGTTGATCGCCATGAATGCCATTCAGCACCCGGTTTCTTTCCTGAAAGCCGTAACGGTTAAGGGAGCACTTCCCAATCTGGTTTCTATGCGTTACGAACCCGAATTGATAAAATTACATGATGGGGTGCTGGCCACCGGTGACTTTGCGGCATATCCCTCGCTTAATGCTGCACTCCACGCCGGCAGACTTCTCGTGGAAACCCTGTAATCTCGTTTCCTAAAGTCAGGTACATACCCTTATTTTTGCGGTAATGTCAAATGCTCGCCAGATCTTAGCGGCCAAGCGCGCCGAATCTCAGCAGGGCGGTGGTGAAAAACGCATCGCTTCCCAGCACGCAAAGGGCAAACTCACGGCCCGTGAACGATTAAACCTGCTGCTCGATGAAGGCAGTTTCTGCGAAATCGGTGCTTTTGTCACCCACCGCAGCAAGGATTTTGGTATGGAAAATCAGCAGTTTCTCGGCGACGGGGTGGTAACAGGTTATGGTAAAGTAAATGGCCGTCTGGTATACGTGTTTTCGCAGGATTTTACCGTTTTTGGAGGATCACTTTCAGAAACGCATGCCGAAAAAATCTGTAAAATCATGGACATGGCCATGGAAAACGGTGCGCCCGTAATTGGCCTCAATGACAGTGGCGGTGCCCGAATTCAGGAGGGTGTGGTTTCCTTGGGTGGTTACGCCGATATTTTTTATCGCAATGTTATGAGCAGTGGCGTAATTCCACAAATCAGCGCTATCATGGGGCCCTGTGCCGGCGGAGCTGTTTATTCTCCGGCCCTCACAGATTTTATCATGATGGTGGAAAATACTTCCTACATGTTCGTAACCGGGCCCAATGTGGTGAAAACGGTAACCAACGAGGATGTTAGCAGCGAACAGCTGGGTGGGGCATCGGTGCATAGTAGCAAGAGTGGGGTAGCCCATTTCACCGCCGCCAATGAGGTGGAAGCCATCCTAAATATTAAACATCTCCTCAGTTACCTGCCTCAGAATTGCGAAGAGAAACCTGCGGCGTTGCCTTATCATGCCGGCAACGAAACCCGCGATGGACTGAAAAACATTGTTCCCGAAAACCCCAATCAGCCCTATGACATTCGCGAGGTGATAGAAAATATCGTGGATGAAAACAGTTTTTTCGAGGTGCACAAGGCCTACGCTGAAAATATGATTGTGGGTTTTGGCAGATTGGCGGGCAAAAGCATAGGTATTGTTGCCAATCAGCCCGCTCATCTCGCGGGTGTGCTTGATGTGCAAAGCAGCCAAAAAGGAGCCCGATTTGTGCGTTTTTGCGATGCATTCAATATTCCGTTGCTGGTTTTGGAGGATGTTCCTGGATTTTTACCGGGAACCGATCAGGAATGGAATGCCATTATTACCAATGGAGCTAAGTTACTGTATGCGTTCAGCGAGGCAACAGTGCCCCGTATTACGCTGATTACGCGCAAGGCCTATGGCGGAGCTTACGATGTGATGAACAGCAAGCATATTGGTGCCGATATGAATTTTGCCTGGCCTACAGCAGAAATTGCGGTGATGGGCGCCAAGGGTGCAGCTGAGATTATCTTCAAAAAGGAAATCGATGCTGCAGACGATGCTCAGCAGGCACTGAGGGACAAAGAAGCAGAATATGCAGGCATTTTTGCCAATCCATATCGTGCCGCCGAACGGGGTTTTATCGATGAGGTTATTTTCCCGGAAGAAACCCGTCAAAAGCTCATCATGGCGTTTGAAATGCTGGAAAACAAGGTTCGAAATCTGCCCCGTAAAAAACACGGAAATATTCCGCTATGATGAAAATAAAAGTTGTCTGCAGTTTATTTTTCCTGCTATGTTTTGGCAACATTTTAGCACAGGATAAAGCCAGTACTGCGCTCCCTATGTCTGCTTTCACCAAAGGCAATACCTACATAAGTGGTGGCTATGGTCTCATCAATGCCAATTTTATGTTGGCCCGAACGCTGGAAAAATCACTGATGAATGGCTGGGATCAGGTGAACTTTTCTAAAGTGCCAAACATCTACGCAAAAGGCGAATACGCACTTTCAAATCATGTGGGGCTGGGGTTGAATGTAGCTACAGGTGGGTTAATTGCACACGTGGCCATAGATAGTGTGAATAATCAGAATGTTCGCATTGCCGGAGACCTTACCTACAGAAGCTGGAGTGCCCTGGCCAGAATTAATTACCATGCCCTAAACTCCGAAAAGTGGGACCTGTACCTAGGTGTGGGGGTAGGGTTTAGGATGAATACTGTGAAAGTTACCTCAAATGACCCCATCACAGACCGTTGGGATTTTCCGGTAAATCTGGGCATCGTTGAAAGAAAAATACCCAATTCAATTGCTATTCCGAGCTTGGGGGCTGATTTAACGATGGGATTAGCTTATCAGTTGTCTCCCTCGGTGTCGTTATACACTGAAGCGGGAATAGCAAAAAGTGCCCTTCAGGCCGGTTTAAGGGTTGGATTTTGAGAGGTGAGTTTTTCCGATTTTCCTTGGATTTTTCAAAAAAAATGCGTATATTCATAAAAAAAACACCCTTTTTGGGTCGTTTTTAGGTGTTTTTTTGAATTTTAGCGTTTCTTTGCCAACATAAAATTCTCATTATGGATTTAAAAGAAATTCAGGCCTTGATCAAATTTGTATCAACCGCCGGTGTAGATGAAGTTGAAATCAACCGCAAAGATTTTAAACTGGTGATTAAAAAGAATGCCATTCAGGTAACGTCAGTTGCACCTGTTGCCATGCCCCAGCCCATAGCCCTGCCTGCAGCGCAGCCGGCGGCAGCAGTAGCTGCTGCGCCTGCGTCACCTGCCGCAGCTCCTGCTGCAAAAGCAGATAACCTCATTACCATAAAATCTCCTATGGTGGGAACTTTCTACCGCTCATCCAATCCTGATACCCCTGCATTCGTGAATGTCGGTGATGAAGTGAAATCAGGAAAGGTGGTTTGCATCATCGAAGCCATGAAGCTGTTCAATGAGATTGAAAGTGAAGTTAGCGGCCGCATCGTGAAAGTATTGGTGGAAAACGCCACTCCGGTGGAATATGACCAGCCCTTATTTTTGGTTGAGCCCGCATAATCTTCTGTAAAATACAGATTCTTATGTTTAAAAAAATCTTGATTGCCAACCGTGGCGAAATTGCCTTGCGTATTATCCGCACCTGTCGCGAGATGGGTATTAAAACGGTAGCAGTATACTCCACGGCAGATAAAGAAAGTCTTCATGTGCGCTTTGCAGATGAAGCGGTATGTATCGGTCCTCCCGCCAGTAAAGACAGCTATTTGAATATGCCCCGAATCCTGGCAGCAGCCGAGGTTACCAATGCTGATGCCATTCACCCGGGTTACGGATTTCTGAGCGAGAACTCTAAGTTTAGCGCCCTTTGCCGTGATCACGGCATTAAATTTATTGGTGCCACCCCAGAGCAGATTGATTCCATGGGGGATAAGTCCAATGCCAAAGACACCATGAAAAAGGCCGGTGTGCCTACCATTCCTGGCAGTGACGGATTGTTGGATAGCATAGAGCAGGGTAAGAAGATTGCAAAAAAAATCGGATATCCGGTAATCATCAAGGCTACGGCCGGCGGTGGTGGTCGCGGAATGCGCATTATTTGGGCTGAAGATGAACTTGAAGGTGCCTGGAACAGCGCAAAGCAGGAGGCCGGAGCCGCTTTTGGCAACGATGGTCTCTACATGGAAAAATACATCGAGGAACCCCGCCACATTGAAATACAGGTTGCCGGTGACCAATATGGTAAGGTGTGTCACCTCAGCGAGCGCGACTGTTCTATACAGCGCCGCCACCAAAAGCTGATTGAGGAAACGCCCAGTCCTTTTATGACCTCCGAACTTCGTAAAAAAATGGGTAAGGCGGCCAAAGCGGCTGCAGAAATCATAAAATATGAAGGCGTAGGTACCGTTGAGTTTCTGGTGGATAAACACCGCAATTTCTATTTCATGGAAATGAATACCCGCATACAGGTAGAGCACCCAGTAACCGAGGAAGTAATCAATTACGACCTGGTGAAAGAGCAAATCCTGATTGCCGCAGGCGTTCCCATCAGTGGAAAAGATTACGAGCCCGGGAAATGCGCCATCGAGTGCAGGGTGAATGCGGAAGATATTTACAACAATTTCCGTCCAAGCCCCGGCACCATCACCTCCATGCACAAACCCGGAGGTCATGGCACGCGTGTTGATTCACATATTTACGCAGGGTACACCATTCCACCGTTTTACGACAGCATGATTGCCAAGTTGATTGTTTCTGCCCAGACAAGAGAAGAGGCCATCGTGAAAATGGAGCGTGCCCTAAACGAATTCGTAATTGAGGGTGTAAAAACTACCATCCCCTTGCATTTGC
This sequence comes from Flavobacteriales bacterium, assembly GCA_947496375.1. Classification (GTDB taxonomy): domain Bacteria; phylum Bacteroidota; class Bacteroidia; order NS11-12g; family UBA955; genus RGEC01. Next base: position 35,431 of record CANMCY010000017.1, read on the forward strand.
AGATTATGCAAAACGAAGATTTCAGAAAAGGCAATTTCACCACCGCCTTTATGAATACATTTGAGATAAAATAACAGCGCAGGGACGATACGCATTCCTGCAATGCATGCAAAGCCAACGGTTGAAACCGTTGGCTTTTTTTTAACAGCCTCAAATAATTAGGTTTTTCATATTATCAAAACATCTACTATATTTGTGTTTAATTGTTTCAATTGCTCAATGAAGAGTAATTTAAATGTATTACACAAGCTTTTTAATTCTAACAAGAGACATGATTCCCTTAAAAATGAATAGAATGATAATATTGAAATCAAAAGTTATCATTGGGATTTTTATGATAATTACGTTTGCTCATAAGGCTCAATGTCAATCGGAACCTCAAAATAATGTAATTGAAAATTTGGACGGTGAGATTTTCAAGCTATTTCCCACAAAAAATATTTGGACGTTTTTAAAACTGGATACTCGTAATGGCAAAATATGGCAAGTTCATATTACAGTTGAAAAAGATGAGGTTAGAGGTGAGTTGGATGTAAATGAAATACCATTAGTTGTACCTAGCAAAGAACGTGCTGGTAGATTTATGCTTTATCCTACTGAAAATATTTATAATTTTGTGTTAATTGATCAAATTGATGGGAAGCTTTATCAGGTTCAATGGTCACAAGAGGCCAAAAATCGTGGTATCATTCCCATAAATTAAATATTGAGCATTTTTAATGTAATACTGCGTATTTTTTTTAGCAACTCTCGCAATCCAATTGGGTCAGAAATATGGCGATAAAGCAGAAAATATTATTACAGAAACCATTATCTGCAATCTGAGGCCTGGCAGCGTAAACGGTATGTTGTGCTGAAGCGAGACAACTGGACTTGTGTTCATTGTGGTGAAAAAGCTACCCAGGTGCATCATAAACGATATGCAAAAAACATAGGCCGCGAACCTATACATTGGCTGATTTCACTGTGTAATCGCTGCCACGAAGCAGTGCATGCTTAAATATTTCTAAAAAAACAGTTCCAATGGTGGGCTTTGTGCTTTATTTTATGAGTATGCCCCTTGCCTGAAACTGAACCGAAATCTTGGGCGAGGTTATCTTGGCAGCTTCAGCTTCACTCAATCCCTCACGCTGTTGCTCTACCGTCTGGGTATCGCGGTAAAAATATCCGGTTGCGATACTGAATTTTCCAGTCACATCCTTGGGAATAGTGAACTTGTCAAACCCAACAAACTGCTCTTTATCGCCGTGCTTCAGTGTATACCAACAACCTTCACCCGTGCACACCTGGCTGATTTGTCCTTTTATCACTGCATCGGCTTTGCCACTGCTTTCAAATGCTTTTAACGCCACATCCACAGTCTCTGCTGCAACTGTATCAATTTTTTCGCCATACGCACTGCTCTCTGTTTTGCTGCCACAGGCAAATACGCCCAAAGCAATCATGCTGAAAATAATGGTTTTCATGTTGCAAAGGAAATGCGGAATTTGCGCTTATACAACCGCTAGGGCTTAGTATGTCCCACGCCCGGTACAAATGGGTAAAGCAGATAGCGGTTTCGCTTATATTCAAACTGAAACAATTCATTTTTCCATGATTCCCGAATCTTCTTAATGGGCATTCCGGCCATGAGGGCGGTGCGCAGTTCAGTGCTGCCGGCCAGTTTATCAAAAAATGAATTAAAGAACTTTTGTCGGTCGGGGCAGGTATTTAGCAGCATTTCATACCATTCAATATACAATTGCCTACTACCTGAAATGTAGTTGCGGGCAAAATCAGTCAGCAAAAAACCCCGGCATGTATCTCCTAAAAAGGGGGGATTTACAGCCTTTCCGGGAATGTTTCCGGGTACAAATACAAAGTGCCCTTCTTTTAGCCACGGAGCTCCAAAGCACTCAAAGGGTTTGTCTGTGCCTCTTCCCATGCTCATCACTGTCCCTTCCATCAGTCCCAAGGTGGGGTAGAGCAGAATACTTTCCTGTGTTGGTAAATTAGGCGATGGCGGCACCGGTAAGGTATAGGCCGTGTTGTGATCCCAGTTTTTACATGGCACTACAGAAAGTCTGCAGGTGTCTCGAAGGCCCAGCCAACCTTCACCATTGATCATTTGGCCCAGCTCTCCCAATGTCATGCCATGCACAATGGGTATTGGATGCATACCAACCATACTTTCAAATCTGGGTTTGAGCACCGGGCCGTCTGTATAATGTCCGTTTGGATTGGGTCGGTCTAAAATCAGCAGCGGTTTGCCATTTTCGGCACAGGCCTGCATCACATAGTGGAGTGTGGTGAGATAAGTGTAAAATCTAACCCCCACATCCTGAATATCAAATACCACCATGTCAATTCCTTTTAGGTCTTTTTTGGTGGGTTTTACATGTTTGCCATACAGGGAAACAATCGGCAATTTGGTAATAGGGTCGATGCCCGAGTGAACCTTTTCGCCATTGGCGGCCTGCCCGCGAAACCCATGTTCAGGCGCAAATACTTTCTTAACCCTGATTTTGGCCGAAAGAAGGGTGTCTATAAGATGCCGGTTGCCAACAATCGAAGTTTGGTTGGCAACCACCGCAATGCGCTTTTTTTTCAGTTGGTTGAAATATTCATCTGTGCGCTCAGCGCCCGCAATAACCGATTGTGAAATAGCCACATTGGCCAGCCCTATGCAAAAAACCATGACTGCGGTTAACCACTTTCGATGTACTTTTGAAGCACCAATGAACTGGCCTTTACATCTGGCACGCCGCTTGTCGGCATCGGGAAGGGGTTCCTTCTCCAGGTCCATTGTTCGTTTGGCTATTGCAGCTGTAGGACTCAGCTCGGCGGTGATGTTCATTGCGCTATCCACGGTGTCAGGTTTCCAATCCGGTATCAAAAATAAGGTTATTGGCATAAACGGCGACCTGGTGATTGATGATATTTCCAATACTGAAGGGGCCGAACCCATTCCTATGGGTAGTAAACTACTCGCATTCACGCCCGATATTCAGTCTGTGCAGGGCGTTCAGAAGGTTTCAGTATGCGCTGTAAGGCCCTGTATTGTGAAGGGAGAGTCGGAAATAGAGGGTATGGTGGCCAAAGGCGTTTCAGTGGATTATGATTTTTCGTTTCTTAAAAATCAACTTAAAAGAGGCACAGTGCCGGATTTTACCCAAGATTCAAATACAGTGCTGATTTCTGAGCTCACTGCCGGCCGCCTGGGACTGGATACCGGCATGTACCTGCAGGCGATTTTCTTTAAGGAAGATAGCAGTGGAAACCGAAGACCCCGCGCCATTTATCCCCGTATAGTGGGGGTTTACGCCACCGGACTTGATGATTATGACAAGTTACATTTTATTACATCCATAGGCCTGATACAAAAAGTATTGCCCGGCTCAGCGAGATTCACCCAATGGGAAGTTAGGTTACAAAATATGGATAAGACCCGGCAGGCCATAGACAATCTCAGCCGCAAATTACCAGCCGGGGTGTTTAATATTCAGTCTGCAGCACGCTACAATCGGCAGATATTTGACTGGCTGGCACTGCTTGATACCAATGTGGCGATTATTTTAACACTGATGCTGCTGGTAGCCGTTATCGGAATGTGTACCACCTTACTTATTCTCATCACCGAGCGCACCAATATGATCGGAACACTCAAGGCACTGGGTGCGGGCGAGTCTTCCATTCGCAAGGTTTTTCAATATCAGGCAATTTTCATTACCGGGTTTGGATTGCTGACAGGCAATCTGATAGGGCTTGGATTATGTTATTTACAGCATCGATATGGTTTCATTACCCTAAATACAGAAACTTACTATGTAAACAAGGTACTGATTGAAATCCATCCCATGCACATAGTATGGGTAAACCTGGGTACCATAGTCATCAGCTGGATTGTACTGTATTTTCCGGCCAGGGTCATTGGACGGTTAAGCCCAATAAAATCAATAAAATTTCAATAGCGAAATTGGATTAAGCGTCAATTTTCGCATAGCGTGCATTGGCTTCGATGAATTCCCTGCGGGGTGGAACATCGTCTCCCATGAGCATACTGAAAATTCGATCGGCTTCTGCAGCACTGTCAAGGGTTACCCTTTTAAGGGTTCTGCGCGCCGGATCCATGGTGGTTTCCCACAGCTGCTCCGCATTCATTTCACCCAAACCTTTGTATCGCTGCACATTTACGCTGTCTTCCTTGCCTTCGCCCGCAAGCTGTTTAATATGCATATCACGCTCTGCGTCATTCCAAGCATAGGAGCTTTTGTTGCCTTTTTTAACCAGATAAAGCGGGGGAGTGGCAATGTAAAGATATCCGTTTTCAATCAGCTTCTTCATGTAGCGGAAAAACAGGGTAAGAATGAGTGTACGGATGTGAGATCCATCCACGTCAGCATCCGTCATAATCACTACTTTATGATACCGCAGATTGTCAAGTATTAGCTCTTTATCACCCTCTTCATTGGTTCCGATGTGAACACCTAAAGCAGTGAACATATTGCGCACTTCTTCATTTTCATAAATTTTGTGCTCCAGGGCCTTTTCTACGTTAAGGATTTTGCCTCGCAAAGGTAAAATGGCCTGAAATTCCCGGTCACGGCCCTGCTTGGCAGTTCCGCCGGCAGAATCCCCTTCCACAAGAAATATTTCGCAGATAGAGGGATCTGTTTTTGAGCAATCACTGAGTTTGCCGGGTAATCCCATGCCACTCATGGCACCTTTGCGCTGAACCATCTCACGTGCCTTGCGAGCTGCAGCACGTGCCTGGGCTGCCAAAATAACTTTGTCTACAATCACCTTGGCTTCTTTGGGGTTCTCCTGAAGGAAATTCTCCAGCATTTCGCCTACGGTGGTATCAACTGCACCCATTACTTCATTATTACCCAGCTTGGTTTTGGTCTGTCCTTCAAACTGGGGTTCTGCCACTTTCACGCTGATAACACCGGTAAGTCCTTCGCGGAAATCATCACCACTGATTTCTACTTTTACTTTCTCCAGTAATTTCTGTTTTTCGGCGTAGCTTTTCAGGGTTCTGGTAAGCGCCCTGCGGAAACCTGCCACGTGCGTTCCCCCTTCGATGGTATTAATGTTGTTTACGTAAGAATGTAGATTTTCACTGTATCCGGTGTTGTACTGAAAAGCAATCTCTACAGGAATTCCGTATTTATCACTTTCACAATATACGGGCTCGGGAATCAGTCTTTCACGGGTTCCGTCTATGAAACCAACAAATTCCTTAAGACCACCCTGGCTAAAGAATGTTTCTGAGTGAAAATTACCTTCCTCATCTTTATTGCGTTCATCGGTGAGTACCAGTCTGATACCTTTATTGAGGTAAGCTAGCTCTCTGAGGCGATTTTGAAGGGTATCAAATTGATATTCAGTAACCTGAAAAATGGTATCATCGGGAGTGAATGTAACTTCTGTGCCCCTTTGGTCTGATTCGCCCACAACCTTCACATCATACAGGGGTTTACCTATCTGGTATTCCTGCTGAAAAATTTTCCCTTCGCGGAAAACCCTAACCGTTAGGTGTTTGGATAGGGCATTAACGCAGCTAACACCCACACCGTGCAAACCTCCTGATACTTTGTAGGTGTCTTTATCAAATTTGCCCCCGGCGTGCAATACGGTCATTACTACTTCCAGTGCACTTTTTTTCTCTTTCTGGTGCATATCGGTGGGGATGCCTCGTCCATCGTCCAGTACTCGAATGCTGTTGTCTTCCAGAATACTCACATATATGTTGCGGCAGTGACCTGCCAGTGCTTCGTCAATACTGTTGTCAACTACTTCGTAAACCAGATGGTGAAGACCCTTGGGGCCAATATCTCCGATGTACATCGCAGGGCGCTTACGCACTGCTTCTAAACCCTCCAGTACGGTAATATTATCCGCACCGTAATTCCCACTATTTTGATTGCTCATTTTCTAACGTAAAAAAATCGTATTTTTAATTGTTTGTAAAAATACAACCTTATTCAGGGTTATGAGCTTTTCAATAATGCCTAATTTTCCACATTTTGAACACGTTTAAGCCATTTTTAAAGCATCAACCCTGATCCAAGTATATCATGAGTCGGATATTTCATTTGGAAGCCAATTTCATCATTAACCTGGCACAGACGGAATGCCTTGGTGCTGTCAAGGTTAGAAAATTCTGCCTATCACACCGGCCATCTCCAGATAAAGCGTTGCGCTTTGCACCTGCTTTTGTCTGTATTCATTTAGTTTGAGGCGTGTTTCAATCCAGCGGGTTTCTCGCATGTTCACCATAAAAACAGTCGCATCACCGGCATTAAACCGGGTCTTTTCATTTTCATACAGCTGCTGATACTGTCCGCTTATGACGGCAAAATCGCGGCTTAGGTTAGCGTACGTAATTGCCTCCCGGTATAATCCCCCTACCTTTTGTGTGGTTTCCCGTATTTTCTGTTGCAGCTTATAACCGGATTCCTGCCATGCAATTCTGGAAAGTTCATATTCTCCGCGCTCCTTGCGTAAAAATAATGAACTATTAATACCTAGGCCAAAGGTGGAATTCATCCGCATGGAGCTACCCTCGGGAAAATCAAATTTACCCGGACTAAGTGCCCTGTATTTTACATTAACTTCCGGTAGCATGGCCTGCTTATTGAGTTGCATTTCCAGTTTGTTTTTCTGAACATACAAGTCCATTATCTGCAGCCCGGGCTGAAGTTGTTGAATACCCTCGCTCACAAGGGTGTCAGGAAATGCTGTTAGCATACTGTCCAGAAAGTCAAGTCCGGTAAAGTCAGGAACCATGTTGTCTTTGATATTAACCGGCTCAGTGTTTTCATTCCAAAGATGCGCTGATAACATCAGCCGGCTTTTGTATTCTTTCACGTTTGCATTTCGGTACAGGATGTTGAAACTGCCCAGCTGCGCCGAGGTTTCTATGGTATCCGCCGCAGATTTGCTGCCTGCCTGATATTCGAATCGGATGGCGTTCATACGCTCATTCAAAAGGGCCACTGCCTGTCTGCAAATTTCCTTTTCTTGCCAGGCAAAGTACCATCCTGCATAATCCTGAACCACCTGCTGAGCCAGCTCATTAAGTAATTCCAGCCGCATTGCTTCACTTTGCTCTTTGAATAACTGTGCCTGCCTTAAGCCTGTTCGGCGTTTATCGGTAAGCATGTTTCGTAAAAGGGGAATATCAATGCCTACATAGGATAGGCCGTTTGCAGGCGTTTTCATGTCCGGACTCAAATACAACCCGTCATTTTTTTCATATCCGGCTTTCAAATCGAGGCCGTACCAGGTAGGAATATTGATACCTGCGGATGTTTCGGTGTAATAGTTTTCGGTTTTAAACGTTTTCTCCCGTTGTTCAAAAAACATCTTGGGATCAAACCCTCCTCGAGCATACCTAAGGTATGCAGAACCCTGCCTGGGCAATAGTGCCGCCTGTTTCGCAGTAGGATGATACGCTCCCACCTGTTTTAATATCATACCCAGATTGATGTTTCCGCTGTTTTGTGCTTCCGCAGGAACAGAAACTACCACCATCAACATCAATATAACCCAATTTCTCATTTTTTTGGTTTGGTTGGGGCGGTCTCGGATTTATAATAATCTGGTGGAAAGCCATTGAGCTGCCTCCATATTTCATACCATACACGAACACGATTTAACAGGAGATAGCCGTGAGAACCCGTTCCTACCCGCAGTTGCGGAGGCCATTGCTTTCCACCCACTTCAGGAGCCACCAGCAAACGGTATTTTCCATTGGGTGAGGGGGTGTTGTCGATGGCAAAAATCCGTCCCGGAAAGGTGCCATAGGTGTAGTTTGGCCAGCCCGAAAATACTATGGTAGGCCAACCATCAAAAACGAAATTTACATGTTGGCCTTTCTTTACAAGCGGCATGTCCATGGGGTCTACATACATTTCCACGGCCAGATGCACTGCAGAAGGCATGACTGTGCAAATGGCTTCACCTTCTTTTACGGTTTCACCAATGCCACTGGCAAGTGTTTTAGTAACATAACCATCCTGAGGCGCTAAAATGATGTAAAAGCCGCTACGAATGGAGTAGTTGCTAAACTGGTTGCGGAGTTTGCTCACTTCTGCCTCGGTTTCCATTTGATTGCTGATGGCACTATAACGTTCGCTCTCTGCTTTGGCCATTTTCTCGCCGTATTCCGCTGTAATATTCCTCAACTCAAACCGGGCGTTCTCCAGAGATGCTCTGGCGGCCATCAACTTGTTTTCTGCCGAAATACGTTTGGCAATGCTCTCCTGCCATTTAACCCTGCGGTTTTCAACCTCCAACGGACTTTTGATTCCTTTTTTTTCCAGTGCGCTATCACGCGAAAATTGCTGTCGTGAAATGCTTTCTCCGGTTCTGGCTGCATCCAGTTCTGCCGTTTCACTGTTCACTTTCATCTGTTCCTGCTCCACTTTATTGCGGGCCTGTTTGAGCTTCAGGTCCTGATTAACTTCCAGTTGGGTGATTTGGCGGTTGATGGCATCTATTTTGGAGGTGTAGCTGTTAACGCTACTTTCTTTTGCCCTAATCTGGGTTTCGGTTTGCTCCAATAATTTTGGGTCCAGATAACTTTCTTTTACTTCACTGATACGAACGATTGTATCGCCCTTTCTCACGTAATCTCCCTCTGTTACATACCACTTTTCAATTCTTCCCCCAATGATGGTTTGGATCTCCTGTGGGCGCTGGTTGGGCAACAATGTGGTTACCACACCCTGGGTCTGAATATTTTGGGTCCAGGGTAAAAACATAAATAGCACAAACAGCAGGGTTAGCCATATCAGAACCTTGCTAATGCGTCTTTGAGTCCATGGACTTTCCGTGAGCAGTAGTTCGTTGTCTATCTTATTTTTGGATTCTGTGGTTATTGCCATGTAATGTCCTGTATTGCAGGTGGAACAATAGTTGGAGAAATTTTCCCCAAATCTGTGAGGCCGTTTTCATCCAAAAACAGGCATGTGTCAGCGTATGACAATACCGGTATTTGATTACTGATGAATATGACGGTGGATTTTGTGCTGTTAATATGCTCCCAAATGGTTTGTAACTCCTTTTTGGTAAACGCACTCCATACGTCATCAATCAAAATGAGGGGAGGGGTATGATAAAGGGCCCTTGCCAGAGGGATTTTGCGGGCAATGTTATTGGGTACACCGCTTTCAGATTCGAATTCATGATTAAACCCACCCGGAAGGGAAGAAACAAAGCCATGCAGGTTTAAAGTTTTACTCAAGGCCGTGAGCTCTTTCAGATCGGGCTCATTGCCCAGAACAATATTCTGGGCTAGTGATCCCTCAAATATGTGACTGCCCTGAAGACAAATTCCGGTAATACTGCCTAATCCCTCTGCAGATATATTCTCCACCGGCACATGATTGAGCTGTGAAGCATATTCTGTTTCAAGATCGCCAATAATAGCTTTGAGAATGCGTGTTCTCCCTGTGCCGGGCAAACCGCAAATCCCGATTTTCTGACCTGCCCCAATTTCAATGATGGCTTTTCCATTTTTTCGATCCACCAGCGTTACGGTGGGTGCCTCTTTAATTATATCGGTTTTGGTTGTATGTGCAGTACGAATTTCCATTGGAGCATCTGTAACACTGCCCAGTTTTTCCAGAGCAATCCCGGCATCATACACGCTTTCTACCGATATAACCAGTTTTCCGACGGCATCGACTAGTGAAATAATCAATATCTCAGAGGCCAAAAACTGACCAAGACTAATATCCTCGCGAACCAGCAGAAAACTGCCTAGAAACAACATGGTCATGGTTAGTATTACCTTCATGCCAATGGCAATGGCTGCCTGATTATACAGGATGCGAAAGTGCGCCTGCCTGCTGCTTACATACCCTTTCAGATAATCGCTGGTTTTAATGAGATGGAAGTTTTGCTCCTGCTTTAAATTAAATGTTACCCTGTTTTGGGCAATTTCTGTCATCCAAAAAGCAGTTTTAAACTTAAAGTCACTCTCAGTTCTCGATGAAACTACTCCTCGGTTGTAGGTGGCCCGGAGAATGATGGCAACCAATATCAGCAAAGACATACCGAAAACTAGGAATGCAGGATGATAGATGGCCAGCAGTACGATTCCAAAGAGGATTTCCAGCAGGGAAGTAGTGAAACTTAATAATAACTTGCTGAAACTCTTTTGAACCGTGATTATATCAAGAAACTTTTCAGATAATTCAACCAAACTGGTGTATTTTCTGAAGTGTTTTGAAGCAGATGCTAGTTTTTGCGAAAAATCATTAGCGGTGCGAACAAATAAATTACTCTGAATGGATTCTACAATACTAAGCTGAGCCAAGCCGGTTAAACCGGATAAAAGGATAGCCAGGGTGATAAGTACAATAAGTATGAACCAGCTGCTGCTGAGTTTTCCTGCCAGTACCAACCCAATAATGGCTTGTATTCCCAATGGAACAACAAGACTTATCGCACCTGCCAAAATGGCATATATGTAAAGAAAACGGATGTTTCTTTTTTCAGTTCCCACAAGGCGCCAGATTCTCTTGAATGGGCTGAGGGTCTCGGGGATAGATTTCATGTATTGCTGTTTACGTAGTGATTAATGTTTTAAATGGATTTTTGTTTTCATACCATTCCTTCAAAATAAATTCCATTCTGTTCAGATAGTCAGGGTTAGGGAAAAAAGTGATAGTTCTACACAGGTAAATTTTTCATTTCCCGCGACCCTGAATCATAATTAGCGCCGTGTAAATCATGATTTTTATATCAAGGCCTAAACTCATGTTCTCCAGGTACAATATGTCGTATTTCATTCGCTCAACCATTTCATCAACATTCTCAGCATAGCCAAACTTAACCTGTCCCCAGCTGGTGATACCGGGTTTAATTCTGTGTAATCTCACATAGTATGGTGCCTTTTTCACAATCTGATCGATGAAAAACTGTCTTTCGGGCCGGGGTCCAACCACACTCATGTCACCTATAAGCACATTGATAAATTGAGGTAATTCGTCAAGTCTGGATTTTCGTAAAACAGAGCCAATCCTGGTTCTGCGCGGGTCTGTTTCGCTACTTAACTGCGGACCCGCCAATTCAGCATCCGTGCGCATGCTCCTGAATTTAAAGATGTAAAACGGTTTGCCCTTAAAACCGATTCTTTCCTGTCGGAAAAATATAGGTCCTTTGCTGTCAATTTTAATTAGAATTCCAATTATCAGATAAACAGGTAAACCAATCAGGATGGCTATCATGCTGATGATGATATCAAAAAAACGCTTGGCTGTTTTTTGCCACTGTGGCATCACTTCAAAATCAACCTCAACCAGCATTGCGCCCAAAATGTTATTCATTTTAACCATGCCCAAAACCATTCCATAACTGTCGGGCATTATTTTCAAATGCACCTTCTCATTTTGAATCTGGTCAACAAGTCCGGGGACTTTTTCATGTTCCTCATCGTCCAGGCAAATGATAACATCTTCCACCCCGTATTGCCTGATAATGGATGATACTTCAGATATACTGCCAAGACAGGTAAGATCGGCCATCAGCGACTGTTCAGTATTGTTACCGGAAATATATCCCACCAAAAAAAATCCTTCTGATTTTTTTGCGGCGCATAATTCTTGATAGAGCTTCGAAGCATTAACGCCATTGCCAATAAGCAGCGTTTTGTAACCCCATTTTCTGTTCTGGATATTGTATATGGTTCTGCTAACAACCAACAACCTCATCACCAGGGTGATGCCACAATGCAATGAAAAATAAACAAAAAGCGATTTGTAATAGTCACGATAATTTCCAACACTGTCATCCAGTATTAACAGGAAGAATATGACCAGACTGCCCAATATGCCTGTAATCAGGGTTCGCTCAACTTCACGCAGGCGGCTTCTGCGAAATATATTTCGGTAATATCCGCTGCCGGCATATACAAAAAGCCACATAACAGGAATGAAAATTAAACCCGCATACAGCTTTAGATCGTTATTTACAGGGATATCATAGCCGTGTTTTACCGCCTCTACAATGTGTTTTCTGTATAAAAAAAATAGCAACCAAGCGCCCGAAGATGAGACTATGTCAGCGACTACATGAAGAAATATTTGAAGTTTTCGATTCATTTAGGATAACTAAAACGTATGTTATCAATCAATATTATCTGCTCAGTTTTGATTTCTTCCGTCTTTATGGGACTGATCAACAGTTGTATTTCCGTATCCGCCGGCTGGTTATATAACTCATAGATCAGATTGATGTAAAACCTTTTCCATTTTCCACCTGTCTCAAATAAATATACATAAGGAAGATATAATTTTCCGCTGCTGTTCTTTCGTATCATGGCTACCTGAACAGGTACCGGAGTCTTGATGTCAAATTCCAGCATGATGTCTGTACCCATGAACGGCAGATTGCCAAAATACTTAAATGAGGCCATGTCAACAGTTTTGGCTGTGTCAGCAGCGGCAATAACCACCTTCATGCATCGGGTATTTCCCTCATATCGTCCATTCAGTGAAAATGCTTCGGTAGTTATGTACGAAGTATCACCTTTGACAGAATATAAACGAACCAGTTCACTGTTGCCATCCTCAAAGTCTTCTACCCATGGAAATTCAATATTATCCTTGTACTGAAGTATAATGTTGCCCGCCGCCGTAATCTTACCCTCCATTAAATCTATGGTGGTGTCTGCTCTTTTAAATAATCGATGAACAACATGCTGATTTACAACCCCATTAATCCGTACAGAAGGGATTACGGATAATTTATGTTTTCCCGTAAACAAAACAGGAAGGGTACAGGGAATTTCATACACACCAATGAACTGTTCATCTATGTATACGTTTAAGGCAGAAATTTCATGTATCGGGTTTCCCTGACCTGCTAAAGTTTTGACGCTTACGGAGTCTATTCTGATGTATGACGGTATGGGTTCTGTTTCGCGGTCGCAGCCCGATAGAAAGATTAGAGCTGCTAAAAGAGCGGGTATAAATACGCGGAATCCCATGCAGCGAAAATACAACAGGATTGCACGGAACTCAAAAGTTATTTTACAGATGCCTACACCTCATGATAGCGTCTTTGTACCTTTTCTGTAATCAGAGATGATAGACGGTTTACGTCAATCAGATTTTCCAGAGATGTCAGCGGGGTTAATCCTTTGGTTATGTTCTCTTCAAAATTCCGTAATTCCATTTTCCAGGAATCGAAAGGTATTACCGGGCGCTGTATCAGGGTAAGTTCTTTTTGCGCCTCATTATCAGAATCTTCAAGAAAGGTAAGCTGATCTCTGTTTTCTGTTTGTCTGTATTCGTTGAGGGTGTTTTCGGAAAAATCAAGGGCGAAAAGCTTGTCCTGCTGATATATTTTCAGTCGGTGTGTTCCCGGTTCAATAGCTCGGCCTGCAGATATGTGGCATATAGAATCGTTATCAAATTCAATATGTATGTTCAATAAATCAGGATTTTTACCGAAAAGAAAAAGGGGCCTGGCAGAGACTTCACGAATGCCGCACTGCGCTGTTCTGATGACCAAATCAAGATCTTGTGAAAGTTCCCGAAAAAGCCATTGTTCAAAACCACCGGGGGCAGGGGGGCGACATTCTTTTTCAAGTTTTATAAATCGGGGTTTTCGTAAATACTGAGATGCTGTGGTGTATAAGGGTTTGTTATACAGCGTGTTTGCAATGTGAAAGCAATTTCCACTCTCGGATTGCAGTCGCATGAGTTGCTCGTTGAAACCCATGTTCTGTATCAAAAAACCGTCCATCAATATGTGCTTCCCAAGGCGGGTAAGATTTTCAATCATACTGCCTTCTATATTATGAACATGCCTGTCTATGATGAAAACATCCGCCTTTTCTGCCAGTTCAAAAATATAGAGAAGGTTGCCTGCAGCGTCTGCATTTTGATCGTTATCCGGATCGTAGTAGCCGCAAAATTCAAAAAGTCCGCTTCCGTCAAGTAGATGGGCAAATATCTCGGCTTTACGCTGTGCGCCTATAATGACAGTTTTCAGTTTCATACAGTTATTTAAGGTGGGCTTTTGTACTTTTGTACCCTGCAGCAAAATTGCATTCACCCAACCGGAATACCAGATAACTGTTTCTAACACATGTTCACAACCCCACCTATTTCAGAATCTCCAGTTATGGCCGGCCGCCGAAACCAGCTTGTTAATGAATTAAGGCAGAAGGGTATTGCCGATGAGCAGGTTCTGCAAGCCATAGGACGTGTGCCACGGCAGTTGTTTTTCCCAAAAGATTTCGAACAGTTTGTGTATCGAGACGCACCATTTCCTATAGGTCACGGACAAACCATTTCGCAACCCTACACCGTAGCATTTCAGAGTCAGTTATTGCAGATTAAACCCGGCGTAAAAGTGCTTGAAATTGGTACAGGTAGCGGATATCAGGCCGGTGTGTTGTCGGCAATGGGCGCCCAGGTCTATACCATAGAAACGGTGCTTCCATTGCTGAAAGAGGCCCACAAAGTGCTTAAAATTCTGGACAATCAAATTCAGTGTTTTCATGGTGATGGTACGCTGGGCCTGCCTGCATTTGCTCCATACGATGCAATCATTGTTACTGCAGGTGCTCCCGAAGTGCCTCAAAACCTCTTAGATCAGCTGCAGGTGAACGGCCGACTGGTTATTCCGATAGGGGATAAGCCGGATTCACAAACCATGTTTAGGTTTACCAAAAACCCCGATGGCTCACTAAAAAAAGAATCTTTTGGTCCCTTCCGTTTTGTGCCGCTTAAAGGCAAAGAAGGTTGGAGTTAAAAACCGGTTAACGGTTCATGAGGGCCTCTATTTCATCGGCTTCAATCGGCAAACCTGCCATAAAATCATGGATCCCGTCACTTTTCAGTAATACGTCATTTTCAATTCTTACTCCAATGCCCTCCTCGGGGATGTAAATGCCCGGTTCTATTGTGAGTACATTGCCCGCTTCCAGTGTTCCAAACCTATGCATAACGTCATGCACATCCAATCCCAGATGATGGCTGGTTCCATGCATGAAATACCTGGCAAATGCTCTTTTATCTTTTTTAACATCTTCCATGGTAATCAAACCCAGATTGACCAATTGCTCTGACATTACTTCACATACTTCCTGATGATATTCGGGTAGTTTTTTACCCGGTTTCAATAACCCGGCTGCTGCCCTGTGAACATGCAATACCGCATTGTACACGGCCTTTTGCCTCGGGGTAAATCTTCCGTTAACCGGTAAACAGCGGGTCAAATCACCATTGTAGTTCGCATATTCAGCTCCAAAATCCAAAAGCAGCAAATCTCCATCTTTGCATATTTTATTATTCTCCACATAGTGGAGTACACAAGCACTGGAACCACTGCCAATGATAGGGTCAAAGGCAAAACCCGATGACCGACGACGTGTGAACTCATGGATTAACTCTGCTTCAATTTCGTATTCCCATACACCGGGCTTTACAAAGGTTAACAAACGCTCAAATCCAGCTCGTGTTATGTTTACGGCCTCCGTAATCAAGTCTATCTCTTCTTGCTCTTTCACCATTCTGCATTGGGCAAGAATGGGTGCGCTCCTGGCTATATTGTGTGCCGGATAACGGTATTTTATTTCATGCGCAAATCGGAATGGATTGGCAGGAACATTGTCGGTTGAACGATCGTTTTCATTGAGGTTCAGGTAGATGGTCTCCGCCAGTAAGAATGCTGCGTGTATGGTTTTTTTGAATTCATGATACCAGAAAATTCTTTCAATTCCACTTACTGCCGTTGCTTCTTCAGGCATCAGTCTGGCGCCGTCCCAGATGGCAATTTGCTCTGATGTTTCTTTGATGAATAACATTTCCCTGTACAACGGATTGGGGCAATCCGGAAACAGCACCAAAATGGTGTCTTCCTGGTCTACACCTGTCAGATAAAACAAATCTGAGTTCTGCTTGAATTTATGATAGGCATCTCCGTTTTTGGGAACCTCATCATTACTGTGAAAAACCGCAATGGCGCCGGGTTTCATGGCGGCTGTGAACTTTTTTCTGTTTTTTACAAATAAAGATGAAGGAATGGATGAATATTTCATGAATGTAGGTTGCAAAATTACTCAAATTCTGGTCTCAATTTGCAGTAATTACTTACTGCTAAATAAGAATTATTTCTAATATTAAGATTGGGTTTTACCACAAAAAATTATTGATTTGATCAATACTTTGATGTTGTGTCAGAAAAATCTTATTTTTGAGGCAACAATCATTGGGTGAGGTGTGTCATTTAACCACAACACCCAAGTTGAATTAAATTGCGTATGACAAGAAAAATACTGTTTGCAATGGCCCTCTTGATAGGGTTATCTGGAAAACTTTCCGCCTCCCACATGATGGGTGCTGACATGACCTATCGATGTCTGGGGAATGGGAAGTACAAAATTATCGCCAAAATTTACCGTGACTGCAGGGGGATTTCTTTCTCAGGTCCGTCTTTTCAGGCCTTCGGTGGACTTAGCGGTGGAAATGCCTGCGGTAGCTACAACCTCAGTATCACACGTACCGGGATTCGAGACGTTACCCCTCGCTGTTCTTCTGCATCGCGCCCCTGCAACCCCCAAAATACGGGTTTCACAGGGGAGGGGATTGAAGAACATACGTTCGAGACAACGGTAGATTTTAGTGTTAATCCTCTGAAAAATTTCGTTGGCAAATCCAATTGTTGCGAAGTAACATTCGCCATTGGACAGTGTTGCAGAAACGGAGCCATCACAACCGGTCCCGGAAACAATGACTTCTGGTCTACCTGTATGATTAACATCTGCAACATTCCCAAAACGACTAAAAAGTGCAATTCCAGTCCTTCACTGTCTAACGAGCCCATTGGTTTCTTGTGTTGTAACCAGGCCTACTATTTTAATAATGGTGCCATGGATACCACCGATTTCGACTCTTTTGGATACAAACTGGTTGCCGGTATTAATTCATTGCCCAGTACCAGCGTAAACTACTTGTCTCCGTTTACGCCCAGGTACCCAATGACCCCATATTGCATTCCTCCCGGAAAGGTTGACTGTGTGCCCAATACCAGTACCAAGCCCCCTCGAGGTTTCTTCCTGGATACCAGTTCCGGTGACATTATTTTCACACCTACAAAATGCGATGAGGTGGGAATTGTGGTAATTGAAATAACGGAATATCGAAGAGATAGTGCAACTTCCAAATGGATAGTCGTCGGAAGAACCCGAAGAGATATGCAGCTGATTGTTAAAGACGATTGCGGCTACAATAAATCTCCCACGATTGAAGGTCCTGTAACAAACAAGGTGTGTGAAGGCGATAAAATCTGTTTTAAAATAGACGGCAAAGACGAAACGTTTACCCCATACCAGACCGTCCCTGATACGGTTCAGATGAAGTGGAACCGGGGTATTCCGGGCGCTACATTTACGGTTTTGAACCCCAAGGACCGCGAAAAGCAGGCAGAATTCTGCTGGCAAACCAAGGTTGGACAGGCCAGTGATGTATCGTATTCGTTTACGGTAACTGCCACCGATGACCACTGCCCCAAACCCTCACAGGCCATTCGAGGTTTTAAGGTGAAGGTAAATCCCCGCGCCTTTAGCACCCGTAAGTACACCACGCTCAAGTGCGGCCGTTTTGCCTGGGAGGCCAGTGTACCTGCCGGATTTAAGGGTATTCCTACCTATCGCTGGAGCCTTCGCGACAGTCTGGGCAGCAAGGAATACTTTTATTCAACCCGCAAAACCGATACATTCCGTTATAAATACGGCGGTAAGTATATCATGGTGCACACAGTAAACAACTCTGATAACTGTCCCACGATTTACCGTGATACCATCATACTACCGAATCCCCCCACGGCCATACTGGCAACCAAGGACACATTCGCATGCTACAAAACCAACATGCGTCTGCAACCATTGGTGCTGTTTGCCAAAGCCCCTTACCGCTACTACTGGACCCGTCCGGCAGACCACATCTCC